>NZ_DASWQI010000072.1:0-77208 GCF_036403745.1 Allosphingosinicella sp.
GCTGCACGCCGAGGTGGTGCGGATGGCCAATTGCCTGAAGGCGCTCGGCGCCGGCAAGGGCGACCGAGTCACCCTCTACATGCCGATGATCCCCGAGGCCGCGGTGGCGATGCTCGCCTGCGCCCGCATCGGCGCGGTGCACTCCGTGGTGTTCGGCGGCTTCTCGCCCGAGGCCCTCCACGGCCGCATCCAGGATTGCGCCAGCCGCATCATCGTCACGGCCGACGGCGGCATGCGGGGCGGGAAATTGGTGCCGTTGAAGGCCAATGTCGACGCCGCCATCGCGAAGGGCGCCGAGGTCGACGCCGTGCTCGTCGTCCGCCACCTCGGCAACGAGACCGGCTGGACCGACGGCCGCGATCATATGTTCGACACCTTGCGCGCGGCGCTGCCCGACGATTGCCCCTGCGAGCCGATGAACGCCGAGGACCCGCTCTTCATCCTTTACACGTCAGGCTCGACCGGAAAGCCCAAGGGCGTCCTCCACACCACCGGCGGCTATGCGGTGTGGACCGCAACCACCTTCCACTACGTCTTCGACTATAAGGAAGGCGAGGTGTTCTGGTGCACCGCCGACGTCGGCTGGGTGACCGGCCATTCCTACGTCGTCTACGGACCGCTCGCCAACGGCGCGACCAGCCTGATGTTCGAGGGCGTGCCGAACTATCCCGATTTCAGCCGCTTCTGGGACGTGGTCGAGCGGCACAAGGTCAATATCTTCTACACCGCCCCCACCGCCATCCGCGCGCTGATGCGCGAAGGCGAGGCGCCGGTGAAGAAGCACGACCGCTCCTCCATTCGCCTCCTCGGCAGCGTCGGCGAACCGATCAACCCGGAGGCGTGGCGCTGGTATTGGCAGGTGGTCGGCGACGGCCGCTGCCCGATCGTCGACACCTGGTGGCAGACCGAGACCGGCGGCATCATGATCACCACTTTGCCCGGCGCCCACGCAATGAAGCCCGGCTCGGCCGGCCGGCCGTTTTTCGGCGTGGTGCCCCAGCTGGTCGACGCGGACGGCGCCGTCCTCGAAGGCGCGGCCTCGGGCAACCTCTGCATCGCCCGCTCCTGGCCGGGCCAGATGCGCACCGTCTACGGCGACCATGATCGCTTCGTGCAGACCTATTTCGCCACCTACCGCGGCAAATATTTCACCGGTGACGGCTGCCGCCGCGACGAGGACGGTTATTACTGGATCACCGGCCGGGTCGACGATGTCTTGAACATCTCCGGCCACCGTCTCGGCACGGCGGAAATCGAGAGCGCATTGGTCTCCCACCCGCTCGTCGCCGAGGCGGCGGTGGTCGGCTACCCGCACGACATCAAGGGTCAGGGCATCTACGTCTACGTTACCCTGATGGAGGGCGAGGACGGTTCGCCGGAGCTGGAGAAGGAATTGCGCCAGCACGTCCGAACCGAGATCAGCCCGATCGCCAGCCCCGATCTCATCCACTTCACCCCCGCTCTACCCAAGACCCGCTCGGGCAAGATCATGCGCCGCATCCTGAGGAAGATCGCCGAGAACGATTTCGGCAGCCTGGGCGACACGTCGACGCTGGCCGATCCCTCGCTCGTCGACAGCCTCATCGACGGGAGGCGTAACGCGGGCGCCTGATCCGCCGCGTCAGGGCGCCTTGACGGTCTTGACCACGACATAGGTGAACGACCCGCCCCGCTCGACGATCAGTTGGTGCGGGACTCCTGCCGGGATCCACGCGACGTCGCCGGGCGCCAGCCTGCGCCGCTCGCCGCCGACGATGGTGCCGCCGCGCCATTCGCCGGCTTCGGTGTGCCGCAGCCCCTCCGCGCGGCCGCCTGCGATCAGGACCGCCGCTCCGGCCTGGGCGACGACGACATCGTTCAGCCCATCATGGACTTCGACCAGCCCGGGCCGGTCGCGCCGGAGGACAATGGTCCGTGCCGCGGGGTCGGCCACCGCGGCATGGGTGACGAGACCGTCGACCGTGGTCGCGACCATAGCCTTCAGCCTGGACGCCGGAGTGACCTCCGCCTCCCGCGGCGGCTGGACAAGGCCGAACCCTAAGTCCTTGCCGCGCGGGCCGAAGAGTGGGACAATGGTCCGCCCACGTGGGAGGTCTCGATGATCGTGATCCTTCTTGCCCTGCTCGCCCCGGTCAGCACGATAAATTCACCGCATTCGAAGGTGCAGACCGGCTACGGCAAGCCGAATTACAACCCGAACAAGATGATCTGCGTCAGCAAGAACGTCACCGGCTCGCGGCTCCAGGAGGTGCGCGAATGCCATACCGCCCAGCAATGGGAGGACCAGGCGGAGCAGGAGAAGGTCGGCCTCGCGCGGCAACAGATGAACGGCGACCACCCGCAGGGACCTGGCAACCGCGATACGCCCTGGTAGATTTAGACTCTCTTCCGGTTGATTGCCGCGCGAGGCGGCGCGACCGTTGTGGCGTCCGTTTTGGTACGGGGCCGATCCGGTGTAACGTCCCCGGCAGCGGCGAGTCGCACGGCCCGCCGCACCGTGGGGGACAAAATCATGCCGGTAACCGGGACAACGGGCGCGATGAAGCTCGTCGCGCACAGGGGCGATGCCAAGACGTTGCTCGCCTTCGACCTCGCCGACGGACCTGCGCGTTCGGGGCTGGCGGGCTTCACGCTCCGCATCACGCCGCCCGGCAAGGCGCCTTACTACCTCCTCAACGACCTGCAGTTCGAGCATCCGCAAGACCATTCGCAGGATGGCAGCGACACCAATCCGCTCTCCTCGGCCAATGCGCCGATCCACAAGTTCCGCTGGGTCCACGTCCCCGGCTCCGCCCACCAGGGGCTGGACCCCGCCTGGGGCGATTATCTCTACGAAGCAACGCCGCGCTATTTCGACGCCGCCGGCAAGATGCTGCCGCTCGACGCCTCGCTGACCGCAAGCGTGACGGTGGCGGTGGGGCCGTTCGAGAAGGGCGCGGTCAAGCTCGGCTTCACTCGCGGCTTCACCCAGAGCCAGGCCTTCGTCCGCCATTTCGGCAAGGGCGCCAAGATCAAGCCCGACGGCGCCGACCTCGTCTTCGACACCAACCAGCCTTGCGGCACCGCCCCCGGCCCGAACGGGAAGGCCTTCACTTACGCCGAGCAATATCTTTGGTCCGGCTTCACCGCCCGCGCCCGCATCTTCGAGATTCTAGACGCGGTCGCAGCGGACCCCAGCCTCACCCTCGACATGTTCGCCTACGATCTGAACGAACCCGACGTGGTGAAATGCCTGCTCCAGCTGGGCGGCGAGGGGCGGGCGCGGATCATCCTCGACAATGCCGATCTCCACCATGTGAGCGACAAGCAGGCGGCCGCCGCAGCCGCCAAGGGCAAGCCGAAGGCCCCGCCGCCCGAGGACGAGGTCGAGAAGAGGTTCGTCGCCGCCGCCGGCGCGGGGGCGATGAAGCGCGGCAAGTTCGGCCGCTTCGCCCACGACAAGATCCTGATCGTGCGCGAGAAGCAAAGCGGCGCCGCCGTCCGCGTCCTCACCGGCTCCACCAATTTCTCGATCACCGGCATGTACGTGAACTCGAACCACGTCCTGCTGTTCGAGGATGCCGGCATCGCCGCTCAATATGCCGCCTTGTTCGACGCGGCGTGGGCGGGCGGCGTCAAGGAGGCGGCGTTCGTCGCTTCCCCGCTCGCCAGCACCGTCTTCAGCTTCGGCGGCGGCGGCGCGGCGCTCCCCGACATCCGCATCACGTTCTCGCCCCACGACGAGGCGCACGCCCGCGACTATCTGACGCTCATGACCGACCGGGTCGAGGCGGAGCGGACCGCGGAGAATGCCAGCGTGATGTTCGCGGTGATGGAATTGGACGGCGGTAAGGACAATCCGGTCTACGACGCGCTCTCCAAGCTGCACGAGGACCAGACGATCTTTAGCTGCGGCGTGTCCGACGATCCGAAGAAGATTTCCCTTTATCCCGTCGGCGAGACGAGCGGGGTGCTGGTCACCGGCAAACCGGTCGGCGTCGTCCTGCCGCCGCCCTTCGACCAGGTGCGCAGCGTCGGCATGGGCCACCAGATCCACCACAAGTTCGTCATCTGCGGCTTCAACCGTCCGGATGCCGCAATGTGGTGCGGTTCCTCGAACCTCGCCTTGCTGGGCGAGCAGGTCAACGGCGACAACTTGATCGCCATCCGCGACTGCGACATCGCCACCGCCTTTGCGATCGAGGGGCTGGCGCTGGTCGACCATTTCAATTTCCTGGACGCCATGGCCAAGGGCCCGAAGGCGCCGAAGGAGAGCGGCAAGGCCGGCGAGGCCGGCGACGACGTCCCGCCGCCCGCCGACAAGGCCGCGGGCGCGGTGGCGGCGGGCTGGTTCCTCTCCACCGACGACGGCTGGTCGAAGAAATATTTCGACCCCAAGGACCTCCACTGCCGCGATCGCGCGCTGTTCGCCGGTTGAGGAGGGGCGGTCTCAGCCGCCGCGCTCGGCCTTGCGCTTGAGATCGGCGAGGACCCTGCGGCTGTTGGCGCTCGCCGCCCAGCGGGCCAGCGGCTCCCAATAGGGAATGGGATCGATGCGCAGCACGTGCGACGCGGCGACCGTGAGGCGGGTGCCGCCGCCTGGCAAGGGCGTGAGCGTGAAGCGGGTCTCGCCGGTCTCGAAATAGCCGCTAACATGGGGGGCGTGGACGCGGCGATAGGGGCTCATCTCCTCCATCGCCGGCGGCTGCGACAGCACGCGAAAGGCGAGGCGCCGGCCCGGCACCCATTCCGTCACCCTCTCGCGCGCCAGTCCGGTGGAGAAGACGCCGATCCGCACCGCGCCGACGCCGCTTCCGAGCAGCTTCCCCCGCAACGGATAGGCAAGGCCGGCGCGTCCCACCAGGCCCGGCGGCTCGGCTATGTCGGCGCCGCTGGTCATCGCCCGCCACACCGCCGGTGCGGGCGCGGCGATGTCGATGCTCTCCTGGCTGGCGATGGCGGCGCTGGGGGGCATTGCGGCTTCCAGGGCGAAGACCAGCGGCAGCAGCGCGACGGCCATCAACGGCTTGTCGCGGCTGTTTCGCTGCAGCGCGACGCCGCGGCCGATGACGCCGCCGATCAAAGCCAGGCCGAGCGCGAGCGGCGCGAGGAGGACGATGCAGACCGCCCCCTCCAGCGCGAGCAGGAGCAGGGCCAGCCCTCCCAATCCCAGTGCGCTTGAGACCAGCAGGTTCGTCTGATGGAGGTCGAGCGGGTTGCGGCGGTTGGCGAGATAGGCGGTGGCGACGCCAACCATGAACGGGGTCATTACGAACAGCCCCCAACCGTACGCGCCGAAGGTGACGGCGGAGATCAGCACGGCGGCGACGATCAAGAACATGCCCGCGAACAGGCCCTGAAGGACATGCGCCGCGTCGACGCCACGTTGATTGGATTCGGGCACCTCCTCCGGCTGCGCCTCCCCATCCCCCCGGCGGACGGGAAGGCAGGCGAGGACCGGTACAGCGACGAGCTGGAGGCAGGGCAGGATCGACGCGACGGCGAGGCTGAAGCCGAGGTCGGAGCGCGCGGCGCGGCGGAAGGAGAGGGCGCCAAGCGCCGCATAGGATAGGACGATGGCGCCGAACAACAGGGCGACGTCCGTGGCGGTGGGCGCTGAGAGTTGGCCGATGCGGTGCAACGGCAGCAGCCAGAATTCGGCATCGGGCTCGAGGGCGGCGCCATATCTCCAATAAAGCAGCGCGACCGCCGTATATTGGACGAGGAGCAAAGGGACCGCCATCAGCGGGTAGGCCCAAAGGGAGGTTCGGCCGCGGAAAGCGCGAAGGATCACAGGCCGCTCCAGGAGAACAGGCGCGCCGCGACCGGGCAGCCGGCGCCGTGCTCGGCGACGCGCCGCAGCGCCGGCCGTCGCGGCAAATGCTCGGGCAGGATGATATTCCAGGCGAGCCCGAGCCGCTCAAAGAGGCGGAGCAGCAGCCAGCCGAGGTCGGCCTGCCCCGGCTCGAGGCCGAGGCGGGCGGAGCCCGGAAAGGCATGGTGGTTGTTGTGCCAGCTCTCGCCCATGCTGATCAGCCCGGCGATGCGAACGTCATGGCCCTGGACCGAGGCGCCTTCGACGATCCAGGTCTGGCCGCCCTCACGGTGGGCGAAATGGCCGACGAGCCAGTGGCCGGTGACGCACACCGCGACGCGTGCGCAGATTCCCCAGACCAGCCACGGCAGCCCGCCGATCGCGAGGAAGAGCAGCGCCCAGGGCAGTTGCTGCGCCATCCATGTCCGCTCCAGGAACGCGTAGACGCGGTCTTGCTCGAGGCGCGGCTCCAGCCGGAAGCGGGGCGGCGCGAGCAGGACGAGTTCGCAATGGAGCTGGTGCCAGCCGTCCCGCAGCAGCGTCGCGCGATGGCCGAAAAAGGGGTGGCAATCGGGCTGGCGCTGGGCCCAGTCGCGCATGTCGTGGATGCGGATCATGCCGATCGGGCCGGCCATCCCGACCAGCACGCCGAGATAGACGCACGCATATTCCAGCCACAGCGGGCAGGCGAAGCTGTTGTGGATCAGCCGCCGGTGCATGCCGACCGAGTGGCCGGCGCAGAGGGTGACGCCGCAGCTGACGAGGAACAGGAGGAAGGCGCCCCAGGTGAAGGTGAAGGGGCCGAGAAGGAGCGCGGCGGCCGTTATCCCGCCGATCCAGAGCGACTTGCGGGGCGACCAGCGGATCGTGCCGAGAACCGGGTCGGACGCCGCCGTGGCGACGATCCGCTCCGATCCCGGCACGAGGCCGATCATTTCTTGTCCTCGTCCGCTGCATCCGCCTGGCGCTGCTCCCGCAAGGCGGCGCTTTCGCGCTTCAGGGGTGTCGAGACGGGGCAGACGAGCTGAACGAAGCCGTTGAGCGTGTTGGCGAGATTCTCCCGTACCAGCGCGTAATGGACGAACTGGCCGCGCTTCTCGCTCGTCACCAGCCCGGCATTTTCGAGGATCTGGAGGTGCTTGGAGATAGCCGGTTTCGACATGTCGAACCGGGCGGCGATCTCGCCCGCGGTGAGGTCCACCTCCGCCAGATAGGCGAGGATCTTGCGGCGGGGCGCGGAGGCGAGGGCTTCGAAGATCTTGTTCATCGTTGATTATTTAACTAATGAGTTAAATGGTGCGCGTCAAGCGCCTCCTTCCCCCTGCACCGAGGCTCAGAACAGCCGCGTCAGCCCGTAGAATAAGGCGCCGACGGCGGCCGAGGCGGGGATGGTGATGATCCAGGCGACGACGACATTCTGGGCGACACCCCAGTTCACAGCCGAGGCGCGGCGGGCGACGCCGGCGCCGATGATGCAGCCGGTGATCGTGTGGGTGGTCGAGACGGGGATGCCCAGTGCCGAAGCCGCGAACAGCATGACGGACCCTCCGAGCGAGGCGCTGAAGCCCTGGTGCTGGGAGAGCTTGGTGATCCGTGAGCCCATCGTCTCGATGATCCGCCAGCCGCCCATCATCGTGCCCATGCCCATGGCGATGTAGCAGCATACTGCGACCCAGTGGGGCACCGCGAACTTCCCGTGCAACCAGCCCGTCGAGTAAAGGAGGACGGTGATGATCCCCATCGTCTTCTGCGCGTCGTTGAGGCCGTGGCCGAGCGAGTAGGCGGCGGAGGAGACGAGATGGAGGCCGCGGAAGCTGCGCTCGGCGCCGCGGGCGGAGGCGCGGACGGCGAGCCAGCTCGTCACCAGCATGATCGCCATGGCGAGGACCATGCCGAGTACCGGCGACAGGACGATGGCGATGAGCGTCTTGTTGAGGCCGGCCCATTTGACGCCCGTGAAACCCGCATGGGCGATTCCTGACCCCATAAGCCCGCCGACGAGGGCATGGCTGGACGAAGAAGGAATGCCCTTCAGCCACGTCACCACATTCCAGAACATCGCGCCCACCAGCGCGCCGAACACGACGGCGGGGGTGATCAGGTCCTTGTCGATGAGGCCCTTGCCGATCGTGTCGGCGACGGCGTGGAGCTGGGGGTAGGCGAGGGTGAGGAAGTAGGCGGCGAAGTTGAAGAAGGCGGCGAAGGCGACCGCCTGGACCGGGCCGAGCAGGCGGGTGGCCACCACTGTCGCAATGGAGTTGGCAGCGTCGTGGAGGCCGTTCAGGAAGTCGAACGCCAAGGCGACGACGATCAGCCCGACGAGGAGCGGCAGCGCGAGCTCGTGCATCGCAGGTCCTCAGCTATGGTCGATGACGATGTCGTCGATCTCGTTGGCGACGTCTTCGAAGGAGTCGGTGATCCGCTCGAGATGCTTGTAGATTTCGCGGGCGACGATGAAGCGCAAGGTGTCCGTCTGGCCGTAGCGCGAGAAGGCCTTCTTGAGGCCGGCGGCGTGGATTTCGTCGGCATGGCCCTCCATGCGCACGAGCCGCTCGGTGAGTTCGTGAAGACGGCCGCCATTAACGCCGACGTCCCGCAGCAGCGGCAACGCCTCGGCGGTGATGCGAGCGGCATCGACGATGATTGCCGCCATGTCCTTCATTTCCTGGTCGAACTCGGTGAGCTCATAGAGGTCGATCGCCGAGGCCGCCGCCTGCATCTCGTCGATCGCATCGTCCATTGCCGCTATCAGGCTGGTTATTGCGCCGCGGTCAAACGGCGTGAGGAAGGTGCGGCGCACCGTCGTCAGCACTTCGCGGATGACGTTGTCGGCGTCGCTCTCGCGCTCGTGGATCTCGCGGATGTTGTCGCGCATCGCCGGGCCGCCCTCCAGCAGGCGCGACAGCGCGTTGGCGGCGGCGCAGATGCTGGTCGAATGGGCTTCGAACAATTCGAAGAAATTGCCGGTGCGCGGCAGCAGGCTTTGGAACCAGGCGAACATCGGACCCACTTTCGATTTCTGGGCGATCGCGCCGAGCATGGAGCCCCGCCGCGCCGCCCTGTTGAACTCCGCGGCGCCGAACGAGCGGATGAGGTCGGCAAGGTCCGCCTCCTCCACCGCGTCGGCCGCTTGCGCGAGCGAGAACCAGCGCCGCTCGCGCTCCGCCCCTTCCTTCCAGGAGGGCAATTCCTGGCTGACGGCGAGGGGGAAGACGTCGACATCGAGCATCACCGAGGCGCCGCTCGAGCGCCGTTTCCTGTAGCGGTAGGAGCCGAGCGGGGTGGGACAGACGGCGCCGCGGACGCCGGCTTCCTCCTCGGCCTCGACCGCGGCGGCGGCGTGCGGCGCATCGCCGGAGGGGAGGTTGCCCTTGGGAATGACCCAGCGTTTGGTCTCGCGGGAGGTGACCAGGAGGATGCTGACCGGCGCATCGACGGCGCTGCCGCTGGAGCGGTAGGGGAGGGCGGCGACCTGGCGAATGACGGGCTCCTCCCTGCTGCGGTGGCCGAGTGTGACGGCTTCATGACAGACGCGCCGGGGAGCGCAAGGGGTTTAGCGCGGCGGCCGGGAGGGCGGTTCCGAGAAGCGGGGGGCGGGGGCGGGCTGGATCAGGCCGCCGATGTTGGCGAAAGTGCCGCGCATCCTATTGTGGGGATGGGTAGGCGCTTCGGAGAGGGTGAGGATTGGGGCGACGCAGGCGTCCGAGCCCTCCAGAAGTCGGGTCCAATGGTCGCGAGGCTGGCGCTTGAAGGTCGTAAAAAGCTCCTCGCGAAGCTTGGAATCGTGCTGATGGCACGTAAGTTGGAGCTTTTCCTTCAGGATGGCGAAAAAGTGGGGCTCGAGCGCGCCCACGGCGAGCCACTTGCCGTCGGCGCATTCGTAGCAATCGTAATAGGCGCGGCCGGTGTCGAGGAGGTTGGCGCCGCGCTCCTCCGACCACATTCCGGCGGCGTGGAGCGAGAAGGTCAAAGCGGAGAGCAAGGCGGCGCCGTCGACCATCGCGCAGTCGATCACCCGCCCCAGCCCGGTCTTCTGCGCCGAGAGCAAGGCGGCGACCATGCCGAACGCCATGAGCAGCCCTCCGCCGGCGAAATCCGCCACGGCATTGACCGGCGGCGCTGGCGGCGCGCCGGCGCGGCCGTAGGTGGAGAGCGCGCCGGCCAGCGCGATATAATCGATGTCGTGCCCCGCCCGCGGCGCCAGCGGCCCGCTCTGCCCCCAGCCGGTGAGGCGGCCGTAGACCAAGCGCGGATTGTCCGCGCAGAGGATTTCGGGGCCGAGCCCGAGCCGCTCCATCGCCCCCGGCCGGAACCCCTCGATCAGCCCGTCCGCCCCGGCGGTCAGCGCCCGCACCCGCGCCGCATCCTCGGGCCGCTTCAAATCGAGCGACAGGATCTCCGCACGCCCGCGGCGCAGGATGTCGAATTTCGGCGGCACCGGCGGCACGGCGCCGGCGCGCTCGATGCGGATCACCTCGGCGCCATGATCGGCCAGCATCATCGCGGCAAACGGCGCCGGCGCCAGCCCCGCCAGCTCGACGATCCGCACCCCCTTCAGAACCCCGGCCATGGCCGACAGGACTAAATCGGATCGAGGGCGCTGGCCAGCCGAGTCGTGCGCAAGGCCGCGGAAGACGCGGCCACGGAAGCCTTGCGAAGACTTTCAATGGTTTGAAACAAAATACAATAAATAATCTTGCGCAACACGTTGACTCTGCCGGGGCCAAAAGCGCAGCATAGGTCTGCATTCGGTAAAGGGGTTGTCGATGCGTAGAAAAACCGTGGCCGCCAGGCTGTTCCTGGCGACGTCTTCCTGTGCCCTGGCGACGGGAGCATTGGCGAGGGAGACGATCACCTACAGCTATGACGCGCTTGGCCGCCTCATTGCGACCTCGAGCAGCGGCACCGTCAACAACGGGCTGGCCACGACCATCGCTTACGATCCTGCGGGCAACCGGTCCTGCTACACGGTCGCCGGCGCCGCCACCGGCACGGGCGGCAGCTGCACGCCGCCCCCGCCGCCGCCTTCGCCTCCGCCGCCCTCTCCTCCGCCGCCCTCTCCGCCGCCACCACCTTCACCGCCGCCGCCGCCGCCGCCGCCTCCGGGCAACCAGCCGCCGGTGGCCAATGCGGACACGGCGCCTTCGATCCCGAAATGCGGGACGACGACCGTCAACGTCACCGCGAACGACACCGACCCGGAGGGCAATTACCCGCTGACCGTCACCGGCGTCTCCGGCGGCACCGGCCTCACCCTCACCATCCTCAGCGCCAGCACCATCGAGATCGACAGTCTCGGCCCCTCGGGGCTGAAGACGTTCAACTACACGGTCTCCGACAGCCTCGGCGCGACATCCACGGGCACGGTCAGCGTCACCGTGACGACGGTGAACCAATGTTCGTGAGGAACCCCACCATGCGCACCTTCGCCCGCGCCGCGCTTGCAGCCCTGGCCACCCTCGGCACCGTCCCGGCATTCCGCCTGGGCGTTGCTGTGCTCGCCATTTTACCGTTGGGAAGTGGCGCAGCCGCTCAAACCAGCGCTCCCCCTGGATTGCCCACGAGCGTCGAGGTCAGAGCGCCTGATGAAAACGGCGTCGATATGTACAGCGGATCAATCAAGTTCAGCGTCCGGGACGTATCTCTTGGCGGGATGGCTCATGCTGTCACCAGTTTAAATCCACCAGACCATGCGGCTAGTCCGCTCGCTTTCAACCGGGCGACCGGACTCATGGACAATTATCAAGCCGTCTTTGCCGTACAAGGGCAATGCCCTGGAGTTGTGTGCCCCATATTTACGATTGGTACTGGAGCATCCTCGGAACAGTTCAACATCAATGGTTCCACCGGTGGATTCACCATCGGAACCGGTGGAGGGATGGTGATCTCGGACCCGTCCTCGACCGACCCTAATTGCGCGACCGCCGCCACATCCAATTGCAGAGACTGGATTTACATCGACAAGGGCGGCGACGCTGTCAGCCTTACCAACCCGAACCACTCAGGCGCGCCTTCCGTAATCAGCAAGATCGTGCATGCTGACGGGCTCGTCGAGCGCGTCACGCATGCAACCACGATGCGCAATCTTGGTAACACCACCTATTCGGCGAGCCCTACAGCGGCCATTCCCTATCAGACGGGTTATCCCATCCTTTCGGTGAACCGGAGCGACGGCCTTCAGCTCAAGTACCAATATGGCGCGAACTGGGATCTGACGGGTGTGGTGGGCGTCAATAACGGCTACGAATATTGCGACCCGAGTGCTGCGGCTTGCGCGACTTCCCAAAGCTGGCCGAGCTCGAGCTACACGTGGGGGTCATCATCAGCCGGAGCAGACACCGTCTTGACGGTCGGGGACAGCGGCGGACGTACCACACGCTACACGCTCGATCAATTCGGTAGGGTGAGATCCGTGAAGCCTCCGTCCAGTTCGAGCGATCTCTACTCTTACGATTATTGCTTGCGGCGATTTCAGTACAATCCTTACGCTTATGGGCCCCGCGACCCGCACTCCTGCTTCTATTATTGGTCTTCATATCAGTCACCTGACGCAACACTCGCCTATGTCGAAGACCGGGTGCTGTCCGCTACGAGAGATGGCTCGACCTGGAGCTATGGTTACCCCGTAGAGGGATCTTCTCTGTCTGCAGGGCAGACGCCTGCCATGCTCCCGTTGATCGCGACCCGGCCAGATGGCAATTTGACGATTGCGAACCAAACGACCAGCACCAACTATCTTATCGACTTTTCAGCCCCGGGTGTTCGCGCGTCGTTCATTCAGGACCTGGCGAACAGGGTCAGTGCCGCCTATTCGTGGAGCAAGGGTGGCGTCACCTACAACTACACCTACGACAGTCGGGGCAACGTTCTATCGGACGGGTTTGTTACGGCCGGCTACGACGCGACCTGCCAGAACACCAAAACCTGCAACCAGCCCAACTGGACCAGGGACGCCAAGGGCAACCAGACGGACTATGTCTACGACGCCCAGCATGGCGGGATGCTGTCGGTAACATCGCCCGCCGGCGCAAATGGCATCCGTGCGCAAGCTCGCTTTACCTATGTCCAGCGCTACGCCTGGTTTCTCAACGGCAGCGGGCAGATGGCCCGGTCTGCCGATCCCGTCTGGAAGCTCGCCAGCCAGAGCATTTGCAAGAGCGGCGCTGCCGCCGGCGCCGGATGTGCCACAGCGGGCGACGAGATCCTGACCACCTACGATTATGGCCCCGACAGCGGACCCAATAATCTTTGGCTGCGCGGCGAGGTGGTGACGGCGGGGAGCGTGTCGCGTCGCACCTGTTACGCTTATGAGAAGCGGGGCAATCGGATCAGCGCGACCTCGCCGCGTGCGGGACTTACGTCATGTCCATAAGCAACATCAGGGGATTGGCGATGCTGCTCAAGCCGAGCACCTTCTTGAGCGTGCCACTGCTGTTTGTGTCGACATCCGCTTTGGCGCAGAGCGTGGCGGCGCCGTACACCTCGGGGATACGCTACGACATTGCCGGGCGGGTGACGGGGACGATCAGTGCGTCGCCCTCCGGAACGCAAGGGCCGTTCCTTGCAACGCGCAACAGCTATGATGGCTCGGGCAACCTTTCGACGGTGGAAGCGGGCCAGCTGGCAAGCTGGCAGGGCGAGTCGATAGCGCCGGCGAGCTGGGCGTCCTTCACGCCAGATCGCACGACATCGTACAGCTATGACAGCTATGGGCGAAAGACGAGGGAGCAGCTCTACGCCGGCACGATCTCGGCCGGGCAGGTCACCGCTGTGACGCAATATAGTTACGACCTCTATGGACGGGTCGTTTGCACGGCGGTGCGGATGGACCCTTCACAATGGGGCGGTCAGCCCGACGCGTGCGTGCCGCAGACCACCGGCCCGAACGGCGCCGACCGCATCACGAAGACGTCCTACGACTATCTTGGCGATGTTACGCTCATCGAGCGCGCCGTTGGGACGCCGCTTCAACAGAATTACGAGACGTATACCTGGGACACGACGAGGGGCGGCGCGGGCAAGCCCGCCACGATGGCGGACGCGAACGGCAACCTGACATCGTACACCTACAGCGGGACGGGGCTCAACCTCCTCACGCAGTGGAGCTTCCCGTCGGCGACGACGGTGGGACAAAGTTCCTCTATCGACTACGAGGCCTACGCGTATGACGCGAACGGCAACCGGACGAGCCTGCGCAAGCGCGACAGCGTGACGATCACTTACCTCTATGACGCGCTGAACCGGGTCACGCAGAAGAGCGTGCCGGCGTCGGCGAGCGGGGCGGCCGGATACAGCGTCTTCTACGACTATGATCTTGGCGGCCGTCCGCTTTACGCGCGGTTTGGCTCGGCCTCGGGGGCGGGGATCACCAACGCCTATGACGGGTTCGGTCAGCTGGCCTCGACGAGCACCAACATGGACGGCACGGCACGGCCGCTGCCCTATCAATATGATGCGAACGGGAACGTGACCCAGATCGGCACGGCGGCGACCGGGTATATTGGCCACGCGTACGACGCGCTCGACCGGATGACGAGCGTGATCGCGACGGGCAGCGTCACGGCGACGATCGCCTACGACGCGGCGGGACGGCGGCAGAGCGTGGCGAGCATTTCCGGGGCGACGGTGGCGACGGCGGGCTACAGCTACGATGCGGTGGGGCGGCTGCAGGGGCTGAGCCAGGATCTTGCCGGGACGAGCGGCGACCAGAGCTACGGCTTCGCCTACAACCCGGCCGGGCAGATCGTGACGCGCACGAGCGCGAACGACGCCTATGCCTCGAACAGCGCGTACAACGTCGCCCGCGGCTACGGGGTCAACGGGCTCAACCAGTACACCGTCGCCGGCACCGCCTCGTTCGCGTATGACGCAAACGGCAACCTCACCTCGGACGGCACCAACAGCTACGTCTACGACGCCGAGAACCGGCTGGTCTCGCGCTCGGGCGGGGTGACGCTCGCCTACGATCCGAACGGGCGGCTTTGGCAGGTGTCTGGCCCTTCGGGCATAACTCGGTTCGTCTATGACGGCGACCGGCTGTCGCAGGAATATGACGGCGCCGGAACGCTGCTGCGCGCCTACATGCATGGCCCCGGTGCCGACGAGCCGCTGGTTTGGTACGAGATGGCGACCGGGGCCAAGCGCTTCTTCCACGCCGACCACCAAGGCTCGATCGTCGCGGTCTCCGACGTCGCCGGCAACCCGCTCGCGATCAACGGCTACGACGCCTGGGGCATTCCCAATGCGACCAACCAGGGCCGGTTCGGCTACACCGGCCAGGTGTGGCTCCCCGAGCTAGGGATGTGGTATTACAAGGCCCGCATCTACTCGCCGACGCTCGGCCGGTTCCTGCAGACGGACCCGATCGGGTATAAGGACCAAGCGAATCTGTATGCGTATGTGGGCAATGATCCACTTAATAAAACAGACTCCACCGGTTTGGCGGAGCGGGAACAAATACGTTGGATAATAGCGATACACGTGGCTGAGGGGGGGACTGGGTCTAGTGCGGCGCTAAATACTGGCCACGCGTGGATCACAATAACCAATGCGAAAGGTGAGACGCAAACGAGGGGTCTGTGGCCAGACTATTATGGCGGACAAAATGGCCCTGGGCACGACATCCGGACAAATCTAGAATTTGATAAGCAGCACTGGGAATCCGTATCCAGATCTATGGAAGTAGATCCATCACGAATGAAGCGACTGGCGCACTATCTTCTGTCGGACCAGACATATAGCGACTACTCAAATAATTGTACGGATTTTGCTGCAACAGCGTGGAGGTTAGGTACAGGCGAAGACCTTGACCATACCAACGCAATAGGAGTATCGATCCCCGCAATTCTTGGAGCTGCGGTAGAAAAGCAAAACGAGGATCATCCTGTTAAGCCCGTGGAGCCGGAGAAACCTAAAAAAGGACCTCGTCAATGAGGATCGGGAGACGTGCCTTATCGATAATATGGTTTGTCGCCGAGCTAGTCTTTGTACTATCTCTCATATTTTATATCTATCTTAATGAAGGTAGATTGCAGTGCTTAGAACCTCAGCAAAGATGCGCTTTTGAATTCTATAGATATACCCCGTATATTCTGGGGACTATCTTTGCTAGTGGCATAGCGCGCACTATAGGGGCATTTCTGTATTTTTCTTATGCTTTCCCCCGCTCGGACGTGATTCCGAAATAGAGATCATTAGGGGAGCGCCTACAGATGTCTTTTGACGGCGAGAACCGGCTGGTGTCGGCGAGCGGGGTCAACAATGCCGCTCTGGCCTACGACCCGATGGGCGCCTCTGGCAGGTATCGGGCGGCAGTGCGGGCACCACCCGCTTCCTTTACGACGGCGACAAGATCCTGATCGAGGAAAACGCCTCGGGAATCAGGCTGCGCGCATATGTGCATGCGCGCGGAGAGGACACGCCGCTGGTCTGGACTGAGGAAGTGGGCGGCGGCGTCTCCACCGCTATTTCCTGCATTCCGACCATCAGGGCTCGATCACCGCGATCGCTGATCAAAGCGGCAATGCGCTCGCGATCAACGCCTACGACGCGTGGGGCATCCCCAATGCGACCAACCAGGGCCGGTTCGGCTACACCGGGCAGGCATGGCTCCCCGAGCTCGGCATGTATTACTACAAGGCCCGCATCTACTCGCCCATGCTGGGGAGGTTCCTGCAGACCGACCCGATCGGATATAAGGATCAGGTGAACCTGTATGCCTATGTCGGGAACGATCCCGTGGATGGACGCGATCCCACGGGCTTGCTCGACCTGTACATCGGCGGGGCCGCCGACGATTGGTTTACGTGGACAGTTAAGCGTTATGCGGATCGCGTGCACGGTTCATATAGGAGCTGGACAGACCCGGCAGGTATCATGGCCGACATCACAGCCGCATACCGCCGAGGTGAGCCAATAAATATCATAGGTCATAGCCTTGGCGGATCGGCCGCCATCATCGCCGCCGAGAATAGTCAGGCGCGGGGTATGTCGATTGATTTGTTGATAACTGTCGATCCGGTCCGAGCTGCGGGCCATTTTAATCGATCTAACGTTACTACATGGGTCAACGTGCTCGCCATTCCGTCTAGTTCCGAGACCGACGATAAGATAGCCTGGACTGGCAGGAAGATCGTTGGCGTTTCCACCACCCAAGAGGACGTCGGAGTTACCTCATCAGCTCATCATGGAGATTTCGAAAAGATGATGGCCGATGCCCATGCTTCGTGGTACATTACTAGGTCGAAGCTGAGACACGAGGAACGGAAAAGGGCGCACAAGCCTCTAATTCCTTTTCATTGCGGAATTTCAACAAAGTGTTCTTCCGGGGGAGGGTTCGACATATGGGACTAAGAGTTCGCTTCTGTGCCGAGCAGAGGGTCAAGGGGCTTGCGGCCGCGGTGGCCGTGCTAAGCCTGGCAAGTTGTACCTCTGTCGTGTCCGTCGCTGACGCTGAGATGCGGCCTCTTGGGCCTGCCGAACACTTGAGTCCGGAAGTACATGCGAATTATCGGGTCTCCCTAGACATCTCAAGAGATTCTTTACGGACGATAGTTAACGGCGAGGTCTATATGAGAGCCGATATAATAAACTGTGAGTCGCACAAGTATATTACGAACAGCGAGCCTTTTCTGAAAAATATAAGAATGGCGAGTTTCGACGGAATTAGAAGTGAATTAGTTAAAGATACCTCTACTCGGTTCACTCTCGTTGGGGACATTCCTGATACTCCATACCATTTGATTGAAAGTGCATGTGTCACGCTTTCGGGAAGCAGCTATCTATTACACAGAATTCGCAGTAACACGGTGCGGATTAAGCACGTACAGCTATGAAATCACGACAGGTTGTTGAAGCAGTCGCAGCGCGACGGACTGACGCAACCTACAGCTACGACGCGCTGGGCCGCCTCGTCGCGACCTCGAGCAGCGGCACCGTCAATAACGGGCTGACGACCGGCATCGCCTACGATCCGGCGGGCAACCGGTCCTGCTACACGGTCGCGGGCGCCGCCACCGGCACGGGCGGCAGCTGTACGCCGCCTCCGCCCCCGCCGCCCTCACCGCCGCCGTCCCCGCCGCCTCCTTCACCGCCGCCACCGCCGCCTCCGGGCAACCAGCCGCCGGTGGCGAATGCGGACACGGCGCCTTCGATCCCGAAATGCGGCACGACGACCGTGAACGTGACGGCCAACGACACCGACCCCGAGGGCAATTACCCGCTGACCGTCACCGGCGTCTCCGGCGGCGTCGGCCTCACCCTCACCATCCTCAGCGCGAGCACGATCGAGATCGACAGCCTTGGGCCCTCGGGCCTGAAGACGTTCAACTACACGGTCTCCGACAGCCTCGGCGCGACCTCCACGGGCACGGTCAGCGTCACCGTGACAACGGTGAACCAATGTTCCTGAGGACCGCCACGATGCGCACCTTCGCCCGCGCCGCTTTTGCCGCCCTGGCGACCCTCGGCGCCGCCTGTGCGGCTCATGCGCAGCAGACCACGGACCTGCCGACTGTGGCCACGCCGCTCCGCGTCCAGCAGGATCCGAATGGCGTCAACCTCGTCGACGGCAAAGTCGTCATGCCGCTGCCATCGCTTTCCGCGCCCGGCGCGTCGCACCTCAGCTTCTCGCGCATACAGGACGTCTCGCCGGCGGTGAGCGGCAAGATCAGCGGCTCGGGCGGCGCCGATTACAGCAGCGGCAATTATTCCGTGCACACCGGCGGCGGCAGCTCGGAAGGCTTTCGCTGCGTGGACTTCGACTGCACGCCGGCGACCGGCACGGGGTCGATTCTGGACGCCTTCGGCGCCGGCAGCTCGCGCTATCGCCAGGCGGGCACGGGCGCGCTCTATCATTTCGACATCAAGGGCGTGAACACACTCTCGGGGAGCACGCGCAGCACCTACTATTATGCGTCCAACATCGTCTATCCCAACGGCGAGACGATCAGCTTCACCTACGACAGCTATACGGTGACGACGGCGATCGGGCAGCCGACCTTCTACCGGCCGAACCGGGTCGACAGCAGCCTCGGCTATTATCTGACGATCACCTACCAGAGCAGCGATTTCAACGACATGGCCTGGGACGTGCCGGCGCAGGTGACGCTCTACAATGCCGGCGCTCCGTCGACGCCGGTCGGGCGGCTCACTTACAGCGGCACGACCATCACTGACCTTGCCGGGCGCGTGTTCACCTGCACAAACTGCGCGAACGGACTGGGCGCCGCCACCGAGGTGATCGAGGGAAGCGCGGGCTATCCGGGCGAAGCGACCCCGGCGCTGACGGTGACCCGCCACCCGACCGCGCAGGTCGTCTCCTCGATCGTCAAGGACGGGGTGGCGTGGAACTACGCCTATACGAACCTTCGCCTCGATGCGAACGCAGCGAACTGGATCTTCGACAAGGTCACCGTCACCGGACCCAACGGCTACAACCAAGCCTATACGATGGGTCAGTATGCCGACAGTCCAGGGTACCAGCACAATGTCCTGAGCAGCGTCGCCGACTCCCTCTCGAGGTCCTCCGCCTACCAGTTCGACGAGGCGATGCGGCCGGTGCAGCAGACCGCCCCGGAAGGGAATTCAGTCTCCATCGGCTATGACGACAAGAGCAATATCGCATCGAAGACGGTCACGCCCAAGGCCGGCTCCGGCCTCACGGCCGTCACCGAGACGGCCCATGTGGACACGGTCAACTGCGCTACTACCGGCTATCCGGTGCTTTGCTACCGCCCTGTCTATACGACGGACGTGGCGGGCCGGCAGACCGACTATGTCTACAACAATGCCGGGCAGGTCACCGAGAAGACGGACCCGGCGGATGCCAACGGCGTCCGGCGCAAGACTTATATCACCTACGAGAGCTCGACAGGCCTCAGCCGTCCGAGCGTCGTGCGGGTGTGCGGGCTCGGCACCACCTGCGGTACGGCAAGCGAGATCCGAACCGAATACTCTTATTGGGGCGGGACACTGCTCCCGCTGACCGAGAGCCGTATTGACGCGGCGGCGGGCGTGACGCTCACCACCACCTACGCCTACGACAATGCCGGCCGCCTGCTGTCGAAGGACGGGCCGCTCGCCGGCACCGACGACGCCGCCTATGTCCGCTACGATGTGGTCGGGCGTAAGACCTGGGAGATTGGCCCCAAAGGCGCGAACGGTCTGCGTCCGGCGAAACGCTTTTATTATCGCGATTCGGACGACAAGGTGATCGCCACCGACGCCGGAGCGGTCGCCGCGTCCGGCGACCTCGCGCTGGCGGCACAGCCGGTGCCGGTCCATACCGATACGAGCTACGACGCGCACCGCAATCCGTCCCGCGAAGCGCTGTCGTCCGGCGGCACGACCTACGGGGTTACGGAGCGGACATTCGACAACCGCGGCCAGCTGCTCTGTCAGGCGCAACGGATGAACGCGGCGGCGTTCGGGGCGGTCACCGACGGCTGCACGCCCGGCGCGCAGGGGAGCTACGGTCCCGACCGGATCACCCACAATGCATACGACGCTGCGGGACAGCTGACGCAGGTGCAGAGGGCGTATTTGACCAGCCTCCAACAGAATTACGCCACGTACGAACACACCCTAAACGGCAAGCAGAAGGCGGTGACCGACGCCAACAGCAACCGGGCGGAGATGACGTATGACGGGTTCGACCGGCAGGCGCGATGGATCTTCCCGTCGCCGACGACCGCGAATGTCGCCAACCAGGGTGATTATGAGCAATATGGCTACGACGTGCTCGGCAATCGCACGAGCTTTAGGAAGCGGGACGGCGTCACCCTGACGTATCAGTATGACGGTATGAACCGCCTTACGCTGAAGACTGTGCCGGCTTCCACGACTGGAGCGCCAGGCTACAGCATCTATTCCGGCTACGACGCCAATGGTCTTCAAACGTACGCCCGGTTCGGTTCGGCGTCGGGTCCCGGCATCACGACCGGCTACGACGGGTTCGGCCGGGTCACCTCATCGACGAGCAACATGGACGGCACGGCGCGGGCGATGTCGCATCAATATGACGCGGCCGGGAACACGCTCGTCCTCTCGGGCGATGCGGGCTATCTTGCGTCGTTCACCTACAGCGCCGCGAACGAGATGACGGCGTATCAGGGCGTGTTCCAGATCGGCTACGACGCCGCGGGGCGGCGCGCCGGGGTCTACATGGGCCCGGGGTCCTCGACGACGTCCTGGACCTCTTATGGTTACGATGCGGTGGGACGGCTGCAGACGCAGACGCAGGGCCTCACCGACACGACCGGCAACCACAGCGTGACGCTGGGCTACAACCCGGCCTCGCAGATGATAAGCGAGGCGCGGACGAACGACGCCTACGCCTATACAGGCGCCACGAACCGCGCCCTCGCTTACGGGGTGAACGGCCTCAACCAATATACCGCCGTCGCCGGCAACACCTACACGTACGACGCGAACGGCAACCTCACCTCGGACGGGACCAGCACCTACACCTACGACGCCGAAAACCGGCTGGTGTCGCGGTCGGGCGGGGTGGCGCTGTCGTACGACCCGAACGGGCGGCTGTGGCAGGTGTCGGGGCCGTCGAGCCTGTCGCGGTTCCTCTACGACGGCGACCGGCTGGTCCAGGAATATAACGCAAGCGGCACACCCACCGGCGCCTACGTCCACGGCCCCGGCGTCGACGAACCGCTGAGCTGGTACTCGGCCGCCGGTCGTCGCCACCTCCACGCGGACCACCAGGGCTCGATCACCGCCATCGCCGACGACGCCGGCAACAAGGTCGCGATCAACACCTACGATCCATGGGGCGTCCCCGGCGCCGCGAACATCGGCC
Source organism: Allosphingosinicella sp. (assembly GCF_036403745.1). GTDB lineage: Bacteria > Pseudomonadota > Alphaproteobacteria > Sphingomonadales > Sphingomonadaceae > Allosphingosinicella. Next base: position 21,606 of record NZ_DASWQI010000072.1, read on the forward strand.
GGTTCGGCTATACCGGGCAGGTATGGCTGCCGGAGCTCGGCATGTGGTATTACAAGGCCCGCATCTACTCACCGATGCTCGGACGGTTCCTGCAGACGGATCCGGTTGGATATCACGCCGACATCAATATCTACGAGTATGCGAGTGATGACCCCGTTAATAGGAGCGATCCTAGCGGGCTGGAGGATGGGTGTGGTACGGCATTTAAGGATCAGTCGGCCGCTGGCTGCCGCACGTACCGAAACTCTGAGGCCGAATCATCCTCTTCGGGAACGCACCCCGGGCTCCGCCGCAACGGCGACTTCAACGCGAACTATCCTATCAACCCGAGTGGAAAGCATGATTATCGGTTCTTCCTTGGCGCGTGCGACAAAGGCGCTGCGGGCTGCAGTGAGAGAGCCGTATTTGAAGCATGGCGAAAAAATTCCGCACCCGGTGCTCCTTATGCGGAAGCGGGTGAACACGATCGGACGCTAACCGGCGGCAATCCTATCCGGCAGACCGTAAACGAACATAGTCGTACAATCCTGAATGAAACGCTGCCGGGCCATCAGTTCCACTATGGCACCGTGACGATCCACGTCGAGACGCGCGGAAACGTTATCGGCGCTTACGTCGTCGGTCACGGTGACCACGGCCAAAGCCCGATCGAGAATCAAATCTTTGGAGCGTTGCTGTTCAGACTTGAGGGAATACAGGTCTACAATAGCCTCCACCCTCCGGTGCAGCCGTACTCACCGTTCTATCACTAGGTAGTTCAGATGAAATCTTTGCTAATACTGAATATTGCGATATGGGTAATAGCCCTTCTGCTCGGTTTATCAGGATACCTAAGTATTATTCAGCAACATGTTCATGGCTATCCAAATCTTGCGCAGCTAGAACTTAACGTCCTATTTCCGTTAGCGATGCTATCGATGTCTGCTGCTTTGGTGATCTATCGCAAAAAATTGCCAAAGTCGCTATCGATGTTCTTGGCTATTGCAGCGATTATTTGCATTCTGCCGTTCCTGGCACTCAGTTCCGGTGGGGTGTAGCGATGGCGCTGCCTAGGTGAGTCGCTCGACCAGCGACGAGCTTCAGTGGTGGCTAACTGCGGCTTCACCGCCAACGGTTTCCCGGCGACGCTCCAGCAGAATTACGCCACCTACGAGTACACTTCGAACGGCAAGCAGAAGGCGGTGACCGACACCAACGGCAATCGAGCGGAGATGACCTGGGACGGGTTCGATCGCCAGGCGCGGTGGACCTTCCCATCGCCGACGACGCCGAACGTCGCCAACCCGAGCGACTACGAGGAATATGGCTACGACGTGCTCGGCAACCGCACGAGCCTGAGGAAGCGCGACGGGTCGGTGCTGACCTACGCCTATGATACTGAACCGGGTGACGCAGAATGCGGTGCCGGCGTCGGCGACGGGGGCTGCCGGGTACACCGTGACCTACGGCTACGACAATCGCAACCTCCAGCTGTCGGCTGTGTTCGCGGCCGGCGGCGGGATCTCGAACAGCTACGACAATGCGGGGCGGCTGCTCTCGGCGACGACGACGCTGGCGGACGTGCCGCGGACCATCTCCTACGTCTACGATCCGAACGGCAACGTGACCCAAACATCGACCAGCGCCGGCTACGTGCTGCAGAGCGTCTATGACGGGCTCGACCGGATGAGCGCGCTGCGCCAGGCGGACGGCACGACCGTGGTAACCATCACTTACGACGCGGTTCGTTTATGACGGTACCGCACCGCTGCGGACCTCCATTCTTGGAGCCTGGGCGGACGATCCCGTCGCCGGAATCCCGACTATCGTCCGCGCTTCTGTCGATGTGGCCGACGTTGACGGTCCGGCGGGCGGGCCCTATCCGCCGCGCGACAAGGAGAGGCGCGACGTGAGCCAGCGGGTGGATTTCGACGACCGGGACGGGTTCATCTGGTTCGACGGCAAGCTGGTGCCGTGGCGCGAGGCGAACATCCACGTCCTCACCCACGCGCTCCATTACGCCTCATCGGTTTTCGAGGGCCAGCGCATCTACGGCGGCGAGGTGTTCCGCCTCTCCGACCATAGCCGGCGGCTGAAGCGGTCGGCCGCTTTGCTCGGCATGGAGCTGCCCTGGGCGGCGGAAGAGATCGACGCCGCCTGCCGCGAGGTGGTCGCCGCCAACGCGTTGGAGGAGGGCTACATGCGCCCCCTCGCCTGGCGCGGCTCCGAGCAGATGGGGGTGACGGCGATCGACGTGCCCGCCCACCTCGCCATCGCCTGCTGGCCGTGGGGCGCCTATTTCGGCGAGGAGGCGATCCTGAAGGGCCTGCGCCTCGACATCTCGCCGTGGCGGCGGCCCGCGCCCTACACCGCGCCGACCGAATCCAAGGCGGCCGGCCTCTACATGATCTGCACCCTCGCCCGGCTCGAGGCCGAGAAGAAGGGCTATGACGACGCCTTGATGTTCGACTGGCGCGGCCAGGTGGCGGAAGGGACCGGCGCCAATGTGTTCTTCGTCAAGGACGGCGCGCTGCATACGCCGACGCCGGACTGCTTCCTGAACGGCATCACCCGCCAGACGGTGATGGATCTGGCCCGCCGCCGCGGCATCGAGGTGGTCGAGCGTGCGATCTGGCCGGAGGAGCTGGAGAGCTTCGAGCAATGCTTCCTGACCGGCTCGGCCGCGGAGGTGACGCCGGTCAATACCGTCGGCCCTTGGCATTTCGAGGTGGGTGACGTGACCCGGCAGATGCGCAAGGACTATCTCGATCTGGTGAACCGCCGCGTGGGCAACGACTAGACCTGATCGTCTCAGGCTGAATCAGCCTGAGCCTGGATCGAGGCCTCACCATTTGAGGTGAGCCTGATTGACGCTTTCGGCGGAAGCGCGAAGCGCTTCCGCCTCAAACGATCAGGTCGTAGGGCCTTCCGCCGGGCGCCGCGGCCGCTATAAGCCGCCCGGCTGCTGGGGCGTCGCCAAGTGGTAAGGCACCGGTTTTTGGTACCGGCATTCGCAGGTTCGAATCCTGCCGCCCCAGCCAACCGAATCCTCATGATGCGGTCCTAGAACAATGACTTGCACGCAGATCGGCTGACAGGCCAGTTAGACCCGGCTAGCCTGAATTGGCCCGGATTCGACGCCTATTGTGTACCGATTTGTGTCCCGATTTTTGTTCTGCCGAAGGAGCGGGTGGAGTCGGTATGGCAGACAATCTCGCACGCATAAGCACCTCGGACGACAACATAATCGACTAGGTCGGAGTTCGACCCGGTTCGGCCGGGGGCGCGTCGGGTAATCGAATTTTGTGTCCCGATTTGTGTACTGATCTTTCGGCGAGTCCGGCTCGTCGGAACGTCGGGAAATCGAAGAAAAAGGAGCTAACTCCAGCACTTATCGACGATCTGAGGCGTGGCAAGCTCGACGATCCAAAAACCGGTGCCCTCTCTATCGAGGTGCTTCCGAGCGGCAAGAAGAGGTGGCTCTACCGACGCCGGATCATTGGCCGCGGAGAGGTCGTGAAACTCAGCCTGGGCCTCTATCAAGCTTACTCGATCGCGGGTGCGCGCGAATGGGCGAATGGTCTCAACCTGCAGATCGACGCCGGCATCGACCCTCGAGAGTCCGCTCGGCAGGAGCTTCGCCTTGCGACAATGACCGTTGATCGTGCGCATGGGCTCTACATGGAGGCGGTCCGCGAAGGCCGCTCCTCGTGGGCCAAGCGTCTCAACAAGCCGCGGACGGTCGCGGACAAGCAGGACATCTATCGGCGCGACATCGCCCCGAAGCTCGGTCGAAAGATCATCTACGACGTCACCGAAGCCGACCTCATCAAGCTAGTTGAGGGCAAGGGTAAGAAGGCGCGGGTGCGGGCGAACCGCCTCGCCGCCGAACTCAAGGTCTTCTTCGGCTGGAGCGCATCGCTGCGTGGGCTGGAGGTCGGCCTGCAGGTCGATCCCTCCCGTCAGCTCGGGGACCTGCGCTTCCGTGAGACGCCACGCTCGCGGCGGCTGGCGCTTCAGGAGATTGCATGGTTCCTTCAGGCCCTGATCGAGGAGCAGCGCGATTATCAACGCGGCAACGGTCCCCGCGTTCGAGCTCAGCGCCCCCGGGCGTGTGCAGGCGGGCTCGCGCGTCGGACGTGGCCGCGTCAGGGACCGCCGGGGAGCTTCCACAATCATGGTGAAGCGGCTTGTTCTCGCTACGAGGAACATGCCGCCCCGGCTGTTCTGGCTGCTGTTGCAGTTATGGCCACTACCCGAGGGAGCCACGACCCCCTCTTCATTGAGATCCGAAAAGATGACCAACGAGCGGGATCCGGGCTTCGCGACCCCGAGCCTCGCGTGGCTGGAACCCTGACCAAGCCGAATCGGCGTGTGGGCCCAAGCCCCGTCCTAGCGATCTCGATTGCCGGAGTGAGTCGGAAGGCCCCAGCATCCGGGGTCGCCCGTCATGTCGTGCATTCTCGTGCTTTCCCACGTCGCGATCCTCAGGTCCGCGCCCAATCGCGCTGGAGCTCGAGCAGGTATTGGAGCGAGGTCAGCGGCTTGGCGCCGAGCCCGATCATGCGTTCCACCGCCAGGTTGTGCGCGTCGGCAGAGATGTCGCCGCAGCCGTCGGCGATGACGTAGCAGTCGAAGCCCTGCTCGATCGCCGAGACGACCGGCCCGACGATGCAGACGCTGGTCCAGAGCCCGGCGAACACGATCCGCTCGTTACCGATGCGGTTGACCTCCGCGATCACGGCCGCATCTTCCCAGGTGTTCATCGTCGTGCGGTCGAGCATCGCCTGACCGAAAAAGCGTCGGTGATTTCGTCGAACATAGGGCCCGAAAAGGACTTCTTCGCCACCGTCGTCAGGATGGTCGGCACGCCGAACGACTTCGCGGCCTGGCTCACCAGCGCCGCGTTGTTGCGCAGGAGCTCGGGCGCGATCGATTTGGTGGCGAACGCCATCTGCGATTGAAAATCGATCAGAACGAGGGTGTGGTCGGTCGGCGAGAGCAAAGATGTACCCGCATGCGGGGTGGCGGTGATGGGCATTGATGGTCCTCCTCGAACATTCTGCACATCTGCGGTGTTGGAGGCTGTTTAGGATGACCCCACTCCTCCAGGAAGTTAGATAAAACCTCGACCTTCGTTCTAGAAAATAGAATAGGTGTCGTCGCCGTGGTGCGGGGCGCCGCCGGCGGGAACTTGGCGCGAGCCTAAGCTTGGTTCTACCAGATGCATTTCCGGCGAGGCCGCATACGGATATTGGATCTGGCGACGATGGAGAAGAGTGCATGCCGAAGACCCGACGCGAAACGCTCGCGTTAGGCCTGGCCGGGGCCACTGGCCTTGTCGTGCCCGGGAAAGGTTTCGCTGCCCCCAAGGAGAGCGAACCGGCCAGATGCTTCAGCGGCTCGCCGCGCAGCACGTCGCCGTGGCGCGCCGCCATCGAGGGTCAGCGGCGGGCCGATATGGGCAACGGTTACTACCTCAACCCGATCCTCTCCGGCGACCGACCCGATCCGAGCATCCTCAAGGACGGGGACGAATATTACGCGACCTTCTCGAGCTTCCTCTATTATCCGGCAGTGGTCGTCTGGCATTCCCGCGACCTGGTGAACTGGACCCCGATGGGGCCAGCGCTCGAAAAGCCGCTCGGATCGGTGTGGGCGCTGGACATCGCAAAGCATGATGGCCGCTATTTCATCTACATCCCGATCTTCAACGCGGAAGCGCCGGAGTTCAGCGGTTCCGGCATTCCTTGCAGGATATTCGTGGTCCACGCGCCCAGCACGCGCGGCCCGTGGAGCGAGCCGGTCGACATGGACATCAAAGGCTACATCGACCCCGGGCACGCCGTCGGCGAGGACGGCAAGCGCTACCTCTTCCTGAACGGTGGCGCGCGCGTCAGGATCAGCGACGACGGCTTGCGCCGGGAGGGACCCCGAGCAGGTCTATGGCGGGTGGCCGATCCCGCCGGAGTGGCCGATCGAGGCCCCGGCGCTCGAAGGCCCGAAGCTGCTCCGCAAGGACGGCTGGTTCTACATGTTTTCCGGCGAGGGCGGGACGGCGGGGCCACCGACCAGCCACATGGTGGTAGTCGCCCGTTCGCGTTCGATCCACGGCCCTTGGGAGAATTGCCCGCACAATCCGATCGTGCGAACCAGCAGCCCGCAAGAGCCGTGGTGGTCGCGAGGCCACGCAACCCCGGTGCAGGGGCCGGGAGGGCAGTTGTGGCTCGCCTATCACGGCTATGAGAATGGCTTTCGCACGCTCGGCCGCCAGATGCTGCTCGATCCGATCGTCTGGACCGAAGACGGCTGGCCCCGTGCCCGCGGCGGCGATCTCGAACGCCCGATGCACAAGCCCCGCGCGGTCGCGCCAAGCGGGCACGGCCTCGCACTGTCTGGTGACTTCAGCCGGGCCGATCTGGGGCCGCGCTGCGCGTTCTACGGCCCGAAGGGTAGCTACCTCGATCGCGCCCGGTTCGAACATGGCAGCCTGATCCTGCGCGGCCAAGGCAAGGGGCCGGCGGAGTCATCGCCGCTCGGCTTCATTGCCGGGGACCGATCGTACAGCTTCTCGGTCGATATCGCGCTGGAGGAAGGGGCGCAGGCCGGGCTGCTGCTATTCTACAATGACCTGCTGTTCTGCGGCGTCGGCGCAGAGCATGACAGGCTCCGCGCCTACAAGCTGGGTCGCGAGCAGGGCTATCCGGCGCGGGGGCCCCCCGTGGGACGCCGATTGTCGCTACGGGTCGATAACGAGGAGAATGTCGCAAGCTTCTTCATCCGTGCGGGCGCGGAGCCCTGGCGCCGTGTCGTCTCGTACGAAGTCTCCGGCTACAACCACAACATGGGCGACGGCTTCATGAGCCTTCGGCCGGCCATCTTCGCTGCCGGAGCGGGGCAGGCGCGCTTCCGGTCGGTCGCCTTCACCGCCCGCGATACCAGCGCCTGAGCCGAGAAAGGCAATGCGCAGCTGCATCGCTTCGCGGTCGCCGTCAGAAGCTAATCGGAAATCTGCCTGGCACACCTGCGACGCGAGCGGCTCAGTGGGCCACGAAGCCGCCGTCGACGGGCAGCGCAACTCCAACGACGCGAGCCGAAGAAGGTGGAGATGCTGTTCGCTCACCTCAAGCGCATTCTGAAGCTGGATCGGCTCCGCCTCAGAGGCCCAGATGGAGGGAAGGACGAGTTCCTCCTCGCCGCCGCCGCCCAGATCCTCCGCAAGATGGCCAAGCTGCGGCAGGCCTGGAGCCGCTGCCATGGGCGGCTGAGGCTACCCAGCCTCGCTCAGCCTCGGCACACGCAAACGTCCGCTTCTGTGAAAAGCGGACTTCGTCAACACAATCCACCCGTTGCGGACACTAAGCGAGGCGCTATGGCTGAATCGGCTAAGGAGGTCGCCGGTTTGAAACTCGAGCCTCGCCTGCTCATCTCGCCGCAGGCGGCCTGATCGTATTTTTTTCGCCGTTCGCGCCAATCGTGATCAAGCCCCCGTTCGCCCGTGGCGGACCTTCGATGAAGCAAGTTTCGGTCCCACCTGCCGGAGTGAAGCAGATGTTTCCTTCCCGGGCTACGACCCGGCCCCTTTCGGTCTCCTTTCCACCTGTCGCATCGACATAAGTACCGTCAGCGCTGATCGTGGTCGTCCCCGTCTTCCCTCCAGGCATCCTCACCTGGTACGTGCCCGGCGCAGGCGTGCCGGACACCGTTGCGGCGTTAGCTTGAGCCGATGTGGCCACAGGTTCGTTCGCACCCTGTGTCGTGGGGGCGAGTCTCGAACAGCCGGCAAACATGGCGAGCCCGGATAGCAGGATAATTTTCTTCACTTTGGATCCCCCGCGAGCTGATGTTTACGGTCTTTGCTGCAGGCCGCCGGTTAAACATAGGAGGCTCGGATAAGCTATTGAGTTTTCGTAATGGCTCGACTCGGCCGGACGGGCTGTAGCACCTGTTCGTACAAGCACCCGGGCATACTGTTCGATTCGCTTTGTGAAGAATGCGCGCGCGTTAGATATAAGACCTGATGCGTGAGTCTTCATCTTTCTATCTGTCGGAGAGGATAACCCCCGGCGTCCTCGCTGCGGCAATCGCGGACTTTTTCGGGCGTCCGCTCGCCGCGGTCTTCGCTTACGACAACGCGTCCGCCATGCTGGATCCGCTGAATCCTTCGGGCGATGGCCTGTCCCAGCTCTATCTCGACAGCGAAGTCGAGGTGGCTATCGGCTATGACGATATCGGGGCGACCGGGCCGCTCACGGGGTGGTTTACAATACACGGCATATCGATCGAGAATGACCGCGTGCTGACACAATGGCTCGCGCGGCGGCTTAAGCAGATCATGCTTTATCGCGACCCGGTGCCTCATCCCAAGGATCACCCCGAATTCGAGTCCGCGCAAATCCTCGTCACGCCCGACGTTCGCGAATTTCCCGTTTGGTGGGTCGGTTTCGCGGCCGACGATGGGGACGATCAGGAAGTGTGGCTCTGCGACGGCCGGCGCGAACTCGTCAGGCCGCTGCGCAGGGACGATTTCGCGCGAATGCTCGCGGGCGGCGACCCCTGACCTGTGCAAGGGTTACTTGGCTTGTCGGCAAAAGGTGATGAGAGGGAACGTGTCGACACCGGATCTGCGGAACATTTCAGGTGTCGCCATCGCCCACGCAAGTGCTTTCAACAACTCACGGGTCGCCACCGCGCAGTCGTTCAATCCAATATGGCCTGGCCGCTGAAGTCAGCAGCAGGCGGACGCATGGGGTCCCCGGCGGCTATTTGATCGGCCGGTTTCTGCTCGACCGCTGAGGTCAGGGCCTTCCGGTCTGGGTCGCTCTTGCCAAGGCCTCATCACGCAGGTCGGGCCTCGCCGCTGCGTCCTCGATACGGGCGAGTTCCGGCCAGATGCCGGAGACGGTCTCTGGGCGGCCCTTCGGCGTCCATCGCGCGCGCACCATCCAGGCACCGAGTGACAAGCGTCGCGCGGCGCCGTCCGGCAGTGGCCCCAATCGATCCCACACCGTCAGATAGACTGAATCGGCGTGATCCCTAAGGTCGCTGGGCCACGTGGCGGCAATGATGGTGAGGGCGTAGGACGCATCGGCCCAGCGGTTTGTGGAATAAGCGCAGACGGCGCGAAGCCGCCACTCGTCGTTCCAGGAGTCCTGCATCTCCGTCGAAATCCGGGCGTAACGATAACATTCCTCGGGATGGTCAATCAGCGCAGCCGTCGCGGAGACCATGGTGTAAGTCTTGTGCCGCTCGGTGTCGCTCATGCGGCGAAAACCTGTCGAGGCAACGGTCATTTTGGCGAGGGTATTGGCGCGGAAATTCTCGTTGTTTCGTGCCGCGTCGATCGACTGTTGAAGGCGCTGTTCGGCCGCTTCAGCGCTTTCACGTCTAATGCCTGGCAGGGTGGAGGCGCATGCCGCGGCGGTCAAGCCGAGCACCAGAATGACAGCGATTCTAAAGCTTGCCGCTCTCTCCAATCGTGTTCTTAGCCGCCTTCGAGTCACGCGTTCCATTGCCGAAGCCCTCCATTAGATCAGTTTTACCGCCTCGCGAGAAACGACGGGGAGACACGACCGGAACCGGCTGCAACCTAACAGCCTGCTGTCTGAGCGAGTATCCCTTCCGATGTAAATCGTTCCAACCTTACCGGGCAAGCACCTTCCGCGTCTTGTTACACTATCCCAGCTGCAGCCTGAGTCACACGGCAGGCGATTTACTGGTAGCAGCGACCCAATATTCTTTTTTTATCCACTGAAGTCGGCCGTCTTGAACTCAAATATGGGTGATGGTTTCTTGGGATCCATGATCGAGATGCTAATCCTCGCGCCGGGACTCTGGCTGGCCTGTTTCGTCGGCTCTGCAATCGGTGTGTTGCTGGGCGGCGGCAGAAAGCTCCCGCCGGCGTCGATAACTGAAGATCAGCAGGGGCATTGCTGGTTGCATTACCAAGCTATCGCCCCAGACCCACGTGACACTTTGCCATCGAAGTACGATCCGCCATATAAATAGGATGGGAGTGCAGAGAGGGCGGCGGAGGCAGTCTCCGGTGTGATCGTCCGGGCGACTTCAGCGGAAACGACACCCCGGGCCCATTTTCCAGAAGCAGTGAAGCCTTCTTGCTCGACAAAATAGTGCAGCCAGAAACGGCCGCACGCGTCACACTTGAATATGGCAACGTCGGCAAAGCGCCCGTCGCTTTCGTCGATACCCACCACGCGCCAAGGCATGCCAAAGGCGAACGATTCTTCGACCGAAAGGCAATTGCATTCTCTCTCGGCGGGTGACGCTGTCATCGATCAAGGGTCCTTTCATTGTGCCTGCTGCCCTGGATCATGGACGTCTCGGAGAAGAATAAACGTCTGATTGCCTTATCCAGCCGGTGACCCGCTTGCGGCCGCTGATGAAATCAACCTGAAGCCACTGACGTCGGACAGCCCGCACTCCGACACCGTCACCCTTGTTCAGAACTGCTTGGCCGGAACCCGAGCCGATAGAATCCAGCAGGTAGGTGCCCGGTCGTTTGACGACCGCGACCGAAATCCATGGGTAAGCCGCGCGAAGCTCGAACTGGACAGGCTGCTTCGCGTCCGAGAAATGCTGCACGTTCCAGCATCCGCCATGTTCAGCCGCCAGCGAAATAGCAAACCGGCGGCGCGTGCTTTTCAGGAGCGCGCCGCGGATTACATGGGACCGATCGCCCGGAAAATAGGTCTGGATTGGAGTGCTCCGGCCCCGAAGTTTGCCGGTTAAAGCGAAGATACAGCCAAACTGTTTTTGGCCGGCGTACGCCTCGTAATACCCGCTGACGGTGTGCGTGGCCGGATCGGACCCAATCAGCATATTGTCGCTATAGCTCCCGCTCTCGAGCGCCAGATTCGGTGCCGGGGTCGGGCGGGCGATGACGGGCGTTGCAAGGGTCGCCCATCCCGCGAGCGCGATGGCGCCCAACGTACCACGGCAGGGGACGGATGCGCCATATAAGCGTATTCGGCGGGCAAGGAGCACGGCGTCCCGTCCCCCGAAGCGCCGCGCGGCCCGCAAGGCGGCTGTCAGTGCATGTGGCAAAACATGCCGCCAGTCTTACTGTCGACGCCGGTTACGATAAAGTAGTTCACCCGTCCGAGCTTGTGACAAACGACGCCGTCAGCGGTTATCGGTGCCCCGATCTGTTTCCCGTTGAGCTTACTTATACCGGCCCTGAATGCCTCGCCACTCACGACTTTCCTCGGGACGGGTGGGTCTTTCGAAAAAGATGCAGTTCCCGTGCAAAGAAAAAGGCAGGCCAAGGCCAGGTTCACCGTGATTTTCATCAAAACTTCCTTTCACTCCGTCGGCGCCAGGGTGGGCAACCACTTAAGCGATCCGTGGTCGACATAGGGGTCCACGTCCTTGGGATCGTCGCCACGGAAATAGCCGAGCCACATCTTGTGCCTCATCAGGCCAACGGGATCCCCGAACGATCCGCCAAAATTGACAAAAGGAGCGTCGAGGCTGCCGAGCATGTGAACGCTGCGCGGCAGAAAGGAAATGTCGTCCCCATTATGGCTCGCGACGCCGATGTAATAACCGGATTGATTCGGCCATGGCTCATGGGATCCACGTTCGATGTAGAGAGCGAGGTGCTCGCAACGCCCGCTAACCGGGTCGCGGGCGAAGAAAACATGGTGCTCGCCGCCTCGAAAGATGCCGGGGCCGCCACCAAGGCCGCCGGCATAGTAACCATCATCCTGGCTGCTCACCTTGCAAGCCGCTTGTTTGATGTGACTGCCGTTATCGTCCTTGCCATCGAGCATGGCAGGAGCGGGCGACTTGGAGCGCGCAAGATCGAATATGATGAGAGTACGGCCATGCTCGGAAAAAGCAACTCGAACGATCTTGTCTGACGCGTGGTCGTAGACCATGGAGACTGCTATCACGTCACCTTTATGATCTTCCGCCGGTACGTAACCCGCGTTGAATCCGAACAAAACCCAGTACTCGATATTAACGAGGTTCTGCGAAGGCGACTGGGAGGTAACCGTCTTGAGATAGGTGACATGCGCGTAGATGCCGTCTCCACCCTCGACCCTTTTCCAATCTACCCCGTACTGCGCGTTATGACTTGTATCGATATCAATTGAATATGATCGGGCTCCATCGGGATCTGCCAAGATATTGGCATACTTCAGGATCCGGGCGGCTCCCGCCCCGCGCAATTCCCCTAGGTCAAAGATGGTGATGCTGCCTCTCTTTAGGCGAGAGTTTTCATAGAGATGTTGCCACGTCATCGGCCGAGGTTCCTCACGGGCGCCGGTGCTGAATTTCAGGTAAGGCCGGAAGCGCTGGGCAAGTGCATCGAGCTGGGCGCTGTTCGGGTTCCAAGCGGCCTGCGCGTGCCCGACGCCGTTCGCGAGCAGGACGAGCCCTGAGAGCAGGGTTACCCGAATTATTCTACGGAACATGCCCCATCTCCTTCAGCCGATTTTTTCGCAGGACGTCGTCTCTTCGCTTCCGGCTAGTGGCAATTCATCGGATTTTTGCCGCAGCTCGGACTGATCGTCGGCGTCGCCGTTTTTCGATAGGTCGCAGGACCAGGAACGGTGCGCACGTTGGGCGCGACCAGCACATTGAGATCGCGCGAACGAACGACGGTCGTCGGGATTTTCCGTAGGGCCAGGTTGGGTACGAGCGACGTCGTCCCTCGGCCGATCACCTCAAACCTCGACTGACACTTCAGGCCGAATTTGCGGATCGAGTCTTCGCGACTGTACGCCCATATGCCCACAGCCACTTCGCCCGCACGGCACGATCGTGCGCCGTTCATGCCATCCCATCCGGTTAGTCCGCCATGCGGCGCGTCACCGAAATAGGTCCAGCCGTAGCCAGCCTCGGTGACTGTGCCGGTGGCCCGCGATCGGCATTCCCCCATCATCTGCCACGGCAGGAAGATGGACCCCTGCTTGTTGGACAAGCCGATGAGCACCGTCCCCATATTCAACCCGGTGATATAGGTGTCGCTCTGGCAGGTCACTGCGTGGGTCGAGGCTTGGAGAATTGGCAGGTCGCCAGCGGGGAACGGCTTGTCACGCGCGATCGTCCCTTCCGTCGCTGTGGTCGGTGTGCCTGTCCAAATTCCATCGCCATCGGTCGCCACGCAATGGATCGTGACGACGTCGAGCCAATAGACCACAGACAGGTCCAGTCCGGCGAGCACGCCGTGCGCAGGGCACATTGCCGACCGATAGCTGCCGCTTGCCTCACCGACGCCGTCGGCGTCCCGCGGCGCGGCATCGGCCGGTGCGCACAGGACCATGGCGGCGGCGGCCGCCAACCCCCGAGCTAGTGCTGGATGCATCCGTTGGGTCCTGCGGCAAAGCATGGCTTGGGCGCCATCGCGTGCAACTGAGCAATCGATGCAGGCGAGAGGGGTTGGTGTCTCACGCGAAGGCTGGGCGAGAGGCGTTGGACGAGCGCAGGGTTGGACGGGGGCGTGCCCATCACGCCGAGCCTGCGCTGACAGATAAGCCCAAACGCCTCGATATATTCGCCGCTGACCGCGCTCCAGATGCCGACGCCGACCTCATTTGGACCGCAGCTGCGAGCGCCCCCGACACCATCGAAGCCTACATATCGCTGCTTGGCCGCATCGATCGGCCAATCGAACCCCTCTTCGGTCGGCGCGGTCGTGTAGCTGGCGCACATCAGTCGATGGATCCAGACGACGTCCCGCTTCGGGCCGCCCTTGGTCACCGTCGCGGTGCCGGCGTTGAAACCGATCACCCAACTATCGGGCGGACAGCTCGCGTCGGCCCACTTCCCGTCGAAGACATGCGAGTCGAACGGATAAGCTTTCTCGCGCATGGCTACGAGCGAGTACTTGGACGTGCCGCCCGACCAATTCCCATGCACGTCGACAGGCTGGCAGCGCATGACGATCTCCGTCACCGCGCCGTTGTCCATCATCTCGCCGATCTGCGCCAGCACCATATGGTCGCCGCAGATCTGGTTGAAGACGTGCGCGCGCGTGGCATCGACGAGACCCGCCTTGCTGGAGAACTTATCATCAGCTCGTGCCGCGGTGGGCGCAATGATCAGACCGATAGCCGCTAAGGCGGCGATCCATTGATCCAGCATATTGCTCAATTCGCCTGTATCCGATGACCGACGACTTCGCCTGCCACGTGCTGCAGCAGGGCGTTCGAATTCGGGTCGTAGACGTCGAGAGTGAACGAACCGGTGTAGGAGGCGCCACCGGGTTCGACGACGACATCTTCCTTGATGTTGACCTTGGCATTGAGGGTGCCGGAGCCGTCGTAGCTGAGCGCGAAATGGTTGAGATGGTACCGAGACGCACCAGTCTGTTTCCATACCCCCATGCAGAAATTCTCGGTGGAGGGTGCACGCCCGCCGCTGTTCATCAGCTCGGTCTTGTCCGAATGCCATTGCTGGTAGCCGAAATCCACCGGGTTGCCCCCCGCCGTCATTTTGAAGGACCACATACCAACGATCGAGCGTCCTTCCTCCTCGTCGTCGCTGGCGCGGTGGAACAGGGCGCGCTGCTGGTGATCCGGCTGATTGTCCTGCCAGCTTGCCGGGTGAGACCACGCCTTGTCGCCGCATGCCGCAGAAGCGCATGAGGCATAGGTGATGGCGCCCAGGCCGAGTGAGGCAAGTGCGCACGCCCTGATCGACGCTGCGAAAATTAGCCTCATATCTCTTCCTCCCAAGGGTGGCGCTCCGAGCGGCGCCAATGAGCCTTCTGCCTGTGGCGCCGTGACGCCCGCTTTGTTGTCCCGCCGGACCAGCATCCGGCGATGGCAAAAAGCTGATTTTTTCCTGATTTCATGTAGGATGGACTGGGCCGTTGGGGGTGCGCAGATGGATGGGCCACTTTCGCTCGAGGCCCGGCGGGTCGATCTCGCGCTTGCGAAGGCGTTCCGCTTGGGCGGGGTAACGGTCGATCCGGCCGCACATGAACTCGCCTGGGGCGACACATCGCGACGACTTCAGCCGCAGACATTGAAGGTGCTGGTCGCCCTTCACGACAAAATTGGCCAGGTCGTTCCCCGCCAGCAGCTGATCGACCGATGCTGGGATGGCCGCTTTGTCGGCGACGACGTTATCAACCGCTGCATCTCGCTGTTGCGCCGGATCGCAATGGAGAGCGGCGGGATCGAAATTCAGACTATTCCGAGAGGTGGTTATCGGCTGCTCGACGCATCTCAGGCCGCTGACCTCACGCCGGACGAGATTGCGTCGGCTCCGGCGCGGCCGCTGGCTCCGCGACCCCAGGGGCTTACCGCGTTCGTCGCAGCGCTCGGCCTGCTGATCGCCGCAGGGGGCGGGATATTCCTCTACCAGCAGCTCGATGGCCGCCGGCCTGACGCGGTTATGCTAAAGCCGTTCCAGATCGCAGGCAGTGCCGCGGCGGCGCGCACCATGGCGGCAGCGGTGCCGGGGGAAGTGGCCGGGGCCCTCGCCGCCGCTGGCCTCAAGGTCGTGCATCCGGATGCTGCGGGCTCTTCGGACCAGGCAGCGTTCGTTCTGGGAGGGCGTGTCGAGCTTACGGGCCCGGACCTGCACCTGACGGCCGATTTGGAGGACGCGCGGGACCACTTGGTGCTGTGGTCCACTACCTTCACCCGGCCAGCCGTTCAGATGCAGGCGATGCAGGAGCAGGTGTCCGCCAATCTGGCGGCGGTGCTTCACTGCGCGCTCGACACCTCGCGCGATCCGCACGAACAATTGGCCCAGGACACGATCAAGCTCTATCTCAAGGCGTGCGCCCTCCAGCAGGCTGTCGATCCCCCGGAAGCGGAAATCGTCGATCTGCTTAAGCAGGTCACCGGGCGGCAGCCGCGATTCGCGACCGCGTGGGCGCGACTTGCACTGGCAGCCGCAGAGGCCAGATTCTTAGAGGGGAATCCTTCGAGCGCCGATGCGCTGCGCAGGGAGGCGTCCGCCGCAGCGCGGGTGGCGCTTCGCTTAGATCCGAACTCGGGTCTCGCCCATGAGGCCCTGATCAACATGAAGCTCGGCCGCGCTCCGTTCGAGCAGCTCCACCGGGAGATTCGGGCCGCGCTGAGTCTAGATCCACGAAATGCTGACCTTACGAACGACGACGGCGAGCTGATGATGCGTATGGGTAGCCTGGATCAAGCCTTGGAAATGTTTCGCCGGGGCGTCGAGATGGATCCACTTTCGCCTGCGCAGGTGTCCGACCTCATCAATGAGCTCATCAATGATTCGCGAAACACTGAAGCACAAGCAACGCTCCAGCGCGCACTCCGTATCTGGCCCGACGACAACAACCTTAGAATCATCCGCCTGGATTATGAAGCACGCTTCGGCTCTCCTGCGTCTGCGCTGGCCATCCTTAAGGATCCTGACGCGAGGCCCCAAAAGGTCCACGACATCACGCTTGAGGCGTATCGGCGTCTCGCGGAGACTCGCAGGGTCGGCCGAGCCGCGGAGACCAAGGCTTTCATCGTCTGGTTGAAGGAGGCGGTTGCCTCAGGGCAGCTCGGCATCGACTTCGCTGCTCCGCGTATGGCGGCGTTTGGGGATGTCGACGGCGCATTCAGGCTTGCCTTCGCCTCCAAGGCTACGGTTCCTGCCATCGATCCCGAGTTTCTATGGGAGCCGGAGTCGGTCGCTCTTCGTCGAGATCGCCGCTTCGTTGCGCTCGCCGCCAAGTTCCATGTTGCGGATTTCTGGAGGACGACCGGAATATGGCCAGACTTTTGCGCCACGCCAGATTGGCCGTACAGCTGCAAGAAAGAGCTGTCGTTAGTATCGTTGCAAAGCCTGAGAGATCAGCCGTAGGTTTGCGTGCTAGGCAGCCTGGCTTGTGCTTCCCGCCACCCCGATGCAAGGCCCAGCCGGAGCGCGCCCCGCGAACCGAGGCTCTCCTGGGGCTCGCAATCGACAGTAAACTTAGCGGTTGTGATCTGGTGAAAGTGCGTATTGGCGATATGGTCAGCGGGGGACGTGTTCGCGCGAGACCATGGTGATTCAGCAGAAGACCGGCAGGCCTGTTAGCGATCGGTCTGCGACGCGAGGACTATGGCACCCATTCACTGCGACGGACCAAAGCAGCCATAATCTACAAGCAGACCGGCAACTTGCGGGCCGTTCAGATCCTCCTCGAACACTAAGATCGAGACGGCGGTGCGGTGCCTGGGCGTAGAAGTGGAGGACGCACTGGCGCTGGCGGAGGCAACGGAGATCTGAACGAAGAGACGGTGAGCGCCCTGCCTCAGCGGGGTGCTCACTTTCCCCGCCGCTAGCACCACCCCACGTCGGATTAGCAATCGAGGCCGAGTGTACCTTCGCCGGTGTTCTCAATCTCCTAGTCGGGATCGGCTGATGGGTATCGGCCTAGCCTCGCCTCCACGTACACGTCCCAACGGCTCCTGGCTGTGAGATGGTGTTGCCGTCGACCACGTCATAATGAAAAGTCTCACTCTGGCCCGGGACTCCTCCGACAATGATGGAGGATCCGTTCACGACATAACCGGACACGGCAGCACCTGAGGTCAGGCCATGCAGCGTTTGATCCGTATGATCGGGGGTGAAAGCCATGAGCTCGTTGCATCCACTTGGCCCGGAAGCGAGCTTCCATCTACCCAGAAGAAAGCTGTTGTTCATCGTTGGTGCGGGCGTCGGCGGGACGGTCGCGGGTCCGGCGAAGGCCGGCGCTGATGGACTCGCGGGCGCCGGAGCGCCGGCAACCTGAGCGGGCGCATTGGCATCGGCTGAGCTGGCAGCACCTGCAGGAGCCGGCGCTTGGCTCCACGTTGGAGGTGGGTAGGGAGCCGACGAATGCTGCGCCGGCTGAAACGAGAGCGCCACAAGTGCCGTGAGTGCCACGGCTCCCGCGGCCAGGCCGGCGATCACCTTGCCGCGGGTGCTGCCGAGAAAGGATGCGGACGCAAGCTCTCGCGGCGGAGCCCGACTGGGAGATATCTGTGCTCGCGTGGCAGCACTTGCCTCGCTCGCGCTCAGGAGCCGCGCCTTCTTCGCAGCAAACTCTGCTTCCGTGAGAACTCCGGCGTCACGAAGTGCAGCCAACCTGATCAAGTCATCTGTCAAAACCGACATTGCCGTCACTCACGTTGATGTTCTCGCGTAGGGAAATGATCGTTTCATCCAGTAAAACAGAAGCCCCACCTCAAGTCAGCATTGCTCCTGCTGCCACGTGATGGTGCGTGGCGCGGTTCCCATCACCATTGTGTTGCCGGCCCCGCGTACGACCGGTCCACTATTGGGTGCTTGTCCCGTCACGCTCACGACCAAGGTGTCGGCACCACCGGACCCCGGAGTCAGCGACCAGGTACCGGTCGACCCGGCATTGTCGCTGAGCGTATGATCGGCGCTGAGGCGCATCCAGGAGGTGCACGGCGGGCTTGAGACCGGTCCCCATTGGCCGATCACCCACTCGGCGGCCGCTGGGGTGGTGCCAGCCGGTGGGTAAGCCGAGCCGGCCGAGGGGGGCGGATATGCAGTTGGAGACGTTGTCGCGGTGCCACCGCTGGGCGCGGTCGTAGCCGTTCCACCGAGCGGCGAATAGGCAGTAGCCGTGGTGAGGGCGCTCTGCGCCCTGACGATTTGGATGTAGGAAAGGCCCCCCACGACGACCAGCCACACCGCAAGCAGGCCGAGCGCGGCAGGCATGGACACGCCGCCTTGCGCCTGAGCGGACGCGGACCGTGCCTGCGGATCGTGATTCGCCGCCTCGATCCCAGCGAGGCTGCGGCGGACATGGTCGCGATAGAGCGTGTTGCCGCGCCACCCCACTCCCCCGGCGATGACGAGCACCAGGATGTTCGTCAGGGCTGCGATGGCCGGCACGAGCATGCCGACGATCACCAGCAGCAGGACCGCGCCCGCCGCGATCAAGGCGGGCTGGAACATCTTGCGATACGCCATCCAGTAGATGCTCAGCAGGAACGCCGCCCAGTTCCAGGAATAGGGCTTGGCCTGCGCCTCCATGGTGCGCCACTTGCCGAGGTAAAAATCGGCATTGGGCCCGACGAAAGCCCGCATCAGCTGCTCCTCGGGGTCGCCTGCCGGAGGAGTCGGCGTCGCGACCGCGGGGGCCGACGGCACCGGGTTGTAGACGGGCGTCGCCTGCGTCTGGGTTGCTGCCGGGGATGTCGCCGATGCAGGGGTTGCCGGTAGAGGCGTTGATGCTGGTGGCATCTGCGTCTGCAGCAATTGAGCCTTCTGTGCGTCGAATTCCGCGTCGGTGAGGATGCCTCGCTCTCGCAATTCCGCCAGCTTGGTCAGCTCGTCCGTGAGGTTCGACATGTCGTCTCCTGTTGTCAGCTTCCGTTCGAAGCGGTGGATGTCGGCTTCGGACCCTGATGAGGCAGGGTGCCCTCGTCTCGGAGCTGCTCCCCGCTACGAGCCCGCTCTCTTGTTCAGTCGCCGGTTTTCACGCGGAGCACAGCTTTCGGCACGGCGCGTTGGCGATATCGGCCCTGATCCGGCCCGCCTGCGCCTTGAACTCGGGTGAGGCCTGGGCAGCCTGGTCGATCGTGGCGCCGAGCTCCTGGCGCTGAGCGCGGCTGAAGGCGGTCGCAAAGCTGCCGGTGTCGCGGACGAGGACGTCCATGACCCTTTTTCGCTGCTCCGGCTGAATGTCGCCGCTCGCCGCCAATTGCACGAGGCCGGTGAACTGCCCGTACGCGCCGTTGCGAACCTGGGCGACGGCGGCGGCCTTCCCCGAGAGGTCGCGTCCTTCGAACTCCTTGTCGATGATCGGCATGTGCACGGCGGTGCAGTGCCCCAAATAGAGGAGCGGGGTCATCATCTGGGCCATGTACCGGGTGGCGTTCTCGTTCATCTTCGCGGCCTTCGCCTGATCCTCCACCGGCAATCCGTTTGCGTTCGCTCCGCCGAGACCGGCGCTGACGTAGGCTGCGGTGATGTTGGTCGCAGGTCCGCAGAGCCTGTCGAATGAGTCTGAACCTGCCACCGGCATGGCCGGTGTGCCGAGCTCGGTCAGGGCCCGGTTCGCCTCGCCATCGAACGCTCTGACGTCCGGATCGTCTGCCGAAGGCATCTGGGCTTTCTCACCCGGCGCGCCGAGCTTCTTCTCGAGCGCCGCCGCTGTCCGGATAAGCTTGGCGGACGCGTCGCGAGCGCCGGCGCCGCTGCCGCCGCCGGAGCAGGCGGCAACCATCGCTGCGGCGGCCACCACCGTGGCGCCGAAAAAAACTCGCTTCATTTGGTGTTGCTCCTCTTCAGCTTTGCCCCGTGGCAGCGGCGACGCGCTCAACCGCACTTCCTCATCGGCTGCTTGTGCCAGGCCGCTTGCTGCCCTCCATAGGTGCCGTGGTCGAGACGCAGGGTGCCGCCCTCGAGGATGTAGGTTTCGGCCACGGCGCCCTGCGGCGTGTCATAGGCGACATTGAGACTAGCGCCCTGAAGGGTTGCGGCCTTGAGGCGATACGTCGCCTTGTCCGGGTACAGATGCATTTCGTTGCCGTCGAACTTGACGAAAGGCGTCGAGCAGTCGGCCGACCAGATGCCCTGCACCGCGTCGGGTGTCTTGGGTCCCACGCTTCCGCACCCGGCAAGCAGGCCAGCAGCGGCGACAGCGACAAGCCTCCATTCCATGGTCGGCCCTCCTCGAGTGAGCTTCGCCCCGCGATGTGCCGCAGGGCGGGCGGGCGAGTCCGGATAGGCGTCCGGCCTCGCATCGCCGGCGATGTGGCTACGCGGCTCCAGATCGGGATGTCGATTGCCTAATTAGGCAGATGCAAGCGGTCCGCGTTGCGGGTATCGAACAGGATCGGGCACCTCGCTGCCGGAGTCTCTCGGGAAGCGAAGGGGTTCGCTTGGCACTCATCCTCGTCGTCGACGATCACCCGCTTTTCCGCGACGGGTTCGCGTACATGGCGCGGGTCTTGCGGCCGGGCTGGAGCCTGCGGTTCGCGGAGAGCGCGTCGTCGGCGCTCGAGTTGCTTCGGGAGATGACGCCGGATCTGGTCATCGTCGACATCGGCCTTCCCGGCGACGATGGATTCACTCTCCTCAAGACGATCGCGCACGCCTATCCGAACCTTCCACAGGCGTTGATTTCGGGCCGGGACGATCCGGCGGTGCGCGTGCGCGCCCGATCCTGCGGGGCGCGAGGTTTCATCTCGAAGACGACCGTGCCTGAACTGATGGCCGAACAGGTAGACGCGCTTCTCGCCGGGAACAGGGCCTTTACGGCGGAGGACTCGAACGCCACGCTTCCGGAGCTGACCACGCGTCAGGCGGAAGTGCTCCTGCTGCTGACCGAAGGACATGGTAATAAGGAGATCCGCCATCGTCTCGGGATTGCGGAGCGGACGGTCCGGGCGCACCTCACCGACCTCTTCCAGTTGCTTGGCGCGCACAGCCGGACCCAGGCGATCATTCGCGCACGCGAGCTCGGGCTGATCGGGGGATGAGCCCGGTCCGGGCTGCCGCGATCCGCACCCTGTTCCTGCAGATGCGGAGTCACGCCGCGGCCGGAGGCGTCATCACCGTCTACATGATCGGCACGGCCTGGGCGTTCACGCCGCATCCGGTCATCGCGATCTGGGCGGCGCTCGCGATCGCCGCGCAGCTGCTCCGACAAGCGCTGCGACGGGCCTTTTATCGACGAAAACCGGAGGACGCTGCACTCGGCCGATGGGCTCGGCTCTACGCGGCGAATGCCGGCCTTATCGGGATGATATGGGGCGCCAGCTTCTTCCTGTTCGCCCACCCGACGCAGCCGGTTACCGTCGCCCTGACCCTGTGCTGCCTCTACTCGATCGCCAGCGGCAGCACGCCGTCCCACGCTTACTATCCTCCCAGCCTTTATGCGCTGGTCGTGCCCGTATTCGCGGCTGTCCTGATCCGGCTGCTCGCTACCGGACAATTCGGCTACATCCTGCTGGGCCTGGCCTCGGCGCTCTACGCGCTTACGATGGTGGCGTTCTGCCGTGCACAGGCCCGCACTCTCGACGAAGGGTTCAAGATAAGGTTTGAGAATCAGGCGCTCGTCGAAGCCCTGACGGTGCAGAAGGCGGAGGCCGACGAAGCGCGCCGCAAGGCGGAGCTTGCGAGCCTTGCGAAGTCTCAGTTCCTCGCTGCGGCCAGCCATGACCTCCGCCAGCCCCTCTATGCCCTCAGCCTGTTCTCGGCTTCCCTGGGAGCGCTGAAGCTTGATGAGGAAGGGGCCCGGGTGGTGGCGAACATCCAGGACAGCGTCGCCGTCATGGAGTCCCTTTTCACGGGGTTGCTCGACATCTCGAAACTGGAGGCAGGGGTCGTTCGGCCGAAGCTTACGTCGGTGTCGGTCGACGCCCTGTTCGACAGGCTCAGCCAGTATTTCCGCCCCGTGGCTCTCGAGCGCGGTCTCGATCTTCGATTCCGCTCCGACGGGGAATGGGTCACGAGCGACGAGGCGCTGCTGGAGCAGGTGCTTTCGAACCTGGTGTCCAACGCGCTGCGCTGCACGAGTGCGGGCGGGGTCCTCGTCGCCGCCCGCCGGAAAGAAGCGAGGGTCCGGCTCGAAGTTTGGGACACAGGCATCGGGATCGCCGAAAGGGACATCGAGCGCGTCTTTGAAGAATTCGTCCAGCTGGAAAATCCAGAGCGCGACCGGCGCAAGGGGCTGGGTCTCGGCCTCGCGATCGCCAGTCGTTCCGCCGCGCTGATCGGAAGCCGCGTCGCGCTGGCATCACGCCCCGGTCGCGGTTCGCGGTTTGCTGTCGAGCAGCAGACAGCTTCCGCGCCGTGGAGCATCAATGCCAAGGGCGTCCCTTCGGCGGGTGGCATCGCTCAGTTGCCGCGCGATGCAACGCTGCCTTTGCTCATCGTCGAGGACGACCGCGACGTACGGCATGCATTGAGCGACCTGCTCAATCATTGGAATGCTCGCCATGAGGCGGTAGCCGATGCCGAGGAAGCTCTCCTTCGTGTCGAGGCGGGCACGCGTTACGGCCTGGTTCTTAGCGATTACCGCCTAGCCGGCGCGATGAACGGCCTGGAGCTTCTGATGGCTATCAACGAGCGCCACTCCGCGCCTGCGCCTGCTTCGGCCCTGATCACCGGCGATTTCGATCCGGCATTGATCGCCGCCGCGCACCTGCGCGGCATTCCCTTGCTGATGAAGCCGCTGAAGCCGCAGGATCTTCAAACCTTGTTGGGCATCGGAGCAAGATGATGCCGCCCCGGCAGCAAGGGTAAGAGTAAAGATGGGGCCTGTGGGCGGCCTCGATCGCGCCGCTTGCGCCCGATGCCCCCCCGGCCGCCATGCCTCTTTAGGCAATTGACCCACGCCAAGCTGTTCGGAAGATGTCTCTGCCAGCACCCATGGTGAAACCGGTTTGCCTGGCGGGTTCTCTTCGCCCTCGAGCATAAAGGTCGAACATCGTCATGACGTCGCACATGAAAAACGGGGCCCGTTTGCTGCTTGCCGCGGGCGCCATAGCTGCAGGCGAACCAGCGGGCGCGCAATCGACCGCGGGCACATATAGCTATGGGACCTACAATCCCGTGCAAGCGGCGATCAATCGCAACTCCATGAATGCCGCCGTTCGTCGCCAGGCGGCGAGGGGGCATCGCGGCCATTCCCGCGCGCACCATGGCCGAAGCTCGCACAGGCATCATGTGCGCGGCCACCGCTAAGGCCCGGCGCCGACGCGATCGCGGAACGCTCTCAGCCTATGGCTTGCAGCCAATCCGCGTTGCTGCCACGCTGAGGTTTCGAAGGGGGTTGCCATGAAGCTGGTTTATTGGGCGCTCGCGTCGGTGGGTTCCGTTTGTGCAGCTTCATCTGCGGACGCGCAGTCCTTCACGACCGGCCAGACGGTGTATGCGACACCGTCGGGCGCCACAAACGGCTGGTACAGCGGGTGCATCGTCAAGGAGGGCCGCAGCAACAGGTCGTACCAGGTTGAATGCGGCGGTACCGTCTGGTGGGTAACCGCCGAAAACATTCGCACCACCCCGCCGGAAGCGATGCCTGACCCGATGTCTCCGGGGCGCACCCTCATGCCCGTCGTCACGCCATCCCATCCGCCCGCAGTAGCGGCCGCCCAGAACGCCACGCGAGTTGGAGCTCCGGGGGCCCGCGTCGCGACGCGTGTTGCGGTTCCTCCGAGAGGCAACGGGCTGACCAACGGGGACCGCGACCTTGCGACGGTGCGGCGGAATATCGCGCGGGACAAAGCCGAGTCCACTCCAGCCGCGCTCCAGAATGGGAAATACACCTGCTACTCTGGCGGCCAGTACACCTTCTCGGATTTGCACATCACCGGCCCGCACAGCTATTCGGTAGAACCGGGCGGCAGCGGGAGATTCAACTACGCGAGCGGCGCATTGACGTTTTTATCGGGGCCTTACGCCGGCGCCTATTCCAGAATGGTCGACGGTCACACGATCGGAGTTTCCACGGCGGGAAACCACAATCTGGCAACGCAATGCGGGCTCGAGAAATGACAGGCTGAGCAGCCTGCTGAAGAGGCTTCTGCGGGGAGGGAACAACAGGTGCAAGGGCAATCCGGCTCATCGGGCACAATGCTGATCGTGCTGCTCATGATTGGCTTCATTGCAGCGGCCGCGGCCTGGTTTCTGGTCGCAAGGCGTCGGCCGACCGTGCAAGCTCCGCATGCACCAGGTGCGGAGGTGCACGCCAAAACGGCCCCGGTCAGTTTGGCGGACGAATTGAGCGAGCTCGCCGCTCTGCGAGATAAAGGCGTCCTGTCTCACCAGGAGTTCGAAGCTGAGAAGGCGAAGCTGCTCAGTGCGAATTCGTAGCCAGGGCGTTGACGCAATGCCGTCAGCGCCTTGGACCGACAGCCTGATAACCAGGGAGAAGATATGTCGATCCTCACGGAGGAGCTCGCGAAATTGGCGGCGTTGCGGGACCGGGGCATTCTCACCGACTTCGAGTTCGAGGCACAAAAGACGAGCCTGCTGCAGGCGGAGCGGCCGGGTCCAGCGCCGGTGCCCGGATCATACGAGGCCCCGACGCCAGCATCATTCGCGGCAGGGAGTTTCCTCAGCACCACCAACAGCAAGGTTATCGCTGCATCGGGGGCCGGGATTGCGGCCGTGGTAGCGATCGCGGCCATCATCGCGGGAAACGCACCCTCTTCCAGAGCGTCCACGTCCTCTACTCCGGCCGTCTCAGCCTCCCCCCTGGCCCCGAGCACTCGTTCTCAACCCTCGGAGGTTGCAGCACCTGCTGCCGACTCGGGTGCGGTCGCGAACGGGAAGTACACCTGCTACGCCGGCGGGCAGTATACGTTTTCGGACCTCTATATCACGGGACCCCATGAGTATCGCGTCGAGCCGGGCGGAAGCGGGAACTTCAGCTACGCGAACGGCGCATTGACGTTCTCGTCGGGGCCTTACGCGGGCGCCTATTCCAGAATGATCGATGGCCACACGATCGGGGTCTCGGCGCCGGGGAGCCAGAACCTGGGCACCCAATGCGGACTCGAGAAATGATCGACTAGAGAGCCGGGGGGAGAGAAATAATGCGGCGTATCCTGATCGCACTCCTTGGAACCTTGGGAGCATGTCATTCCACGGCAAGCTCGCCAACCGCGTCGGACGCAGCCGTGGCACCCGAATTCGCGGCGATCGACCCGACTTCGTTCGCGTCGGCGCAGATCGACCGTCAGCCGATCGGCGGCGGCGGTGTCGCCGCTACCAGCGAAAAGGGGGTCTACTCGCAAAGGGACCCCAGTGCGCCGCGGGCGCGCGAGGCGAAGACCTGTCCGCTCAGCACGGAGCAGACGACGAGCCTGGTCAACACGTTGCGCCACGCCAAGGTTCTGTCCGAGCAGCCGAGCGGCGGAGTGGGCGCTGACATGACGATCAAGTTCACGAAGAGCGACGGCAGCACGATCACCGCCGTCATCGGGGACGCCAACGCCAAGTACGCCCCCGACACGCCGATCTTTTTTAATTTGAAAGCTGCGACCTTGACGGCAGCGCAGCGAGATTCGGTCGTACAAGTGGCAGCGGCCGCTGGATGTCCCCTCTAAGGTCAAGGCAGCGAGCGCCCGCCAGAGGATGGAGCGGCACACCGCAGCCATGCGATCAGCTTCGTTCTCGGGAATGATGTCCGGCGATATCGGGCCCATACACGTCTCTCGGAGAAGGCCGGACCCGGCGGAGCCAGACGCTTATCACACGAAAGGGCGGCGGTATCCTCTCGCCAGCTGCAAGGTTCGGAGATGCGACCGGCTAAGGCACATGGAAGGAAGGTCTCGCTTGTTCGCCGCGCCACCTCGGGCCTGGCAAAGGCTCAAGGGCGCCTGTGGAGCAACAGCTTCGCGACGGCGGCGCCAAGCTCCGCTTGCCGGAATGGTTTCGTCAGCCGCGTGACATCCGGTCCTATGCCTTCCGCGTCCGCATAACCCGATATGAGTAGAACTGGCAGATCGGCGCGTCGTTGGCGAACGGCCGCAGCCAGTTCGGTGCCTGTCATCCCAGGCATAAGATGGTCGGTCACCAGAACGTCTACGCTCACCTCCTCTTCGAGGCGACGCAGGGCCTCGTCAGCCGACTGGACGTCGATGACACGGTAGCCCAGGTCGGTGAGCATGTCGGCGGTGCTGGCGCGGACCAAAGCTTCGTCGTCGACGAGGAGGACCGTCCCGGATCCGGGCCTTGCTTGTGGGTCGGTCGCTTTCGCAGCTGCACCCGAAATCGCTTCAGCGATCGGCAACCAGATCTTGATCGTGGTGCCTTCGCCCAACTCGCTTTCTATCGTCAGGGCGCCGCCGAGCTGGGCAGCCAGGCCGTGCACCATGGACAGGCCGAGACCGGTCCCGCGACCGATACCCTTGGTGGAGAAAAACGGCTCCGTCGCGTGAGCACGGGTTTCCTGGTCCATACCGACCCCGGTGTCGTGGACGCAGAGCCGAAGGTAGGCGCCAGGTCGAAGGTCGATCCCGTGATGATGCTCCAGGTTCTCGGCCGCGAGAGCAATCGAAAGGGTTCCGCCGTCCGGCATGGCGTCGCGCGCGTTCACGGCGAGGTTTAGCAGCGCCATCTCGAGCTGGTTGGCGTCGGCGACAGCGGCTGTCAGATCGGCCGGCACGTCCAGGCTGATCTGAATACGAGGGCCGACGGTGCTCGCCAGCAGATCCTCCATGCCGTGAACCAATGCTCCGACATCCACTGCCTGAGGCTGTAGCGGCTGGCGCCGCGCGAAAGCCAGGAGGCGCTGCACCAGCGTCTTGGCACGCTCGGCGGATTGGAGAGCGCCGTCGATCATGCGCAGCGAGCGCGCGTCGCCAACCCCTTTGCGCTGGAGCATGTCGAGGCTGCCGATGATCGGCATCAGAAGATTGTTGAAGTCGTGGGCCACACCGCCCGTCAGCTGCCCCATCGCATCCATTTTTTGGCTTTGCCTGAGCGCCTCCTGAGCCTGGGCAAGCTCGGCGTCGCGCCGTAGCCGATCGGTGACGTCGTAGACGAATTGATACGCTCCGATGATTCCGCCCTGGGGGTCGCGGAGAATGTTGAACTTCATCTCGTAATAGCGTCGCTCTCGATCGGGATCACCGTATGCGTCGATGTGCGTGAATGCCTCGCCGCCTAGCGCGCGAGCCCAAACAGCCCTTACCTGGGCCTGGTGCTCCCCCTGATTCTCGAGGAGGTCCAGCATCGAATCGCCGGCCTTGGGGCGGACGCCGTAGATGCGCTCGAACTCGTCGGCACTGGCGCGGTTGACGGCAAGCCAGCGGTAGTCTGGGTCGACGACCTGGATGAAGGCATCGGTGGTCTCCACGACCTCAGCCAGTATCCGCCGCTCGGCAAGCGCGTCGGCGACGCGCTCCTCCAGAGTCGCGTTCAACTCTCGCAGGCGAGCCTCGTTTTGGCGCAGCGCTGCCTGGGCGCCATGGCTTTCCGTGACATCATAGCCTTCGCAGAAGATCCCGGTGGCCTGCCCCGCTTCGTCCACCACGGCCTCGTAGATGAAATCCAGAAAGCGCTCGACATCCGGCCCCTGGGGAGACAGGCGCAACCGAGCCGGCACGTGGTGGGCCGAATATCGCTCGCCCGTGGCGTAGACGTGGTCCAGCCACTCGAAAAACCCCTGGCCCTCCAGCTCTGGGAAGACTTCCCGAACCGTGCGCCCGATATATTCGCGGTCGCCGAATAGCCGGATGTAGGCATCGTTGACGAATTCGAAGATGTGGTCGGGCTGGCCCAGAATGGTGATGAAGCCCGGTGCCTGCTGAAATAGGCGTCGCTGTCGAGCCGTGGCCGCGGCCGCCTTCCGCTCCGCCAGCACCTGTCCGGTCGTCTCCGTGCAGGCGCAGAAGAAGCCCGCGATGGCGCCGCTCTCTTCGCGGACGGGGGTGTAGGAGAAGGCGAAATGAGCCTCCTCCCGATAGCCTTTGCGCTCCATATGAAGCTCGATGTCGTTCATGTGGACGGGTTCGCCGGCGAACGCCTGCGCGACAATCGGGATCAGGTCGCGCTCAATCTCATTCCACACCTTCAGGAACGGCTGACCGACCGCCGCAGGGTGCTTTGCAGCGAGAATCTCACTGTAGGCGTCGTTGTAGAGAAGGGTTCCTTCAGCGCCCCAGACGACGAACATCGCCTGGTTGGACCCAAGGATAACGCTCATCAGGGTCTTCAGAGGTTGAGGCCACCCAGAAGGCGGTCCTAGCGGTGACGAAGTCCAGTCAAGAGCGCGCAGAAGGGCGCCTGTCTGGCCCCCTCCGGCCAGGACGTGCACCACCTCCGTGTCCAATTTGACCCCCCCCCATCCTGACATAATCCTCGCCGCGTCGCCCGTAGTGCCAAGCGGCAATGGGAGCATGAGCGCAGCGCCACGAACTTAGTTCCGATGACGCAACGACGCCGGCGTCGGGTCTCGGGAGCAAGGCCGCTTCGCCACCTGCGTGATCATGCCCGATGGAACAGCCTGCCCTTCGAAGGACAGCTTCACGTCCGCTCTTCCTTCTCCCGCAGCCGCAGAGCGGAGGGTCCGCTGCCGCCAGAAGCGGACATTGCCGAAACCTTCAGGATGTCTCTCTCACGAGGACCGCACTCGAAGGGTCGTAAGTCATTCCCACAAGCGAGCCGTCATCGATCCGGGCGACCAGCTCGTCAATGATCGGCAGCGGCACGAGTAACCATTCGCGCGGCCGGACCAGCTTTCCGAACCGATTAGGAATTTCGATGTTGAAGCGAACGGCTCCGAGAACCCGATGGATCTAGGCTTCAAAGCGCTTTCCAGCTCCTGTTGCCGGAGCGGATATTCAAGGAGTATCCAGCCGGCGAGGCGCTGGACCTGATCGGGCGGGTTGCGAGGCTTTGATCGCAAGGCTGGCGGCACTTCGTCGCCGGGAGGAAATACGGGATGACAAATGCGGACGGTGACGAAGGCAAGCGGGCGTCGCAGCTGATCGACGAGCGGATCGAGGCGTTGGGGGACTGGCGTGGCGAGACGCTCCGCCGCGTCCGCGCGCTGATCCGGCAGGCCGATCCGGAGGTGGTCGAGGAATGGAAGTGGCGCGGCGTCCCGGTCTGGTCCGACAAGGGGATCCTGTGCACCGGCGAGACCTACAAGGCCATCGTCAAGCTGACCTTTGCCAAGGGCGCCGCCCTCGACGATCCTTCCGGCCTGTTCAATGCGAGCCTCGAGGGCAATACCCGCCGCGCCATCGACCTGCGCGAGGGCGAGGAGATAGACGAGGCGGCGTTCAAGGCGCTCATTCGCGCGGCGGCGGCGCTGAACGCGACGCGCGCCAGGCGCTGACCGGCCGCGCGCGCCCTAGTAATTGTAGGCGCGCTCGCCATGCTCGGCGAGGTCGAGCCCCTCGCGCTCGGTGTCGGGGGCGACGCGCAGGCCCGTCAGCGCCCTCGCCACAAAGAGCGCGATGAAGGTGCCGAGGGCGGACCAGAGGATGGTCGTGCCGACGGTCTCGACCTGCACCAGGAACTGCGCGACGATCGATTTGCCGCCGTTCGCGGGGCCTCCGAACACAGCCGCGTTGACGAAGGCGGTGCCGAGCGCGCCGACGATCCCGCCGACGCCGTGGATGCCGAACGTGTCGAGGGCGTCGTCATAGCCGAGCTTCGGCTTCAGCCGGGTGACGGCGAAGAAGCAGACGACCGACGCCGCCGCGCCGAGCACGATCGCCCCGGCCGGGCCGCTGTTGCCGGCGGCCGGCGTCACCGCGACGAGGCCGGCGACGATCCCCGAGCAGAAGCCGAGCGCGGACCCCCTGTGGCCGGACAGGCGCTCCGCGAGCATCCAGGCGAGGCCCGCGGCGGCGGTGGCGATGAAGGTGTTGATCATGGCGAGGCCGGCGACGCCGTTCGCCTCGAGCGCCGAACCGGCGTTGAAGCCGAACCATCCGACCCAGAGCAGGCCGGTGCCGATGCCGGTCATCGTAAGGCTGTGCGGCATCATCGGCTCGCGCGGATAGCCGAGGCGCTTGCCGAGGATCAGGCAGGCGACGAGCGCGGAGACGCCGGAATTGATGTGGACCACCGTCCCGCCGGCAAAATCGAGCGCGCCGCGGGTGAAGAAGAAGCCGTTCCCCGCCCACACCATGTGCGCGATCGGGAAATAGACGATGGTCAGCCAGACGACCCCGAACACCATCACCGCTGCGAACCGCATCCGCTCCACCACCGATCCAAGGACGAGTGCGACGGTGATGGCCGCGAAGGTCATCTGGAAGCAGATGAAAACATATTCGGGGATGGCGACGCCGGGGGTGAAGGTCGGCGCCGTCGAGGTCGGGGTCACGCCGCGGAGGAACGCCTTGCCGAGCCCGGCGACGACCGCATTGCCGCCGTCGCCAAAGGCCAGGGAATAGCCCCACAGCACCCACACGATCATCGCCAGCGCCGCCGCCGCCCCGACCTGCGTCATCACCGATAGCATGTTCTTGGTCCGCACCAGGCCGCCGTAGAAGAGGGCGAGGCCGGGGACGATCATCAGCAGGACGAGGAGGCTCGAGGTCAGCATCCAGGCGGTGTCGCCCTTGTTCACAGTCGGCGCGGCGGCCGCGGCGGAGGGCAGGGCGGCGAGTCCGGCGAGGACGAGGCTCCGCACGGCACCCTGCATACGGCTCGATAAGATCATCTGTCTGCGCCCCTCGCGATGCGGTCCGTCACGGATTCGGATCGCGGATTGGAGACGCGCCGGGGCCGCGTGCCAACGTGAAGTTTTCAACCCGGCGGGGCCGACGCGACTTTTCCCGGCGACTCTAGCCACACGCGGCACGGTGGCGTAGCGTCCGTCGAAACAGGCATTAGGGGCGGATTGCGGATGGGTAACGCGTTGGACGGCAAGAGCGGGCACATCCGGCTCACCTCGCACCCCGGATTGCGCAAACCGCCGCGCTTCGCGATGAACTGGGGCGCGCCGACCGCGCAGGAGCGGGGGCCGGTGGTCGCCACCGTCAATGCGGGCGGCGACCGCAACGCCATCGGCGCGCACGGCGGGTCTTATTCGATCTACCGCGCCCTCGCGATCTCGTCGGGGGCGATGGACCCGTCGGCGCGGCCGGACCTCAACGACACCTCGCCGGTGTGCGAGATCGGCCCGCACCCGCAATGGGGCGATTCAAGCAAGATCGTCTCGCTCGACCCCTGGGGCCACCGCGTGGCGCAGGATTTCGGCGACCTGATCGCCGAGGGCGTCGACATCCGCCCCTCGATCGCCATCACCAAGGCCCGGCTGACGCTGCACGAGATGCAGGCCGCCATCGCCGCCGGCCGCATCCAGGTGGACGGCGACATCGTCCATGAGGCGGGCGACGTCTCGGTGACCAAGATCGCGGTCGATCCCGTCTGGTGGCTGCCGGGGGTCGCGGAGCGGTTCGGCGTGGCGGAAGGGGCGCTGCGTCGCTGCCTGTTCGAGCAGACGGGCGGCATGTACCCCGAACTGGTGACGCGCCCGGACCTCACCGTCTTCCTGCCGCCGATCGGGGGCATGACGCTCTACATCTTCGGCGACCCCGCCTTCCTCGGCAACAGCGAGAAGAAGCTCACCTGCCGCGTTCACGACGAGTGCAACGGCTCGGACGTGTTCGGCTCCGACATCTGCACCTGCCGCCCCTATCTCACCCACGGCATCGAGGAGGCGACGCGGGCGGCGCAGGACGGCGGCGTCGGCCTCATCGTCTACAACCGCAAGGAAGGCCGCGCCTTGGGCGAGGTCACCAAGTTCCTCGTCTACAACGCCCGCAAGCGCCAGCCGGGCGGCGACCAGGCCGCGACGTATTTCGAGCGCACCGAATGCGTTGCCGGCGTCCAGGACGCGCGCTTCCAGCAGCTGATGCCCGACATCATCCACTGGCTCGGCATCCGCCGCATCGACCGGTTCGTGTCCATGTCGAACATGAAATACGACGCGCTGGCCGGCGGCGGCGTCGAGATCGGCGAGCGCGTGCCGATCCCCGACGATCTCGTCCCGCCCGACGCCAGCGTGGAGATGGAGGCCAAGAAGGCGGCCGGCTATTACACGCCCGAGGGCGCGCCGAGCGCCGACGCCTTGAAGTCGGTGGTCGGCCGGGACCTCGGCAAGTTCTAGCGCGCGTGGCGACCTCGACCGAACCCCTGCAGCGCCTGCTGAGCGCCGCCGCCGTGCGCGAGCGCGCGCACGACATGCTGGCCCTCGCCATCGAAGGCCGCATCGAAGGCTGGCGCGTCGACCTGACGCGGTTCGATGCGGCGGCGGAGCTGACCGCGGCGGTGACGCGGGAGAATTATCCGGACCTCGCAGTGCCGTTCCACGCCCGCTGGCGGCACTTCGTCGCCGGGGCTCCGAAGCTCGCAGGGGAGGGAGCGGAGCGCGGCCGGGCCGCCTTCGACCTCGTGATCCTGTCCGTATTGCTGGACGCCGGCTCCGGCCCGGGCTGGCGGTACGTGGACGCGGAGAGCGGCAAGACCTTCACCCGCTCCGAAGGCCTGGGCGTCGCGAGCCAGCGGCTGTTCGAAGGCGGCGCCTTCGCCGGTGACGGCTCGGCCCGCGCCAATGGCGAGGCGCTCGCGTCCCTGGACACGGCGACGCTCGCCGCCGGCTTCCAGGTCTCGATCGACAATCCGCTCGTCGGCCTCGACGGCCGCGCAGCCCTGCTCCGCCGCCTCGGCGCGCAGGTGCTGGCGCGGCCCGATCTGTTCGCAACGGCCGACGCGCCGCGCCCGGGCGGGCTGTTCGATGTGCTGGCGGCGCGGGCGTCCAGGGGCAGGCTTCCCGCCGCGGCCATCCTCGAATTGCTGCTGGAGGCGCTGGGCCCGATCTGGGCGGGGCGGCTGGTTGTCGACGGCCTTGCGCTGGGCGATTGCTGGCGCCACCCGGCGCTGCGCCGCGACGACGCGACGGACGGCCTCGTGCCGCTCCATAAGCTGTCGCAATGGCTCGCTTATTCGCTGGTCGAGCCGCTCGAGGCGGCGGGCATCCACGTCACCGACATCGACGGCCTCACCGGCCTCGCCGAATATCGCAACGGCGGCCTGTTCCTCGATGGCGGAATCCTCAGCCTCGCCGACCCGGAAGACGCGGTGCGCGCCCACCACGTCTCCGACCCTCTGATCGTCGCCTGGCGCGCGATGACGGTGGCCCTGCTCGACCGGATGGCGCCGAAGGTGCGCGCCTTGCTCGGCGCCTCCGAGGCCGACTTCCCGCTCGCCCGCATGCTCGAAGGCGGCAGCTGGGCTGCCGGGCGCCGCCTCGCCGCCGAGCGCCGGCCGGGCGGCGGGCCTCCCCTCAACATCCTCAGCGACGGAACGGTATTCTAGATATGGACGGCCTCACCCTCGTCAATCACCCGCTGGTGCAGCACAAGCTCACTTTGCTCCGCGACAAGAACAGCTCGATCCAGCTGTTCCGCACCGTCGTTCGCGAGATCGCCACCCTGCTCTGCTACGAGGTGACCCGCGACCTGCCGACCACGACGGTCCACATCGAGACGCCGATCGGCCCCACCCACGCGCCTGCCCTCGAAGGCAAGAAACTAGTCTTCGCGCCGATCCTGCGCGCCGGCCTGTCGATGGCGGAGGGGATGCTCGACCTCGTGCCGTCCGCCCGCGTCGCCCATATCGGCCTCTACCGGGACCCGCTCTCGCTCGAGGCGATCGAATATTATTTCAAGGCGCCCGACGATCTCGACCAGCGCGTCGTCATCGTCGTCGATCCGATGCTGGCCACCGGCCACACCGCCATTGCCGCGATCGAGCGCCTGAAGGAGGAGGGCGCCGGCGAGATCCGCTTCGTCTGCCTGCTCGCCGCCCGTCCCGGCGCCGAAGCGCTGCGCGCCCACCATCCCGACGTGCCGATCTGGGCGGCCGGCATTGACCAGGTGCTGAACGACCACGGCTATATCGTCCCTGGCCTCGGCGATGCCGGCGACCGCACCTACGGCACCCGCTGACGCCGCGCAGGGGCCGTTGAGGCGGACGCGCGCTTGTGTCATGATCGGCCGAGGCAGGGGGAGCGTGGGGATGCTGCAGCGGGTGCGCGAAGGACGGTTGCTGGCGCTGTGCATCGGGCTGTGCGCCGCGCTGTCCGCCTGCATGGTCCAGCTCGCGCCATCCTACGACAGCGATATCGTCGACGGCCTGAACGGCGCCAACCAGGACATCCAGCTCCTCTTCGCGCAGATCGGCACGTTGACCGACCCTGCGGGCTTTCCGACACGCAAGCCGCAATATGACAAGATCGTCGGCGAGCTTGGTGCGGTCGAGCTCCAGATCCGTACCAGGCCCATCCCGAAGCCCGAGGCGATCAAAAAGGCGGCCGCGGCCATCCAGCGGCTGAACATCGGCGGCGTGACGCTCGATCCGAACTTTTCCGCTTATCCCAGCGCCCGCGCCGTGCACGATTTGCAGGGGACCATCGTCAAGATGGAGGAGGTGGACGAGAAGAGCGGCCTTCGGGGCGCCGCGGTCGCCGCCTTCCAGAACCAGGCGGTGACCTTCCTGTCGCAGGCGATGACCTACGAAAATTACCTCAAGAGGTAGCCATGGCATTCGATGTAGACGGCCTTCTCCAGAACATCCTCAGCGCCGGCAAGACCGTGCTCAACCAGGACCTGCCCGCGATGGGCGGTTTCTCGCAGCAGCAGCTGCAAGCGATCGCACGGCAGGCGGCCCTGATCGCCGAAGGCACGCTCGACGGCTCGATCGACAAGGACACACGCGATTACTTTCTCCAGAGCCTGGAGGAGATGACCCGCAGCTTCGTCAACACGCTGGCGGGCCTCGCGGTGGTGACCGCAGAAAAGCTGTGGAACGCCATGGTCGGCGTGCTGTGGGGCGCGATCAACAAGGCCACTGGCCTAAACCTGTTTCCGCCGCCACCCACGGGCAGCTGAGCGGCGCTAACGGGTCCGGAGCGCCGCGGCGACCTTGGCGGCGGAATAGAGTGAGAGGTGCTCGTCGCGGCGCAGCCGGCGGCGGTGCGCCGGCCAGGCCATGTCCCACCGCGTGAAGCCGGTCTGGCCCAGCCGGATCGCGCCCAGTTCGGCATCCGCATCGCGGAGCACCGCGCGATCGGCTTCGACGCCGGCGAAGCGCTCGTCGATGGCGCCGAGGGTCGAGCGGGCGGCGGCGAGAAGGACGCGGCTTGTGTCGCCGTCGCTGGTGCGGGCGAGGGCGATTGCGGCGTCCACCTCCGCCAGCCGCTCGGCAAGCCTGATCGGCCGGTCGCGGCCGTGGCAGGAGCCCGGCTGCAGCGCCCGCACGTAGGCGGCGAGGGCGGCGAGCACTTCGGGCGGCGGTTCGGGGCCGTCGAACTCCTCGGTAACGAGGCCGTGGATGAATGTCTCGAGCGCGCCCGGTGCCGCGCGGGAGATTTTGCGCCGCTCAGCCGGGCCCGCGAGATCAGGGATCGGCTTCGGGTTGAAGATGCCGTCGCCGCGGTGGCTGCTCATCAAGGAGGCGGTGACGTCGGCGGTGCCGGGCGCACCGGAGAGGCCGGGGAAGACGAAGTCGGGATTGCCCCGGCCGTTGCGGTGGCAGGTGGCGCAGCTCATCCCCGCCCGCGCCGCCTGTCCGCCCAGCAGCAGCGGCGTCCGGAACGCGATGCGGCCGATTCCCACTGCTCTCCCGTTGGCCACGCTGGAGGGCGGGCGCAGGCATTCGGCGGGCTCGTACGACAGGCTGCGGGGCAATGCGGAGGGCGCCGTCCAGCGCGCCTCCCTGAGCGGAAAGGCCAGCGGGGCCGCCGCGCCGGCCGCGGCGCCGGCGGCGAGGATCAGCGCGCCGGCGCGTGCCCGGCGTCGATCCACCGTCTCAGCTCGTCCGCCTCGGCGCAGCCGAAGGTGCAGGTCGCGTCGAGGTCGGCGAGCAGCATCTGCGCGCCCGCTTTGTCGCCGCGCTCGACCTTGAGCTCGCCATAATATTCGGTCGCGGCGCGGTGGTGCGGCGCGGCGGCAAGGGCCTGCCGGTAATAGCCTTCCGCGACCTCGAACCGGCCGAGCTTGCGGTTGGCGAAGCCCATATAGGTGAGGATGTCGGGGTGCGGCCCGAAGGCGGCGCGCGCGGTGGCGAGGGAGCGCAGCGCCTCCTCGTAGCGGTGGGCGTTGATCAGCGAAACGGCCTCCAGATAGGCCCCGTCGCCCTTCGCGGCACTGGCGAAGAGCAGGCTCGGGGCCGGGTCCAGCCGCGCTTGCGGCGTCCCGGCCATCGCCTTGGTCAGCGCCTCCACCGCGCCGCCGATGTCCGCCGCCTTGGCGCAGGCGGTGGCGCAGGCCTGCTGCATCTGTGTGAGGCGGTCGAGCTCGGCCTGCGCCTTCTCCTTCTCGCCGAGCTTCAGATAGGTGAGGCCGAGCTCGCGGTGCGCCGGGACCAACTCCTTGTCGGCGCGAACGGCGCGCTCGTAATATTTGCGGGCGGCCTTGTCGTCCTCCATCCCCGCCGCGGCGAGACCCGCGATGAGGTTCGCACTGGCGTCCGTCGGCGCCACCGCCAGGACATGCTCGATCGCCTTGCGCGCTTCGGGATATTTCTTGTCCTGCATCGCCTGCACGGCTTTGCGATACTCGGCCGCGGCGTCATATTGCGGGGCCGACATGCTCGGCGCCGGCCCGCCGCCGCCGCCCCCGGACGGGCTGCTCGCGACGGCGCCCGTCGAGGCCCCCGCGCAAAGGATGGCGATCAGCAGACGAGAATGAAGTCCGGCCATGGCAAACCTCCCGCGCGGGTGGACGCGGGAGCATTCATAGCATGTCCGAAACATTACCGGGAGTCCGCCGCGCCGGTCAGGACGCTTTCTCGAACGCGGCGCTGATGCGGATAATCGTCTCGTCGCCGACCAGCGGGATGTCCATCTTCACGCCGTAGTCGGAGCGGCGGATGGTCGTCGTTGCGTTGAAGCCGATCGTGTACGCCTTGGTCATGGGGTTGGGACCGCTGCCGACGAAGCGCGCGTCGAGCGTCACCGGGCGGGTGACGCCGTGGAAGCTGAGTTTGCCGGAGATCGCCGCTTTGGTGGGGCCGGTGCGGACGATGCGGGTCGAGACGAAGCGGATGCTCGGGTAGCGGCCGGCGTCGAACCAGTCGGCGCTGCGCAGCTCGCCGTCCAACGTGGCGTTGGTCGTGGAGACCGAGGCGACGGGGATAGCGATGTCGACGCGGCTCGCCGCCGGCCGCGCGGGATCGAGGTTCAGCATGCCCGTCACCCCGCTGAAATCGCCCCACCAGTCGGTAAAGCCGAGGTGGGAGACGGTGAACTGGACGCGGGTGTGGCTCGACTCGACCTTATAGGTGCCGGCCTGCACCGTAGCGGGGTTGGTCGAGACGGCCGGCGGCGGCGCGGCGGCGAACAGGAAGGCGGCGGCCAGCGCTGCGAAATGCCGCTTCATGAAGATGTCCCTCGTTCGTGTATGCCGCCGGTAGCGGCTGCCGCGCCGGCCGAGAAGCGGCCATGCCCGCAACGTGCCGTTCCACAATCCGCTACTGGACGACGATCGAGCCTTTCATGCCGAACATCGAATGGAAGGCATGGGTGCAGCGCAGCGCATAGGTGCCGGCGGCGGGAACCAGCGCGATGTCGACGCTGCCATGGCCGTCGACGTCGACCGATCCGCCGCCGACCTTGCCCGCATCCGCAGGGCGGACGGCGGCAGCGTGGAAGAAGCCGGGCGCGCTGAAATCGTGGCCGCCGGAGCCGGTGTTTTCGAGATGGAGGATGATTGGCTGGCCGGCGCGCAGGCGCAGGGCGGCGGGGGCGAACTTGAAGCTCGACAGCGAGACGGTGACGCGCGGCGCGCGGCTCCAGTCCGGCTGCGCCTGCGCGGGCGCAGCGAGGCCGAGGGCGGCGAGACCGCCGAGGAGAAGGGGCCGCTTCATGGGTAGATCCTCCGTGTCGAGACGGAGGCAATCCTATTCCTGTTTCGGCTTTGGCGCCACCACGGCCCTCGCCACCGCTTCGGCGATAACGCGCGCGGCCTGCGGCGTCGGATGCCGGTCGACCCGGAAGCGCCATTCGGGGCGGATCGGGACGAGGAGGTAGGGTATGTGCCCTCCATCGAGCACGGCGCGGCGCACCTGCGCCTCGCGCTCCGACTCCGGCAGGAATTGCGGGACGACGACGACGGCGCGGGCGCCGCGGGCCTCCGCCATCGCGACCATCCGCCGCAGCACTTCCTGTGTCTTAGCGGTGCCCTCAGTGATCGCGGAGCTGCTCCGGTAGCGGACGATGCGGCGGGCGAGTTCGACCAGGCGGAAGGAGGGCGGGTCCGCCGGGTGCCAGCGAAGCTGCGCATCGAGGTGGGGACGGTCCGTGTCGAGGTTGCGGTCGAACAGGGCCGGGACGAACGGGATGACCACCGCCACCGGCTTCTCGAACCGCGGCAGCTCGCGGCGGAGGCGGAGGTAGGTCTGGTCGGCCGCGTGGGCGTTCACCGCCGTGTCGGCGACTTGCACGCCGGTGATGGCCTGGACCTGCGCCGGTATCGTTTCCGGCCATTCCAGGCCGTAGCCGAGCAGGATCGACTCGCCCGCAAAGACGATGGTCGGCCTCGCGAAATCCGGCGCGGCCCCGGGGGACGGGATGCGGTAGCCGTGCGGGCCGGTCGCGTAATGCACCGTGCGGCCGTGGAGGGCGACGGTGCCGGCGTGGTTCTCCGCGAAGGTCCAGCCATAGTCCGCGTCGCGGGCGCGGAGCGGCTCCTCCTTGTCCCACCGCTCCTGCGTCGAGCGCCAGCTGCGCGTGTGGAGGATGCCCTCCACGACCAGGAAGGCGGCAGCGACCGCGGCGACGGAGGTCAGCGCGGTGACGAGCGCCTGCCTCCCGCGCCCCTGTGCAACCGCGTGCGCGATGCGGGGCCGGATCAGCAGCAGCACGATCAGCCCCGCCGCCGCCACCGCGAGGCGCAGCCAGAACAGGATGCGCAGCTGGGTCTCCCAGGGATAGGCCCAGGCGGGGAGGAAATGCCGCTCCGCCCAGCCGCCGTCCATCCGCCAGGCGAGGAACAGGATCGCGCCGCCGGCCACCGCAAGCGCGGCATTGACGGCGTCCGCGTGCAGCCTTTCACCCGCCATTGGCACTCCCCCCGCAGCCATGTTACGCCTGCGATCGGAGGGGGGTATCGGCGATGGGGCTTTGGCTCAACCCGATCCAGAATTGGGTATGGCGCGATCCGGTGCGGCGCGGCTACCGGTTGCTGCGTTTCGCCGAGGTCGAGGCCGACGGCGGCCGCGATCTTGCGCGTGCCGCGGAGCTGACCCCCGACGTCAAGCTCCGCCGCCTCTATCTGCGCCACGCCGCCGACGAGCAGCGCCACTCCGACATGTTCCGCCGCCGGGGAACCGAGCTGCTGCGGGAGCACCGAAAGGCGGGTGAAGGCTGGGAGCCGAACTGGCTGGCACCCGGCGAGCGCGGCCTCGACGACGTGACGGTGGAGCCAGGCGGGGACGCGCCGTTGCTGGCTTTCTTGCACCTCTCCGAAGCGGCGGCGGCGCGCAGCTTCGGCGTCTATCACCGGGCCGTCGCCCATGACGGGGAGACGCGCAATGTGTTCGGGCAAATCCTCAAGGACGAGAATTTTCACATGACCTACACCCGCCACGAGCTCGGCCGCGTCGCGCCCAAAAAGCAGGGCTGGCTGCTCTGGAAGGCGCGGCTCGGGCGGCTGTGGAAGGGCTATCTTCGCATCGCCGTCGCGATCGGCGGGGCGATGGGGAGCATCATCCTCACGCTCCAATATTTCATCCTGATGCCGGTCTTCGCTTTGATCGTGAAGCGGGCGGAGCGGAGCGAGCCGGAGGGCTGGTCCCCGGCGCGCGACCGCAAGGACATGAAGGGCCAATATTGAATGAAGATTCTCGGCCTCTCCTGCTTCTACCACGACGCGGCGGCGGCCCTGCTGGTCGACGGCATGCCGGTCGCGGCTGTGCAGGAGGAGAGGCTGTCGCGGCGCAAGAACGACGCCGCCTTCCCGATCGCCGCCATCGAATATTGCCTCGACACCGCCGGACTGGACCCGGAGGAACTCGACGCCGTGGTCTTCTACGAGCGGCCGATGCTGAAGTTCGAGCGGGTGCTGGTGACGGCGCTGCGCGCCTTTCCCGCCTCCTGGCGCTCGTTCCCGCACGCGATGAAGAACATGCTCGGCGAGAAAGCCTGGGTGCGCGGCGTCATCACCTCGCGCCTCGGCGTGCCGGGCAACAAGATCTTCTTCACCGAACACCACCAGAGCCACGCCGCCGCCGCCTTCCTGACCGCGCCGACCGAGCGCGCGGCGATCCTCACCGCCGACGGGGTTGGGGAGTGGGCGACGCTGACGGTCGGCACCGGCACCCGCGGACCGGCCGGCACGTCGATCGACATCGAGCGGGAGATCCGCTTCCCGCACTCGCTCGGCATGCTCTACTCGACCTTCACCGCCTATCTCGGCTTCGCGGTAAACGAGGGCGAGTACAAGGTCATGGGCCTTGCCTCGTACGGCACGCCCAATATGGCGGACGAGGTGCGCAAGCTCATCCCCCGCACCGCCGACGGCGCCTTCCGGCTCGATCTCG
The DNA here is from genome assembly GCF_036403745.1 of Allosphingosinicella sp. Lineage (GTDB taxonomy): Bacteria > Pseudomonadota > Alphaproteobacteria > Sphingomonadales > Sphingomonadaceae > Allosphingosinicella. The sequence goes on from NZ_DASWQI010000072.1 coordinate 62,550, forward strand.
ATTATTTCGATTTCCACACGACGGCGAAGCGCAGCTTCTCCGACAAGTTCGTCAAGCTCTTCGGTCCGCCCCGCAACCGCTACGATCCGATCGACCTTTCGACGGAGCAGGGCCGCCGCTATGCCGATTGCGCGGCGAGCGTGCAGCTGGTGCTCGAGGACATCCTCGTCGACTTGACCCGCCAGCTCCACGACCGCACCCGGCTGCCCGACCTCTGCCTCGGCGGCGGGGTGGCGCTGAACGGCGTCGCCAACGCCCGAATCCTGCGTGAATCGGGATTCGAGCGGATCTTCGTGCCGCCCGCCCCCGGCGATGCGGGCTGCGCCCTCGGCGCTGCGCTCTATGCCGACCGTATCCACTTCGGAAACCCCGACACGGACTTCCCCGATCACGCCTTCTGGGGCCCCGAGCCGGACGCCGCCGCTCTCGCCCGCATCGCTGCGGAGGATCGCTTCCCGGCCGACACGGTGAGCGACGAAGCGCTGATCGAGGAGACCGCCGCCGATCTCGAGGCGGGCCGCATCGTCGGTTGGATGCAGGGCCGGTGCGAGTTCGGGCCACGTGCGCTCGGCAACCGCAGCCTCCTCGCCGCGCCGCACAGCGCCGACATGCGCGACCGGCTCAACCGCGACATCAAATATCGGGAGGAATTCCGCCCCTTCGCCCCCGTCGTGCCGGTCGAGGAGGCGGAGCGGTTCTTCGAACTGCCGCCCGGCGGCGCCCGCCTCGCGCGCTTCATGTCGGGCGTCTTCCCCGTCCGGCCCGAATGGCGCGAGCGGCTCGCCGCCATCACCCATGTCGACGGCACCGCCCGGCTGCAGACGCTGGAGCGCTCGGTGGCGCCGCGTCTCTACGACCTCATCCAGGCCTATGGCCGCCGCAGTGGCATTCCCATCCTCCTCAATACCTCGTTCAACCTCGCCGGCGAGCCGATCGTGAACACCGCGCAGGAAGGCTATTCGACCTTCCGCCGCAGCGGCATCGACCTGCTCATCGCCGGCAACACCCGGGTCAGGAAGCGCGCCAGGACCGAAAAAGCCGCCGCGCACGAGGAGGAGGAGCTGGCATGATCAAGAAGAAGGGCCGGCTGCGGCGCCAGCTGGTGGTGATGGGCAGCGCGTTCGGCTCCACCGGCGACCTCGCCAAAGGCCTGTGGAAGGGCGGCTCGGACCGCAAGCTGATGATGCCGCTGGCCATCTTCCTCTGCGCGACGGGCCTGCTGCTCGTGCTGGCGGCGGGCGTCGAGGCGCTGGCGCCCTTCATCTACTCGATCTTTTAAGACCGGCCGCCGGTGGAGGACCCGCGCACCCTCCTCGCCTGCCCGGCGTGCGCGGGGGACCTCGGCGAGACGTGGCGCTGCACCGGCTGCGGCCGCCAGTGGCCGGCCCCCGACGGCATCCCGCAGCTCCGGCGCGACGTTGAGGGCCAGACGGAAGCCGTTCGGCAATTTTACAATGCCGCGCCGTTCCCCGGCTATCCGCCCAACGACAGCCTCACCTGGCTGAGGAGCCGCGCCGAGCGCAGCGACTTCGCGCGCCTGCTCGACCAGTCGATTCCCGGCGACGCGCGGATCGTCGAGATCGGCTGCGGCACCGGCCAGATGAGCCTCTACCTCGCCCGCGCCGACCGCACCGTCATCGGCTGCGACCTCGCCCGCGGCTCGCTCGCGCTCGGCGCCTCGGCGGCGCGGCGCTACGGCCTCTCCTCGGTTCAGTTCGTCGAATGCGACCTCACCAACCTGCCGCTCCGCGAAGGCGCGTTCGACGTCGTCTATTGCTCGGGCGTCCTCCATCACACGCCCGATCCGCGCGCCTCCTTCGCCAGCATCGTGCGCGCCTGCCGGCCGGGCGGCACCATCGTCCTCGGCCTCTACAATCTCTACGCCCGCGTGCCGCTGCGCCTCCGCCGCGTCGTCGCCCGGATGAGCGGCTATCGCTGGATCCCGTTCGACCCGGTGCTGCGCGATCGCAAGGCCGAGCCCGCCCGCCGCGAGGCATGGCTCCGCGACCAGTACCAGCACCCCGAGGAGCACAGCCACAGCCTCGCCGAAGTCCGCCGCTGGTTCGCCGAGAACGGCATCGATTTCGTCACGACCTATCCCACCACGCTCATCGGCGAGGAGCCGGACGACCTGTTCGCCGAAGCCGAGGACGAATGGCCGCTGGAGAGCGTCATGGCCCAGATCGGCTGGATGAAGAGCTTGGGCGGGGAAGGGGGGCTTTTCGTGACGGTGGGGCGGCGGGCCGTCTAACCCGTCGTCCCAGCGGAGGCTGGGACCCCAGCGGGTGAAGAACTCGGGTGCCTATGCCCCCTGGGGCCCCAGCCTCCGCTGGGGCGACGGTTACTTCACCCTCTCCACGCACAGCCGCGACGCGAACCGCCGTACGATCCGCACCTCGTTCACCGTCACCCCCGCCCCGCGCAGATACCCCTCCCACTCCGCCTTGCGGAACGACCGCGCGATCGACAGCCGGCCGTCCTCGCGGACGATGCGGTGGACCATCAGCAGCCGCGCGAGCAGCGGGAACCCCCAATAAGCGAAGGCAAGCCGATGGAGGTCGCAGACCAGCCAGCCCATCCGAGCCTCCCGCTCCATCGTGCCGAGGAAGGTGAGCAGCTGCTCGTCGGTCATGTGATGGGTCGTCTGGCTCGACACGATGAAGTCCCATGGCCCTGCCTGGTCGAGATAATCGCCGGCCCGATAGTCGATCGCCATGCCGGCGGGGGTCGCGTCGCGCGCCGCCTTGACGCTCTTCTCGTTCAGATCGACGCCGACAAGCTCCGCCTCGATCCCCCGCCGCTTGGCCCATTTGGCGACGGCGCGCAGGACGTCGCCGTCGCCGAAGCCGACGTCCATCAGCCGGAACCGCTTCGCGTCGCCCACGGCGCGGCGCAGAAAGGCGATGGTCGGCCAGGCGGTGAAGGTGAAGCGGTTGACCCGCGCCAAATCGTGGAGGACCTTCTCGTAGACCGCCGGATCGAGCCCCGGCGCGTCCATCTGCTCTTCCTGCCGCGAACGGATCGACAGATCGGCCATCGGGTTCTCCTCCGCCCTGGCCATAGCATGGCGGCGTTGATCCCGCACCGGCGGAGGGCTAGGCGCTCGCCATGGTCCCGCTCCTCCTGGCCCTCGCCGCCGCCGCTCCCCAGACCGTCGAAGGCCTCTGGCTCAACGACGACAAGAAGGGCTTAGTCCAGATCGCCCCTTGCGGCACGAAAGTGTGCGGGCGAATCGTCAAGGTGCTGAGCCGCGACCCGAAGGCGCCCAAAACGGACGTCCACAATCCAGACCCGGCGCTGCGCGGCCGCGGCTTCGTCGGCCTGCCCGTCCTCACCGGCTTCCAGCGGTCCGGCGGTAGCTGGACCGGCGGCCGCGCCTACGATCCCGAAAGCGGCAAGAGCTACCGATCCACCCTCTCCCTCAACCCGGACGGGTCCCTGCGGGTCACCGGCTGTGTCCTCTTCATCTGCGAATCGCGCAGGTGGACGCGAGTGCGGTGAAACTCATCCTCCCTGTCCGCGAAGCGGATGGGGAGGGGGACCACCTGAAAGGTGGTGGAGGGGCCTCTCCGACTCAGTAAGGCCCCTCCACCGCGTTTCACGCGGTCCCCCTCCCCACCGGCTTGGCCGCCAGGGAGGCCTGGTCAGGCCTTCTCCCACACGAACACCCCGTACCGCATCGCGCCGTTGCGCAGCGCCAGGATCAGCCGCGGCAGGCTGAGGATGAAGTCGCGGCTCTGCGTCGCCTTGCTCAGCGCGAGCCGTCGGATGTCGCGGTCCGTCACCAGCTTGCCGGCGAAGCGGCGGGCGCAGATCGACCAGGTGCGGCGGACGTTGCGGCTGATGTCGTCGTAGGAGACCAGCCGGAACCCGGCCGCCGCGGCCAGCGCCTCGTAATCCGCCCGGCTGCCCATGCTGGGAAGCCGGCCCTCGCGGCAGATCGGCTCGAGCAGGTGGCGGACCTGCCACGTCGTCGCGCTCTCGCCTTCGAGCCAGGCGCAGACGACGAAAAGTGAACCGGGTTTCAGCACCCGCGCCGCCTCCGCGAAGAACCGCGGCTTGTCCTCCATGTGCTCGGAGCTCTCGATCGCGTAGCCGCCTTCGAAAGATGCGTCCGCCAGCCCGTTTGCAAGCCAGTCGCGCACGTCGAAGCTGAGCCCCGATTCAGACCTCAGCCGCGCCACCGCCACCTGCGCCTCGGAGAGGGTGAAGCCCGTCACCTCCGCCCCGGCCCGCGCAAAATGCGCCGCCGTGGCGCCATAGCCGCAGCCGATGTCGACCAGCGTGTCTCCGGCGCGGAATGCCAGCTTCTCCCCCACCAGCCGCGTCAGCGCCTCCGCCGCCTCGGCCGCGCCCTCGCGCCCCGTCACCCAATAACCGTGGTGGACATGCTCGCCCCAGATGCGGCGATAGGCTTCGTCCAGTTCGTCATAGTGGCGCGCGACATCGGCCGCCGCCTGGGGGGCGTTGGGGACGATCACGGGGCGATCGGGTTGCGGGTCGGCTCGAGCATGACGTTGAGCACCTTGTCGGCATCCCCCGCCAAAGCGGCGCAGAGCAGCTCTGCCGGTGCCTTGCTCGAGGCATTGCGAAAATATTGGACGACCGCGCCGGCCGGCTCGAGCGTCACCTCGCCGGTGCCCACGGTGCGGACGGGCGCGGTGCCGATGCTTACGAGGAAGCTGCCGCGGGTGACGAAGCAGATCACCGGCACATTGTGCTTGTGGCGCGGCATGTTCTGGCCGGGCGAGAAGGAGACGCGGGTGGTCTCGACGCGGTCTACCGTCTTGCCCGGCGCGATGGGCAGGGTGCCGAGCGGCTGCCGGACCGGAATGGGCGCCGCGCCTGCGAGCGTCCCCCAGCCCATGGCAAGGATCAGTGCTGCCTTCATCGCCTTCATCGCCTGCATCGCTCTCCTCCCTTGGCCTCACTGTAGCGCGGCCGCATCGCGTGCGGAATGGCGGCGCGAGGATTGCGGCGGGGCGGGAAGCGCGCCACAGGCAGGCCATGGCCATCGCCGATCCGCCCGAGGGCGCTGCCTCGCCCTACGCCCTGGTCTCCGGCGTGGAGGTCGATCGCGGCCTCAAGCGCTTCCTCGAGGAGGAGGCACTGCCGGGCACTGGCATTGCGGCGGAGGGCTTCTGGTTCGGCTTCTCGCGCCTGCTGCGGGAGCTGACGCCGGAGAACAGGCGTCTGCTGAGGATGCGCGACGACCTCCAGGCGCGGATCGATGCCCGCAATGCCTCCCGCGCCGGGCACGTGCCGGCGCCGGCGGACGAGGAAGCCTTCCTCCGCGACATCGGCTACCTCGTCGATCCGCCGGCGCCGTTCGCCATCGGCACCGAGGGCGTCGATCCGGAGATCTCCGCCATCGCCGGTCCGCAGCTCGTCGTCCCCCTGAGCAACGCCCGCTACGCGCTGAACGCCGCCAATGCCCGCTGGGGCAGCCTCTACGACGCCCTCTACGGCACCGACGCCCTCGGCGCGCCGCCGGCGGGCGGTTATGACAAAGCGCGCGGCGCGGAGGTGGTGGCCTGGGGCCGCCGCTTCCTCGACGAGATCGCCCCGCTCACCGGCGGCAGCCATGCCGACGTCACCCATTACGCCGTCGAGGAGGGCCGTCTCGCCACCGACAAAGGCGGCCTCGTCGACACGTCGCGGCTCGCCGGCTGGCGCGAGGGCGGCATCCTGCTGCGCCACCACGGCCTTCACGCCGAGATCGTCCTCGATCCGGACCACCCGATCGGCCGCGACGACAAGGCCGGAATCGCCGACATCCTCCTCGAAAGCGCAATCACCGCGATCATGGACCTGGAGGATTCGGTCGCCGCGGTCGACGCGGAGGAGAAGATCGCCGTCTACCGCAATTGGCTCGGCCTGATGCGGGGCGACCTCACCGCCGCGTTCGACAAAGGCGGCCGTACCGTCGAGCGCCGCCTCGCCGATGATCGCCGCTACACCGCGCCGGACGACTCGGGCCTGACGCTGCGGGGCCGCGCGCTGATGCTGGTCCGCACTGTCGGCCACCTCATGACCAACAAGATGATGCGGATCGACGGGGAGGAGGTGCAGGAAGGCCTCGCCGACGCAGTCATCACCGCGCTGATCGCCCTCCACGACATCAAAGGCCCGCGCGCGAACAGCCAGGCCGGCGCCATCTACATCGTCAAACCGAAGATGCACGGGCCGGAGGAAGCGGCGCTGGCGGACCGGCTGTTCGACCGGACGGAGGATCTGCTCGGCCTTCCCCGCCATACGATCAAGATCGGTGTCATGGACGAGGAGCGGCGGACCAGCCTGAACCTCGCCGCGACCATTCACGCCGTCCGCGACCGTATCGCCTTCATCAACACGGGCTTCCTTGACCGCACCGGCGACGAGATTCATACCGCGATGCGGCTCGGCCCGGTGCTTCGCAAGGGCGACATGAGGGGCGCTCCCTGGCTGCAGGCCTATGAGGCGCGAAACGTGGACACCGGCCTCGCTTGCGGTTTCGCCCGGAGGGCGCAGATCGGCAAGGGCATGTGGGCGATGCCGGATCGGATGGCCGACATGCTTGCCCAGAAAGTCGCCCATCTGAAGGCGGGGGCGAGTACGGCCTGGGTGCCTTCGCCGACCGCGGCGACGCTGCATGCCGTACATTATCATCACGTCGACGTCGCCGAGCGGCAGCGCGCGCTGGCGGGGCGGGCGACGCCGCTGGCGGGGCTGCTCGCCATTCCGGTGGCCGAGGCACCTGACTGGTCCGTGGAGGGGGTGCGCGAGGAGCTGGAGAATAATATCCAGGGCATCCTCGGCTACGTGGTGCGCTGGGTGGAGCAGGGGGTGGGCTGCTCCAAGGTGCCGGACATCCACGATGTCGGCCTGATGGAGGACCGCGCCACCTGCCGCATCTCCAGCCAGCATGTGGCCAACTGGCTCCTCCACGGCGTCGTCCGCGCCGACGAGGTCGAGGCGGCTTTGCTGCGCATGGCGGCGGTGGTGGACCGCCAGAACGCGCAGGATCCCTCCTACCGCGCCATGTCCCGGGACCCCACGCGCAGCATCGCCTTCCAGGCGGCGCGGGCGCTGATTTTCGAGGGGCTGGCCCAGCCGTCCGGCTATACCGAACCGGTGCTTCACGCGGCGCGGTTGCGGCTGAAGGCGAAGATTTGACGCACCGCGTCGCTTGACACCGCGGCCCCCGCCCGTCAGCTTGGACCTGCCCCGCTCCCGGGGCCGGAGACGCATCATGGGCAAGGGACAGACTTTCTGCCGCTCCAGCGCCTTCCGTTTTTTCGGCTTTATGGGCCGGTACGCCTGCGGGCGTGCCGGGTAAGACTTCGCCGACCCCATAACTGAAAATACGTGCCGCGCCGGTTTCGCGCGGCCGGGAGCTTCCAAGACCATGACTGATTCCAGCGGCGCCCTGGCGTGCCTGCGCGGCACGCTCGACGCGATCGACGACCAGATCCTCGCCCTCGTGGAGCGGCGGATCGAGACCGCGCGCGCCATCGGTGCCGCCAAGCCCGGCGCGGCGGGCGCCCTCAAGCTGAGGCCCGGGCGCGAGACGGCGGTCGTCGCCCGCCTCGAAGCGCAGGCCTCCGCCGCCGCCCGGCCGGCCGTGCGGCCGGTGTGGCGCGAGCTGATGGGGCAATGCCTGCAGGCCCAGGCACCGATGGCGCTGGTGCTCGGTAGCGCGGATGCGGAATTGTGCCTGCTGGCCCGCGAGACGTTCGGCTCGGCGCCTCCGCTGGAGGTGGCGCAATCGGCGGCGGAAGCGCTGGAGCGGGCGGAGGCGGGGGCGGCGATCGCCATCCTGCCGCTGCCACTCCCGAAGCTGCCTCCCCAGCTCATGGCCTTCCGCACGCTGGGCGACATGGCGGCCGCCGTCGGACGGGTCGCCGCCGAGGACGCATCGGCACGGACGGGCTGGTCTCCTGCCTCGTGGCGGAGCCGCCAGGCAACGCAGATGCCGCTCTACCCGGACGCGGGCGAACTCGCCGAAGTCGAAGCGACGCTCGCGCAAGCGGCGCCCGTGGTCGCCATTGCCCAGGCGGCGGCGCTGCGGGCGGCGCTGGCCCGCGCCGCCGACGGCGAGGCGATGCTCGTCCAGGCCGGCGACTGCGCGGAGAGCTTCGACGCCTTCTCGCCCGAACGGGTGGCAGACGATCGCGCGCTGTTGCTGGCGCTCGGCCGCGCGCTCCCCGGGAATGTCGTTCACGTGGCCCGGGCGGCGGGGCAGTTCGCCAAGCCCCGCTCGGCCGCGCTCGAGGCGGGCCCGCAGGGGCTCCTCCCCAGCTATCGCGGCGACGCGGTGAACGGCGCGGCGCGCTGCCATGCGACCCGCACCGCCGACCCGAAGCGGCTGCTCCGTGCCCACGCCCAGTCGCTGGCGACGGTGCGGCTGCTCGGCGGGCTGGACGCTGCGGAGGGCGTCGCCTGCGCCCCGCCGCCGGTCTATACCAGCCACGAGGCTTTGCTCCTCCCCTACGAGCAGGCGCTGACCCGCCGCGACCAGGCGGGACGCTGGTGGGCGACGTCGGGCCACATGGTCTGGATCGGCGAGCGGACGCGGGATCCGAACGGCGCCCATGTCGAATATGCCGCCGGCATCGCCAACGCGATCGGCCTCAAGTGCGGGCCGGGCCTGTCGGCGGACGAGATGTCGCGGCTGCTCGACCGGCTGGACCCGCGCAACGAGGCGGGCCGGATCACCCTCATCGGACGCTTCGGGCGGGAGGAGATCGGGCGGGTCCTGCCGCCGCTGATGCGCCGCACGCGGGATGAGGGGCGGCGGGTGCTGTGGGCGTGCGATCCGATGCACGGCAACGGCCGGGTGCTGAACGGGATCAAGACCCGGCTGGTCGATGACATCCTCGCCGAGCTCCACGACTTCATCGCCATAGCCGCCGCCGAAGGGGTGCATATGGGCGGCGTCCATATCGAGACGACGGCCGCGCCCGTGACCGAGTGCGTCGGGGGAACGGACGCCGTGTCGCCGGCCGATCTTCACCTTCGCTACGAAAGCCTGTGCGATCCCCGGTTGAACCGCGCGCAGGCGCTCGAAGTCGCGGCGCGCGCGGGTGCGTGGATCAGCCGCGGCGCGCCGGCGCAGAAGGCGCGGGCGGCATGAGGATCGCTTATGCCGGCGCGGAGGGCGCCTTCGCCCACCAGGCCTGCTTGGCCTTTGCCGGCGGTATGGAGCCCGTGGCGGTGGAGAGCTTCGCCGCGGTCGTGTCCGCCGTGGAGCGGGGCGAGGCGGCGTGCGGGATGCTCCCGCTCCACAACAGCCGGGCCGGAGAGGTGCGCGACGCGGTGGCGCTCATCGAAAGGAGCGCGGTGCGGGTGATCGCGCGCAGCGCCCTGCCGGTGCGGATGCACCTGCTTGGGCTTCCCGGAGGGACCCTCGAGAGACTCCGGCTGGTGCGCAGCCATCCCATGGCGCTGAAGCAATGCTCCCGCGCGCTCACCGCGCTTGGGCTGCCGGTGGAGGAGGCGCCGAACACGGCGGTTGCCGCCCGCACCATCGAGGATGCGAGCGTCGGGGTGCTCGCCTCCGAGGCGGCGGCCGAGGCCTACGGTCTCAATATTCTGCGCCGCGACATGCAGGACGATCCGGACAATTCAACCATCTTTGGGATCGTCGAGCGAAACAGCGAGGGGGAGCGATAATGGAAGTATTCGTACCGGACAGGAGCCCGGCCGAAGTGGCCGCGTTGATCCGCACCCTGCGCGGCCTCGGCCTCGCAGGCAGGGATGCGGCCTACCTTGCCAGCGTTGCCCCGCCGCTCGAGCCGGGGCCGGAGCGGGTCCGCTATCGGGAGGAGTTCGACTTCATGGTCCCGCCCGCGGCGCGCGCGCCGGCGCGGGCCGCCCTCGGGCTGCAGCCGCCGGCCCGGAGGAAGGCCGCCTGATGACCGACTTCTACCGCGTCCGCCGGCTGCCGCCCTACGTGTTCGCCGAGGTGAACGCGATGAAGGCGGCGGCGCGGGCGCGGGGGGTCGACATCGTCGATCTCGGCATGGGCAATCCCGACGGGCCGCCGCCGGCCCATGTCGTCGAGAAGCTCGCCGAGGTGGCGCGCAATCCGAGGGCGCACGGCTACTCTGCCTCGAAGGGAATTGCCGGGCTGCGGCGGGCGCAGGCCGCTTATTACGCCAGGCGCTTCGGGGTGGAGGTCGATCCGGAGAACGAGGTGGTCGTCACCCTCGGCTCCAAGGAGGGGCTCGCCAATCTCGCCCAGGCGATCACCGCGCCGGGCGACGTCGTGCTGGCGCCGAACCCCTCTTACCCCATCCACCAGTTCGGCTTCATCATTGCCGGCGCGGCGATCCGCTCGGTGCCCGCCGCGCCGGGGCCGGACTTCTTCGCCAGCCTCGAGCGGGCGGTGCGGTTCACCGTGCCCAAGCCCTCGGTGCTCGTCATCGGCTATCCCTCAAACCCCACCGCCTATGTCGCCGACCTGCCCTTTTACGAGCGGCTCGTCGCCTTCGCGCGCGAGCACGGGCTGTGGGTGATCAGCGACCTCGCTTATGCCGAAATCTATTTCGGCGACGCGCCGACGCCGTCCATCCTCCAGGTGCCGGGCGCGAAGGAGGTGGCGATCGAGTTCACCTCCATGTCGAAAACCTATTCGATGGCCGGCTGGCGGATCGGCTTCGCGGTTGGCAACCCCGAGCTGATCGCGGCGCTGACGCGGGTCAAATCCTATCTCGATTACGGCGCCTTCACGCCGGTGCAGGCGGCGGCGGTGGCGGCGCTCAATGGGCCGCAGGACATCGTCGCCAACAACCGGGCGCTCTACAAGGCGCGGCGGGATTGCCTGGTGCAGAGCTTCGGCCGCGCCGGCTGGGACATTCCGCCTCCGCAAGCGAGCATGTTCGCCTGGGCGCCGATCCCGGAGGCCTTCCGGCACCTCGGCTCCGTCGAATTCGCCAAGCGGCTGCTCACCGAGGCGCAGGTCGCAGTGGCGCCCGGTGTCGGCTTCGGCGAGGAGGGGGAGGGGTTCGTCCGCATCGCATTGGTCGAGAACGAGCAGCGCCTCCGCCAGGCCGCGCGGGGCGTGAAGAAGCTGCTCGCGGGAGGCGCGGCATGAGCGCCGGCCTCTACGATCCCGCCTACGAGCACGATTCGTGCGGGATGGGCTTCGTCGCGTCGATCCGCGGCGAGAAGTCCAACGCCATCATCCGCCAGGGGCTGGAGGTGCTCGCCAATCTGGATCATCGCGGCGGGGTCGGGGCCGATCCGACGCTGGGCGACGGCGCCGGCTGTTTGATCCAGATTCCCGACGCCCTGCTGCGCGCCTGGGCCGAGGGACGCGGCACCGTCCTGCCGCCGACCGGCGATTATGCCGTCGCCATGTGCTTCCTGCCGCGCGACGAGGCGGCGCGCGCGGTGGCGGAGGCGCGGCTGGAAAGGTTCGTGCGGATCGAGGGACAGGTCTTCCTCGGCTGGCGCGACGTGCCGGTAGAGACGGAGGGGCTGGGCGCCGCGGTCATCGCCAGCATGCCGGCGATCCGCCAGGCGCTGGTCGGCCGCGGCCCGTCCACCCCCGATCAGGACGCCTTCGAGCGCAAGCTCCTCGCCATCCGCAAGCAGACCCAGAACCCGCTGGAGGAGCTGGCGCGCCAGCTCGATCTGCCCAGTCTCGCCGATTTCTACCTCCCCTCCTTTTCGAGCCGGACGATCGTCTACAAGGGCATGCTCCTCGCCCAGGACGTCGGCCGCTTCTACACCGACCTCCTCGACCCGCTGACCGTGTCGGCGCTGGCGATGGTCCACCAGCGTTTCTCGACCAACACCTTCCCGTCGTGGCGGCTCGCCCACCCGTTCCGCTTCCTCGCCCACAATGGCGAGATCAATACGCTCAGGGGCAACGTCAACTGGATGAACGCGCGGCGGCGGACGCTGGAATCGCCGCTGATCGGCGCCGATCTCGACAAGATGTGGCCGATCATCCCGCACGGCCAATCGGACAGCGCCTGCCTCGACAATGCGCTCGAGCTGCTCGTCGCCGGCGGCTATTCGCTGGCCCATGCGGTGATGCTGCTGGTGCCCGAAGCGTGGGCCGGCGACGCCGAGATGGATCCGGCGCGGCGTGCCTTCTACGAATATCATGCGGCTTTGATGGAGCCGTGGGACGGACCCGCCGCCATCGCCTTTACCGACGGCCGCCAGATCGGCGCGACGCTGGACCGCAACGGCCTGCGACCGGCGCGGTTCGCGGTGACCGACGACGATCTCATCGTCATGGCGTCCGAATCCGGCGTGCTGCCGATCCCCGAGGCGCGGATCGTGCGCAAGTGGCGGCTGCAGCCGGGCCGGATGCTGCTGATCGACCTCGAAGAAGGGCGGATCGTCGAGGACGAGGAGATCAAGGCCTCGCTCGCGGCGGCCGAACCCTATGCCGAATGGCTGCGGCAGACGCAGTTCAACCTGAAGGATTTACCTCCCGTCCCGGTGACGGCCAGTGCCCGCACGGGGAGCCTCGTCGAGCTCCAGCAGGCCTTCGGCTACACCGACGAGGACCTGAAGCTGTTCCTGGCGCCGATGGCGGAGGCCGGCGACGATCCGGTCGGCTCGATGGGCACCGACACGCCGCTGGCCGTGCTCTCCGACAAGCCGCGGCTCCTTACCGACTATTTCAAGCAGAATTTCGCGCAGGTCACCAATCCGCCGATTGACCCGATCCGCGAGTCGCTCGTCATGTCGCTGGTCTCGATGATCGGGCCGCGGCCGAACCTGCTCGGCCGCCACGCCGGCACCCACAAGCGCCTCGAAGTCTCGCAGCCCATCCTCACTAACGAGGACCTGGAGAAGATCCGCGCGATTCGCGACACGCTCGACGGCGCGTTCCGGACGATGACGCTCGACGCAACCTGGCCGAAGGGCGGCTGCGGGCGGTCGCTCGACGCCGCGCTGCAGCGCCTCTGCTGGGAGGCGACCGAGGCGGTGCTCGCCGACAACAACCTCCTCATCCTCTCCGACCGTGCCGCCTCGGCAGACCGCATCCCGATCCCGGCCGCGCTGGCGACGGGAGCGGTCCACCACCACCTCATCCGCCAGGGCCTGCGCATGCAGACCGGCCTCGTCGTCGAGACCGGCGAGGCGCGGGAGGTCCACCATTTCGCCGTCCTCGCCGGCTATGGCGCCGAGGCGGTGAACCCGTGGCTGGCCTTCGAGACGATCGAGGCGCTGCGGGCCGCCGGCGACATTGCGGGAGACCGGGAGCGCTACATCAAGGCGGTCGGCAAGGGGCTGCTCAAGGTGATGTCGAAGATGGGCATCTCGACCTACCAATCCTATTGCGGCGCGCAGATCTTCGATGCCGTCGGCCTCTCGGCGGAGGTGGTCGACAGATGCTTCACCGGCACCGCCAGCCGCCTCGGCGGCATCGGGCTCGACCAAATCGCCGAGGAGAGCGTTCGACGGCACCGCCGGGCCTACGGAGGCGCCGACGAAGGGCTGGATGTGGGCGGTGCCTATGCGGTGCGGATGGGCGGCGAGGACCATGGCTGGACCGCCGGGACCGTCGCCAACCTCCAGCACGCGGTGCGCGGCGCCCTGCCGGAGAAATATGCCGCCTTCGCCGCCGAGCTGAACGCGCGCGAGGGAAAGCCCCTTACGCTGCGCAACCTGCTCGATTTCGCGCCGGACCGGCCGCCCGTCCCGATCGAGGAGGTCGAGCCGGCCGCGGAGATCGTCAAGCGTTTCTCGACCGGCGCGATGAGCTTCGGCTCGATCAGCCGCGAGGCGCACACCGCGCTGGCGCGGGCGATGAACCGGATCGGCGGCCGCTCGAACACGGGCGAAGGCGGGGAGGAGACGGATCGCTTCCAAAGCTCGGCGCGCTCGGCGATCAAGCAGGTTGCCTCGGGGCGGTTCGGCGTCACCACCGAGTATCTCGTCAACGCCGACGAGATCCAGATCAAGATGGCGCAGGGCGCCAAGCCGGGCGAGGGCGGCCAGCTCCCGGGCCACAAGGTCGACGCCGAAATCGCCGCGGTGCGCCATTCCACCCCCGGTGTCGGCCTCATCTCGCCGCCGCCGCATCACGACATCTATTCGATCGAGGATCTGGCGCAGCTCATCCACGATTTGCGCCACGTCAATCCGCGGGCGCGGATCTCGGTGAAGCTGGTGTCGGCGACCGGCGTCGGCACGATCGCGGCGGGCGTGGCGAAGTGCCTGGCGGATCATATCACTATCTCGGGCTATGAGGGCGGCACCGGCGCCTCGCCCCTCACCTCGCTGACGCATGCCGGCCTGCCCTGGGAGATCGGCCTGGCCGAGACCCACCAGACCTTGGTGCGGAACGGCCTGAGGAGCCGGATCCGCGTCCAGGCGGACGGCGGGCTGCGGACCGGCCGCGACGTCGCCGTCGCGGCGTTGCTCGGCGCCGACGAATTCGGCTTCGCCACCGCGCCGCTGATCGCCGCCCGCGAATTCGCGTTTTTCAAATCATGAATCAACTGCGCCAGATCCTCGATCGAATAGATGTCGTGGTGCGGTGGCGGTGAAATAAGTTCCACGCCCGGCGTCGAATATCGCAGCAGGGCGATGTACTCGGAAACCTTGCGGCCCGGCAGCTGCCCGCCTTCGCCCGGCTTGGCGCCCTGTGCCATCTTGATCTGGATCTGGTCGGCCGAGTTCAGGTAAGCCGCAGTCACGCCGAAAC
>NZ_DASWQI010000073.1:0-20165 GCF_036403745.1 Allosphingosinicella sp.
CCCCACCCTCAGCCGGCGAGGGCGGCTGTACGGGCCGGCGCGGCCGCGGGGCCGTTCTCGCTGGGAAGGGCGAAGCCGGCGATCATCTCGCGCAATTCCTGCCGCGCGGCGATGTGGCCGATGCCGACCTCGCCGAGATGCGGGAGGTCGAGCAGGGTCAGGCCCTTGGGGAATAATTCGCGGTAGATGACCCGCTCGCCGAGGCCCGGAATGACCCGGAAGCCGACCCGGCGGGAAAGCTCGCCCAGCGCCTCCCCGACGCGGCGCATGTTGCGCGCCTCGATATGCTGCATGCGATTCCTCAGCACGACCCAGTCGACGCTGGCGCCATGCGTCTTCGCGCGCTGGGTGCGGCTGTTCCAGACCAGCTCGGCATAGAAGCTCGGCCGGCGCACGCGGTACGTCTCGGCGTCGACCTGGCCGATGAGGTCCAGGTCGACGAAGCTGTCGTTGATCGGCGTGACCAAAGTGTCGGCGCGCAGCATCGCCTTGCGCGCATCGGGGTCGTCGCGGCCCGGCGTGTCGACGACGACGATGTCGGCCTCCGCGCCGATCCGGTCGAGCGCCGCGTCGATCGGCTCCCCCTTGGCCGGGTCGAACGTGTCGTAGAGCGGCATCGGCAGGTCGATGCCGAGCCGCTTCACCGTCTCGACGCGATTGTCGAGGTAGCGGCCCAGCGTGCGCTGGCGGGTGTCCATGTCGAGCGCGGCGACGCGGCGGCCGCTCGCGGTCAGCGCCACGGCGGCGTGGACGGCCGTCGTCGACTTGCCGGTGCCGCCCTTTTCGTTGGCGAACACGATGAAATGCGGCCCGGCCATTGCCCCTCTACCCTTGATTCCGACGGCGCCGCCTCGCAAGGCGGCCGCTTCGGGCTCTATCGGAGGCGGGGAAAGGGTGCAAATCGTCCGTGACGTAGCGAGCCTGCGCGAGGCCGTGGCGGCGCTGAGGGCCGATGGCGCCACCGTCGCCCTGGTGCCGACCATGGGCGCGCTCCACGCCGGCCACATGGCGCTGGTCGCGGAGGGGAAGCGCCGGGCGAGCCACGTCGTCGCCTCGATCTTCGTCAACCCGAAGCAGTTCGCGCCCAGCGAGGACCTCTCCACCTACCCGCGGCGCGAGGCGGGCGACGCGCGGATGCTCGACGAAGCGGGCTGCGCCCTGCTGTGGGCGCCGGGGGTGGAGGTCATGTATCCGGGAGGCTTCGCGACCAATGTGGGTGTCGCCGGCGTCAGCGAGCCGCTCGACGGCGCCGCCAGGCCCGGCCATTTCGACGGCGTCGCCACGGTGGTGCTGAAGCTGTTCAACCAGGTGCAGCCGGACGTCGCCCTGTTCGGCGAAAAGGACTACCAGCAGCTCGCCGTCATCCGCCGCATGGTGCGGGACCTGGACGTGCCGATCGAGATCGTCGGCGTCCCCACCCAGCGCGACGCCGACGGCCTCGCCCTCTCTTCGCGCAACGCCTATCTGACCGACGAGGAGCGCCGCGCCGCCCGCGCTCTCCCGCGTGCCTTGGGCGAGGCGGCGGCTGCGATCCAGGGGGGAGGCGACGTCGCCGACGCTTTGGCGTCAGCGCGCGACAAGCTCTCCAAGGCTCGGTTCGAGACCATTGATTATGTGGAACTGCGCGACGCCGGGACGCTGGCGGAGATGCGGGAACTCGACGCCCCCGCCCGGCTCCTCGCGGCGGCGAGGATCGGCCGCACCCGCCTCATCGACAATCTGCCGGTGACGCCGCCCGCCTGACGCGGGGTGGCCGCGCTCGTTCCTCCCGTGTAACGAGGCCCCGGGGGTGAGTCGCATGCGCGCATTGGCTGTTCTCGTTTGCCTGTCTCTCGCCGGCGCCGCCCACGCGCAGGCCGTTCGCCGCGTCGGTCCGGCCGAAGCGCCGATCGCCGCTGCAGTCGAGGTGCCGGCTGGAACTCGTACCGTCTATGTCAGCGGCAACACCCCTGACGTCGTCGACGCCAGTGCGCCTGCCGGCGGCGTCGCCCGCTACGGCGATACCGCCGCCCAGACTCGCTCCGAGTTGGCCAAGATCGAGAAGCAGCTCGCCGCCCTTGGCATGGGGCTTGGCGATGTCGTCATGATGCGCGTGTTCCTTGTCGCGCCGCCTGGCGCGCAGCGCATGGATTTCGCGGGCATGATGAGCGCCTACCGCGAGAAATTCGGCACCGCCGCGCAGCCCAACAAGCCGGCGCGCGCCACCATGCAGGTCGCCGGCCTTGTCGATCCCGGCTGGCTGGTCGAGATCGAGGTCACCGCCGCGCGCAAATAGGCGCTCAAACAGGAGAGACGCGCATGAGCCAGACCCGGCGGGACGTGCTGACGCAGCTGGGGGCCGCCGGCGGCGCCTCCGCGGTCTGGCTGGCGATGGAGGCGCTCGGCCTTGCCGCGGCCACCCCGGCCCATGCGGAGCGCTTCGCGCTCCCCGCCGGCAGCGGCCGCGGACGGGAAGTGGTCATCCTCGGCGCCGGTATCGGCGGTCTCGTGGCCGCCTACGAACTGCGCCGCGCCGGCTACCATGTCACCGTCCTCGAAGCGCGCGACAGGATCGGCGGCCGCGTCTGGACGATCCGCGGCGGCGACCGCGTCGAGCAGATGGGGCGGCCGCTGCAGCGCGCCGCCTTCGCCGCCGGCAATTACATGAACGCCGGCGCCGCGCGCATTCCGTCCAGCCACCGCCTGATCCTCTCCTACGCCCGCCGCCTCGGCGTGCCGATGGAGGTGATGGTCAATTGCAACCGCGGCGCCGGCTGGGACTTCGGCGGCCGCGTCATCCGCGAGCGGCAGGCGGTCAACGACATGCGCGGCCGCATCGCGGAGCTCCTCGCCAAGGCCATCGACACGAAGGCGCTCGACCAGGAGATGCCGAAGGGCGAGCTAGAGACGCTCCGCCAGTTCCTCGCCGCCTATGGCGCCCTCGATGAAAAGGGCCGCTACCAGCCGGACGGCCGCTCCGGCTTTTCGGAAGAGCCGGCCGGCTACGCCCATGCCGGCGTCCCGGCAAAGGCGTCGGCGGTGAAGGACCTGCTCAGCTCCCGCGGCGTCGTGCTGCCCTATCTGTTCGAGCAGATTTTCGACATGCAGGCGCCGATGCTGCAGCCGGTGGGCGGCATGGATGGCATCGCCCGCGCGCTCTACCGCGAAGTTCAGCCGAGCGTCCGCCTCGGCCGCCCCGTCACTGCCCTGCGGCGCGTCGGCGACCGGGTGCGGGTCCAGCACGGGCCGGACGGGCAGTGGATCGAGGCGGATTATTGCGTCTGCACGCTGCCGCTGCCGCTCCTCTCGAAGCTCGACGCGGATTTCTCGCCGGCCAAGAAGGCGGCGATGCAAGACGTGCCGTACCTCCCCAGCGTCAAGGTCGCCTTCGAGGCGCCGCGCTTCTGGGAGCAGGAGGATTTCCTCTATGGCGGCGTCGCCTGGACCGACCGGCTGAACGAGAACATCCTCTATCCGTCCGACCGCTTCCACGCGCCGACGGGCGTGCTCGTCGCCGCCTATGTCGCCGGCTGGACCAATCCCGACAATCCGCAGCATTTCGCCGGCCTCAGCCATGAGGAGCGGATCCGGATCAGCCGAGACTCCATCGAGGCGATGCACCCGGGCCGCTCGAAGCTTCTCACCAACCCCATCACCGTCGGCTGGGGCCTCACCCAATGGTCCGAAGGCGTCGGCGCGATCGGTCCCGACTGGGGCGATGCCCGCCGCGGCGCCCGGTACGCCGAATTGCTCAAGCCCGAAGGCCCGATTTTCTTCGCGGGCGAGCATCTCTCCTATGTCGGCCTGTGGCAGGAGGGCGCCGCCCTCTCCGCCCATGAGGCGCTGACGCTGCTCGCCTCGATGTCCGCCCAGAAGGGCAGGGGGCGAATTTAGCCCCGGCGAAGATGGTCACCGCGGCGTTAACCATTTGTTGGGAACCGCCGCCGCAAACAGGTCTCATAACAAGCCGCAACAGGGGCATTTGAAATGGGGAATAGCCTGAAATCCGCAGCCTTCCTTCTGGAAAGCTATTTGATGGATGCCGCCGGGGGGGACGCCAACGCCCTCTACGAGCTCGGCGTCGCTTACTCGACCGGCACCCACGGCACCGACGTCGACCTCGTCGAGGCGCACAAATGGTTCAACCTCGCGGCGCTGAACGGCAGCGAGCTCGGCCAGATGTGCCGCGCCGAGATCGCCGAGGAAATGAGCGCCCGCGAAATCGCCGAAGCCCAGCGCCAGGCGCGGGCGTGGCTCGCGGGCACCGGGATGCGCCGCGCGGCGTGAGTTAGGAAGAAGGGCCCACCCCTGGCCCCTCCCGGAAGATCCGGGAGGGGAGAAGTGGACACGGCGACCCTTTCACCCCCCTCCGGATTTCGGGGAGGCGCTAGGGGTGGGCTCATACCGCTTACTGACTCCGATTGCCCCCAGGAGCGTCCGCGATCGGCCCAGCCGCCGGCAACCCATTCTCATATTTCCGGAACCAGGCGATGATCGCGCCGGCCTTGGCGCCGGCCTGCGACGGCCGCGAGGCGATGCCGCCATGGCTGGCGCCGGGTACCTTGACCAAAGCCGTCGGCACGCCGCGGATCTGCAGCGCGGTATAATATTGCTCCGCCTCGCTGACGGGGGTGCGGTAATCCTCCGAGCCGACCACGACGAGCGTCGGCGTCTTCACATTCCCCACCAGCGACAGCGGCGAGCGCGCCCAGAAGGCCTGCGGGTCCTCCCATGGGAATTTGCCGAACCAGTAGCGGGAGAAGAAGCCGGGGGAGTCCGACGTCAGGGCGAAGCTCGCCCAGTCGATCACCGGCTTCTGCGCCGCCGCCGCCTTGAAGCGGTCGGTCTTGCCGACGATCCAGGCGGTGAGCACGCCCCCGCCCGAGCCGCCGGTGACGAACAGCCGGTTCGGGTCCACGTAACCCTGCGCGATCGCCGCATCGACCGCGGCCATGAGGTCGTCATAATCGTGGCCGGGATAAGCGTGGTGGATGAGGTTGGCGAACTCCTCTCCGTAGGAGGTCGAGCCGCGCGGGTTGGTCGAGAGCACAGCGTAGCCGGCGGCGGCGTAGAGCTGGTCGTCGGTCGAGAACCAGGGGCCGTAGGCGGAGAACGGTCCGCCGTGGATTTCGAGGATGAGCGGCACGCGCTGCCCCTCGCGCCATGACGGCGGCAGGGTCAGCCACGCGTCGACCGGGCGCTTGTCGTATGAGGTCACGGCGATCTTCCGCACCGGCCCCAGCGCCTTCGTGTCGAGCAGGTCCGCGTTCAGCCGGGTGAGAACCCGGGTGGCGCCGGCACGGGCGAGCGCGATATCGGGCGGCCGGTTCCACGCCCCGACCGTGGCGGCGACGCTGCCGTCCTTCGCGACGCTGAACCCGCCGCCGGTATAGGGCCGGTCGATCCCGGCGCCGGTGAGGTTCTCGGTCACGGGATGGATCGACCCGTCGAGGCCGATGCGCGCCACCTTGCGCACACCGCGATCGTCATAGTCGACGAAGACCGATCGGCCGTCGGAGGCCCAGACCGGGCTGGAGACGCTGCGGTCGAGCGAGGCGGTCAGCGCATGCGGGTTCCGGCCGTCGCGGTCCATCACGTAGAGGAGCGCGTTCTGGTAGCCGAGCTCACGGTCGTCGAAGCCGGTATAGGCGATCAGCCGCCCGTCCGGCGACACCGCCGGCTCCGCGTCCGGCCCCTTGCGGTTCGTCAGGGCGGCGATGTTCCCGGTGCCGACTTCGAGCGCATAGACCTCGCTGTTGACCGGATCGCGCTCCCAATTGGCGCCGCGATTGGCGGAGAAGACGATCGTCCGCCCGTCCGGCGTCCAGCTCAAGGGGCCATTGTCGTTGACCGAGCCGTAGCTCAACTGGCGCGGCGCGCCGCCGTCGGCCGAGACCAGGAAGATGTGGCTGAAGCCCGGCTTTAGATAGCCTTCCTCGTCGGTGCGGTAGGTGACGGCATTGTGCACTTCGAGCGGCGGCGCCCATTGCGCGCCCTCGGGCCGGTCCGGAAGCGAACCGAGGCGGAGCGGCTCGCCGGGCACGTGCATCACATAGGCGATCTGGCGCCCGTCCGGGGACCAGGCGATGTCCTCGGGCGATGTGGGAAGGCCGGTGATCCGCACCGACTGCCCCGTCTCCATCCACCGCACGAAGAGCTGCGCGCCGCCGCCCTCGCCGGTCGAGATGTAAGCAAGGCGGCGGCCGTCCGGCGACCAGCGCGGCTGCATGTGCGATCCGGTGCCGGCGACGAGCGGCGCCTGCTGGCCGGTGCGCGTGTCGACCAGCCAGATGGTCGGCCGCATCCGATCGGTCATGATGTCGCCCGAGCGGCGGACATAGGCGATCCGGGTGCCGTCGGGGCTGATTTGGGCGTCGCTCGCCGCTTCGAGGCTGAAGAGATCGCGCGCTTCGAAGGTGCGGGAGGGGCCGCTCGGCGCGGCGGCTGGGGCGGCGGAGAGCGCGGATACCGCAAGCAGAGCGGCGCAGAGCTTCTTGAGCATGCTTGTGGCCCCTTCAGTGTGTGTGTCGGGCTGGTCTTATGGCATGCGCCCGCACGGGTGAAGACGATTGCGACGCACCCGATATCCCCTCTCCCAAGAGGAGAGGGATATTTGCCTCACCCCTTTCGAAATGGCGTCATGGCGTCGAGCGCCTCGATCTCGTGGCCCACCGCCTCGCGCTCCCGCTCGAGGAAATCCGCGACGGCGCGGCGGAAGCCGGGGTCGGGGAGATAATGGGCAGAGAAGGTCGGCACCGGGCGGTAGCCGCGGGCGAGCTTGTGGGAGCCCTGCGCGCCGGCCTCTACGCGGGCGAGGCCGCGGGCGATCGCCGCCTCGATCGCCTGATAATAGCAGATCTCGAAATGGAGGTGCGGCACCTCGTCGATCGTGCCCCAATAGCGGCCGTAGAGGGTGTCGGCGCCGATCATGTTCAAGGCGCCGGCGATCGGCTGTCCATTCCGCAGCGCGAAGATGAGGAGGATGCGCTCCGCCATCCGCTCCCCCAGCAAGGAGAAGAAGCGGCGGGTGAGATAGGGGCGTCCCCATTTGCGCGAGCCGGTGTCCTGGTAGAATTCCCAGAACGCATCCCAATGCGCCTCGGTGATCGCCGCGCCGGTGACGTGCTCGACGGTCAGCCCCTCGATCGCCGCCGCCCGTTCCTTGCGCACCGTCTTGCGCTTGCGCGACGACAAGGCCGCGAGGAAATCGTCGAAGCTCTCATAGCCGTCATTGTGCCAGTGGAACTGGGTGTCGGCGCGGATCAGCCAGCCCGCCGCGTCGAACAGCGGCACTTCCTCCGCGGCGATGAAGGTGGCGTGGGCGGAGGAGAGGCCGTTCTGACCGACCACCGCCTCGGCCGCGCCGATCAGGCCGAGGGCGAGGTCGTCGCGCGCCGTCAGCAGCCGCCGCCCGGGCACCGGCGTGAACGGCACTGCGATCTGGAGCTTGGGATAATAATCGCCGCCCGCCCGCTCCCAGGCGTCCGCCCAGGCATGGTCGAAGACATATTCGCCCTGGCTGTGGCTCTTCACATAGGCCGGCATGACCGCGGCCGCCCGGCCGTCCTCGCCGTCGATGGCGAGCGGAACCGGCTGCCACCCGGTGCGCGCGGTGGCGCTCCCCGATTCCTCCAGGGCCAAAAGGAAGGCGTGGGTGGTGAACGGATTGTCGATGCCCGCGCACGCATCCCATTCGGCGGCGTCAAAGGCCGCGACGCCGCGGCCGATCCGCGCGACGAGATCGCTCACGCCGCCGGCTGCTCGAAGACGATCTGGTCGGCGTGCGCCGCCGCGCGGGCGCGGTCGTCGTCGGTCCGCACGGTCCAGGTGTAGACGGGCGTGCCGCCGAACCGGACCAGGGCTGCGACGTCGGACGGAAGGTCGCGAATGTCGTAGGCCAGGAAATCCGGCTTTGCGCGCCACAACGACAGGTTGCGCTTGATCCGCCCGAGCCGGCCGCTCTTGCCGTTCTCGGTGACGACGAGGCCGCGCAGCCGCTCGGGGCGGCGGCGCGCGAACCAGCGCCCGACTTCGGGATTGAACGACATGACGCCCACCGGCGCCAGATAGGGCGCGAGCGCCGCATCGACAGCCCCGCACAAAGCCCGCACGTGCCGGTCCGGCGACTTCACCTCGATGAGCAGGGGCGCCCGCGCGGCGATGAGCGCGAGGATCTCCGCGAGAGTCGGGATCGGCTCGTCCGTGCCCCGTAGGCGGATCGCCGCCAGCTCGTCGGCGCTGTGCGCGGCCACGTCGCCGTGTGCGTCCGTCAGCCGGTCGAGCTGGTAATCGTGGAACACCATGGCGACGCCGTCGCCGCTCAGCTGGACGTCGAGCTCGATGCCGAAGCCGGCCTCGATGGCCGCGGCGAAGGCGGCGCGGCTGTTCTCGATCCGCTCGCCGCCGTGGAGGCCGCGATGCGCGAAGGGCCTGGCGCCGAGCGCCTGGAGCTCAGCCTGCCTTGATTTCGACGATGGCATCGATTTCGACGGCGACGCCGAGCGGAAGCACCGGCACGCCGACCGCGCTGCGGGCGTGGCGCCCCGCCTCGCCGAACACCTCGGCCATCAGTTCGGAGGCGCCGTTGGCGACCTGGGGCTGGGCGGTGAAGTCGGCAGCGCTGTTGACGAACACGCCGAGCTTCACGACGCGCTGCACGCGGTCGAGGCTGCCGAGCGCCTTTTTCATTTGGGCAAGGAGCATCAGGCCGCAGGCGCGGGCGGCGCGCTGGCCATATTCGAGATCGCGATCCTCGCCGAGCCGCCCCACCATCCGCTCGCCATCCTCCATCGAGACCTGGCCGGAGATGTGGAGGAGGTTGCCGGTCAGCACGGTCGGCACGTAGGCGGCGACCGGCGCAGCGGGTTCGGGAAGCTCGATGCCGAGTTCGGCGAGGCGGGAGTCGATGGAAGCCATGGCTGCGGCGCTAAGCACCGCGGCAGGAGCGTGGTCAAGCCTCTGGGCTTGTCGACACCCTGCGCTTCTCTTCTCCGGCGAAGGCAAAGGAGGCAGGATTTCGTTCCGCCCCCCGCGAACGGGTCAGTCGGTGATGTAGGCGCCGGGCCGGAAGATGTCGGCGAGGAAGTCCTGGCCGCCCGGGGAGGCGTTGATCTGCTGGAGGAACTGGATGGTCTTCAATGCCGCGCCGGAGAAATGCCAGCCGCAGCTGTGGAAGGTGCAGCGCTCGAACTTCGGATGCTCGCCGCCGCTATAGACCAAAGACGCCTCGTTGAAGGTGCAGTCGGTAAAGGTCTGGCCGTCGGTTTCGAGCTGGTCGGCGGCGGTGAAGGTCTGGTTCTTCGTCTCGGTCAAGTCGGTCTCCGCAATCAGACGGTGAAGCTCTCGCCGCAGCCGCAGCTGCCCTTGGCGTTGGGATTCTCGAACACGAAGCCGGCCGTGAAATCGTCCTCGCGCCAGTCCATGACGCTGCCGATCAGGTAGAGGACGGACGCCGCGTCGATGAAGAAGGGCCCGGCGGGGGTGTCAATCCGCTCGTCGAAAGGCTGGGCCTCGGACACGAACTCGACCGAATAAGCCAGGCCCGAGCAGCCGCGTCGCGGCGTCGACAGCTTGACGCCGACCGTGCCCTCGGGCGCCTTCGCCATCAGCGCCGCGACCCGCGCCTCGGCCGCCGGGGTGAGCGTGAGCGCCGCCGGGAGGGGGCGGCGGGCGGTGGTGGTCGTCGTGGTCATCACAGCATTCCCAGTTCGAGCCTGGCCTCGTCGGACATCTTCTCCGGGTCCCAAGGCGGGTCCCAGACGAGTTCGACCTCCGCGTCGCCGACGCCCGGGACGGCCCCGACGCGCAACTCGACCTCGCCGGGCATGGATTCGGCGACGGGGCAGTGCGGGGTGGTCAGGGTCATCTTCACCTTGGCATGGCGCTCGGGCGTGATCTCGACATGGTAGATGAGGCCGAGATCGTAGATGTTGACCGGGATTTCCGGGTCGTAAATGTCCTTCAGCGCCTCGATCACGGCTTCATAAAGGTCGCCGCCGGGCGTTTCCGCCGCGGCGTCTGGCGCCTTCGCCTTGAGAAAGCCTTCGAGATAGTCGCGCTTGCGCTCGAAGACGTCGGAGACGCGCGCCTTTGGCGGCGGCGCGACGGCGTCCACTTCCTCGGTTTCGATCCTGCGTTCCTCGTTCACCCGAAGATCCTTCGTACCCGTTCGATGCCGGCGACCAAAGCCGCGATGTCCTGCGGCCCGTTATACACCCCGAAGCTCGCGCGCGCGGTCGCGTCCACTCCCAGATGCGCCATCAGCGGCTGGGCGCAATGGTGCCCGGCGCGGATCGCGACCCGGCTCTCGTCCAATATGGTGCCGACATCGTGGGGATGCACCCCCTCGACCGCGAAGCTGACGATGCCGGCGGCGTCGTCGGGGCCGAACAGGCGGACGCTGTTGAGGCCTGAGAGCGCTTCCCGGGTTTCCCGCACCAGCGCACCTTCGTGGGCGGCGATCGCGTCGAGACCGATGGCGTCGACATAGTCGATCGCGGCGGCGAGGCCGAGGACGCCGACGACGTGGGGCGTTCCCGCCTCGAAGCGCGCCGGGGGTGGGGCGAAGGTCGTCTTCTCGAAGGTGACCTTGTCGATCATGGCGCCGCCGCCGTGCATGGGGGGCATGGCGTCGAGAAGCTCGCCGCGGCCCCACAGCACGCCGATGCCGGTCGGGCCGTAGAGCTTGTGCGCGGAGAAGACGTAGAAGTCGCAGCCGAGCGCCGCGACGTCGACCGGCATGCGCGGCACCGCCTGGCAGCCGTCGAGAAGGAGCAGCGCGCCGACCTGGTGGGCGATCTCCGCCGCGCGGCGGGCGTCGAGGACGGAGCCGAGCACGTTGGAGACATGGGCGAGGCCGACGATGCGGTGCCGCTCGGTCAGCATCGCGGCCATTGCGTCCAGATCGATGCGGCCGTCGCTCGTGAGCGGCGCGACGTCGATCACGGCGCCGGTGCGATCGGCGATCAGCTGCCAGGGAACGATGTTCGAATGATGCTCGAGCACCGACAGCATGATGCGGTCGCCGGGCTTGAGGAACGTCCCGCCCCAGCTCTGCGCGACGAGGTTGATGCCTTCGGTGGCGCCGCGGACGAAGACGATCTCTTCGGGGGCGCGGGCGCCGATGAACGAAGCCGTCCGCCGCCGCGCCGCCTCGAAGGCGAGCGTCATGTCGGCCGAGCGCTGATACACGCCGCGGTGGACCGTGGCGTAGGTCTCCGCATAGCCGCGGGCGATGGCGTCGATCACCGGCCGCGGCTTCTGGGCGGTGGCCGCGGTGTCGAGATAGGCCCAGCCCGCGGGGATGGCGGGGAAGTCGGCGAGACGGTCGAGGGGACGGGCGGAAACCGGCATGTCCATCTCACCCCTCCCCTTCAGGGGAGGGCCCGGGGGTGGGGCCTGTCGGAGAGGCGGAGTGGTCGTTTACATCCCCCACCCCAACCCCTCCCCTGAAGGGGAGGGGCTTTAGAGGGGTGAACCAGGCCTCGACATCCGCGCCGAAGGCGTCGCGGACGGCTTCCTCGCCTACCCGCGCGATCGCATCGCCGAGGAAGGCGCGGGTGAGGAGGGCCTTGGCGTCGGCGGGGGGGATGCCGCGGCTGGCCATGTAGAAGAGGGCGTCGCGGTCGAGTTCGCCGACGGTGGCGCCGTGGGCGCATTTGACGTCGTCGGCGAAGATTTCGAGCTCGGGCTTGGCGTTGATCGTGGCGCTGCGCGAGAGGAGCAGGCCCTTCAACGACTGCTCGCCGTCGGTCTTCTGCGCGCCGCGCGCGACCTCGACCCGGGCGGCGACCGAGCAGATCGCGCGGTCGTCGGCGACGGAGCGCCAGAGCTGGCGGCTGGTCCCGCCCGGCATGTCGTGGCGGACGACGACATTGGCGTCATGACGCCCGCTCCCGCGGGCGAGGAGGGCGCCGCCCGCTTCGGCATAGGCCCCTTCGCCGGCGAGGCGGATATGGCCGTCGATCCGGGTGTCGGCACCGCCGGCCGCGAGATTGGTCATGGTGAGGCTGGCGCCTTCGCCGACCGTGGCGCGGTCGGTGAAGCTTGCAAAGCCCGCGCTTGCGAGCACCCGCCGCGCCAGCATCAGCCGGGCGCCGCGATAGAGAATGATGCCGGTCAGCCGGTTCGCCCAGCCTTCGCCGACATAGGTTTCGACGATGGACGCCTGGGCATCCTCGTCGAGGGCGATTTCGGCCGCGAGATGGTCCGCGCCCCCGGTCGAGACGTGGACGATCTGGACCAGGCCGAGCGGCGCATGGTTTGCGGCGAGCCTCAGCCTCCAGCCGCGGCGCCCGGCGAGGCGGCCCAGCGGATGGTCCGGCGCCTCGGCGGCGACGGCGCCGATTTCAACGGGGCCAAGGTCGCTCTGCTCGCGGACCAGGGCGCCGTCGACGAACAGCAGGCGCGGTCCAGAGAGGGCGCAATCGATCCACGGCAGCGCCTCGGGCGCGCCGCCCTGCGCCGGGCGCGCGGCGATCTCGGGCAGCGCCGAAAGGTCGCTCCAGCGCCAGGCTTCGTCGCCCCGCGAGGGAAGGTCGAGCAAGGTCACGCGGCCACCTGCGCATAGCCTTCGCGCTCGAGCTCGTGGGCCAGCTCCGGTCCGCCGGAGCGGACGATGCGGCCGTCGGCGAGGACGTGGACGAAATCGGGCACGACGAGGTCGAGCAGGCGCTGATAGTGGGTGATGAGCAAAACCGCCTTGTCGGGCTTGCGCATGATCCGGTTGATGCCGTCCGCAACGACGCGCAGCGCATCGATGTCGAGGCCGCTGTCGGTCTCGTCGAGGATGGCGAGGCGCGGGTCGATGATGCCCATCTGCACCATCTCGTTGCGCTTCTTCTCGCCGCCGGAGAAACCGACGTTCACCGGCCGCTTCAGCATGTCCATCGAGACGCCGAGCGCGTCGCCCTGCTCGCGCGCCAGGCGCAGGAAATCGCCCGCCGACATCTCCGCCTCGCCGCGCGCGCGGCGCTGGGCGTTGAGCGCAGTGCGCAGGAACTGGACGTTGGAAACGCCTGGGATCTCGACCGGATATTGGAAGCCGAGGAAAAGCCCGGCGGCGGCACGTTCGTCCGCTTCCATGGCGAGGAGGTCGACCCAATTCTCCTCCATTCGCCCTGAGCCTGTCGAAGGGCTGCCCTTGTCTGTCTCGTCGGCGGGGGAAGGTAAGGACAGGGCTTCGACAGGCTCAGCCCGAAGGGGATTGGGGCGGAACCTGACTGAGCCCTCCGTCACCTCATAGCCCTCGCGCCCGCCGAGCACGTAGCCGAGCGTCGACTTGCCCGCCCCGTTCGGCCCCATGATCGCATGCACCTCACCCGCATTCACCGCGAGGCTGAGGCCCTTCAGGATCGGCTTGTCGGCGACCGTGGCGTGGAGGTTGTTGATTGTCAGCATTTTTACGCCTGATAGGAATTGATGAGTTCTTTGAGCTTTTCAGCGAGCCGGCGAGCTGACTCCACCGTCAGTACGACGATGGTGTCTTGATCGTCGTCCCACCCCCGCTCTTGGCGAATGGTGATGTTGCCATACTGGTTGATGTAGGCGGCGACGCCTTGGACGCTGTGTTGCACGATATCCTCGTTGGCGGCGCTCCACTCGAAATCATCGCTCATCCCACGCTCCCCTCCAGCGAAATCCCCAGCAGCTTCTGCGCTTCGACGGCGAACTCCATCGGGAGCTGCTTCAGCACTTCGCGGGCGAAGCCGTTGACGATGAGGGCGACGGAATCCTCGCGGCTGAGGCCGCGGCTCATCGCGTAGAAGAGCTGGTCGTCGCTGATCTTGGAGGTGGTCGCCTCGTGCTCGATCTGGGCGCTGGGGTTGCGGACTTCGATGTACGGGACGGTGTGGGCGCCGCACTGGTCGCCGAGCAGCAGGCTGTCGCACTGGGTGAAGTTGCGGACGTTCTCGGCGTTGGCGAGGACGCGGACCAGGCCGCGATAGGTGTTGTTGGAGCGGCCGGCGCTGATCCCCTTCGAGATGATCGTCGAGCGGCTGTTCTTGCCGATATGGATCATCTTGGTGCCGGTGTCGGCCTGCTGGCGGTTGTTGGTCAGCGCGACCGAATAGAATTCGCCGACGCTCGCCTCGCCCTGGAGGATGCAGGACGGGTATTTCCAGGTGATGGCGGAGCCGGTCTCGACCTGGGTCCAGCTGATCTTGGAGCGGGCGCCGCGGCAGGCGCCGCGCTTGGTGACGAAATTGTAGATGCCGCCGCGGCCTTCCGCATCGCCCGGATACCAGTTCTGGACGGTGCTGTACTTGATTTCGGCGTCGTCGAGCGCGACCAGCTCGACCACAGCGGCGTGGAGCTGGTTCTCGTCGCGCATCGGGGCGGTGCAGCCCTCCAGATAGGACACATAGCTGCCCTTGTCCGCAACGATCAGGGTTCGTTCGAACTGGCCGGTATTGGCCGCGTTGATGCGGAAATAGGTGCTGAGCTCCATCGGGCAGCGCACCCCTTCGGGGATGTAGACGAAGGTGCCGTCGGAGAAGACCGCGCTGTTCAAGCAAGCGAAGTAATTGTCGCGCTGGGGGACGACCGAGCCGAGATATTTGCGGACCAGCTCCGGATGCTCGCGCACGGCTTCCGAGATAGAGAGGAAGATGACGCCGGCGCGGGACAGCTCCTCGCGGAAGGTGGTGGCGACGGAGACGCTGTCGAACACCGCGTCGACCGCGACCTTGCGCGCGCCCTCGACGCCGGCGAGGACCTTCTGCTCCTCGATCGGGATGCCGAGCTTCTCGTAGGTGCGGCGGATCTCGGGGTCGAGCTCGTCCAGGGAGGCGAGCGTCGGTTTCGCCTTGGGCTCGGCGTAATAATAAGCGTCCTGGAAATCGATGGCGGGGATGTCGAGCTTGGCCCAGCTCACCTCCTCCATCTCCAGCCAGGCGCGATAGGCCTTGAGGCGCCACTCCAGCATCCATTCCGGCTCGTTCTTCTTGGCCGAAATGAACCGGACCGTCTCTTCGCTCAGCCCCTTGGGCGCGAAATCTTGCTCGATGTCGGAGGTGAAGCCCCATTCGTAGGAGGAGGCGCGATCGACGGCGTCCTGCGCCTCGCGGTTGCGGACTTCGCTCATTTCGCCGTCTCCGAAAGGACGGCGAGGCTGACTCCCTGCAGCGCGCCGCGGACCGCGGTATTGGCGGCGTTGAGGTGCGGTTTCACCCGGCAGCTACGCTCCAGCGCGCAATCGTAGGACGTGCCCTCGATGCAGTTGGTCATCGCGATCGGGCCTTCGACCGCCTCGATGATGTCGGCGAGGCTGATCCCCTGCGCCGCGCGGGCGAGGGTGAAGCCGCCGCCGGTACCCCGCGCCGAGGTGAGGAGGCCCGCGCCCGCCAGCCGCCCCATCAGCTTCTGCGCGGTCGGCAGCGGCACGCCGGTCTCGGCCGCGAGGAGGCCCGCGGTGAGGCGTGCGCCGGCGGGATGACGGGCGGCGGCGGCCATCATCACGACGGCATAATCGGCGAGGCTGGTGAGGCGCATGGGTCCAATCGGAGTGAATCGGTCGGATTGCATGTGTGTCAGCAGCCATGCATTTGCAACCCCGTGTATTCGCTGCTGCGCCCCGCTCTGTTCACGCTCGATGCGGAGCGGGCGCACCGGCTGACGATCGCGGCCCTGAAGCTGTGGCCGCGGCATGCGCCGGCCGCGGCTGACCCGGTCCTTGCCACGACCTTGGCGGGTCTCGCCTTTCCCAACCCGGTCGGCCTGGCCGCGGGCTTCGACAAGGATGCCGAGGTGTTCCGGCCGATGCTTGGACTTGGCTTCGCATCGGTCGAGGTTGGGACGCTGACCCCGGTGGCGCAGGCGGGGAATGCGAAGCCGCGGCTGTTCCGGCTCGCCGAGGATCGGGCCGTGATCAACCGCATGGGGTTCAACAATGGCGGCCAGGCGGCGGCGAAGGCGCGGCTGGCGGGGCGGGGGCCAGGAGGGGGGATCGTCGGCGTCAATATCGGCGCCAACAAGGATTCGAGCGACCGGATCGCCGATTATGCCGCGGGCGTTCGTGCGCTGGCGCGGGTGGCGGACTATCTCACCGTCAACATTTCCTCGCCGAACACGCCGGGGCTGCGGGCGCTGCAGGGCAAGGGCGCACTCGAAGAGTTGCTGGCGGCGGTGCGGGAGGCGCGCGGGCCGGCGGGACCGCCGGTCTTTTTGAAGGTGGCGCCGGATCTGACGGCCTCCGACATCGACGACATCGCGGCCGTGTCGGGCGCGCACCGCATCGACGCCCTTATCGTCTCGAACACGACGGTATCGCGGCCGCCGCTGCGTTCGCGCCATAGCGGCGAGGCAGGCGGTCTGTCGGGTGTGCCGCTGCGGGATCTGGCGCTCGAGCGGCTGCGCGACTTCCGGCGCGCAACGGGCGGGGCGATGCCGCTGATCGCCGCCGGCGGGATCGCGAGCGGGGTGGACGCCTATGCGCGGATTCGTGCGGGTGCGAGCCTGGTCCAGCTCTACACCGGCCTGGTCTACGAGGGGCCGGGGCTGGCGCGGCGGATCTGCCGGGAATTGAAGGCCTTGCTGGCCCGCGACGGTTTCGCCAGGCTCGACGAGGCGGTCGGCAGCGCCGCGGCTTAGGCCTTGCGGCGGCGGCGCGGGCGGCTAGTGTCGCGCGCGATGTCGAATAGGCCCCTCCGGCGCTTGGCGCCCCTCCTGCTTGCCGCTTTGTTCGTGACCGCGGCGCCCGCCCCGGCCCGCCCCGCGGCCCACCCGAAAGGTCCGCAGGGCGAACCCGGCATGGTCTCCGCCGCCGATCCGCGGGCTGCCGCGGCCGGCGTCGAGATCTTGCGCAAGGGCGGCAGCGCCACGGACGCCGCCATCGCGACGATGCTGGCGCTGAACGTGGTCGAGCCGCAGAGCTCCGGCATCGGCGGCGGCGCCTTCATCGTCCGTTACGCGGCTGCGACCGGGCGAACCGACACGATCGACGGCCGCGAGGCGGCGCCCAAAGCGGCGGACGGCCGCTGGTTCTATCGGCCGGACGGCACCCCGCTCAGCCATTCCGAAGCGATCCCCGGCGGCCGCAGCGTCGGCGTGCCCGGCACGATCCGGGCGATGGCGCTGGCGCACCGGACGGGTGGGCGGCTCCCCTGGGCGGCCCTGTTCCAGCCGGCGATCCGGCTCGCGCGCGGCGGGTGGGTGCTGAGCCCGCGCTTCGTGCCGATGGCGCGCATGTCGACGGGGCTCCTGGATCCGGGCGCGGCGCGGATATTCCTCGGGCCTGACGGGCAGCCCCTCCCGGCCGGGACGCGGGTGCGGAACCCCGACCAGGCCGCGTTGTTCGAGCGGATCGCGCGGACCGGGCCGGAAGCCTTCTACGCGGGTGAGGCGGCGAAGATCGTGGCGACCGTCAACGGCGCCGCGCGCAACCCGTCGAAGATGAATGTGGCCGATCTCGCCGCCTATCAGGCGAAGCCGCGGCCGCCCGTCTGCGCCACCTATCGGGCGTACAAGGTGTGCAGCATGGGGCCTCCATCGTCGGGCGGGATTACGGTGCTGATGATCCTGAAGCAGCTCGAGCGGTTCGACATGGCGGCGCTCGGGCCGCGCTCGCCGCAGGCCTGGCACCTGTTCGCCGAATCCTCGCGCCTCGCCTACGCCGACCGCGACCTTTACGTCGGCGATCCGGACTATGTGCATGTGCCCGTCGCCGGGCTGCTCGACCCCGCCTATCTCGCCTCCCGCTCGGCGCTGATTTCGCCGGACCGGTCCATGGCCCACGCCAGCGCAGGCACCCCTCCGGGTGCGCCGCAGCGGCTGCGGGTGCCGCCGGGGGAGCGGGCGGGCACCACCGACCTCGTGGTCGCCGACCGCGCCGGCAATGTCGTCGAGGTGACAACGACGATCGAGAGCGTGTTCGGCTCCGGCCTGTCCGTCGACGGGACGATCCTCAACAACGAGCTGACCGACTTCGACATCGTGCCCGAGAAGGACGGCTACCTTGCCGCCAACCGCGTCGAGGGCGGCAAGAGACCGAGGAGCTCGATGGCGCCGACCATCGTCTATGGGCCCGACGGCAAGGTGCGCATCGCGCTCGGCGCAGCGGGCGGATCGACGATCATCGCCCAGGTCGCCAAGGCAATCGTCGCGGTGCTCGACTGGAAGATGCCGGCCCAGCAGGCGATCGGCCTCGGCCTCCTCTATGCGCCCGGCGACACGGCGGTGGCGGAGAAGGGGACGCAGCTGGAGGCGATGGCGCCGGCGCTGCGGGCGCTGGGCCAGAACGTCCAGGTCGCGCCGCTGGGCCTCAAGGCGAATGCCATCGAGCGGGTGGGTGGCCGCTGGGTCGGCGCGGCGGACCCGAGGAGCGAGGGCGTCGCGATCAGCGAGACGGGGGCGGTCAGCCGCATAGAGCGGGCGGGAGCGCAGCAGCGGCCGCCGGAATGAGCGTGAACGAGGGGGGCACTGATATGCGGGCGTTCGAGCATTTCCCGAACCTCCTTACCATGTTCTTCACCCGGGCCGCGGAGAAAGGCGACGCGCCCTTCCTGTGGGCGAAGAAGGCGGGGACGTGGCAGCCGACCAGCTGGCGCGAGGCGGCCGAGACGGTGTCGCGGCTGGCGCAGGCGCTCAAGACGCTCGGCCTGCGGCGCGGCGACATGGTGATGCTGGTCAGCGAGAACCGGCCGGAATGGTGCATCGCCGATCTCGCTGTGATGGCGGCGGGCTGCGTGACGGTGCCGACCTACACGACCAACACCGAGCGCGACCACCAGCACATCCTCGACGACAGCGGCGCCAAGGCGGTGATCGTCTCGACCCAGAAGCTGATGAAGACTGTGCTCCCCGCCGCCCAGCGCACCTCCGGCTGCGAGCATGTCATCGGCATCGAGGCGCTGCCGGCGGGGCAGACCAGCAACATCCAGTTCCACGACTGGTCCGCGCTCATCGCGGCGGAGACGGCGGACGTCGCCGCCACCGCCGCGGCGTGCGATTTCGGCCGCGCCGACCTCGCCTGCCTCATCTACACGTCCGGCACCGGCGGCGCGCCGCGCGGGGTGATGCAGCCGCACGGCGCGATCCTTCACAATGTCGAGGGCTGCCTCGAGGTTATCAGCGAGGATTTCGGCTGGGAGGAGGAGGTGTTCCTCTCCTTCCTCCCCGCCAGCCACGCCTACGAGCATACCGGGGGCCAGGCCTTCCCGATCGGCCTCGGCGCGCAAATCTATTATGCGGAGGGGATCGAGAAGCTCGCCTCGAACATCGAGGAGACGCGGCCAACGATCATGGTGGTGGTGCCGCGTCTGTTCGAAGTGCTGCGCGCCCGCATCCTCAAGCAGATCGAGAAGCAGGGGAAGCTCAGCCAGTATCTGCTGA
Source organism: Allosphingosinicella sp. (assembly GCF_036403745.1). GTDB lineage: Bacteria > Pseudomonadota > Alphaproteobacteria > Sphingomonadales > Sphingomonadaceae > Allosphingosinicella. Next base: position 19,309 of record NZ_DASWQI010000073.1, read on the forward strand.
AGCGCGCGCTTCGCATCGCCCAGAAGGAAATGGCGGGCGGGATTCCGCTGTGGGACCGTCCGATGGACCTTTTCCTCGCAAAGACGCTGCGGCCCAAGGTCGGCGCGCGCTTCGGGGGACGGATCAAGGCGATGGTGTCGGGCGGCGCGCCGATGAACCCGGAGGTGGGCATCTTCTTCCACGCCCTCGGCCTCACCTTCCTGCAGGGCTACGGCCAGACCGAGGCGGCGCCGGTGATCAGCTGCAACCGCCCGAAGGCCGGCATCCGCCTCGATTCGGTGGGGCCGCCGCTCAAGAACACCGAGGTGAGGATCGCCGAGGACGGCGAGATATTGGTGCGCGGCGAGCTCGTCATGACCGGCTATTGGCGCAATCCGGGGCTGACCGAGCGGACGGTGATCGGCGGCTGGCTCCACACCGGCGACGTCGGCCATATCGACGACAAGGGCCGCATCGTCATCACCGACCGCAAGAAGGACCTCATCATCCTCGACAAGGGCGACAATGTCGCGCCGCAGCGGGTCGAGGGGATGCTGACCCTGCAGCCGGAGATCGCTCAGGCCATGGTGTCAGGCGACCGGCGCCCTTATCTGGTCGGCCTGATCGTCCCCGAAGCCGACTGGATGGCGGATTGGGCGAAGGCGAACGGCAAGCCCAACAATTTCGACGCGCTGCGAGAGGATCCGGCGTTCCTCCGCGACCTCGGCGCGGCGGTCAGCCGGGTGAATGCGCAGCTCTCGGTGATCGAGAGGGTGCGCCAGTTCATCCTCGCCGATACGCCGTTCACGGTCGAGAACGAGCAGCTCACGCCGTCGGTCAAGATCCGCCGCCACGTCCTCCGCGAGGTTTATGGCGAG
>NZ_DASWQI010000074.1:0-42431 GCF_036403745.1 Allosphingosinicella sp.
TCGGCGCGACGGACGCAGTGGCAGTCATGGTCGAGCAGCTCGGCGTCGTGGCCGAGCGCGCGCGGGGGTTCCACGAGACAGCGGGCCTGCCAGTAAGAGCCATAGTTGATGCACTTATGGAAAGTGAGAACGCCGATTTTCTTCCGCCGCGTCGCCATGACCGAGACAATCGTCTCAGCGGCAAACCGGTTCCTGAAATCGTCGGCAGATGTGAGTGACGGCGGAAGCGTTGCTTCCTATCGTTGAGGTCTAGCGCTTACAGGCAGGCTTCGAGGTACGGCTGGTCGAAGCCGAACTGCTTGGCCTTTTCGAGCGTGTAGGGGCGCAGGCCCATCGAGCGGTATTCACCGATGATCTTTCCGTCGGCGCTCTCGTCCAGATATTCGAACTTGAACAGCTCCTGGGTGACGATCACGTCGCCTTCCATGCCGATCACCTCGGTGATGTTGGTGGTGCGGCGGGAGCCGTCGCGAAGGCGCTTCACCTGGACGATGAGGTCGACCGAATCGGCAATCTGGCGGCTGATCGCTTCCTTCGGCACCTTGATGTCCGACATCATCACCATGTTCTCCATACGGGCGAGGCATTCGCGCGGGGAGTTGGAGTGGAGCGTCGCCATCGAGCCGTCGTGGCCGGTGTTCATCGCAGCGAGGAGGTCGAAACATTCGCTGCCGCGGATCTCGCCGAGGATGATGCGGTCCGGCCGCATACGCAAAGCGTTGATGACGAGGTCGCGGATGGTGATCGCGCCTTGGCCTTCGAGGTTGGGCGGGCGGGTTTCCAAGGGCAGCCAGTGCGGCTGCTGCAGCCGCAACTCGGCCGCGTCCTCGATGGTGATGACGCGCTCGCCCGGGTCGATCAGCTTCGACAAGGCGTTCAGCATCGTCGTCTTGCCCGAGCCGGTACCGCCCGAAATGATGATGTTGAAGCGGCTGGCGCCGGCGATCTTCAGGCAGGTCGCCATCTTCTCCGACATCGAACCGAAGTTCTTCATCATGTCGACGGTGATCGGCTTTTCGGAGAATTTACGAATCGAGATGGCCGTTCCGCGCAGGCTGAGCGGCGGCACGATGACGTTGACGCGGCTGCCGTCCTGGAGGCGGGCGTCGGCGAGCGGCGTCGTCTGGTCGATGCGGCGGCCGACCTTGTTGACGATGCGCTGGGCGATCTGGAACAGATGCTCCTCGTCGCGGAACTGGATGTTCGCGACCTGCAGCTTGCCCTTCTTTTCGATGAAGGTCTGGTGCGGGCCGTTGACCATGATGTCGCTGATCTCGGGGTCGGAGAGCAGCTCCTCCAGCGGCCCGAGACCCAGCAATTCGTCGACCAGCACCTTCTCGAGCGCGAACTGCTCGCGGCGATTGAGGTTGATCTTGAGCTCGGCGAGCACCTCGCCGATGATCGGCCGGAATTCCTCGGCAAGCTCGTCCTTCGAAAGCGTCGCCGCCGCCTCGGGGTCGACGCGCTCGAGGAGGCGGGGGAGGACCTGCTCCTTGATGCGGTGGATCGAGGCTTCGAAGCCTTCATTCTTGCTGACCGGCGCTTCCGACGAGGCGGCCTGGCGCTCGGCCAGTCGGCTCATCGCATCGGAGCGCTCGGCCCCGGGGGAGGGGAATTCGTCGTCCGGTCCGGGCACGCCCGGAAAGGCGAGATCGTCCAAGGGCGGGAACTGATCGCCGCCGTCTGCAGGCGCCGCGCCGCCCATGGGCCCCGGCCCCTTCATCGGCCGCGCCGTGCCGAAAGCGGGCCTTCCGCCCGTCGCCGCACCCGCGCCGCCCCGCCGTCCGAAAGCACTCATGTCGTGGGAACCCTCGCCTTCCGATGCACTTGCGGCACTGGTGAATAAGCGGGAAACTTTGACAAATGCCTAAGCCGCGATCGCGGCGGCGTCAGCGGGCCCTGGCCGCCTGCACCTCGACCACGTGCGATTGGGAAGCGTCGTCCGGTGCGGCCATATGAAGTTTCACCGTCAACGCCGCGGCGCCTGGCTTCGAGCGGTAGACGAAGGCATTGGGAAAACCGGCTGTCGGATTGCCGATGTTGGGCGCTCGCACATAGCGGGAGCCGGCGGCATCGAGCGCCGTGCGGATATCGGCCATCGTCTTGGGCGCTTGAGGGCCCTTGAACGTCACATTGCACTGGTGCGTTGCGGGCCACCATGTGAGCAGCAGCAGGTTTCCCGCCGTCTCCCCACCGAACACTACGGCCCGTTGACCTTTGGCTGCGGAGGTCAGCTGGGCTTCCACCGACGGGAGGCGGCGCATTGCGAAGCGCTCCGCCGGCAGCGTCGCTTCGGTGATCTGGCCCCGGACGAGGCCGGTACACAGATCCAGCGCGGCAACGCGGACAGCCTGGCCAACCGCCGGCTCCGCAGGCCGTGCGACGCTCGGTGCGCCCGCTGCCGTGGCGAGCAGCGCCAGAAGCAGCACGCCTACGACTCCGCCCCCGCTTTTTCGGCGAGGACGGTGAGGCCGCGGTCGTTGACCTCGGCGAAGCCGCCTTCGACGGGGATGCGCTCGGGCTCGACGTTCATGCCGCCGCGATAGATGGCGATGTCGCCGTTCCTCAGCGTCGACATGAAGGGCGCGTGCCCGGCGAGGACGCCGAAATCGCCCTCGCTGCCCGGCACCACGACCATGGTGACGTCCTCGGAGCGGACCAGCCGCTCGGGCGTGACGAGTTCGAAATGAAGATCGGCCATTGTTCTTACCTCAATTCCCTCTCCCCTTCAGGGGAGAGGGTTAGGGAGAGGGGGAGTCTGAGCTGACCCGGAGTCTGCCCCTCTCCCCAGCCCTCTCCCCTGAAGGGGAGGGGGGAAGTTCTATCAGCTCTCGCTCGCCAGCTTGTGCGCCTTTTCGACCGCCTCTTCGATGCCGCCGACCATGTAGAAGGCCGCCTCGGGAAGATGGTCGTACTCGCCGTCGACCACGGCCTTGAACGAGCGGACCGTGTCTTCGATCTGCACGAACTTGCCGGGGATGCCGGTGAACACTTCGGCGACGTGGAAGGGCTGCGACAGGAAGCGCTGGATCTTGCGGGCGCGGCTGACGGTGAGCTTATCCTCTTCCGAAAGCTCGTCCATGCCGAGGATGGCAATGATGTCCTGCAGCGACTTGTAGCGCTGGAGGATCTCCTGGACGGCGCGGGCGGTCTCGTAATGCTCCTGGCCGACGGTGCGCGGCTCGAGCACGCGCGAGGTCGAGTCGAGCGGATCGACCGCCGGGTAGATGCCGAGCTCCGAAATGGCGCGCGACAGCACGGTGGTGGCGTCGAGGTGGGCGAACGACGTCGCCGGGGCCGGATCGGTGAGATCGTCCGCGGGGACGTAGATCGCCTGCACCGAAGTGATCGAGCCCTTGTTGGTGGACGTGATCCGTTCCTGAAGCGCGCCCATGTCGGTCGACAAAGTCGGCTGGTAGCCCACTGCAGAGGGGATGCGGCCGAGCAACGCCGACACTTCCGAGCCCGCCTGGGTGAAGCGGAAGATGTTGTCGACGAAGAAGAGGACGTCCTGGCCCTCGACGTCGCGGAAATATTCGGCCTGGGTGAGGCCCGACAAAGCGACGCGGGCACGCGCCCCCGGCGGCTCGTTCATCTGACCGAAGACGAGCGCGACCTTGGAGCCTTCCGGCGTCGGATTGCCGTCAGCGTCCGTCGCGATGACGCCCGCTTCCAGGAACTCGTGATAGAGGTCGTTGCCCTCGCGGGTGCGCTCGCCGACTCCGGCGAACACCGAGGTGCCGCCATGGCCCTTGGCGATGTTGTTGATCAGCTCCTGGATGAGCACCGTCTTGCCGACGCCCGCACCGCCGAACAGCCCGATCTTGCCGCCCTTCGCGTAAGGGGCGAGGAGGTCGATGACCTTGATGCCGGTGACGAGGACCGAGGTCTCGGTCGACTGGTCGACGAACAAAGGCGCGTCGCGGTGGATGGGGGCGGTGTCGGTGTGGCCGATCGGGCCGCGCTCGTCGATCGGCTCGCCGATGACGTTCATGATGCGGCCGAGCGTCATCGGCCCGACGGGCACGCGGATCTGCGAGCCGGTGTCGCGCACTTCCTGGCCCCGGGTGAGGCCGTCCGTGGCGTCCATCGCGATCGTGCGCACCGTCGACTCGCCGAGATGCTGCGCAACCTCGAGGACGAGGCGGGTGCCGTTATTGTCGGTCTCAAGCGCGGAGAGGATCTCCGGCAGGTCCGAGTCGAACGTCACATCGACGACGGCGCCGATCACCTGGCTGATGCGGCCGATATTGTTGGTCGTGCCCTGCGGGCGGTCGATTGCGGCGGTGGCCATGTCTGTCCTCTTTGCCTTAGCTGTGTGTGCTTAGAGCGCTTCGGCGCCCGAAATGATTTCGACGAGCTCGGTGGTGATCGCCGCCTGGCGCGTGCGGTTGTACAGGATGGTGAGGCGGTTGATCATGTCGCCGGCGTTGCGGGTCGCGTTGTCCATCGCCGTCATCTGCGCGCCGAAGAAGCCGGCCTGGTTCTCGAGCAAGGCCCGGAAGATCTGCACGGCGACGTTGCGCGGCAGCAGCGCGGCGAGAATTTCCTCCTCGTCCGGCTCATATTCGACGGCGGCGTTCGCTCCGCCCGACGTTGCAGCGGCAGCGGCCTCGGTGCGCGGCACCGGGATGATCTGGCGGCCGACCGGCTCCTGCACCAGCGCCGACTGGAATTCGGCGTAGAACAGGTGAACGACGTCGATGCCGTCGGTGAGGTAGCGGTTGACGAGGTCCTCGGCGATCGCCTGGGCATCCGCGAAGCTCACCTGGCGAATGGCGCCGGTGTCGTATTGGTGGATGATCTGCTTGGGGTAGAGGCGCTGGATGACTGGGCGCCCCTTGCGGCCGACCAGGTAGAAATAGACCGTCTTGCCCTGGCCGATCATATCCTCCGCGGCGCGGCGGGCGGCGCGGACGATGTTGGTGTTGAAGCCGCCGGCGAGGCCGCGGTCGGACGTGCACAGGACGATGAGGTGCGTGTCGTCCTTCCCGGTGCCGGCGAGGAGCTTGGGGCTCTCCGGCCCGATCGCGACCTTGCCCGCCAGGCTCTCCATCACCTCGGCGATGCGCTGCGCATAGGGACGCCCCGCCTCCGCCGACTGCTGCGCACGGCGCAGCTTCGCGGCGGCGACGGTTTTCATCGCCCTGGTGATCTTCTGCGTCGACTTGACCGACGCGATCCGGTTCTTGAGCGCCTTGAGAGAGGCCATTCCTGTTTCCTTCTCCCTCTCCCCTTCAGGGGCGAGGGTCGGGGAGAGGGGGTGTGCCCTCAACCCTGTCCAGTCGTGCGGGAGCGGGGTCTTCCCCTCTCCCAACCCTCTCCCCTGAAGGAGAGAGGGCTTAGGTTACGCAAACGCTTTGGCGAAATCGCCGATGATCGACTTGAGCTGACCGGTCGTCTCGTCGTCCAGCGCCTTGGTGTCGCGGATCTTGGCGAGCACTTCGGGATGGTCGCTTCGCACGTGGCTGAGCAAAGACGCCTCGAACCGGGTCACCGCCGCGGTCGGCACGGTGTCGAGATAGCCGTTCACGCCCGCGAAGATCGAGACGACCTGCTCCTCGACCGGCATCGGGTTGAACTGCGGCTGCTTCAGCAGCTCGGTCAGCCGCGCGCCGCGGTTGAGCAGGCGCTGGGTCGACGCGTCGAGGTCCGAGCCGAACTGGGCGAAAGCAGCCATCTCGCGATACTGGGCGAGCTCCAGCTTGATCGAGCCGGCGACCTTCTTCATCGCCTTGGTCTGAGCGGCCGAGCCGACGCGGCTGACCGACAGGCCGACGTTGATGGCCGGACGGATGCCCTGATAGAAAAGCTCGGTCTCGAGGAAGATCTGCCCGTCGGTGATCGAGATGACGTTGGTCGGGATGTAGGCCGACACGTCGCCGGCCTGCGTCTCGATGATCGGCAGCGCGGTCAGCGAGCCCGAGCCGTTCGCCTCGTTCAATTTCGCGGCGCGCTCGAGCAGGCGCGAGTGGAGGTAGAAGACGTCGCCCGGATAGGCTTCGCGGCCCGGCGGGCGGCGCAGCAGCAGAGACATCTGGCGATAGGCGACGGCCTGCTTGGACAGATCGTCATAGACGATGACGGCGTGCATGCCGTTGTCGCGGAAATATTCGCCCATCGTGCAGCCGGTGTAGGGCGCGAGGAACTGGAGCGGCGCCGGCTCGGAGGCCGTGGCGGCGACGACGATGGAATATTCCATCGCGCCGTTCTCCTCGAGCGCCCGGACGATCTGCGCGACGGTCGAGCGCTTCTGGCCGATGGCGACGTAGATGCAATAGAGCTTCTGGCTCTCGTCGTCGCCCTGGTTGGCCTTGCGCTGGTTGATGAAGGTGTCGAGCGCCACGGCCGACTTGCCGGTCTGGCGGTCGCCGATGATCAGCTCGCGCTGGCCGCGGCCGACGGGGACGAGGGCGTCGAGCGCCTTGAGGCCCGTCTGCACCGGCTCGTGCACCGACTTGCGCGGGATGATGCCGGGCGCCTTGACTTCGACGCGGCGGCGCTCGGCGGCTTCAATGGGGCCCTTGCCATCGATGGGGTTGCCGAGGCCGTCGACGACGCGGCCGAGCAGGCCCTTGCCGACGGGGACGTCGACGATGGTGCCGGTGCGGCGGACGGTGTCGCCCTCGCGGATGGCGCTGTCGTTGCCGAAGATGACGATGCCGACATTGTCGGCCTCGAGGTTGAGCGCCATGCCCTTGACCGTGATGCCCTCGGCGCTGGCGGCGAACTCGACCATCTCGCCGGCCTGGACGTTGTCGAGACCGTAGACGCGGGCGATGCCGTCGCCGACCGACAGCACGGTGCCGACCTCGGAGACTTCGGCCTCGGTGCCGAAGCTGGCGATCTGGTCGCGGATGACCTTGGAAATTTCAGCGGCGCGGATGTCCATTGTGAGCCTTTCGAGAGACGGCGCTTGACGCCGTTATCCTTTCATCGCCGAAGCGAGAGTGTTGAGCTTGGTGCGGATCGAACCGTCGATCATCTCGGAGCCGATCTTGACGACCAGCCCGCCGAGTATGGCGGGATCGACAGTGAGGTCGACGGCGACGTCTGAGCCGACGCGGCCCTTCAGCCGGGTCTTGAGCGCCGCGACCTGCCCGTCGTCGAGCGGATGCGCGGAGGTGACCTCGGCCGTGACCTCGCCGCGGTGGCGGGCGGCGAGGAGGTTGAAGAAGCGGATGACCGAAGGAAGCTGGGTCAGCCGCCGGTTCTGGGCGAGCACGCCGAGGAAATTGGCGGTGATCGCATCGAGGTTCATCGACGCCGCCACCGCCTTCACCGTCTTCAGCGCGTCGGCCCGGCCGATCAGCGGCGAGGTGGTGAGCGCGCGAAGGTCCTCCGACTCGCCGAGCGCCTGCTTGAGGGCGGCGAGGCTGGTGCCGACCGCCTCCAGCTGCCGCTCGTCGCGGGCCAGCTCGAACAATGCGGTGGCGTAGCGCCCTGCCAAGCTTGCCTGAATGCCGCCGGAATTCTCCACGCGCGCCTCAACTCCAGAAAATGGTTTTGCCCCATGCGGAAAAGGGCCGGCGGTGCGGCCCTTTATGGGTTGCCGGGCCCCTAGCAGGGGGTTGCGCGCGATGCAACCGGGACTAGGCTTGTCCCATGCACGGGAGGGAAGCAGCGATGTGGAGACGTTTGAAGGCCGTGGCGTCGATGGCGACGGCCTGTCTCGCCGCCACTGCGGCGGCCGCGCAGACGAAGCCGGAGGTTGGAAGTTTCCGGATCAGCGGAGTGGGCTTCGAGATGCCTGCACCGCCCGGTTATTGCCTCCCGAAGGGCAAGGATGTCGACGTCGCCCAGCTCCTGGCTGCGGGCGACACGCAGAATGTGACGCACCTCACGCTCGTCCGCTGTTCGGCTGACTCGCCGAACGACTACATCCTCGTGAAGACTCCGACCGGAGCCCTGCTCGCCGACGTTGGCCGCGAAGACGCCCTGAAGGCCCTGGCAGCGGCGTTTGACGAGCCAGCGTTGAAGGATAAATTTTCGTCCGGCAAGATCCTGGCCGAGGCAGGCGAGGCCATCAGTGGCACGCTCCACCGCAAGGTGGATATTACCGGCGAGGTCAAGCCCGCCGGTCGAGACGAAGCCTGCGCATACATGGGGGGAACCACCGATGTGAAGGCGCCGGAGACGAGCTATCGCGTCTCGGTCGGCGGCTGCATCACCGCCGTCGGGCGCCGTATCGTCAGCCTGTTCGTCTACGGTCCGGACAAGGGGGCGTCCGGCGTGACGGCGCTGCTCGGGCGCGCTCGGCAGCTGATGGAGACGATCCGGGTCGTTCCGGCCGGCTGACGTCCCGGCTTTGACCGCAAGCGGCGGGATGAAGGGCCCGCGAATCGGGAGTAGGGAAGGGATCATGGCGACCCGGACCCTTTCCAAACCCGACATAGATCCCGACACCGCCTGGACCGCCGTCCTCGCCCGTGATCGGCGGGCCGACGGGCGTTTCGTCACCGGCGTCCTGACGACCGGCATCTATTGCCGCCCGTCCTGCGCGGCGCGGCATCCCAAGCGCGAGAATGTTCGCTTCTTCGCTACGGGACCCGAAGCGGCGGCGGAGGGCCTCAGGGCGTGCCTCCGCTGCAAGCCCGACGAGGTCACCCGCGAAGCCGCCGCGCTGGAGCGGGCGCTGCGCCTTCTCGACGGAGCCGAAGCCCCGCCGAGCCTCGAAACCCTCGCCGCCACCGCCGGCTATTCGCCCTTCCACTTCCACCGCCTGTTCAAGCGAGCCACCGGCATCACCCCAGCCGCTTACGCCCGCGCCAGGCGCGCCAGGAGCATGACCATGAGCCTCGCCACCGAACCGACCGTCACCGATGCCATCTACGAAGCGGGCTATTCCGGCCCCGCCCGTTTCTACGAGGACGCGAAGGAGCGGCTCGGCATGACGCCGTCGGCCTGGCGCGGGGGCGGGCGCGGCGAGACGATCCGCTGGGCGACGGCGAAAACGTCCCTCGGCACGATGCTGGTCGCCGCCACCGCCCGCGGCATCTGCCGCCTCTCGTTCGAGGAAGGCGAGGCGGCGCTGCGCCGCCACTTCCCGAACGCCTTGATCGAGCCGGACGGCGAGGCGATGGCCGATCTCGTCCGCCGCACCGTCGCCGCCGTCGAGGCGCCCGATCGGCCGCACGACCTCCCGCTCGACGTCCGCGGCACCGCCTTCCAGGAGGCGGTGTGGCGCGAGCTGACCCGCATCCCACCGGGCGAAACCCGCACCTACACGCAGATCGCGGCTGCCGTCGGCCGCCCCGCCGCGGTCCGCGCCGCCGGCTCCGCCAACGGCGCCAACCGTGTCGCCGTGCTCATCCCGTGCCACCGCGTCGTGCGCGGCGACGGCACGCTCGGCGGCTACGCTTATGGTCTGGAGCGCAAGCGCAGCCTGCTCGACCGCGAATCCCGCCGCGAGCCCTGACTCGGCGCCGGCCTCCGGCCCTCAGGCCGCAGGGCTGCCGTTCGCCATTGCCGCCTCCGCCTGGAGCTTGGCGAGCACCGCCCGCGCCGCGTCGCGCTGAGGGGTGGGGTGGGTGTCGTTCGCGATCGGCATGATCAGCGCGATCGCCTGCCCCCAGCGATGGTCATCGGCGAGGCCCTCGACCAGCAGCATCCGCACATGGCTGTCCTGCGGCATCGTCGCCACCGCCTGCGACAGGATGTTGAGGGCGTCCTTCGGCGCCTTCAGCCCGGCGAGGTGATAGCTTTGATAATAAGCGACGAGCGGGAGCGGATCGTCATGGTCGCCCTGATTGGCCTTGAGTGCCAGCCGCCGGGCCTCGGCCGCAAGCTGGGTGCGCTGGGCGCCCGCGGCGCGGCCCGCCGCCTGCGCCACGCACAAAGACTTCACCACCAGCCCGCGCACATGGCCGGGCTGGAGCGCGAGCAGCCGGTCGGCCGCCGCCTCGGCGCCCCGATAGTCGCCGTCGCCATAATCCGCCTGGGCGAGGAAATAGAGGGCGAAGGGATCGGTCGCGTAGCGCTCCGCCTTCTCGCGGATATGGGCGAGGGTTTCGTTGCGCGCCTTGATCTCGCGGGCGCGGTCCGTGTCCTTGCGGATGCCGGAGGGATCGTCGTCGCGAAAGGCGATGATCTCTGGGATCAGGGCCGCCTCGCCGGCGCTTACGGGATCGACCTTGCGGATCACCGGCTTCGCGATCGGCACCGCCACCGGGCGGTAGGAGAAGCTTCCCAGATCGAGATATTTGTGCGCCTCGCGGTTGAGTTCGCCCAGATCGCCGAACGCCCTGGCGGCGTCCTCCTGCGAGGCGCCGGTGCTGAGCAGAGCAAGATATTTGCGAAGCTGCGGTGCCCGCGTTGGCGAGAAGGTCAGGAAATGGGTCATCGCCCAGCCCTGGCCGTAAAGGTCGAAATTGTGGATCTTGTCCGGCGATTTGAGGAGGATGTCCTCCATCGAGACCCACGAGGCGCTGATGTCGTCGCCGCGGTGCCGAGCCGGCATGCCGTAGGCGATCTTGCCGTCGGGCAGGAACTTGCTCGATCCGATCAGCTCGGCATAGCCCTCGGTGTACCAGCCCGGATACACGGCGGGGAAATATTGCAGCATGAAATGGTGCGCATATTCGTGATGGAGGACCAGCTCCGGGGTGAAGTCGCCCGCAGCGTTGGTATGCCGTGGGGTGACGGCGAACGGCCCGAACACGTTGGTCGTGTAGAAGCCCTCGACGCCGCTGTTCGGGTCGTTGATCGCCCGCTCGACCTCGGCGTTGCTCGCCACCTGATAGATGCGGACCTTGACCGGCTCGACGTCGGACTTGAGCCCGCTCGCCATCCGCATCAGTCCATCGACGCCTTCGAGCCGTTCGGCGAGCCGCGTCACCTCTTTTTCGCCGCTTTCGGAATAGATCACGAAATGCGCGGTATCGTATTTCTTCCACTCCGCCCGCGCCGCCGCCGGCGCCAGCACCAAAGCTGCCGCAACCAAAGCCCCGAATTGTCTCACGTCACATCCCCATCCCCAAGGAAACAACAGCTTAGCGGCAGATGCCGGCCCGCGCCACCGGGTTTGCGCTAGAGAAACGAATAGGGGTCCACGTCGACGCTGACGCGGACGCCGCGCGGCCAGCTCAGCTTGCCGAGCCATTCGCGGATGACGTCCTGAACGTCGAGGCTGCGGGCGGCGTGGACGAGGAGGCGCTGGCGGTGCCGGCCGCGCAGCATGGCGAGCGGCGCGGGAGCGGGGCCGAACACCGCCATGTTCTCGACAATCGGCGCGCTCCGCCCGATCAGCCGCGCGGTCTCGGTGGCCTCGGCGAGGTCCTCGGAGGAGACGACGATCCCCGCAAGCCGCCCGAACGGCGGCATTGCCGCCTCGCGTCGCGCGTCCGTCTCGGCTTCGTAGAAGCTCTCCGCATCGCCGCTGACGAGTGCGGAGATGACGCGGGCATTGGGATCGTGGGTCTGGACCAGCACCCGGCCAGGCTTCTCGCCCCGGCCCGCACGCCCTGCCACCTGGGCGATCTGCTGGAAGCTCCGCTCGGCGGCGCGGAGGTCTCCGCCCTGCAGGCCCAGGTCCGCGTCGACCACCCCGACGAGGGTGAGGTTGGGGAAGTGATAGCCCTTGGTCACCAGCTGCGTGCCGACGACGATGTCGATCTCGCCCGCCTCCATCCGGCCCACGAACTCCGCCGCCTTAGCCGGCGACCACATCGTGTCCGACGTGACGATCGCCGTCCGCGCCTCCGGGAACAGCGCCTTCACTTCGTCGGCGATGCGCTCGACACCGGGGCCGACGGCGACGAGGCTGTCCTCCTCCTCGCACTCCGGGCAGAGCCGCGGCGGCGGCATGACATGGCCGCAATGGTGGCAGGCGAGGCGGTGGACGAGGCGGTGCTCGACCATCCAGGCAGTGCAATTGGGGCATTGGAAGCGGTGCCCGCAATGGCGGCACAGGGTCAGCGGCGCATAGCCGCGGCGGTTGAGGAACAGCAAAGCCTGCTCGCGCCGCTCCAGCGTCTCCTCCAAGGCCTTGACCAGCGGCGGCGCCAGCCACTGGCCGCGGGGCGGCGGGTCGGCGAGGAGGTCGAGCGCGGCGATCTCGGGAAGTTCGGCGACGCCGTAGCGGTCTGGCAAACGGATATGCTCGTACACCCCGATCTCGGCCATCTGCCGGCTCTCGATCGCCGGCGTTGCCGAGGCGAGGACGATGGGAAACCCTTCGAGCTTCGCGCGCATCACCGCGACGTCGCGGGCGTGGTACTGGACGCCCTCCTCCTGCTTGAAGCTGGTCTCGTGCGCCTCGTCGACGACGATCAGGCCAAGGTCCGGATAGGGCAGGAACAGCGAGGAGCGCGCGCCGACCACGACCTTGGCCTGACCGGTGGCGATGGCGCGCCAGGCGCGGCGGCGCTGCGATTGCCGGAGGCCTGAATGCCAGGCGACTGGCTCATGGCCGAAGCGGGCGGCGAAGCGTTTGAGGAACGGCTCCGTTAGCGCGATCTCGGGCAGAAGCACGAGAGTCTGCCGCCCCAGCCGCAACGCCTCCGCCACCGCTTCGAAATAGACTTCGGTCTTGCCGGAGCCGGTGACGCCGTCGAGGAGGAACGGGGCGAAGGCCGCCGCCCGCACCGCCTCGACCAGCCGGTGCGCCGCCGCGCCCTGGGCCAGTTCGAGCTCCGGCGGCGCATGCTCCGGGTCGGGGAGGGCGAACGGGTCGTCGAGCGTCACCTCGACCGCCTCGATCGCGCCGCCCTTCACCAATCCGCGGATCACCCCGTCCGAGACGCCCGCCGCCAGCGCCAGCTCGCGCACCAGCCCCTGCCGCTCGCCGATCCGCTCCAGCGCCTGTTCGCGCTGCGGGGTAAGCCGGTCGGGCACCAGGCCGGTGGCACGATATTCGGTGACGGTGCGGCTGCCGTCGAGCGCGCTCGCCGACGCCAGCGCCATCCGCAGCACCGATGCGATCGGCGCCAGATAATAATCGCTCGTCCATTCGATCAGCCGCCGGAGCGGCGCCTTGAGCGGCGGCAGCTCATAGGCCTGGAGCAGGGGTCGCAGCCGGTTGTCGCCGACGCTCTCGGCCTCCAGCCTCTCCTCCTCCCACACGACACCGGTCATCTGCCGCGGCCCGAGGGGGGCAAGCACGATCGACCCCGGTTCGACGCGCATGCCATGCGGCACCCGATAGTCGAGCGGTCCCAGAGCGGGGTTGAGGAGAAGGACGCGGGCGCGGGTCACGCCCCTAAGATCGAAGCGACTCCGCGCAAAGGCAACAGCCCGCGGGCTCCCTTGCAGGAAAACGTGGATCGAAGCCGCCGCCGTGGGGCAGCCTCCTACCGCAACGGCTGCCGATACTCGGCCGGGCGGAGCGCCGCGTGGACGATCTTGATCTGGTCGAGCAGCAGGCCCGCCCGGCCGGTAAAGCCGAGCACGACGAAGCCCGGATCCGGCTTCCATTCGTTCCTCGTCCCGCCGGTCCCGCCGGTCCCGCCGGCGAAGGTGAAGCGCTTGTCGTCGAGATGCATCTCGAAGCGGTCGACATAGCCGCCGGAATTGACGACGAAGCGGACGGGAAAGCGGCCGTCGCCGATGTCGAATCGCTCACGGCCCGTTCCGCTGCCACCGTGGCTTTCGACCCAATTCGATTTGTCCGAGGCGTAGCCGATCTCGATCTTGCCGATCAGGCCGCCGCTGCCGCCGTCGCCGACGAAGAGGCGGATCGAGGCGAGCCGCACCTGGTTGCGCAGCGCCTCGTCGACCGACAGGAAATCGAACGGTCCCGCCCCTTCGCCGCCGAACGAAGGGGTCTGACCGGCGACGTAGGTGAGCACCGGCTCGCCCTTGTCCAGCGACGGCAGCTTCAAGTCCGGGAGGTCGACCGCAGGGTCGCGCTTGTAGGCGCTGACCTGCTTGTTGATCTTGCCCACATCCTCCTTCACCTGCTTCTCGAATTCGAGAAGCCCGGTGTCGCCGATATATTTGTAGCGGGCGTAGATGCGCTTCAGCCAGTCGATCTGGTTCTGAAGGCCGGTGAGGCGCTCGTAGGCCTTCAAGACTCCGTCGTCGCCGAGGAAGTGCTCGCGATTCTCGACGATCTTCGCGAGCCGGCGCCGTCCCATCCGCGGCACGCCCTCATAGCCGGAGACCTTGAAGCCCGTGGTGACCGGGGAATCGATGGTCACCGACGGAAAGGCCAGCGCGAAGGCGATCAGCCCGTCCTCGTTCGGCAGCTTCGGGTTGGCGATGCCCGTAATCTCCTGGTCGAACGTCCAGTTGGTCGAAGTCCGGTTCAGGAAATCGGTGAGCTTGGTCTGCACTTCGAGCTTGGCGGTAACGCCCGAATAGACGCCCTTCGCCTTCAGCGACGCGGTCAGCTCCTTCTGCTCGGTCTGCGTCTCGGTGTGGAAGGTGTAGACGGCGTAATATTCGCCGCCCTGCGTCGCGGCGCTCACATAGCTGTCCCCATAAGCGGCGGCGAAATCGGCGGCCTGGTCGTCGTCCGCGGGCAGCGCGATATCGGGAAGCAGCTTGACGTTCTTCGCCGTCCAGGTGCCGGTCTCGTGGCTCGCATAGACGACGATGGTGACGCTGCGCGCCGTCGCGTTGAGCTTCTTCATGAAGCTCATCTTGGCGGTGACGTTTACCGCCTTCAGATAGCTGACCGACAGCGACCCGTCGATTTCGAGCGCCTGGGCAAGCTCGCTGACGCTCTCGCACACCCGGATCTTGACGACGGATCGGCCACCGCCAAGCTCGGCATCGCCGGTGACAGCGCTTTGAGACAACATGCCGTTGGCGATGCTGTCATAGCCGTTGAACAATTTCTTCGCGGTGTCGCCGCCGCCGGCGCCGGTCTGCCCCATCATCGTCCTCCCCTCAAAGACGCTTCAGGCATATCAGAAACGGCTGTTACGGTACAGCAACGGGCGGGGCGGGAGAGCGATTCTCGGCCTTTCATGCTAAGGCGAGTTCATGGATCCCGAGGCGCAGCTCGACGGCTTCCTGGCCAAGTTCCTTCCGGAGGTGGCGGCGCTCGCCCGTTCGCTCCTCGCGGCGATGACGGCGCGCATCCCCGGCGCGCATATTCTCGTCTACGACAATTACAACGCCCTCGCGATCGGCTTCTCGCCGAGCGAGAAAGCCGGCCAGGCGGTGCTGTCGCTGGCGGTATTCCCACGCTGGGTGACCCTGTGCTTCCTCCACGGTGCCGGCCTTCCTGACCCGCACGGTCTGCTGAAGGGAGAGGGGAGCCGCGTTCGGCACGTGCGGCTCGAGATTCGCGAGAAACTGGACGATCCGCGCATCCAGGCGCTCATCGACGCGGCGCTCGATCGGGCCGCGCCGCCGTTCGACCCTGCCGTACCGGCCCGCCTCCTCGTCAAGTCGATCTCCGCCAAGCAACGGCCGCGCCGCCCCGCCTGACGCGCCGGTTCGGCACCGCGCCGCAACCCGCTATACCGCGTCCGAATCGCACATCAGGGGAACCCCATGAAATTCTTCGCCGACACCGCCGACATTGCCGACATTCGCGAGCTTTCCGAAGCGGGCCTGCTCGACGGCGTCACCACCA
This sequence comes from Allosphingosinicella sp., assembly GCF_036403745.1. GTDB lineage: Bacteria > Pseudomonadota > Alphaproteobacteria > Sphingomonadales > Sphingomonadaceae > Allosphingosinicella. Next base: position 15,527 of record NZ_DASWQI010000074.1, read on the forward strand.
ACCCGTCGCTGGTCCGCAAGGCCGGCCGCGACTTCCTCGAAGTGGTGCGCGAGATCGCCGCGGTGGTGCCGGGCCCGGTCTCGGCCGAGGTGGTCGCAACCGACCATGACGGCATGATGCGCGAGGCGGAGATCCTCCGCCGCATCGCCGACAACGTAACGGTGAAGGTCCCGCTCACGATCGACGGCCTCAAGACCTGCCGGCAGCTGACCGGCGACGGCACGATGGTCAACGTCACCCTCTGCTTCACCGCCAACCAGGCCCTGCTCGCCGCCAAGGCAGGCGCGACCTTCATCTCTCCCTTCGTCGGCCGGCACGACGATATCGGCTTCGACGGCATGCAGATCATCTCGGAAATCCGCCAGATCTACGACAATTACGATTTCACCACGCAGATCCTGGTCGCGAGCGTCCGCCACCCCATCCACGTCCTCCAATCCGCCCTGATCGGCGCCGACGTGATGACCGCGCCGCCGTCCGTGATCCGCCAGCTCGTCAAGCACCCGCTGACCGACCGCGGCCTCGAAGCTTTCCTCGCGGACTGGCAGCAGACCGGGCAGACTATCGGGTAATGATAGCTTCTTAACCATCTTCAAGGTAGCTTCGCTCGCATGGGAACGGTGATCAGCTTCGAGGACAAGGCGGTGGCCAGCCTGCGCGCGCGCGTCGCCGCGGCCGAGGAAGCGAACCAGGACCTCATCGCCTTCGCCCGCGGCCATTCCGGCGCCGTCGCCTCGATCCATGAGGCCGTGCTGGCGGCGATCGAGGCCGAGGGGTTTGACCATCTCATCCACATTGTAACCCAGGAATGGCCGCAGATCCTCGGCTTGGATGCGGTGGCGATCGGCCTGTTCGTCGGCGAGAGGGGCCTGCGCGCCGACGCTTCGGGTCTGCAGTTCGTCGATCCGCGTATCATCGAGCGCTCGCTTGCCGGCCTCGAAGGCGTCGTCCTGCGCGGCGTCGCCCGCGGCCATCCGCTGTTCGGCCCGGCCTGCTCGCTGATCCGCGCGGAGGCCCTCATCCGCCTCGACACCGCGCCGCCCTTGCCGAGCGGCCTCCTCGCATTGGGCCAGCGCGCCGAGCAGGGCTTCGAGACCCGTCACGGGTCGGAGCTGCTCGTCTTCCTCGGCCGCGTCCTCACCCGCTCGATGGGCCGGTGGCTGATCCCCTGACCGCCGCGCCGGCGCGCGAGACCGCCTTTCGCTGGCAGCAGCATCTCGAGCGCGAGCGCCGCCGCTCCCCCCACACCGTCCGCGCCTACGCCGCCACCGCCTATCGCCTCGTCGACTTCCTGGGCGAGCATCTCGGCGGCCCGCCCGACGCCATCGCGCTCGGCGCCTTGAAGCCGGCGGACCTGCGCGCCTATCTCACGCGCCGCCGCGCGGAGGGGCTCGGCAACAGCTCCGCCGCCCGCGAGCTCTCGGCCGTGCGCGGCTTCATTGCCTTCGCGGCCGCCGAAGCGGGGGAGGGGGCGGTGCCGCGCCTGCGTGGACCCAAGCGCCCGCGCAGCGTGCCCCGCCCGATCTCGCCGCAGGAGGCTGTCGCGCTCGCGGAGGAGGTGGGCGAGGACGCGACCGCCGAGTGGATCGCCGCAAGGGACTTCGCGATCCTGCTCCTCCTCTATGGATCGGGCCTCCGCGTTGCCGAAGCGCTCGGCCTTGCCGGCGCCGCCTTGCCGCTGGGGGAAGCGATCACCGTCACCGGCAAGCGCAACAAGACCCGCGTCGTGCCGCTGCTCCCGCAGGTGCGCGATGCGATCGAGCGCTATTTGAGCCTTTCTCCCCATGGCGCGTCGCGCACCGAGCCGCTGTTCCGCGGCGCGCGCGGCGGACCACTCAATGGCGAGATGGTCCGCCGAGTCGTCCGCCGCGCCCGCGTCCGCCTCGGCCTTTCCGACCGGACGACCCCGCACGCCCTGCGCCACAGCTTCGCCACCCACCTGCTCGGCCGCGGCGCGGACCTGCGCTCCCTCCAGGAGCTGCTCGGCCACGCAAGCTTGAGCTCGACACAGATCTACACGGCCGTAGACGCGGCCCATCTGATGGACGTCTACCGCAACGCCCACCCGCGCGCTTAGTCTACGCTTTTGCGGTTCCTTACCAGCTGCAGCACCAGTCGCGTCAGCCACAGCAAGGCCGCGGCGGCGACGATCCCGGTGCTCACCGGACCGGCATAATGCTCGATCGCCGTATAATGGTCCTTGAGCAGCCAGCCGAGCCAGGCGAGCAGCCCGCAGGAGATGAGGATGCCGATCGTCGAGAGCAGGAGGAACCGGCCGAACGGCATCCGCACCAGCCCCGCGGGGATGGAGATCGCCGTGCGCACCGCGGGGACGACGCGGCCGACGAGGACGAGGATGCTGCCGTACCTTTCGAACCAGCGCTGCAGCACCGCCACCTCATGCGCCGAGACGGTGGTGATGCGGCCGTAGCGGGTGACGAGCCGCTCGAACCGCTCGAAGCCCAGCGCCCGCGCCGCCCAATACCAGCTGATCGCGCCGGTCAGCGAGCCGGCGGCTCCCGACAGGATCACGCCCGGCAGCCATAACTTACCCTGCGAGGCAATCAGCCCGGACAGCGGCATGACCAGCTCCGACGGGAAGATCGGCAGCAAAGTCTCGATCCACATCAGGAGGAAGACGGCGATGTAGCCGTGGTCGCGGATGAAATCGGGCAGGAAATGCGTCACTTCTGAACCTTCGCTTCGATTGCGTCCCAGATCATCCCGGGCGTGTCGGTGCCGTTGAACCTGTCGATGGCGACGATGCCGGTCGGCGAGGTGACGTTGATCTCGGTCAGCCACTTGCCGCCGATCACGTCGATGCCGACGAACAGCAGCCCGCGCGCCTTCAGCTCGGGCGCCAGCGCTGCGCAGATTTCCCGCTCCGTATCGGTGAGATCCGTCTTCACCGCCGACCCTCCCGCGGCGAGGTTCGAGCGGATTTCGCCTTCGCCCGGGAGGCGGTTGATCGCGCCGGCGATCTCGCCGTCGATGAGGACGATGCGCTTGTCGCCCTCGGCGATCTCCGGGACGAAAGCCTGGACGACGTGCGGTTCGCGGTAGGCGGTGTTGAACATCTCGATCAGCGCGGCGAGGTTGGCCCCGTCGGCCCCCACCTTGAACACCGCCTTGCCCGCATTGCCGTGCAGTGGCTTCACCACCATCGCGCCATGCTCGGCGAGGAATTTGCGGGCGACGCCGAGCGAGCGGGTCAGCGTCGTCGGCGGCATGTAGCGGGCGAAATCGAGCACCCAGACCTTTTCCGGCGCATTGCGCACGGAGGCCGGATCGTTGACCACGAGTGTCTCGCCCTGGATGCGCTCGAGCAGGTGGGTCGCCGTGATGTAGCCGAGGTCGAACGGCGGGTCCTGGCGCATCAGCACGACGTCGACGTCGCGGCCGAGGTCGAGGAGCACCGGCTCCTCAACGCGAAAATGGTCGCCCTCGACCGGCTGCACCATCACCGGCCGCGCCATGGTCCACAGCCGGCCGTCGTGCCAGCTCAGGTCCTCGGCGGCATAATGGAACAGCCGGTGGCCGCGCTTCTGCGCGCCGAGCATGATCGCGAAGGTCGAATCGCCCGCAATGTTGATAGTCTCGAGCGGGTCCATCTGGACCGCGACGCGCAACGCCATGGCATTTCCTCCTGCGCGGGGGGCTCTAGGCAAGCGGCCCGCCTTTGTCACCGGACGCTAATCGCGCAGGACCTCGGAGGTATCGACGCGGGTCGAGATGGCGCGGCGGGCGAGCTCGCCGCCGTCGTCGCCGTGGACGACCACCGGCTGGGCATCGCTCTGCGTCCCGGCCTTGCAGGCGGCGTGGAAGGCGAGGGTGTGAAGCAGCTGGTCATGCTGTTCGGGGGGCATCTGGTTCCACAAGGCGGTGGCCATGGTGGCCTCGCCGGTGTCGTTGAGGTCGATGCCCCTCGACGCGCGAATCTGCTCGACGCCTTTCTCGATCTCCTTGCAGACCTGGGCGGGGAGCGGCCCCTGCCGAGCCTGCCGCGCCCAATCGGGCTCGTGGGGTTTGCAGGCGACGGCCGCCATGGCGAGGAGGGAGAGCGTGAGCAGCGGGGGCGGGAGCAGGCGGGGCATGATCATCCTTGCCAGACGTTGACGAGGTGGCGGGGAAAGCGGTGCGGCACGATCAGCATCGCGTCGATGCGGATATCGTCGCCGGCTCGGGAATAACGCGGCGCGAGCGCCTCGGCCGCGGCCGCGACCCTACGCAGCCGCCATTCGTCGAGGACCATGCCGGCGTCCGCCTCGGTGCGGCGCGCCTTCACCTCCACGAAAGCGACCGTCCGGCCGCGCCGCGCGACGAGGTCGACTTCGCCGACGGGGGTGCGGATGCGGCGGCCGAGGATCGTCCAGCCCTTGAGCCGCAGCCACCAGGCCGCCAGCGTCTCGGCGCGCCGTCCGCCGCGTTCGGCCGCCTGCCGCTTCATTTGAGCGCCAACGCTTTTTCATAGACCTGCCGCCGCGGCACGCCGAGCCGTTCCGCCACTTCCGCGGCAGCGCGGGAGGGCGTGAGGCGGGTCATCGCCTCGCGCAGCGCCGCCTCGATATCGGCTTCGGCCGGCGCTTCCGGCGCACCGGGCGGCGCGACGACGATGACGATTTCGCCCTTGGGCGGCGCGTCGGCATAGCGGTCGGCCAACTCAGCGAGGGTGCCGGTGACCGTCTCCTCGAACTTCTTGGTGATCTCGCGGGCGACGGCGGCCTCGCGCGGCCCGAGCCCTTCCGCCAGTGCCTTCAATGCGGCGCCGAGCCGGGGGCCGCTCTCATAAAGGACAAGGGTCGCCCGGATCGCCGCCACCTCGGCGATTGCCGAGGCGCGGGCGCCCCCCTTGGACGGCAGGAAGCCGAGGAACAGGAAGCGGTCGGTCGGCAGGCCGGCGAGGGTGAGCGCCGCCATCGCCGCCGAGGCGCCCGGGATCGTCGTCACCGGAACGCCCGCCGCCCGCGCGTCGCGGACCAGCTTGTAGCCCGGATCGGAGATGAGCGGCGTGCCCGCGTCCGAGACCAAGGCCACCGCCTCGGTCCGCATCCGGGCGATGAGGTCGGGCCGCACCCGATCGGCATTGTGGTCGTGATAGGGCAGCATCGGGCGCTTGGCGCCGATATGGGCGAGGAGCTTCGCCGTCACCCTTGTATCCTCGACGGCGATGACGTCGCATCCCGCCAGGGTCGCGGCGGCGCGCTGGCTCAAATCGGAGAGATTGCCGATCGGCGTCGCGACGATATACAGGCCGGGCGGGAGACGAGGGTTCATGCGGTTCAAGGTCATGGCAGAGCAGCCCTCGCATCGGCAAGCGCCGCGCTCCGCCCTTTGCGCCGCAATGGCGCTCATGGTCAGCCTCGGCCTCGCCGCCTGCTCCCTGGTTCCGGCGCCGCAGGTGCAGTCGCCGCCTGTCGCTGCAGCGGCGCCTCCGCCGGTCGAACAGCCGCGCGCCGCACCTGTGCCGCCGCCCGAGGCACCCGTGCCCGCCCCGTCGACCCTTCCGCAGGACGAGGGACGCAACCGCGTCGCCGTTCTGGTCCCGCTGACCGGGCCGAATGCCGGCGTCGGCCAGTCCCTCGCCAATGCTGCCACGCTCGCCTTGCTCGACACTGGCGGGGAGCGCATCCGCCTCACCGTCTACGACACCGCCAAGGGCCCCGCCGCCGCAGCGGCGCAGGCGATCGCCGACGGCAACCGCCTGTTTCTCGGGCCCCTGCTCGCCGAAGACGTACGCGCCGTGGCGCCGGTCGCGCGGCGGGCCGACGTGCCCGTCATCGCCTTTTCCAACGACATCGGCGTCGCTGGTCCCGGCGTGTACCTGATCGGCTTTGCGCCGTCGCAATCGGTGGCGCGGGTGGTCGGCTATGCGCGGGGGCAGGGGCTCTCCCGTTTCGCGGCACTTACGCCCAACGGCATCTACGGCCGCCGCGTTGGGCAGGCGATCATCGACGCGACGCAGCGCGGCGGCGCTCGGCTGGTCGGCATCCAGGAATATGACCGCGACGCCGGCGGCCTCCGCGCCGCGGTGACGCGGGTGAGCGCGCAAGGCGCCTATGACGCGATCCTCATCGCCGATCCGGCCCGCAGCGCCGCCGCCGCAGTGCCGGCGATTCGATCGGCGGTGCCCCGGGCGCACATCCTCGGCACTGAGTTGTGGGCGAACGAGGCGGCGATCGGGACGGTGCCGGGGCTTCGTGGCGCCTGGTTCGCCGCCGTGCCGGACACGCTCTTCAACCAGATGCGCACCCGCTACCGGGCCCGCTACGGCGCGGCGCCCTACCGCCTCGCCAGCCTCGCCTACGATGCCGTGCTGCTGGCCGTGCGGACGTCGCGGGACTGGCGGCCGGGCCGGCCCTATCCGCAGCGGGCGCTGCACGATCCGGCGGGCTTCACCGGCATCGACGGGCCGTACCGGTTCGGCGGCAACGGGGTCGCCGAGCGGGCGCTGGAAGTGCGCGAGGTGACGGTGGGCGGAACCACGATCGTGTCCCCAGCTCGCGGGGACGAGAACTAAGCCGCAATCTCGGCCAAAATACCGTCGAGCAGCAGGGGCCGTAGCGCATAGAGGCGGCCGCTTTCCCGCCGGACGAGGCCCTGACGCTCCAGCCGTTCGACCCGCGGCAGATCGAGCGCGGGAGCGATCGTCTCCAGCGGTACGCCCTCCTTCAGCCGCAGCCCCATGAGCAGCGCCTCGCTGGCCCGCTCCTCGGCGGACAGCGGGGTCTCCTCGGAAAGGCCGCTGCCGTTGCGGGCGAGGGCGGAGAGGAAATTCTCGGGCTTCTTGTGGCGCAGGGTGGCGAGGCCACCGCGGCGGCCGTGGGCGCCGGGGCCGACGCCGAGATAGGGCCGGTAGCGCCAGTAAGCGAGATTGTGCCGGCTCTCCTCGCCGGGCCGGGCGTGGTTGGAGATTTCGTACGCGGGCACCCCGGCCGCCTCCGTCAGCGCCTGCGTCGTTTCGTAAAGGGTGGCGGCGTGATCGGGGTCGGCCTCGTCGAAATCGCCCTTGGCGGCGAGCGCCGCGAACCGCGTGCCGGGCTCGACGGTCAGCTGGTAGAGCGAGAGGTGGCTTGTGCCGAAGCCGAGGGCGCGGGAGAGTTCGTCCGCCCACGCCGCCTCGCTCTGGCCGGGGAGGGCGTAGATGAGGTCGAAGCTGACCCGCGCGAAATGGCGCTGGGCGGTGGCGAGGGCGGCGAGGCCTTCGGAGACGCCGTGGGCACGGCCGAGGAAGCGCAGCGCCGCATCGTTGAGCGACTGCAGGCCGAGCGAGACGCGGTTGACGCCGGCGGCCGCGAGATCGGCGAAGCGCGCCGCTTCGACGGAGGAGGGGTTGGCCTCCAGCGTGATCTCGATGCCCTCGGCGAATCCCCAATGCCGGTCAGCGGCGACGATGAGCGCGGCGACGGTCGCGGGCTCCATCAGCGACGGGGTGCCGCCGCCGAAGAAGATCGAGCTGACCGGGCCGCGCGGCCAGGCCTTGGCCTCGAAGGCGAGGTCGGCGAGCAGGGCGTCCCGCCACGCCGCCTGGTCGATCGACGCGCGGACGTGGCTGTTGAAGTCGCAATAGGGGCATTTCGAGACGCAGAACGGCCAGTGGATGTAGAGGGCCAATCCCCCCTCCCCTTCAGGGGAGGGGCCGGGGGAGGGGCATGTGGAGACTTGGGGGCCTTGGACAGGCCCCACCCCAACCCCTCCCCTGAAGGGGAGGGGCTTATTCACAACAGCGCGTCCACAAGCTTGCGGAACGCCTCGGCGCGATGGCTGATGCGGTGCTTTTCGGCCTGGTCCATTTCGCCGAACGTCTCGTCCCGGCCAAGCGGCAGGAAGATCGGGTCGTAGCCGAAGCCGCTCGCGCCGCGCGGCGGCCAGACGAGGGTGCCTTCGACGCGGCCCTCGAACCACTCGCTCTCGCCGTCCGGCCAGACGATTGCGAGGGCGCAGGCGAAGTGGGCGTCGCGGCTGATTTCGGGGCCGAGCGCCTGGAGCTCGTCCTCGACCCGCTGCATGGCGCGGTGGAAGTCGCGGCTGCCGTCGGCACCTTCCGCCCAGCGGGCCGAGAAGATGCCGGGGCGGTCGCCGAGGGCTTCCACGCAAAGTCCGCTGTCGTCGGCGAGGGCGGGGAGGCCGGACAGGTCCGCCGCCTGGCGCGCCTTCAGATCGGCATTCTCGATGAAGTTGACGCCGATCTCGTCCGGCTCGGGAAGGTCGAGTTCGGCCGCGGAGACCGGCTCGATGCCGTAGGGCGCGAGGAGGGCGCGGATCTCGCGCACCTTGCCCTCATTGTGGCTGGCGACGACGAGCTTGCCGGGGCCGAGCTTCCTCACCGGCCCGTCGCCCCAGGTGCTGCGGCTTCCTGTGCCGCGAAGATCTCGCCGCAGCCGATGCGGGCGAGGCGCAGCAGGCGCAGCAGGCCCTCCTCGTCGAATGTCTCGCCCTCGGCGGTGAGCTGGGCCTCGACGATCTGGCCGTCGTCGGTGAGAACGAAATTGCCGTCGGCGCCCGCGGTCGAATCCTCGTCATAGTCGAGGTCGAGCACCGCGGCGCCGTTGTGCATGCCGCAGCTCACCGCCGCGACGCGGCCGCGGATTGGATCGGCGGCGAGGAGCTTCTGCTCGAGCAATTTGTCCACCGCGATGCGCAGCGCCACCCAGGCGCCGGAGATGGCGGCGGTGCGCGTGCCGCCGTCTGCCTGGATGACGTCGCAGTCGAGGGTGATCTGGCGCTCGCCCAGCACCTGGAGGTCTACGACGGCGCGCAGGGACCGGCCGATGAGGCGCTGGATTTCCTGGGTGCGGCCGGACTGTTTGCCCGACGCCGCCTCGCGGCGCCCCCTCGTGTGGGTGGCGCGCGGGAGCATGCCGTACTCGGCGGTGACCCAGCCCTTGCCCTTGCCGCGCAGCCAGGGCGGGAGATTGGTCTCGACGGACGCGGTGCACAGCACGCGCGTGTCGCCGAACGAGACGAGGCAGCTCCCTTCGGCATGACGGGTGAAGCCCGGCTCCAGCGAAATCTCGCGCATCTGATCGGGGGTGCGTCCGGACGGGCGCATAAATCTGTTCTCCTTGCGGGTTCGGGCGGGGCCATAGCTTCGGCGCGGCGGCAGGTCTAGGAGAGCCGGAGCCCGGAGGAGCGACGGCATGAGAACCGCACTGACTGTGCTTGGCGCCGCTGCCCTGCTGATGGGCCTGTTGTGGATCGGCCAGGGTCTCGGCATCGTCCGCTGGCCGGCGAGCAGCTTCATGATCGACATGTCGGCCTGGTCGTGGCGCGGCGCATTGCTGGCGGCGGTGGGCGTCGCGCTCATCCTCTATGCCCGGCGGAGGCGGCAGGGGTGACGGGACGCGCCGGCCTTTCTATCTAACTATCATGGCCACGACCCCCGTCCACGAGATGACCGAGCGTGCCCGGGAGGTGTTCCGGATGGTGGTCGAGAATTACCTCGGCAGTGGCGCCCCCGTCGGATCGCGGACGATCTCGCGGCTGCCGGGGCTCAATCTGTCTCCTGCTTCGATCCGCAACGTCATGCAGGATCTGGAGGAACTCGGCCTGCTCGGCCACCCGCACACCTCCGCAGGACGCGTCCCCACGGAGATCGGCCTCCGCCTCTTCGTCGACGGGATGATGCAGGCGGCCGAGCCGAGCCCCGAGGAGCGCGCCGCAATCGAGGCGCGGATCGAGCGCGGCGGCCCGATCGAGGAGGCCCTGTCCGCCGCCACGGCTGCCCTGTCGGGCCTCTCCGCCTGCGCGGGGATCGTGCTGGTGCCCAAGCGCGAGCCGGTGCTGCGTCAGATGGGCTTTGTCCAGCTGACGCCGACGCAGGCGCTCGCCGTGATGGTGGGCGCCGAAGGCAGCGTCGAGAACCGCGTCGTTGACCTGCCGGCGGGGATCACCGCCTCTACCCTCCAGGACGTCGGCAATTACGTCAGCGCGCGCCTCTCGGGCCTCACCCTGCCGGAGGCGCAGCGGCGGCTCGCCGAGGAGATCAACGCCGGCAAAGCGGCGCTCGACCAGGCCGCGCGCGAGCTGATCGACCGCGGCCTCGCAATCTGGTCGGAGGACGGGGCCCAGCGGCCGGTGCTGATCGTGCGCGGCCAGGCCAATCTGCTCGACGCCGGCGCGGTCGAGGATCTGGAGCGGGTCCGCCAGCTGCTCGAGGAGCTGGAGGGCAAGGAGGAGATCGTCCGGCTGCTCGACAGCGCGCGCGCCGGACAGGGCATGAAGATCTTCATCGGATCGGAGAACAAGCTGTTCGCTTTGTCCGGCTCTTCGGTTATCGCCGCGCCCTATCGCGGTCGCGAAGGCAAGGTGGTCGGCGTCGTCGGCGTCATTGGCCCGACGCGGTTGAACTACGCCAGGGTCGTACCCATGGTTGATTTCACAGCCCAGGCACTATCGAGATTGATGGCATGAACGACGAACAGGACCTCCAGGAACAGGCAGAAGCGGCGGGCTTCGACGGCGCCGAGGACGGCGCGCCCGAGCAGGATTTCAGCGACCTCGTGAAGGAGCTGGAGGAGGTGCGCCAGCACGTCCTCTATGCCCAGGCCGAGACCCACAACGTCCGCCGCCGGCTCGAGCAGGAGAAGCTCACCGCCGCCACCTATGCGGCGACCGGCTTCGCCCGCGACATGCTGAGCGTGAAGGACAATCTCGACCGCGCCCTCGCGGCGGTCCCTGAGGAACTGCGCCAGGACGACAAGCTCAAGGCGCTGCTCACCGGCATCGAGGCGACCTCGCGCGAACTCGACAGCGTGTTCGCCCGCAACGGCGTCACCCGCGTCGAGGCGCTCGGCAAGGCGCTCGACCCCAACCGCCACCAGGCGATGGTGGAAATCCCCTCCGACGAGGCCGAGCCCGGCACGATCGTCCAGGAGATGCAGGCCGGCTACATGCTCAAGGACCGCCTGTTGCGGCCGGCGTTGGTTGGGGTGGCGAAGAAGGGCTGAGCGCTTTCCCAGTCCTCCCTGTCGGCCAAGCCGATGGGGAGGGGAACCGCGTGAAACGCGGTGGAGGGGCCCTACGGACTCTGCAGGGCCCCTCCACCAGGTTTCACCTGGTCCCCCTCCCCATGAGGCTGCGCCTCACGGGGAGGACCGGGCTTCGGCTTCCGGCGTCTGCTGCTTGAAGGCCTCGATCAGCTCCCAAAGGCCCCTGCGGAGCGTTTCGAACTCGCCACTTCGAAGCACAATTCTCACCTTCCCCGGGTCGTCGAGGAGCGGCGTCGGCGTCTCGAAAAGATAGATGGTCTCGTCCGCGCCGCAAAGGGCGGTGAGCCGGCCGTGCGCGAGCAGGCTGCGAAGCTGGACGTAAGGCTGGAGGCGATCGAGAAGCTTGTCGACCTCATTGGGCACGCGCACGATCTCAGGATGGTGCTTGAGCGCCGCGCGTAAGTCCTCGAGGCGCTGGCCGACTGGCTTTCCGACCTTCACGCCCGGCACCGCGTTCTTCAGGCGCTCCACCATCCAGAACTCGAACTCCGCGAATGTGTTGAGGAAGCGGCCTGTAAAGCGCTCGGCAGCACCGAGGCTGGCCTTGCGGGCTGGCGCTGGCTGCACGGGCGCCGAGGGAAATGTGGAGTGAGCATTCACCACTTCGCCCTAGTGCGACGGTTTTGAAAAAGGGTGAAGGTGGGCCTCCCCCTGCGGCTTCCTAGTTGACATGCGCAGAGTCCTCTGCAAAACAGAGTGTATCAACAGGAGCAAAGCCATGAGTGTCTCTCCCGACCAGGCTGCCGCGGCGCTTCACGACATCGATTGCACCGAGCGACGGACGCAGGTGGCGACCGGCTATGCAATCGCCAGTCCCTATCTCATCCTCTGGGGGCTCATCTGGATTGTGGGATACGGGGCCTCAGCCGTGGTTCCGCCCGAAAAATGGGGGCTGATCTGGCTGCCGCTCGCGGTCATCGGCGGCGTCGGGTCGGGGTGGGTCGGCAGCCGGGCGAAGGGGACCGCGCATCAAGGCGCTTTCTCGCAGTCGCTGCTGCTCGCGGCTGCAACCTTCCTGTTCATCGCCAGCGTCTATTACGTCTTCCGGCCGACGAGCCCTTTGCCCTATCTCGTCTTCCCGTCGCTCATCGCCGGCCTCGTCTACACCCTCGCCGGCGCGCTGACGCGGATGACGCGGTTCGTGTGGATCGGCGCGGGCATCTTTCTTGTCACCATGACCGGCTTTATCGCGGCGCCGGATTATATGGCGATCTGGGTGGCGATCGCCGGGGGCGGCGGGCTGCTGCTCGGCGGGCTGTGGTTGCGGAAGGTGTGAGACGGTGGCGAAGGCCGACGAGATCATTCACCAGTCGCTGCGTCTCCGTATCATGGCGGCGCTCCATGCCGCGCGCGCCGACGAGGGCATGGAGTTCAACCGCCTGAAGGCCCTGGTCGGCGCCACCGACGGCAATCTCGGCAGCCATCTCGGCACCCTGGAGGGCGCCGGTTACATCGCCCTCACTAAGGATTTCGTCGGCAAGAAGCCGCGGACGCGGGCGGCGATCACCCGCGCCGGCGAGCGCGCCTTCCGTGACCACCGCGATTATCTGCGCGACGTCATTGAAGCCGGAGGCTGAGTGGCGTCAGGTCGCTTCCGGCACCATGTCGATCTCGCGCACGCCGCGCTTCTGGCGGGCCTTGTCGACGAGGCCGCGGATGGTCTCCCGCCGCGCTTCCGCGCCGAGGACGTCGCGGAGCAGGAGCGGCGCGGCCCGCGTCGTCTCGTCGCTAGAGGTGAGGGCGATGGTGCCGATCCCCGCCCAGCCGGCGATCATTGAGTAGGTAAGGCGGATGTCCTTCACCCGGTAGAGCTCGATCTCGTCCAGGGACTTGGAGAAGATGCCGCTGCGGATGATCAGCCGGTCCTCGGTCAACGTGTAGCTGGTCGCCAGGTTCTCGATCCACTTCACCAGGATGACGAGGAAGCCGACGCCGATCAGGCAGAGCAGCAACGTGCCCCATCCGGCGAGCGAGCCCCGCAGCCAGCCGGACGTGGAGGAGCGAAACGTGTCGAGCGGCTGGTCCAATTCGCGTCTCCCCTGCGTGAACATTCGTCCGATCAATGCGCGGTCGGCTGGCCCCCGGCCGCGGTGCCGCCGCCGGCGGCGGTCCGCAGGCTTTCCGGCAACGCCTTGGAAAGGATCGGCTCGCGCACCAGCCATGTCGCCGCCGCCTTCTTGACGTCCGCCAGCGTGAGGGCGCGCATGTCGGCTTCGTAGCCGGTGAGCTCGCGCATCGCGTCCGGGTGGCGCGCCGCCGCGGAGATCGTCCCCGCCCAGGCGCCGTTCTCCGCCTGGAGCTGCTTGCGCTCGGCGATCAGCGGCTCGCGGGCGCGATCCACTTCCTCCTGCGTGATCCTGCCTGCCACCAGTTCCGCGGCGATGGCGCGGGCGGCGGCGACGACCCGCTCCAGATCCTTCGGCGCGGTTTCGAGCTGGGCGGCCATATAGCCCTGGTCGGCATCGTCTGGCATCGGGTTGGCGACGGTGGGAGAATAGACCATGCCCATCTCGCCGCGGACCTTTTGCAGGAGCCGCGTCTCGAATACCTCGGACAGCAAGCGGAGCGAATATTCCTCCGCCCGGCGCGCCGGAGTCGCGGTGTAGAGCGGCCACAGCACCAGCGCCGCCGCTTTCTCCGCGGGACCCTGATGGTAGCCGATCGTCTCGCGCGGCAGCGTCTCCGGGAAGCGGCGAAACGGCCCGTCGCCGACCGGGGCGAGGCCAGGCCGCCGCGGCAGCGCGCCGAAGGTCTCGGACGCAATCCGCACCGCATCCTTTTCGACGATGTCGCCGACGATCGTCACCTCGAGCGGCGCGTTCACCAGCGACGGCTTGAGGATATCGGCGAAGCGGGCGCTCTTGAACGTCGCCATCTCCTCGCGCGACGGGAAGGACGGCTGGCCGGGGAACACCGCCTTGTCGAGCGCTTCGGAGGCGACCATCGTCGGTTCCGCGTGGAGCATACGGTAGACGAAATCGACCGCCGTCGGCAGCTTCGCGTCCATCTGCGGCCGGAAGCCCGGGTCGGTCAGGTAGGCGGCGAGTACCCGCATCTCGGTATCGACCTGCGCGGTGAGCGTGGTGCTGTTCAGCACATAGGCGGTCGGTGTCACGTCGAGCTTGAAGTTCCAGGTGATGCCCGCGAGCGCGGCGGCGATCTGGTCGTGGTCGAGCTTGCCAAGGCCCCCTTCGACGAAGGCGTTGGCGGCGAGTTCGGCCGGCGCCCGTGTCGAATTGTCGAGGCCGCGCTCGCCATTGCCGAAGCGGACGCGGATCTCGACTTCGCCCGACTTGAAGCTGGTCGGCTTGACGCTGAGCAAGGTGCCGTTGCGGAACTGGTAGCGCGTATAGCCGCCGTCGGCGACGCGCTCCGTCTTGCCGACCTTCCCCTTCTTGCCGAAGTCCCAATAGGACCATTTGGATTCGCCGACGTCCGCATAAGCGGCGAGCGCTGTGGCGCCCTCGTTCGCCTTCCACTGCGCGATCAGTTCCTCGCGGGCGAGCGGCGCCGACGACATTGCGGCGAGCACCGGGCCGGTGCCGGCCCATTCGCGCGTGAAGGCCGCCTTGATGTCGGCGGGCGAGACTTCGGCGGTGAGCAAGGTGAACAGCCGCGCCGCTTCGGACGGGTGGAGGAACGGCTCGCGGTCGAGCTCCGCTGCGGCGATGCGCTCGGCGAGGCTCGCGGTCGGGCGGGTCCCGGCACCATAGAGGCTGCCGCCGAGCTGCGAATCGAGCCGCGCCACCGCCGCCTTCACTTCCTGGTCGGTCGGGCCGTCCTTGGCGAAACGGCGGACTTCCGCCTGCGTCGTCGCCAGCGCTTCCTTCCACTTGCCTTGCAGCGGCATGGCGACGATGCACGTGTCGGACGCGTCGGGCAGGGCGCGGCTCACGGCCGAGACGCCATTCAGCAGGCCGCCTTCGGGCGCATCCGCGGCGCGCTTCAGGCGGGCATCGAGGATCGACGTCCAGATCTGCGAATAGAGGTCGCGCCGCTCGTGATCGAGCGAGAAGCTGCGGTCCTCCGCCGGCTGTGCCTTGCAGGCGGCGATGGTGTTGGGAAGGCTCGCCTCCGCGACGACGGTGGCGGCGAGTGGGCGGTCGCCGATCGACTTGGGCGCCTGCGGCCGGGCGGGGGAGGGGCCATCGGCCTTCCAGCTGCCGAAGGCTTTCTCGGCCGCCTTCAGCAACTCGGCATCGTCGGCGTCGCCGACGATCACCAGCACGCCATTCTCCGGCCGGTACCAGCGGTGGTGGAAGGCGGCGAGCTTGGCCGGCGTTGCGGCGCGGAGCGATTCTTCGGTGCCGCCTGGCTCTCGCATCTGCGAGCGGGCGCCGGGAAGCTCGAAGCGGCCGATCTCGGTGCCGGCCCGGCTTAGCGCGTTGGCGCGGGTGCGGATCTCCGACATCACCACGCCCCGTTCCTGGTTGATCGCCTCGGGCGTAAAGAGGATGCCGTCGGCGGCGCCGCGCATCCAGTCGAGCACCGTCTGGACGGACGCGATGTCGCTGCGCGGCAGGTCGACCTGGTAGACGGTGGAGGTCAAAGTCGTCGCGGCATTCTGGTCGCGCCCGAAGCCGACGCCGAGCGCGCCGAACGGATTGTCGAGCACGCCCTTGGGCGCCTGCTTGGTCGAGCGGAACGCCATATGCTCGATGAAGTGGGCGTAGCCGAGCTCGTCGTCATTCTCGAGGTAGGAGCCGACGTCCATGGCGAGGCGGATCGACACCGCGCCCGCCGGCGTCGCATTGTGCATGATCGCGTAACGCAGGCCGTTGGGGAACGTGCCGTGCTTGACGGCCGGATCCGGCGTGACGGTGGTTCCAGCCGGGATCGGCTTGTCGGCCCAGGCCGGCGACGACGCCAGTCCAAGCGCCAGTGCCGCGAGCGCGACCCCGCGCAACGCCGATCCGATCATCTACCCCTCCCGAAAAATTCCGTAACCCCGTCAATATCCTAGCTGAAAACCGGACTTTGTCGACCCCGCCCCGGCGTCGCTCGTCGCAGGATCAGGTGCAGACGCCGCGAAACGCGATCTCGAGCACGGTGCCCTTCTCCATCGGCATCGGCCCCTCGGGCCTGGCATATTCCTTCTGCTCGATGAGCCGCCCGTTGGGCGCATATTTGCGGCCGGCCAGCGCGGTGATGGTGTGCCCGGCGCAATCGATGCGCAGCCGGTATCCGAGGTCGCCGACATTGGCGCGGTCGCCGTTCAACAGCCGGAACCATGCCTCCCGGTAGCTCGGCGTGTTGACGATGCTGGCGGCGTCGATGGCGATGCCCTGGCCGGTCGGCGCGACGCCGAGATTGACCCACAGAGGCGGGCGGTCACCATTTGCCGGCACGGCGGCTGCCGGCGGCGGCGCTACGACAGGACCGGCGCCCGGTGCGGTCTGGACGGGCGGCGGGGGAGGGGGCGACGCTGCGGGACGCGGGGCGTAGAGGCTGAGGCCGCAGCCCTGGAGCGCCTTGCGCGTCTCGGTGCCGATCTCTGGATCCTTGGCGAGGCCGGCAACATAGGCGAAATCGTAGGGACGGAACGTCGCCGGATTGTTGCCGCCGGGCTGCAGCCGGTCGGCCAGGTCGCTCAGCTGGCGCAGCGCCTTGACGCCGAGCGCCTTGGTGAGATGCTCCTCGACGCACTGCGCCTCGGTCCCGCTCATCCCGTAGCGGGCGAGCTGCGGCGCGATCAGATGTCCCTTCGGCCGCCAGTAATCGGAGGCGTAGCCGGAGCAGCCGGCGAGGCTCGACAGACAGATTAGGCTCAGCGCACGCCGCACGTTTCTCTTCTCCACCACGATCATCGCCGCGACCCTAGCGAAGCGGGAAGGCGCGGTGAAGCTTTTCACGCGGCCATTCCCCCGGCAAAGTCGCGCGCATGAAAAAGAGCTGGCCGATTCTCCTTCTCCTCGCCGGGTGCGGTTCCAAGAGCGGCGTCGACGCGAACAACGCCGCCGACGCGATCCCGCCCGATCTCATGCCCAACATGGCGGCGGTCGAGGCGAACAGCGCCGCCCACGTCCAGGATCTGATCGACCGGGCCCTGCCGGTCATCCTGCCCGACGCGAAGAACGCGCAATACCGCAACGTCCGCGCCGGCGCCGGCGGCTCCGCCTGCGGCGAGGTCTCGGCCAAAACGACCCGCGGTTTCGTACCCTTCGTTGTTACTCCCGCCGGGGTCGGCATCCTCGGCACCAGCCCCAAGATCGCCTACGAAGATCCGTCCGACTTCCTCGCCGACGCCTGGATACGCTGGTGCGCGACGCCCGAGGAACTGCAGAAGGTCTCCGCGGCCATCCAGAAGGCGAAGCCGGACGCGCTCGGCAATGTCGCGGTGCCGATCCCCGATGTCCCGGTAGGCATGCCTGGAACGCCCGCGCCCGACGCGCCGCCCGCAAAGCCGGGCCCGCCGCCCCCGCCGCCGCAGATCGGCAGCTTCTTCAACTCGGTCCAGCACAAGCAATAGGCGCTGGCGGGTTCAGGCGCGGAACGGCACCACCGCCTCCAGATCCTCAAGGGCCGGCGCGCCCCCCCGCGCGGCACCGCGCCGCAGCAGGAAAAGGTGCCGGACGATCTCCGCCTGCTGCTCCAGCCCGTAGCGCTGGAAGGGGCGGTCGGGGACGAGGCGGTAGCGGTAGCGGCAGAAGGGGTGGCGCAGCAGGATGAGGTGCCAGCGGCCCCAGCGCTGGACCTGCCAGACGTGGGTCAGCTCGTGGACGAACAGCGCCTGCGTGCCGAGCGGCTCCTTCGCATAGTCGGAGGACAGCCATGGGCTCTCGGGATGGAACCAGATGCTGCCGTCCGGCGCCATCGCCACCCCGCGCGGCTGAAGCGGCCACCATTTGCGAGGAACGATCTGCACGCGGTCATAGTCGATCGCGTCGCCGAAGATGGAAGCGGCCAGCGCCCCTTCGCCGACCGTGAGCGGCCGCCCTGCCTCAATGCTCCGCATGCGCATCGCCGGCGGCGCTGCGGACTTCGGCGGTGACGGTCACCGGCGGAGCGGCGTCGAAGGCGAAGGTCAAGGGGAGGGTGGTGCCCGGCTTTACCGACGCCGGCAGTCCGAAGACCATCGCGTGCTTGCCGCCGGGCTTGAACTCGATCGTGCCGTCATAGGCGAAATCGACGTCGTCCAGCTTCTTCATCGACGACATCGCGCCGCCGGTCATGCTCTCGTGCAGCTCGATCCTCTTGACCAGAGGGCTGGAGATGCTGACGAGGCTCGTCCCCTCGGCGCCGCCGGTCAGCCGGAAGTAGGCCGCGCCCGGCTCCCCGGCGACGGCGGGCAGACGCACCCACGGCCGCTCGACCGAAATCGTCCGGTCCTTTTTTGCCGGACCCGCGCCGCAGCCCGTCAGCAGCAGCGCGCCGGCGGCCGCCGCTACGGCGAAGCTGTGGATTTTGTGCATCTTCTTCATGCCTTCGGCGCCCTTAGCGTCGGCGCCACTTCTTGTCGCGTCTGAATCGCCCCCTATATCGCTCCCGAAACACTCCTCACGTGCCGGAACGGGCGGAGGGGTGAGGTCATGAAGCATTCGGGGCACAAGAGGATCCATATGGCTAAGGTAATCGGTATCGACCTCGGCACGACCAACAGCTGCGTCGCCGTCATGGAAGGCGGCAAGCCCAAGGTCATCGAGAATGCGGAAGGCGCCCGCACCACCCCTTCGACCGTGGCTTTCGCAAAAGACGGCGAGCGCCTGATCGGCCAGCCGGCGAAGCGCCAGGCGGTCACCAATCCGGACAACACGATCTTCGCGGTGAAGCGCCTCATCGGCCGCCGCTTCGACGATCCGGTGACCAAGAAGGACACCGAGCTCGTCCCCTACACGATCGCGCGCGGCGCCAATGGCGACGCCTGGGTCAATGCCGGCGGCAGCGATTATTCGCCCTCGCAGATTTCGGCCTTCATCCTTCAGAAGATGAAGGAAACCGCCGAGGCCTATCTCGGCGAGACGGTCAGCCAGGCGGTGATCACCGTTCCGGCTTACTTCAACGACGCCCAGCGCCAGGCGACCAAGGACGCCGGGCAGATCGCCGGCCTCGAGGTCCTGCGCATCATCAACGAGCCGACCGCCGCGGCGCTGGCCTACGGGCTGGACAAGCAGGACGGCAAGACGATCGCGGTCTACGATCTTGGCGGCGGCACGTTCGACGTGTCGGTGCTCGAGATCGGCGACGGCGTCTTTGAGGTGAAATCCACCAACGGCGACACCTTCCTCGGCGGCGAGGATTTCGACGCCAAGATCGTCGATTGGCTCGCGGACGAGTTCAAGAAGCAGGAAGGGATCGACCTTCGTGGCGACCGCCTGGCGCTGCAGCGCCTGAAGGAGGCGGCCGAGCGCGCCAAGATCGAGCTGTCGTCGGCGCAGACCACCGAGGTCAACCTGCCCTTCATCACAGCCGACCAGACCGGACCCAAGCACCTCGTCAAATCGCTCAGCCGCGCCGAGCTCGAGCGGCTCGTCGAGGATCTCATCAAGCGGACGCTCGAGCCGTGCCGCAAGGCGCTGACCGATGCCGGTGTCGCTTCGAAGGACATCGCCGAAGTCGTCCTCGTCGGCGGCATGACCCGCATGCCGCGGGTCCGCCAGATCGTGCAGGATTTCTTCGGCAAGGAGCCCCACACCGGCGTCAATCCGGACGAGGTCGTGGCGATGGGCGCCGCCATCCAGGCCGGCGTGCTGCAGGGCGACGTCAAGGACGTTCTGCTGCTCGACGTGACCCCGCTGTCGCTCGGTATCGAGACGCTGGGGGGCGTGTTCACGCGGATGATCGACCGCAACACGACTATTCCGACGAAGAAGTCGCAGACCTATTCGACCGCCGAGGACAATCAGAATGCGGTGACCATCCGCGTCTTCCAGGGCGAGCGCGAGATGGCGGCGGACAACAAGATGCTCGGCCAGTTCGACCTGGTCGGCATTCCCCCGGCGCCGCGCGGCGTGCCGCAGATCGAGGTTACCTTCGACATCGACGCCAACGGTATCGTCAACGTCTCGGCCAAGGATCGCGGCACCGGCAAGGAGCAGCAGATCCGCATCCAGGCCTCGGGCGGCCTTTCCGACGCCGACATCGAGAAGATGGTTCGCGAGGCGGAAAGCTTCGCCGACGAGGACAAGAAGCGGCGCGACGCGGCGGAGGCGAAGAACAACGCCGAAGGCCTCATCCACTCGACCGAGCGCCAGCTTGAAGAGCATGGCGACAAGGTCGACGCGGCGCTGAAGACCGAGATCCAGGCGGCGGTCGACGAGGCCAAGGCCGCGGTCGAGGGCGGCGATCCGGAGGCGATGAAGGCCAAGGCCTCCGCGCTTGCCCAGGTCGCGATGAAGCTCGGCCAGGCGATCTACGAAAAGGATCAGGCCGCGGGCGCGGCGGGAGGCGCCGGTGAAGCCGGAGCCGCTCCGGGCGCCGAGACGGCCGGGGCCGAGGACGTGGTCGACGCCGAATTCTCCGAGGTCGACGACGAACATAAGGGCTGAGGAATGTGCAGTGCCGTCATGCCAGCGAAGGCTGGCATCCCAGCGGGTGAAAGGCTCCGGCGTTCGTCACCCACTGGGACCCCAGCCTTCGCTGGGGTGACGGCCTGTGGGGGCCGTCATGACTGAAACCGATTATTACGAGCTGCTCCAGGTCGAGCGGACGGCGGACGACCGGACCATCAAGTCCGCCTATCGCCGCCTCGCCATGGAATGCCATCCGGACCGCAACGGCGGCTGCACCGACGCGGAGGCGCGGTTCAAGGCGATCAGCGAAGCCTATGATTGTCTGAAGGACCCGAACAAGCGCGCCGCCTACGACCGGTTCGGCCACGCCGCCTTCAAGAATGGCGGCGGCGGCGGCGGCTTCGGCGGCGGCGCGGGCGCCGAAGGCTTCGGTTCGTTCAGCGATATCTTTGAGAACATCTTCGGCGAATTCATGAACAATGGCGGCGGCCAGGGCGACCGCCGCTCGAACATGCTGCGGGGCGCCGACCTGCGCTACGATCTCGAGATCAGCTTCGAGGACGCCTATGCCGGCAAGGAAGTCGAGCTGCGCATCGACACCACCGTGCCGTGCGAGCCCTGCTCCGGCAGCGGCGCCAAGGCGGGGACGCAGGCGCGGACCTGCGCCATGTGCCAGGGCCGCGGCCAGGTCCGCGCCCAGCAGGGCTTCTTCGTCGTCGAGCGCACCTGTCCGACCTGCCGCGGCGTCGGCCAGACGATCGCCGATCCGTGCGAGCGTTGCCGCGGCGACGGCCGCCTCGACACCCAGCGCACCCTCGAAGTCCGCATCCCCGCCGGCGTCGACGAAGGCACCCGCATCCGCCTTTCAGGCGAAGGCGAGGCGGGGGTTCGCGGCGGCCCGCGCGGCGACCTCTACATCTTCGTCCACCTCGCCCGCCATTCGGTGTTCCAGCGGGAGGGCACGACCCTCTTCGCCCGCTGCCCCGTCAGCATCACAACGGCTGCGCTGGGCGGCAGCATCGAGGTTCCCGGCCTCGACCGTTCCCGCCACGAGGTCCGCATTCCCGCCGGCATCCAGTCGGGCAAGCAGCTGCGCGTCCGCGGCGCGGGCATGCCGGTTCTGAACGGCCGCGGCCATGGCGACATGGTCATCCAGGTCGACGTCGAGACGCCGACCAAGCTCAGCGCAAAGCAGCGAGAACTCCTCGAGGAACTGCGCCGCACCGAGACCGGCGACGAATGCCCGGCTTCGAAGAGCTTCCTGGGGAAGCTTAAGGGTCTCTGGGACGCCTGACCGGCTCCCGCGTCTAGTCGCGCAGGGTCATTTGGGCTGCCAGCGCGCCCTCGCGACGGCGCCGCTCGGGCTCTCGCGTTCCACCTCCGCCCGTTCCGAACGCACCGTCACGGGCACCTCATGCGTGGCGCTTTCGGTACGGCGCACGAGGTGGATTTCCTCGACCAGCACGAGGCGCTTCTCGACGACCAGCTGCTCCTCGACCACGGGAATGATCGTCGTGTCGCCGTCGACGCGCACCTCGGGAAGCGTGTCGAGTGGCACGCCGCGCGGCACGCGCTGCACTTCGACCTCGTCGCGGCTAAGCTCTGCGGCGACGCCCTCTTCGCGTTCGTCGATCGCGATCCGCACCCGCAGCCGCCCCGTTTCGACCTCTGCCTTCGAGATAGCGACACGCTCCTCGACGAGCGGAATAACCTGTTCGTCGTCCGCCATGCCGCCTCGCGCTCCTCAATGTCCGGGACAGGTCCCAAACCTGCCGAGCTCGGCCGGGGTTCCCCCCGCCACCCGCCCCGGCCTCAGGCCGGGTTGTGCTGCTTGAGGAAGGCTTCCGTCTCCTGGAGGAACTGGAGCCGGTCTTCGTAGCGCGACAGATGGTGGTCGCCCTCCGGCTGCTCGACATAGCGCACGCTCTTGCCAGCCTTCTGCAGCCTGTCGGCCATCTGCCGCGACTGCTTCACCGGCACGCGCCGGTCGGCCTTGCCGTGGACGAGCAGCACCGGGATCGAGAATTGCTCGGCGAAATTGAGTGGTGAGACCCCCCGCAGGTCCGGTGCCTGGCCCTTCAGCCAGTCGGTGCCGCGGCCGCTGTTGAGAAAGCGGGCGTCGAATTTCAGCAAACCGGGAATGTCCGCCACCCCCGCGAACGACACCGCGCAGCGATAGAGCGCCCCATCACGCTGCGCCGCGCGCAAGGCCGCATAGCCGCCATAGGAGCCCCCGACGATCGCCGCCCGCTTCGGATCGGCGATGCCGAGCCGCGCGACCTCGGACAAGGCGTCGTTGACGTCGTCCTGCATGGCGAGACCCCATTGCCCCGCGCCCTTCTTCGCAAAGGCGGTGCCGAAGCCGGACGAGCCCCGGAAGTTCGGCTGCACCACCACATAGCCGCGCTCGGCCAGCGCCTGCGCCCAATGATCCCAGCTTTCGTCGTCCCGCGCGAACGGGCCGCCATGCGGCATCACGACGACGGGCAGCGCCTTCGCCTCGCGCCCGGCGGGGAGGGTGAGGATCGCGCTCAGCTCGAGCCCGTCGCGGGCTTTGTAGCGGATCGTACGGACCGGGTTCACCGCCGCCATGCCGATCCGCTCGTTGACGATCGCGACGCGCTGCAGCCGGCCATCCGACGCACTCATGAAATAGTAAGCGCCCGGCCGGTCGCCCGCGCCGACGTGGAACAGGAAACGCTCGCGCTTGGCGTCCATCGACACGAGCCGCGCCGCACGTCCGGGGAGCGCCTTGTCGACGGCGTCCTGAACCTTGGCGAGCTCTGGATCGAGCCAGCGCACGCGCGACGCCGTGTCGGTATAGCGGATGCCGAGCAGCCTGGTCTGCGCCGCATCGGCAGCGATACCGTCTATGTCGTAGCCGTCGGCCCCCGCCACCTTCTCGCCGAGGCTCATCGTGCCGAGGTCGAGCTTGTAGACGGCGTCGAAACCGTCGCGGTCGTCGACCACCAGCGCCTGGCCTTTCTCGGGCAGGAACAGGCTCGGCACCATCAGCCGCTGGTTCTTGCGGGAATTGGCATGGTCGAGCATGTGAAAGCTCGCCCCGTCGCGCTCCCGGTAGAGGAGCTGCGTGTTGCGCCCCTCATTATACGTGCCGATGCCGACCCGGATGGTGCCGGTGCCGTCCGCATACCAGCTCTCGACCCCCTGCTGCGGCTTGACGACACTGCGGCTCTTGCCGGTCGAGACGTCCACTTCGATGACTTCCGGCCAGAAGGCGACGTCGTCGGCATAGATCGATTTCTGGAGCGCGAGGCGGATGCGCGGCGTGCCGTCGCTCGCCACCCACAGCACGTCGTCGGCGACCTGCGCCGCTTCGTCCTTGGCGATCTGCACCGCCTTTGCGCCGGTCACTGAGACCCCGATCGTCCTACGGACGTAGAAATCCACGTCGAGCAGCCGGTCGACGGCGCCGATGCCGACGATCAGCCATTCGTTATTGACCCAGCGCCACCAATTGAGGTCGGTTTCGCCGGTGCCGATCAGGGTCGGCTTGGCGCCGCCGAACAGGTGCATGATCGCGAGCAGCTGGCGGCCTTGGGTGGCGATCCTGGCCGCGACCATCGATCCGTCGGGCGAGAGCTGCGGACCGTCCATGAACGGCAGCGCCGCGAAATCCTCGAGCGGCCGCGGCCCCTTGGCCGGATCCGCCGCCGCCGTCGCGCCAGCCATTCCCCGGGCGCGCGCCACGCCCGACACCAGCGCCGCCGCGGCGGCGCCCGTCACAAAACCTCTGCGATCCATGGCTCTCCCCTTCGCCCCGCGCCAAGGCTGCCCCAGGCCGGAGCCCGGCGCAAGCCCTTGGTTCAGGGGCGTTTCGGGATGGTGAGGCCGCGCTGCACTGCGGGCCGCGCAAGCCCGCGCTCGAGCCAGGCACCGACGGCCGGAAAGTCGTCGAAGCCGACCAACTCACGCGCTTCGTAGAAGGTGATGAGGTTCCGCACCCAGCCGAGCATCGAGATGTCGGCGATCGTATAGTCGCCGCCCATGATCCAGCCGCGGCCTCCCCCGAGCCGCGCCTCCAGCACGCCCAGCAGCCGCTTCGCCTCGCCCACGTAGCGCTCGAGCGGCCTCTTATCCGCGATCTCGCGCCCCGCGAACTTGTTGAAATAACCAAGCTGCCCGAACATCGGCCCGAGCCCGCCCATCTGGAACATCAGCCATGCCACGGTTTCCCAACGCGCCGCCGGATCGGCGGGCAGGAACCGCCCCGTCTTCTCGGCAAGGTAGAGCAGGATGGCCCCGGACTCGAATAAGGGCAGCGGCCTTCCCCCCGGCCCGTCCGGATCGAGAATCGCCGGGATCTTCCCGTTCGGATTGAGCGCCGTGAAGGCCTCCGAATGGCTCCGCTTCTGCATGATGTCGACGAAGTGCGGCTCGTAGGGGAGCCCCGTCTCCTCGAGCATGATCGACACCTTCACCCCGTTCGGCGTTGGCACCGAATAGAGCTGCAGCCGGTCGGGGTGCTCGGCCGGATATTCGCGGGCGATGGGAAAGGCGGAGAGATCGGACATCGTGAGAGACTCCTCCTGGTGCGTGGGCAGATAGGAATGGCTTTATCGCGGGGCACGTACTTTTTTCGCGGAGAGAGCATCGGAAGGTCGGATTGGAGGGCACGTCGCTGGCGCTCCCACGTAAGAAGTTCGATTGTGCCGGTGGCGCAATGAGGGTAGTCGTTCCGCACGGGGGGCTGTAGCGATGGAAGATCGCGATCGCGAAATGTTGAAGCAGACGCTCGATGCGCTCGAGCGGCTCATGCGCATGTTCCAGGCGGAACGAATCCTATACTTGTGCTGCGTTGTCGCGGCTTTCGGCCTGTTGATGTACGCCGGCTGGCTCATGTTCAGCATCCACACCGTGACTCCCGCCGAGATCGGCCTGATGTTCGGCGCCACCGGCGTCACCGCAGTGTCGAGCGGCCGCGTCGCGTTCTTCCTCAACAAGGCGTTCAACCTGATCGAGGACATCGTGCGCAAGCTCTCGGGACTGGAGCCACGCCATGATAGCTGAAGCCGACGCCGTCGATCTCGTCCAGCGGCTGAACCGAAGCGCCGCGCGGTCGCGCCCGATCGTCGCGGTCGGCCTGCTTTTCATCATCGGCGGGTTCATCGTCCTCGCCGTCTATCTGGACAGCGAACGGCGCGCGGCGCTTCACTTCGCGCAGGAGCAGGTGCAGCGCGCGCATGACCTCGACCAGACGCTGGACGCCGCCGCGCTGATCGTCGCCGAACCGCATGGCGGCGCCGGCCAGCCGAGCCAGTGGCAGCGTCTGTCTAAACTTCTGAACGTCGCCGAGAGCCAGGTGAACGGGCTAGACGCGACGGCGCGTGCGGAAACGCCTTCGGTGACACCGGGACGGACAGTGGCCCCGTCGGGCGACACGCACGCAGCCGCCGATCCGACGCCTGCTGCCGACACTGCCCCGCCGAAGGTCATCCGGCTCTACTTCCACGTCACCGATCCGGCGCAGAAGCCTGCCGCGGCCGCCGTCGCCGCATCGCTCTCGGGGCAGACGCTCGGTGCCTCGACGATCGTCGTCCCCGGCATCGAGCTCGTCCCCGGCGCCGCCGGCGTCGACACGGTCCGCTGCACCAAGGCCGCGGCCTGCGCTTACCTGCCGAAGGTGACGCAGTGGCTCAACCAGCGGCTTGCCTCGCCGAAGCTGCGCCCGCTGGACCTGAGCGCCCGCTACGGGAACAGCCAAGGGATCAAGCCGGGAACCTATGAAGTGTGGTTCGGGACCGGTCCGATCGCCGTCGCCGCCGGGCAATAATCGAAGGTTGACCCGCGGCACCGCCATGGCAGCGCCGGCTATCCCGCGGACAGGGAAGGGCGGCGCGCCGGCGGCTCTTGCCGTTCGCGCGCGCCGGGACCACATGGAGGGAACAGCGGACCCACGGAACCAAATCGCCCTTCCGGCACTCCCTTGCGCGGAGCCGGGCGGCGCGTAACCACCCGCCAACGAACGTTAATCAATAAGCCATTGTGGTCGTGCGATAGAGCGGGCTAGGATGGTCTCTCAGGCAAAGGGCGCCGCGAGGCGCTCGTCAGGACGATAATGACGAAGCTTAGCGGCAGCGATTCCAAGAGCACCCTCTACTGTTCCTTCTGCGGCAAGTCGCAGCACGAGGTCAGGAAGCTCATCGCCGGCCCCACCGTGTTCATCTGCGACGAGTGCGTCGAGCTGTGCAACGACATCATCCGCGAGGAGACCAAATCCTCGCTGGTGAAGACGCGCGACGGCGTTCCGACCCCGCTCGAAATCTGCAAGCACCTCGACGATTACGTGATCGGCCAGAGCCACGCCAAGCGCGTGCTCTCGGTGGCGGTGCACAACCATTACAAGCGCCTCGCCCACGGCTCCAAGACCGGCGAGGTCGAGCTTTCCAAGTCCAACATCCTGCTGATCGGCCCGACCGGCTGCGGCAAGACCCTGCTCGCCCAGAC
>NZ_DASWQI010000075.1:0-13569 GCF_036403745.1 Allosphingosinicella sp.
CATCCAGTATCTGCGCTACGGTCCGGCGCTTTACCGCACCTTCCTCGGGCCGCGGCAATATGACTGGGAGTTCGCCGACCTCACCTTCCCCGAGCTCAAGCGGCGCAACATCACGCCGATCGTCGACCTCTGCCATTTCGGCGTTCCCGACTGGATCGGCAATTTCCAGAATCCCGATTTCCCGCAGCTCTTCGCCGCCTATGCCGGTGCCTTCGCCGACCGCTATCCGTGGGTCCAGCTCTACACCCCGGTCAACGAGATGTTCATCTGCGCGGTCTTCTCGGCCAAATATGGGTGGTGGAACGAGCAGGCGACCGACGACAGGTCGTTCGTCACGGCCTTGAAGCACATCGTCAAGGCGAACGTGCTGGCGATGATCGAGATCTTGAAGCGGCGCCCGGACGCCATCTTCATCCAGTCCGAGAGCTCGGAATATTTCCACGCCGACAGCCCCGCGGCGATCGGGCGCGCCGAGGTGCTGAACTCGATGCGGTTCCTGCCGCTGGACCTCAATTACGGGATCCGCATCGGCTCGGAAATGTACGAATACCTCATGGACAACGGAATGACCCGGGAGGAGTACCATTTCTTCCTCGATCACAACCTCAAGCAGCACTGCATCCTCGGCAACGATTATTACATGACCAACGAGCACCGCGTGTTCGCCGACGGCCATACGGAATCGTCGGGGGAGGTGTTCGGCTACAGCGAGATCACCCGCCAATATTACAACCGCTACCGCCTGCCGGTGATGCACACCGAGACCAACATGAAGGAGGGCCCGACCGGCCAGGAGGCGGTGCAGTGGCTGTGGAAGGAATGGGCGAACGTCCTACGCATCCGCAACGTCGGCATCCCGACCGTCGGCTTCACCTGGTATTCGCTGACCGACCAGATCGATTGGGACACCGCGCTCCGGGAGCAGAACGGCAACGTCAATCCGCTCGGCCTGTTCGATCTCGACCGCAACATCCGCAACGTCGGCACCGCCTACAAGAAGCTGATCGCCGACTGGCGCGACGTGCTGCCGGCCTCGAGCCTGTGCCTCACCGTGCCGATCGTCAGCCCCCACCAAGCCGAGCGCGTCTTCGTGCGTGAGCAGCAGGAGGATGCGGCGCGGCGCCTCAAGGATTTCGTCACCGAACCGTCGCAGCCGGAGGGCAGCACATGAAGATCGCCCGCATCGAAACCTTTACCGTCGCGCCGCGCTGGCTGTTCGTCCGGGTCGAGAGCGACGACGGCGCGGTGGGCTGGGGCGAGGCGAGCCTCGAAGGCTGGGCGGAGGCGGTGGACGGCGCCTTCGAGGCGCTGAAGGACCGCTTCCTCGGCCACGACCCGTTCCGCATCGAGGATATCTGGCAGATCGGCTATCGCGGCGGCTTCTACCGCGGCGGGCCGGTGATGATGTCCGCGATCGCCGGCCTCGACCAGGCCTTGTGGGACCTGAAGGGCCGCGCGCTCGGCCTTCCGGCCTACGAAATGCTCGGCGGGCGGGTCCGCGACCGCATCCGCGCTTACGCCTGGATCGGCGGCGACCGGCCGCACGAAATCGCCGACGCGGCGCGGGCGCGCAAGGCGCAGGGCTTCGGCGCGGTCAAGATGAACGCGACGGCGGAGCTCGACTGGATCGGCACGCCCAAATTGTTCGACGACGTCATCCACCGCGTCCAGGCGGCGCAGGCGGAGGGAATGGACGTCGGCCTCGATTTCCACGGCCGCGTCCATCGGCCGATGGCTAAGCAGCTCGCCAAGGTGCTCGAGCCATTGGGCCTCCTGTTCATCGAGGAGCCCTTGCTCTCGGAGAATCACGAGGGGCTGACCCAGATCGCCCACCTCACCGCCACGCCGATCGCGCTCGGCGAGCGGCTCTTCTCGCGCTGGGACTTCAAGCCGTTCTTCGAAACCGGCGCGGTCGACATCATCCAGCCCGACCTCAGCCACGCCGGCGGCCTCACCGAATGCCGCAAGATCGCCGCCATGGCCGAGACCTACGATGTCGCGGTGGCGCCGCACTGCCCGCTGGGGCCGCTGGCGCTGGCAGCCTGCGTCCAGCTCGCCGCCTGCGCGCCCAACGTCGCGATCCAGGAGATGTCGCTCGGCATCCACTACAATGTCGGCGCCGACCTCTACACCTACATGAAGGACAAGACGCCGCTCACCGCCATCGGCGGCTACCTCCCGATCCCCACCGGCCCCGGCCTCGGCATTGAGATCGACGAGGACGCGGTGCGCGAGTCGGCGAAGGAGGCGCACCGCTGGCGCAACCCCGTCTGGCGCCAGCACGACGGCAGCTTCGCCGAGTGGTGAAATAGAACCATTTTGGTGTGTGCCATTTTGGGCACTTGATTGAAATCATATCGTTTTTCTTTGTCTCCCTCGGGAGCCAATCCTACCAGTCCTCGTTTGCGAGTCCTGTTCGGCCGCGTGTGTTTCCGTCGCTGCGTCTCCTGCGGCGGAGTGGCGGCCGTGCGACACCCAAAGGAGACCAATCATAATGGAAGCGACCAGCCAGAGAGAGATTGCGAGTGGGGACGTGTCGGTGATCGGCGCCGGTATCACGGTGACCGGGAATATCGAAGCCTCGGTCGATCTGCAGATCCAGGGCAAGGTGACGGGGGACGTGCATTGCGCGACCTTGCTGCTCGGCGAGGGCAGCGAGATCCGCGGCAACGTCATCGCCGACCGGGTGCGGGTCGCGGGCGCGGTCGACGGCTCCATCGAAACCAAGGACCTCGCCATTGAGGCGTCGGCGCGGGTGACGGGCGACGTCACCTATTCGCGCATCCGCATCGCCAATGGCGGCATCGTCCACGGCCGGATGAGCTACCAGAGGTCGGAGGAAGAGGCCGTCGACCCGGCGCGGCTGCGGCTGGTGGAGCAACAGCCTCCCGCCCCGCCTGCGCCCAAGGGCAAGGCCGTCTACATAGAGTAGCGGAGGCGGGCCGTGACCAAAGCCCGTGCCGAACGAGACATCCCCGCAGCCGCCTCGCCTGGAGCTGCTCGGGAGCCGCTCGACACCGGCCGCAGCGACTCGGGTCGCGGGGGAGGAACCGATGAGGATGGACCCGGCACCCAGCCGTCCCCGCACACGGCCGCTCCTGCGGCTGCGACGGGCGCGCGTCCGATGAACCTCCTCTGCAGCCTCGGCCGCCACGCCCCGCGCGCCGCCCCGCGGTGGAACGACGGCTATTATTTCGCCACCTGCCGGCGGTGCGGCCAGGACATCGTCCGCACGGCCTATGAGGGCTGGCACGTGCCGCGCGGCTACCGCATCGTCTGGGCCGCGACTCCCCCGCAGGACCGGCCTCAAGTCGCTTTAGCGGCCGAGATGCCGCCGACCGCGCCACCTGCCGCACGCGAGAGTCCTGCCCCTGTCGACTCGCCGCACGCGCCGCCCGCCGCGGCAGCGCCTGCGGAACCGGAAGCGGATTTCTCTCCGCTTGAACAGGCCGATCCGGACGGCATGGAACAGCATGGCGCTGCGCCCCCGCAATCGCCTCCCGCGGGTCGCAAGCGGCGCATCCTCCCGATCGAGGCCGTTCTGGCGCGGCTGCGGGAAGAAAGGACGCCCACCGTCGAGCCGGC
Source organism: Allosphingosinicella sp. (assembly GCF_036403745.1). Lineage (GTDB taxonomy): Bacteria > Pseudomonadota > Alphaproteobacteria > Sphingomonadales > Sphingomonadaceae > Allosphingosinicella. The sequence goes on from NZ_DASWQI010000075.1 coordinate 3,586, forward strand.
CCATGCGCCCGCGCCGCCTGCGTCTCCGAACCGGCCCTATTGGGATTTCATGGAGGAGGGGCCGCAGCCGGAAGCGCCGGCTCTTGGCGCCCCCGTCCCGACCCAGCCACTGAGCCACGAGACGCAAGCCGAGCCGCCGCGGCCGCCCAAGCCGCCGCGCACGCCGTGGCTGCGCCAGGCATTGGCGAAGACGGCCCGTCGGCTCGTGCCGAAGGCAGGAAATCGCCCGTGGGTGATCGCCGCCGCCGCCTTCGTCATGGCGGCGTCGATCGCGGTGCTGGCGGTGACGCTGTCGCCGCCCAGCCGCCCCGAGCCCGCCGAAGTGCCGATCGGCGAGACGCAGCCGCTGTTCCCGGCCCCTGTCGCCTCGGCAGCAAGCACGGACTCCTTTGTCACCGCCGGCGTTCTCAGCTGCCGCGCGGCGCCGGCGCGGCAGGCGCGGCGGGTGCGCAACCTCGGCCGCGGCGACGCCGTGCGCATCCTCGCGCGCGAGGGGGAGTGGGTGAGCGTCGACCATCGCGGCGCCCAATGCTGGGCGCTCGCGCGGTTCGTCGCCGCGGAGAAGCCGCTGCGCTGATCGCCTCCCCACTTTTGCGCGGGGAGGGCCGGATCAGGCGACGATGCGCAGCCGGCGCGCCACCGGCTGCTGCGGGACCGGGCAGCAGCCCAGTTCGTCCTGCAGGCGGCTCAGTTCGCGCTCGCGCGACTGGCGGTAGGCGTCGGCGTAGCGGGCATCGACCGCCGCCTCTTCCTCGGTCTGCTCGCGGTAGAAGCTGACGCAGACGTGACGGCCGAAAATGTCGTCGCCGCGCATCCGCACTTCCGGCGCGGCATGGCCCGGAAGGCTTTCCCGCACCTCCTGCAGCCGCGCGATCAGATCGTCGAGCGAGCCGCAGTCCTTCACTTCGATAAAGTCTTTTACCAACCTACTCATTACAACAACCCCTCCCGGTATTCCCCGGGGCGAACTTAGCTTCCCCGAGTCGCCGGACAAGCCCATTTGTGTGATTTATCCACAGAAGCGTTTCCCGAGGCTGAACGGGGCTTTAGGAGCCGGTTCATCCATGGACAGCGAAGACCATCCCATCCTGACTCGCGGCCCGCTCTGGCTGGTGCTGCGCCCGGCGCTGGGCGGCAGCATCGCCCGCTTCGATTACGATGCGGGCGCCGGGAAAGTACCGATATTTCATGGTGTTGCGCCGGGCGAAGGCGGAATTCTCGACCAAGGCTGCTTCCCCCTCGTCCCGTTCGTCAACCGTGTGCGGAGCGGCCGCTTCGCGTTCCGCGGCCGCGAAATACGCCTCGCGCCGAACCTGCGGGGAGACCCGACCCCGCTTCACGGGTCGGGATGGCTGGCGCGCTGGTATGTGGAAAAGCATGGCGATTCCGAGCTCGTGTTGCGCTTTCGCCACGCTGCGGGCGAGTGGCCGTGGGCCTTTTATGCTGCGCAGCATTTCGCGCTCGACGCGGATGGTCTCACCCTCGCGCTCACCTGCACGAACGACGGCGATGCGCCTATGCCCTGCGGCCTCGGCCTGCATCCCTATTTCCCCTGCACGCCGGAGACGGTTCTCGACGCGGAAGTCGCCCGCGCCTGGACGATCGACGCCGAAACCCTTCCAGTGGAGGAGGTGCCGGCGCAGAGGCACTACGATCTGCGTGCGCGGCGAATCTGTGGGGCCGGCCTGGATAACGGCTTCGGCGGCTGGGGCGGGACGGCGCGGATCAGCGACCCGGCCTGGCCCTTTGCGGTGACGCTGTCCTCTCCCGAAGGCCGGTTTCTCCACGTCTACGCACCGGCGGAAGGGGACTCTTTCGCCGCGGAGCCCGTCACCCACGCCAACGCCGCGCTCAACGCCGCGGAGGAAGAGTGGCCGAAGCTCGGCCTGCGCGTTCTCCTGCCCGGCGAAACAATGTCTCTGTCGATGCGCATCGACGTGACGCCCCAGTAACTCGCCCCCCTTCTAGCAAGGGTGACTAGTATGCCGCCTCTAGCAACCCTTCGATCACATGGTGCTGGATCACCGGCTCCAGCGTATCGGCGACGCGGTAGGTGAGGTGGTCGCGCACGCGGGGCGGCAGGCTTTCGAGATAGTTGCTTGTGACCTGGAGGTCGTGATGGGCGGCGTTGGTCGCGTCGGGCGCGTCGACGCCGACGACCAGGGTCGGGCGCGGCTCGTCGGACCGGTTGGCGGTGCCGCGGTGGATGGTGAGGGCGGAGCGCGCCGACATGTCGCCCAGCTGCGGCAGCTTCTGCTGCGCCCGTTCGATGTAGCGCGGCCACAGCTCGCGCGGCGGGAACATGCCCTTGGGGCAGCCTTCGAACTGGTCCCATTGCGTGCCCGGCGCGATCTCGAACGGACCGTGCTCCGGCCGGGTGTCGACGGCGGTTAGGTTGAACGCGAGCGAGTTCAGGCGCCGCTGCTTCGTCGTCGCCTCGGGCACGAAGAAATCGCGGTGCCAGGGCTGGTCGGCGGCGCCCGGGAAGGGGATGTCGAAGCCGACCTCGACGATCTTATAGTCCGGCCCGAGCACCGCCTCGCACACTGCGACGAACCACGGGTGGGTGGCGATGTCCACGAAGCCCGAGAGCCGCTCCGGCTGGACCTCGACATACCAGCGCTCCGGCCCCCGCGGCAGCGCGCCGCCGGGGACCTCCCTCGCCTCCTCGAAGAGGCCCATGACCTCCCCGCGCATCCGCTCGGCCCAGTCCCGCGAAAAGGCGCCCTTCAGCGCGATGATGCCGTCGCCATAGAGGCCGCGCATTAGGTCGGCCGGCTCGTACGTCTGCTCGTTCATGCTCGAATCCCGCGGAAGAATGCCGTGCCAAGATAAGGTCTTCCGCAGGTACGTGCGAGGGGCGATCGCACGGCTCGCCGCAACCCGGGACGCGCTGGCGGCGTTCCCCTTTTCCGATGCGCATCGCCACCTGGAACGTCAACGGCATCAACGGCCGTCTTCTTATTCTCCTCGACTGGCTCGCGGCGGCGAAGCCGGACGTGGTCTGCCTACAGGAATTGAAGGCGCCGCAGGACAAGTTCCCCGCCGCCGCCATCGAGAAGGCGGGCTATGGCGCCATCTGGCAGGGCCAGGCGCGCTGGAACGGGGTCGCCATCCTCGCCCGCGGCTGCACGCCGGTCGAGACCCACCGCGGCCTCCCGGGCGACCCCTCCGACGAGCAGGCCCGCTATATCGAAGCGGCCATCGGCGGGGTCCTCGTCGGCGGCCTCTACGCCCCCAATGGCAATCCGCACCCTGGCCCCAAGTTCGACTACAAGCTCGCCTGGAACGAGCGGCTGATCGCCCACGCCAAAATGCTCTACGGCCTCACCGAGCCGGTCGTCGTCGCCGGCGACTACAACGTCATCCCCACCGACCTCGACGTCTACAAGCCCGAACGCTGGCAGGACGACGCCCTCTTCCAGCCAGAGCCGCGCGCGCAATACCGCCGCCTGGTCGACCAGGGCTGGGTCGATGCGCTCCGCCACCTCCACCCGGACGCACGCCTCTACACCTTCTGGGACTATTGGCGGAACGCCTTCGCCCGCAACGCCGGCATCCGCATTGATCACCTGCTCCTCAATCCTGCCGCCGCGGCGCGGCTGGAGAGCGCCGGCGTCGATACCGACGTGCGGGCCCGGGAGGGGACGAGCGACCACGCCCCCACCTGGATCGACCTCAAAGATGGTTAAAGCGTCGGTAACATTTACACCCGCGCTCACGTAAACCATTCGGAACGGCGGATTTCCGCCATTGGCCCGGTCCTTGCTCCCGTACCGGCATGATCAAGAAGCTGGCGCGGCTGTTCCTCATCAAATCGCGTTTCGAGGCCTGGGCCGTGATCTACGCCCTCGCCGTCGGCGCGTGCACCCGCGGCCTGCGCTACCACGACGCCTATCCCGGCTTCCCCGGCTGGCTGCTCTTCGCCGCCTGCACCGGTGTCGTGTTCATGGCCGGCGCCAAGATCCTCGACTCCACCCGCCCGCCGGCGGTGCGCCGGGCGAGCCTGCGCCGGGTGGTGCAGCGAGCCCGCATCGCCTGACAGGCGTCCCAACGGTTGGTGGAAAATCCCAACCTGCCGCGGACTAATCCCCCGGCATAAGCATCGTCAACTCTAAGAAACCGCAGATTTCCGCCAATTCGGCGAAGCTGGCACGGCCCTTGTTATAGCTTGGGTATCCGCCGCGATGGCGGTCTGGATTTCAGGTTTTGGGAGTGGGACGATGTTCAAGAACAGCTTCAAGGAAACGATGGTGGCGGTGGTTGCCGCGATCATCCTGACCTCCACCGCCGTCGGTGCCGCCGTCGGTCCGGCCCGCGCCGTCGAGACGGCCCCCGCCGCCTCGCTGGTCGCGTGACCGGCAGGCGGAGCCGGACGATGGGCGAGGCCATTCACGTGACGCGCGATGCGCTGAAGCCGATGGCGCCGCCGCGGCCGACCTTCTCTCCGCTGCCGCCGCCGCGCCCCCAGGCGCCGCATGCGCCGCGCCCCCAGTTCACGATCAGGGAATTGATACCGATGAGCATCTTCTCGCGGACCCGCGACATCGTCGCCTCCAACATGGCCGAGCTTTTGGACAAGGCCGAAGACCCCGCGAAGATGATCCGGATGATCGTCATGGAGATGGAGGAGACGCTCGTCGAAGTCCGCGCCGGCATCGCCCGCACCATCGCCGACCAGAAGGAGATGCGCAGCCAGATCGCCCGGCTCGAGCGGATGCAAGGCAGCTGGCTCGAGAAAGCCGAGCTGGCGCTGTCCAAGGGCCGCGAGGATCTCGCCAAGGCTGCCCTCGGCGAAAAGCAGAAGGCTGCCGGCATGGCCGAAGCCCTCCGCGGCGAGATCGAGGTGCTCGACACCGGGCTGCGCGCCTCCGAGGCGGACATCTCCCGGCTCCAGACCAAGCTGCGCGAGGCGCGCAGCCGCCAGTCGGCGGTCCAGACCCGGCTCGAAAGCGCCAACCAGCGGGCGCGCCTGCGCGAAATGCATTCCGGCCCGAAGGTCGATGATGCCTTTTCTCGCTTCGCCTTGCTCGACCGCCGCGTCGACGAGGCGGAGGCGCGGGCCGAGGCGCTGGCGCTCGGCGCCCCGCCGATGACGCTGGAGGAGGAGATTGCCGAGCTGCGCAACGCCGACAAGGTCGACGCCGAGCTCGCCGCGCTCAAGCTCCGCATCGCTTCCACCGTGGAGGCTTGAGATGGTGCCCGCCTGGTTTTTCCTGTTCGTGCTGGCCGTCGTCGCCATCGTCTTCATCGGGCTGCCGTGGATCATCTTCCACTACGTCACGCGGTGGAAGACCGCCGCGACGCTGACCAATGCCGATGAGCGGATGATCGAGGAGATGTACGCCCTCGCCCGCCGGCTCGAGGACCGCGTCCGCACCGTCGAGCAGATCGTCACCGCGGACAGCCCGAATTGGCGCGAGATCGCCCACGATCCCGCCGAAACCATCACCCAGGAAACGCGCGACGAGACGCTGAGGAGGATCAAATGAGGAAGAGCTTCACTTTGGACAAGGCGAACAAGAAGGTGATGGGCGTCTGCGCCGGCATAGCGAACATGACCGGCTGGGACGTGACCCTCGTCCGCGTCGCCACCGTCGTCGCCGCCTTGATCATCCACCCCCTCGTCATCGTCTATTTCGTTGCCGGGCTGGTGGCGAAGGCGGCGCCCGGGCCGGCCAGCGACCGCGACCGGGACCGCGACGAGGACGACAGGCCGGCGCGCCGCGCACGCATGTCCACCTACGAGATGAAGCAGACGATGGGCGATTTCGACCGGCGCCTCGCCGAGATCGACAGCTGCATGGCGAGCGCCAACTCGCCGCTCGCCCGCGAAATCGAAAAGCTGCGCTGAAGACGCGGCACGGATTGGGAGGAAGTGACATGACCGAACAGCTGACCATGATCGCCGTCGCCGGATCGGCCCTCGGCGGCATCGCCATCCTCACCGCGGCGACGCTGCGGGGCTGGCAGGGGTGGCTCGACTTGAAGCGGCTCGAGCTCAGCGGCCGCCACGGCGCCGAAGGCCGCGGCCCAATGGCCGAGCGGATCGAGATGGCGGACCTGAAGGAGCGCATCCGCAAGCTCGAATCCATCGCCGCCTGCGTCGATCTGTAAGACGCGAACAGCTTTGGGAGGGGGAGGGCCTCGGCCGGATCAGCGCCCGCCGAGGCTCTTCTTTTCGACCTGGCCGCCCCGCGAGACGCGCCAGATGTCGCCGAAGCTGTCGTCCGCGATCGGGGCGGGGCGGGCGCCGCCCAGCGCCTCGACGATGATTGGTACGGTGTTCGAATGGCCGACGATGAGGACGGTGCCGGTCTCCTGCCGCACCCGGGCCACCAGACCAGCCACGTCGGCAGGGGCATATTCCTTGGCCGCGATGTGGAGCTTGCGGGCGAGCGGCGCCGCCGTCTCCCGCGCCCGCCGCGTGCTGCTGACGTAGATCGCTCGCGGCGTATCGGCCCCGAACCAGCCGGCGAGCCGCTCGGCATTCGCCTTGCCCTCGGCGCTGAGGCCCGGATCGTCGCCCGCATCCTTCTGGAGATGCCGCATCACGTAGACGCCGGGCGCAGGCGCCGCGGGCGCGGCAAAGGCGGCACCGGCGGCGAGGGCGAGGAACGGCAGAGCGAGGCGGCGCAGCAAGGTCATGACGAAAATCCCTTTCGCCCCATTCGTCCCGCAGAACGCGCCGCTTGGCAAGCGGGTGTTGCCGGCCGCCGGCGCGCGCCAGCGCTCCCCGCTTAAGCCGCGGCCGCCGTGCGGTGGATCGGGATGTGGACCGGGCCGGTCGAGCCGCAATAGACGCCGTCGCCGTCGGCCTCGAACAGGATGCCGCCATTGCCGAGCGAGCCGAAATCATGGGTCGCCGCTTCCAGCACCGCGCCGTTCAGCTTCTCGATCTGCGGATCGAGGTCCCGTCGCAGCTTGCCGCGGCCCGACGCGACCCTGGCCGCGACGAGCGCCGACAGCGCGCGAAGTTCGGCGAGCCAGAACGGTTTCCACGGTGGAATCGGCTTGACGCCATGCTCGGTCAAGATGACTCCGCCGGCGTCGCCTCCGCCGAATAGAACGACGTAAGCCATTAAGGACCCTCCCTTTTCAGGGCTGGCAGATCGCCTCTGTATTCCATTTGCACAAGACCACGGTTGCTTCCCCAAGCAAGCACGGCATTACATTAACCCATCTTGGGCGCAAGTATGATTACGCTGCCTTTTGTAATGTTTCGCCTGCGTGACGAGGCCCGCGGTTGGTCGGTCGCGGCGCGTCCCGGCGGGAACCCCTTTTCCTCCCCCGCGTCCTCCTCTACGGGCGGACGCAACTACGCGCGCAGCGATACGAAGGGTGAGGATGACCGACAGACAGGAGCGCCCGAACCGTCCGGCGCTCTCCCTCCATGTTCCGGAGCCGTCGGCGCGGCCGGGGGACGAGATCGATTTCTCGTCGATCGCCATTCCCGCCGCCGGCGCCGTCCGTCGTCCGGACCCGCATGCCGCCGCCAGCGAGACCCACGAACTCGCCATGAGCCTGGTGCGGGTGCTGGACGAGGAGGGAAGGGCGGTCGGCCCGTGGGACCCGAAGCTCGATCCCGACACGCTGCGCCGCATGCTGCGCGACATGATGCTGGTGCGCGTCTACGATGATCGCATGTACCGTGCCCAGCGGCAGGGCAAGACCAGCTTCTACATGAAGTCGACGGGCGAGGAGGCGGTGGCCGTCGCCGCCGCCCATGCGCTCGACCGGGACGACATGTGCTTCCCGACCTACCGCCAGCAAGGCATCCTCGTCGCCCGCGGCTATCCGCTCGTCGAGATGATGTGCCAGATTTATTCGAACCGGCGCGACAAATTGAAGGGCCGCCAGCTGCCGGTCATGTATTCAGACCGCGCCCACGGCTTCTTCTCCATCTCCGGCAACCTCGCAACCCAGTTCCCGCAGGCGGTTGGCTGGGCGATGGCGAGTGCGATCAAGGGCGACAGCCGCATCGCCGCCGGCTGGATCGGCGACGGCTCAACGGCGGAGGGCGATTTCCACGCCGCCTGCACCTTCGCCGGCGTCTACCGCGCGCCCGTCATCCTCAACATCGTCAACAACCAGTGGGCGATTTCGAGCTTCTCCGGAATAGCGGGAGGCGACCTCACCACCTTCGCCGCCCGCGCCATCGGCTACGGCATCGCGGGGCTGCGGGTCGACGGCAACGACGCCCTCGCCGTCTACGCCGCGACGCGCTGGGCCGCCGACCGTGCCCGCGCCAATCTCGGGCCGACCCTGATCGAGATGTTCACCTACCGCGTCGAAGGCCATTCGACCTCGGACGACCCCTCCGTCTACCGGCCCAAGGAGGCGGGCTCGAAATGGCCGCTCGGCGATCCGCTCGAGCGCCTGCGCCGCCACCTGGTTGCACTGGGCGAATGGGACGACGAGCGCCACGCGGCGCTGGGCGAGGAGATCGCCGCCGAAGTCCGCGCCGCGCAGCGCGAAGCCGAGACCCACGGCACCCTCGTCACCTCGACGATCGATTTCCCGCAGGACGTCACCACCATGTTCGAGGACGTCTTCGCCGAGATGCCCTGGCACCTTCGCGAGCAGCAGGCGCAGATGGTCGCCGAGCTCGAGGCGAAGCGCAAATGAGCGTCATGAACATGATCCAGGCGCTCAACAGCGCCCACCACGTCATGATGGAGCGCGATCCCAACGTCGTCGCATTGGGCGAGGACGTCGGCTATTTCGGCGGCGTCTTCCGCGTCACCGAAGGGCTGCAGAAGACATTCGGCCGCACCCGCACCTTCGACGCACCGATTAGCGAAAACGGCATCGTCGCCACCGCGATCGGCATGGCCGCCTACGGCCTCCGCCCCGTCGCCGAAATCCAGTTCGCCGATTACATCTACCCGGGATTCGACCAGATCGTCTCCGAAGCCTCCCGCATGCGCTACCGCACGGCCGGCGAATGGTATCTGCCGATGGTGATCCGCTCGCCCTACGGCGGCGGCATCTTCGGCGGCCAGACCCACAGCCAGAGCCCCGAAGCCCTGTTCGCCCATGTCGCCGGCTTGAAGACGGTGATCCCGTCCAACCCATACGACGCCAAGGGCCTGCTGATCGCCGCGATCGAGGATGACGACCCGGTCCTCTTCTTCGAGCCCAAGCGCATCTATAACGGCCCGTTCGACGGCTTCTTCGACCGCCCCGTCACCCCCTGGGCCAAGCATCCCAAGGCGGAGGTGCCGGACGGCCACTACACCGTCCCGCTCGGCAAGGCGGCGGTGGTGCGCGAGGGCCAGGAGCTGACCGTCATCGCCTACGGCACGATGGTCCACGTGGCCCTCGCCACCGTCGAGGCGGAAGGGATCGACGCGGAAGTCATCGACCTGCGCTCCATCGTCCCCGTCGACATCGACACGATCGAGGAATCGGTGAAGAAGACCGGCCGCTGCGTCGTCGTTCACGAAGCAACGCGGACGGGCGGCTTCGGGGCGGAGCTCAGTGCGCTGGTCCAGGAGCGCTGCTTCTACCATCTCGAAGCGCCGGTGCAGCGGGCGACGGGCTTCGACACCCCCTATCCCCACTCGCTCGAATGGGCTTACTTTCCGGGCCCGATCCGCCTCGGCACGGCGATGCAAAAGGCATTGGAGGACTGACACCGCCATGGCGCGCTACGAATTCAAGCTGCCCGACATCGGCGAAGGCATCGCCGAGGCCGAGATCGTCGCCTGGCACGTCAAGGTGGGGGACGAAGTCGCCGAGGACCAGCAGCTCGCCGACATGATGACCGACAAGGCGACCGTGGAGATGGAATCGCCGGTTGCCGGCACGGTGCTGGAAGTTGCCGGCGAGGTTGGCGACATGATCCCCATCGGCTCGGTGCTGGTGGTGTTCGAGACGCACGCCGCGGCTTCCGAAGGCGCCGACGAGACCCAAGCCGACGGGCAGCGGCACGACGAGGTGGCCTTTACCGACGGGCTGGTCGAAGAGCGGCCGGAGCTC
>NZ_DASWQI010000076.1:0-36757 GCF_036403745.1 Allosphingosinicella sp.
CGGGACGCGGTCGACGAGACCCACGACTGGGTCTCGCACGCGCCGCGGCGGAAGAAGGGCGCCTGACATGGCTTCCGGAGACCCTGGGTCCCTCACGTCGCAAGATTGCGGATCCGATGCCGCCGGCCGCCAGCCGCCCCCGCTCATTCCCTTCGCCGAGGCGGTGCGGGTCTGGTGCCGGATCGCCCTGCTCAGCTTCGGCGGCCCGGCGGGGCAGATCGCGGTCATGCACCGCATCCTCGTCGAGGAGAAACGCTGGATCGGCGACGCCCGGTTCCTGCACGCGCTCAATTACTGCATGCTGCTGCCCGGGCCCGAGGCGCAGCAGCTCGCCACCTATATCGGCTGGCTGCTCCACCGGACGAAGGGCGGCCTCATCGCGGGCGCGCTGTTCGTGCTGCCCGGGTTCGTGGCGATCATGGCGCTGTCCTGGCTCTACGCTTTGTACGGCAGCCTCGGCGCCGTGGCCGCGATCTTCTTCGGGCTGAAGGCGGCGGTGCTCGCCATCGTGCTGGACGCGGTGCGGCGGATCGGGTCGCGGGCGCTGCGAAACGGGCCGATGCGCCTCATCGCGGCGGCGGCGTTCGTAGCGATCTTCGCATTCGCTCTCCCCTTCCCGCTCATCGTTGCGGCGGCGGCGTTGGTCGGCTTCATCGGCGGCCGGGCGGGGATTGGCGCCTTCAGCGGCGGCGGCCACGGCGGAGGTGGGCCTGCCCTCCTAAGCGACGCCGAGTCCCGGCTCGGCGCCGATGTCCCGGCGCATGCCCGGCCGGACCTGTCATGGTCGCTGCGAATCTCCGGTATCTTCCTGCTGCTCTGGCTGGTGCCGGTCGCCGGGCTGCTCGCCTTGCTCGGTCCGGCCAATGTGTTCAGCCAGATCGCGATCTTCTTCTCCAAGATGGCGGTGGTGACGTTCGGCGGCGCCTATGCCGTCCTCGCCTATGTCGCCCAGCAGGGGGTCGGGACCTATGGCTGGCTGGCGCCCGGCGAGATGCTAGACGGCCTGGGCATGGCGGAGACGACGCCGGGGCCGCTGATCATGGTGACGCAGTTCGTCGGCTTCATGGGGAGCTTCCGGAGGGCGACGGGCCTCAGCCCGCTCCTCGCCGGGACGCTGGGCGGCCTCCTCACCACCTGGGTGACGTTCACGCCCTGCTTCCTGTGGATCTTCCTCGGCGCGCCGTTCATCGAGCGCCTCCGCGGCAACCGGGCGCTGAGTGCCGCACTCTCCGCCGTCACCGCCGCGGTGGTGGGGGTGGTGCTGAACCTCGCCATCTGGTTCGCCGTCCACACGCTTTTCGGCCGGGTGGAGCGGTTCCGCGGCGCCGGGTTGAACCTCGACCTGCCCGTGCCGGCGACGATCAGCCTGCCGGCGCTCCTGCTCACGGCCGCCGCGATCGTCGCGGTGTTCCGCTTCCGGGTCGGCACCCTCCCCGTCCTCGCCGGCTGCGCCGCCGCCGGCGCCCTCTACCGCCTCGCCGCCGGCTAGAGCCGAAGCCCGACGCGCGGGCCAAGCCAGGTCATGGCGAGATAGAGGGCGATGGTCAGCAGGCAGCCCAGCCCCAGCGCCAGCCAGAAGGAGTAACCTTGGCGCAGCAGGAACGGCACGAGGAGGAACATCGGCAGCGACGGCAGCACCAACCAGAAGGTCGCGCCGGCATGCGCCGCCAGCCGCTCCGGATCGTGGGTGTCGCGCCACAGCCAGAGCATCGCCAGCACCGAGACGAGCGGCAGCGACACGACCAATGCGCCGAAGCCCGGGCTGCGCTTGGCGATCTCCGACACCGCCGCGATGATCGCGCCGGAAAGCAGCGCCTTGACGAGCAGGTACAGCATGCGCGGCCCTGTCGCCGCGCTGGCTTGGGATTGCAACCGCGGAAGCGGGTTTTTGGAACAAAGCCGCGGGCTCCCCCGCTGAACCCGCGCAGAAACGAGCAGGAGCATTGACCATGCGAGCCCTTCTCCTCAGCGCGGCTCTGTGTGCATCGACGGCCGCCGCCCAGGCACAGCAGGACGCGCCTCAGCAACGGCAGCCCGCCCAGCAGCAACCGGCCCAGCAGCAGAACGACCAAGGTCAGCAGCAGGGCTGTCAGCCTGTGCAGAATAATGGCCAGCAGCAGAAGCCGAGCCTCGTCGAGGATGCCGGTAATGCCGCGGTCCATACCGGCGGTTCCGTGGCCGGCGGCGCGGTCGGTGGACCCGTTGGGGCGGCCGTCGGCGGCGTCGTCGCCGATCACGCGGCGCACGTCGTCAAGAAGGTCGTCAAAGGTAAGGGCAAGAAGACGCAAGAGCAGCCGCCCCACGCGCAGGCGCAGGGCTGCGCCGCACTGGCAAACCCGCAGCAGGCGCCGCAGCAATGAACCTTCCTAACCCAGGATAAGCGGACGATAAGCTCTCTCTCTAGAGGCGCTGCAAATCGGGAAAACGTGTGGGAACAGACTTTTGGAGGTGACGTTGGAGGAAATACGGAGGGCGACTCGACGAGAGGCACCTCTCGCACAGTCGCTCCCCGATTCCTCTGAGGAGAGTTTGTGATGAAACATATTCCGACCATCCTGGCGGCGGCGGCCGCGATTGCCCTTGCCCCCGCTGCCTTCGCGCAGACGAGCAGCACGACCGGCACCGGCGGCACCAGCACGTCCGGCGGCTACAACAACACCACCCTCGGCACCGGCGGCTCTAGCACCGGCTCGAACGGCTCGTCCTCGACGCTCGGCGTCGGCGCGGCGAGCGCGGGCAACGGCCAGGCCAGCGTCGGCGTCGGCACGGGCGGCTCCAGCGCCGGCACCGGCGGCCAGACCAGCTCGACCGTCGCGACGGGCGGCTCCACTGCCGGCCGCACCGGCACCAGCTCCGCGATCGGCACCGGCGGCAGCAGCGCCCGCGGCGGAACGACCAACTCCACCATGGCGACCGGCGGCACGACCGCGGGCCGCAGCGGCACGTCCTCCGGCGTCGGCACCGCCGCCTCGTCGTCGGGCAATAACGGCAATCACAACGGCCAGCGCAACCGCCACCGCCGTCACCATCGCGGCGACTAGGCCGCGCGCCGCGGCGGCGGCCTTTCCCGGTCGCCGCCGCACCTTTTCCATTGAGGAAGGAGCGAGCCGATGGGCAGGTTGATTCTCCCGGCATTCGCTGCGGCGACCCTGGCCGGCGCGGCCTCCGCGCAGACATCGGTCGACATTCGCACCGGCCCGAACGGTCAGCTTTCCGGCAGCGCCAGCGCGGGCGGGGCTTCGTCCCGAGTCGACATGGGCGATGCCGGTGACCAGCGCGTGCGCAGCGACGTACGGTGCACAGGCAATGGCCGCACCGTCACCGTCACCTCGCCCGACGGGTCATCGAGCAGCAGCAGCAGCGTCAGCAGCAGCGGCGACGGCGTCGCCTCGGTCGGCGGCGGCGGCTCGGCCGGCTCAAGGGTCCGCTACGGTGGGTGCGGCGGCGCGGACACTGGCGCCACTTCCGGCGCGTCCAGCAGCGTCAGCACCGGTCCCGTCCCCCACCACCGCCGGCGCACCGTGCGCCACCACTGAACAGACCAGGAGTGAAGATCATGAAGACCATCCTCTTTGTCGCCGCCGCCCTCGCCGGCAGCGCCGCTCTCGCGCAGACCAACGGCACCGCAACCGGCGGCCAGACCAATGGCGGCGCGACCGGCGGCAGCGCCGGCAGCGGCTCGATCGACGGCCAGTCGGCGAGCACGGTCGGCGTCGGCGCGACGAGCGGCGACAGTTCGGCCGTCGGCGTAGGCGGTAGCGCCGCATCGGTAGGCGGCCGGGCCATGAGCAACGGTCATGTCAACCCGAACGGTACCAACGGAGTCGCCCATTCCCAGGCGATGAACCAAGGCACTTTCGCAAAGTCGATGACCCACACCCGCACCCACAAAGGCCAGGTCCTCTCGCGCACCCGCACGATGACGCACCGGCCCGGGGAGAAGCCGACGGTCACCACGTCCAGCACGCCGCAATAAGCTTCGGCGCGGCGGAACGGAAAACGCCCCGGCAGGAGGTCTGCCGGGGCGTTCGCTCGCCCGGTCGGGCGGGGTTTTGATCGAAGCGCTTAGTGCGCGGCGTCCTTGGCCTTGGCACCGGCCTTCTTGGCGGCTTCGCCGGCCTCTTCGGCCTTCGCGCCGGCATTGGCGGCGACGTCGCCCGCCGCCTGCTTGGCCTGCTCGTTGCCGGCAACCATGGCATTCATGCTGGCGCCCATTGCCTGGTTGGCGGACGCCGAAGCCTCGTTGGCGGCGGCGGCGGCGTTGGCGCTCTGGTTGAGGGCGTCGGCCGCGTCGTCGCTCTTGTGACCGCCGCAGGCGGCGAGGGAGAGGCTTGCGGCGGCGACGGCCACCAGGCTTGCAATGCGCATAAAGAACATCCTTCTAACCGGTCGCCCGGAACGGGCGCGACATGCTCCATCACCGCAAGCCAATTCAGGGTCAAGCCTGCGGCTCAGAGGGAGAAACGTTCAGGCTGCGAAACGGCTGGTCGGGAGCCAGCCACGTCCGGGCCCATATCGTTGGATTCTCAGCCGCTTTTCCGCTCACCTATTGGCGAGCGGGGGCTCATGTCAGCGGCGGTTAAACTGCCGGCGGATAAACGTCCCCACCTGCAGGCCTCGCGGCCGTGGTTCTTGGGAGTGGCGTGCATGCGAACGAAAAACTGGCTCTTCCTGCTCACCGCCCTGGCCGCCCAGCCTGCCCTGGCACAGAGTGCGGCGCCGCAGCTGCAGCTCGTCGAACAGCGGCTCGCCGCCACCGTCAGCGAGAATCCCGGCGAATACGGCATCGCAGCCATGGACCTCACCACCGGCGAGACCGTCAGCTTTAACGGCGACCGGGCGTTTCCGATGGCGAGCACGGTCAAGGTCGCCGTCGCCGCCACCTATCTCTCCGAAGTCGATGCCGGCCGCCGCTCCCTCACCGACACGGTCGGCGCGATGACGGCCGAGCAGCAGATGAATTTGATGCTTACCCGCAGCGATAACCATGCCACGGACATGCTGTTCGCCGCGCTCGGCGGCCCCGCCACCGTCGATGCGTGGCTGCACACCCAGGGCGTCGGCGGCATCCGGGTCGACCGCAACATCGCCCGGCTCCTCGCCGACCGGCGCGACCTCAAGGATCCGCGGGATTCGAGCACGCCCAAGGCGATGCTGCAGCTGCTCCGCCAGATCGACACGGGCAGTGCCTTGAAGCCCCAGAGCCGTCTGGTGCTGCTCGACATGATGCGCCGCTGCGTCACCGGCAGGAATCGGATCAAGGCTCTCCTCCCCGCCGGCACGCCGGTCGAGCACAAGACCGGCACGCTGTCGGGATTTACCGGCGACGTCGCCTTCGTCACGCTGCCGGACGGGCGCCGCGTCGCGATGGCGATGTTCGGCCGCGGCGGCGACAACCGCGCCGGCCTTATCGCCACCGCTGCGCGCGCGATCTACGACGGCTTCAACACCGTCCCGGCCACTGCCACGGCCTCCACCGCGCCGCAGCAGGGCGGCTATGGCGCGATGTTCGGGAGCCAGGGCCGCTAACGGCCGCCGGCTCGGCGACTGGAGGGACGACGGACTGTCCGTCCGCCCGCCAGACTGCCTCTCGCGAAGGGTCAATGCTACCAAGAGGATAGAGCGCGGTTACGCCTGGCGCCTCCGGCTGCGGCGCGCCAGATCCGAAGCCCCCACCCTTTCTCCAACCCTAACGCGGCGTAAACCGCGTTTTTACGGCATTGATATAGGTCAGGGGCTTAGAGCCGCTGGATGCAGCGCTTTGGAGGACCCGCAATGGCTTCAGCTTCGCCCGGCAGCACGGCCGCCCCGCGCCCCGGGGAAGCGCTCGGCGCCGCCGTCCGCGCGGAGGGCAGCGGAGCCCATCCCTGGGCCTCGGCACCGGCCCTCCTCAAGGCGCCGGACGCGGCACGCAACCTTGCCGACCTCGTCCATTATCTCTGCATCCTCCACGGCCGCTACCCAGGCGTCGTCGATCATGCCTCGCTCCGGACCATCGACGCCGAGCCGCGGGGATGGCTCGCCAATGCCGCCTACGCTTTTGCCGGCGAGCGCGCGTTCCTGGCCCGCCTTGCCGCCGCGGCGGGGCCGGTGCCTTCGACCCCGGGCGCGGCGGACACTGATACGGTCGTCCAGGCGCAGCGCCATGCGATCGACATGCTGGCCCAATCGGAGCGGTCCGGCTGCGCCCTCGGCGCCGCGATGGCCGTGGTGCTCGACTGGAGCGTCGTGCGGTGCGCGCTCGACGCGGCCGCGCATCGCTTCGGCATCGAGCCGCCGGCTTATGCGGCCCCCGATCCGGTGCTGACCGAAGCGGTTGCCGACCGCTTCGCCGCGGCGTCTCCGGCGACGGCGCGCGCCTTGCTGTTCGGGGCGCGGCAGATCCTCGCCCAGCATCACGGCCTGTTCGACCTGCTCGAGGCGCGCGCCCAGGCCCGGACAATCGCCGCCGCCTGAGCTCCGGCTGGGCCTGACTTGCGGCTGGGCGTGACTTGCGGCTGGGAGAGCCCTCCCCTATCGCCCGCACATGCGTTTCCAGGGCACATCCTCCTACGTCGCGACTGAGGACTTGAAGGTCGCGGTCAACGCCGCCGTCACCCTGCGCCGGCCGCTGCTGGTCAAGGGGGAGCCGGGCACCGGCAAGACCGTCCTCGCCCACGAGATCGCCGCCGCTCTGGGCGCGCCGCTGATCGAGTGGCACGTCAAGTCGACCACCAAGGCGCACCAGGGCCTCTACGAATATGACGCGGTGGCGCGGCTGCGCGACGGGCAGCTCGGCGATCCGCGCGTTCACGACATTTCCAACTACATCCGCCGCGGCAAATTGTGGGAGGCGTTCACCGCGCCGCAGCTGCCGGTCCTCCTCATCGACGAGATCGACAAGGCGGACATCGAATTCCCCAACGACCTCCTCCAGGAATTGGACCGGATGGAGTTCCACGTCTACGAAACCGGGGAGACGGTGCGGGCGGCCGAGCGGCCCGTCGTCGTCATCACGTCGAACAACGAGAAGGAGCTGCCGGACGCGTTCCTCAGGCGCTGCTTCTTCCACTATATCCGCTTTCCCGATCGCGAGACGATGCAGGCGATCGTCGACGTCCACTTTCCCGGCATCCAGAAGATGCTGGTCTCGAAGGCGCTCGATATCTTCTATCAGGTACGCGAGGTGCCGGGGCTCAAGAAGAAGCCTTCGACCAGCGAGCTGATCGACTGGCTCAAGCTGCTTCTCCACGAGGACATGCCGCTCGAGGTCCTGCAGTCGCAGGATCCGAAGAAAGCGATCCCGCCGCTGCACGGCGCGCTTCTCAAGAACGAACAGGATGTTATGCTGTTCGAACGGCTCGCCTTTATGGCGCGGCGGCCGGGGGGCTGAACGGCAAAGGGGGATCAGATGGGCGCGCTTCGGTATCTTGCGGGAGCGGCGCTCGCGTTGATCGCGGTCTCCGCCTCGGCCGAACCCTGGCAGCGCAGCCGCGACCGTCTTGCCGTCCCTGCCGCCGGGATATCGTTTCCGGCCAAGGCGGCGACGATCTCGCTCACCGAGACCGGGGAGGCGAGCCGCAAGGGGGACGGGGTCGACAATCTCGCCCAATACAAGTCGGCGGACCAGGCGGTGTTCGCCACCCTGTTCGTCTACCTGCCCGCTTACTCGGACGCGGCACTCGCCTCCTTCGAGCTCGACAAGGTGATCCGCCAGCATCTCGGGCCCGGCCCGCAGCTGGCGTCGAGCGGAGTCGTGCCAGTGGGAGGCGTTGCCGCCGGTGCGATCCGCCGGGTCTATGTGGATGCGGCCGGCGGCAAGCTTGCCACCAGCTTCGCCGTCACCAAGATCGGGCATTGGATCGCGGTGGTGCGCGTCTCGGGGCCGATGGCGCGCCGCGCTGAGGTGGAGGGGGCGCTCGACGCGCTCGTCTCCGGCCTCGCCGTCTCGGGAGCCGGCGCGGTGGAGCCGGTCGAGGAGCTGAAGGTCGGCGACTGCCCGGCGCCCGCGACCAAGACGGCGAAACGCACCCAGCTGAAGATCGAGGGCCTCGGCCTCGGCAACGATCCGATGACGCGCATGCTCATCGACTCGACGCTCGCGGCGGGCCTGCCGGAGAAGGGCAAGGAGAAGGAGCCACCCTTCCCGCCCTCCATCGCCGACAACGGCCGCCGGCCCGTCTGCGTCCGCGAGCGGGTGCAGGTCGGCGACAATGTCGTCGACATGATGCAGGCGGCGGGCGACACCGCCAAGCCGACGGCGGTGATCGGCATCGTCAACGACGCCGGCAAGACCATCGAGATGCGACGCGGCGAGATGGGGCAGCTCTACATGCTGCGCCTCCACGATGTCGGTCGGACGGCGAATTACGGCGCCTGGGACCGGCTGCTGACGCCGCAACAGGTCGCGGCCGTGCTGCAGGGAAACCCCAAGGCCGCGGCGGTGAGCTCCGAGACCGTCTACAAGGCCGACCTGACGTTCGGGACGAATGTCTACGTGACGATGGGCCGGTGAGGCACCTCATCCTGCGTGCCATCGCCGCGGCGCTTATCAGCGTTGCGCCCGCGGCCGCCGCTCCGACGCCCGCGCTCGTAGAGACGCCCGGAGGGGCGCTGCTGCACTCAGGTACGGGCCTGGCTCTGCCTTCGACGCTCGGTCCGTTGAAGCGCCAGGAATCGAGCCCTGAAAGCCCGCGAATCTTCATCTATGTGGATGGACGCGAGGCAGATCCGCTCGGGCACTACGTTACGGTTGCGATTGATCGCGTCACGTCCGGGCCGACCCTGGCCCAGATGCGGGAGAGAGGCCGCGCGGCGATGGCGCGCGACGGAAAGGTCGTCGTCGTCACCGAAGGCGCGTTCCTTTGGCCGGGCCAGCCGAAGGCGCGCAGCTTTCGCGGGCGCTACCGAGACGCCGGTATGTTCAAGGAGGTCTGGAGTGCCGTCGCCGGACGCACCGGCATCCTCGTCCTGGTCACTGCACGCGAAAGCGATGCAGGCGAGATCGACCGGCTGTCGGAGGCCGTCGGGCGGGAGATTTTCGGCGGGGCTGCGACGGAGCCGACGCCCTAAACCGTGGCCCCGTTGAGGTCGTCGTCGCGGTAGGCGATTTCGAAATTGCCCCAGCGGCGGCCGTTGATCCACAGCGGCACGAACACGTTCTTGACCGGCAGATAGCGCCCCTCGCCGAGGTTCATGCGGTAGGTCACCAGCATCGCCTCCTGGTCGCTGGCGATGGCGCGGCGGGTGGCGTCGTCGATGAAGTTGCGGCGGTTGCGGCAGAATTTCGCATTCCACGCCGGGTCCGACGATTGCGGCTGCGAACGTTCCGAATTGTGGGTCGGGAGGTAGCCGTTGACGTCGCTCATCACGCAGCCGATGTGCCTGGGATCGCTCGACTTGATGCGGTCGAGGAGCGGACGGACGGTGCGGTCCGCAAAGGCGCAGAAGCGAGTCTCGAACTGGGTCGGGTTGGTGCCCGGCATCGGTACGTAGCGCGTATCGAAGACGTCGGGCTCGGCGATCTCGCCGCGCGCGATGGCGGTCTCGATGATCTCCTGGAGCTCACGATTGGCGCTCTGTGCGCGCTCGATGAAGACGGTGTCGTCGATGCGCACGCCGCAGCTCGCCAGCCGGTCGAGCATCTCGCCCGACAGCGCCTCGAGCTGGGCGAGCCGGTCCTGCGCGCGGTGGAGCTCGCCGCCATTGTCGCGCGCGTCCGCGGCGAAGGAGGAGAGGCCGGATTTCATGCTGTCGACGCTCTGCTGGATGAGGGCGGTCGACTGGGCGATGCCGTCGGTCTGGCGGTCGACCATGCCGACGATGTCGGAGACGTCGCGGACGGTTTCGGTGAGGGTGGCGAAGCCGCTCTGGGCGGCGCGGCTGCGGCCGACGCCGGTCTCGATCTCGGAGGTCACCGCTTCCGCCTCGCGGGTCAGTGAAGCGATGGTGCCGGCGATCTCGCTGGTCGCGGTGCGGGTCTCGTGGGCGAGCTTCTTCACCTCGGCCGCGACCACCGCGAAGGAGCGACCCGCCTCCCCTGCCCGCGCCGCCTCAATGGTCGCGTTCAAGGCGAGCATGTTAGTCTTGTAGGCGATGCTCTCGATCGCCGCGGAGACGTTCTGGACCCGGCTCATCGCCTCGGCAAAGCCGGCCATGCGTTCGCCAAGCTGGACGACCAGGTCCGTCAGGCCGCTGAAGATTGAGATCGTGTCCTCGATCGCGGCGCGGCCGGCGGAGAGCTTCTCGCGCGCCTGCTCGGCGAGGAGCCGTGCTTCGTCGGTCGATTCGGCGACGCTCGCCTGGTCCGCGAGCAGCCGGCTGGTCACCTCCTCGAGGCGGTCGAGGGTGCGAAGGTTAGAGGAGATGCGGTCGGAGACGCCGGAGACGTAGCCCGACACGTCGCTGCATTCGATCGCCAGCGACCCGCAATTGCGCGCCACCTGATTGATCGCATTTGCGTCCGCACTGTTTGTTGCCGAGCTCGCCACGGAATACACTCTCCCCTTGGATTGCGGTGGGGATAGGCCGAACCTGTTGAAACCGGGTTAACCACGGGGGAGGTGGTCCAGCGCCGCGCCGTGCGATAAGACGCCGCTTATGTTCTTCTCCTTCGTCGACGAGCTGCGCGCGGCCGGGATCTCCGCGTCCTTGAAGGAGCATCTGTTGCTGCTCGAGGCGCTCGATGCGGAGGTCATCGCGGCGAGCCCGGAGGAATTCTACTATCTCGCCCGCGCCGTGTTCGTGAAGGACGAGGGGCTGCTCGACCGGTTCGACCAGGTGTTCGGCAAGGTCTTCAAAGGGCTGGAGACTACCTACGGCACCGAGGCGGCGCCGGTTCCGGAGGAGTGGCTGAAGAAGGTCGCGGAGCTGTACCTGACGCCCGAGCAGATGGCCGAGATCGCGGCGCTCGGCTCCTGGGAAGAGATCATGGAGACGCTGAAGAAGCGGCTCGAGGAGCAGAAGGAGCGGCACCAGGGCGGCAATAAATGGATCGGCACGGCCGGCACCTCCCCCTTCGGCGCCTATGGCTACAATCCGGAAGGGGTGCGGATCGGCCAGGACGGCGGCCGCAACCGCTCCGCCATCAAGGTTTGGGACAAGCGCGAGTTCAGGAACCTCGACAGCGCGGTCGAGCTCGGCACCCGCAACATCAAGGTCGCGCTCCGCCGCCTGCGCCGCTTCGCGCGCGAGGGTGCCGCGGACGAGCTCGACATCGACGGCACGATCGACGGCACGGCGCGGAAGGGCTGGCTCGATATCCGCATGCGGCCGGAGCGGCACAATGCGGTGAAGCTGTTGCTCTTCCTCGATGTCGGCGGCTCGATGGACCCCTATGTGAAGGTCTGCGAGGAGCTGTTCTCGGCGGCCACGTCGGAGTTCAAGAACCTCGAATTTTTCTATTTCCACAACTGCCTCTACGAGAGCGTGTGGAAGGACAATCGCCGCCGTTACACGGAGCGCACCCCGACCTGGGACCTGCTCCACAAATTCGGACACGACTACAAACTGGTGTTCGTCGGCGACGCGGCAATGAGCCCCTATGAGGTCACCCACCCCGGCGGCTCGGTCGAGCATTTCAACGAGGAAGCGGGCGCGGTGTGGGTGCAGCGGATGGTGAACACCTATCCGTCCGCGGTCTGGCTCAATCCCACTGCGGAGAAATATTGGGGCTACAGCCCGTCCACGGAGATTCTGCGCGGCCTGATGAAGGAGCGGATGTATCCGCTCACGCTCGCGGGTCTCGACGACGCGATGCGAACGCTCAGCCGCAAGTGCTGAGGGGCGGCGTCGGTACACACCTGCCCGTCATGCCGGATCCGGCATCCACCTTCTCTTGCAGGGGGCCGCCGGAAGAAGGTGGACCCCGGATCAAGTCCGGGGTGACGGGGGTGACGTGGCAGAGGTTAGGACGCGCGGCCCCTCACGCCATCTTGAAGCCTTCCTTGTTCATCATCGAGGTGAGGCGGGCGTTCTGGGCTTCGGTGAGGGCCTTCTGGAAGGCGGGGAACACTTCCTCCTCCTCCATCCGCATATGCTCCTCGATCATGGTGCGGAAATCGCGGACGCGGGCGAGCCATTCGGGGCTGGCGTTGGCGATCGTCTCCAGCTCGTAGAGATAGGTCTTCACATAGCCGTGCTCGCCGTTGAGCGCGTCGGCGTCGTGCGCCATGTTGGCCTCGCGCAGCGCCGGGTAGATGACATTCTCTTCCTCGTTGGCGTGCTTGGTCAGCGCATATTTGAGCTTCATCAAAAGGTGGCCGCGCATGATGCCCTGGCTGTCGTCGGTCGCCTCGATCTTGTCGAAAATCGTGCGGGTGAGCTGATGCTCGGCCTTCAGCGCATCGCACCAGTCGCCGGTCGCGCCGGTCGAGAATTGGACGAACAGCTTGCGCCCGACATTGGCGGCGATGCCGATCGCGGCGCCGGCCAGAGCCGCGCCGGCGAGGACGCCGGCGCTGCCGCCGCCGAAGGAGAATGCGCTGTCGCTGCCGCCCGAACCATTGCTGCGCCCGCGCGGCTTCGTGTCGCGATTGCCTGCCATTACTGCCTCCTTGGAATGGGTCGGCCGCAGAACCCGCCGCGCCACGACGTTGTTCCGCCGCCAACATGATCCAGATCAGGAAAAAGCGCCGCAATTCACCGGGCCGCGTAGTGCGGTCGAAACGGCCTGCGGCGAAAGGAGCCGCTGGTGCGCTCATCCGGTGAGCCGCACGGGAAGCGCAATCGTTCACCCTCCACACGCGACCGAAGGGAGAAAGCGATGAAGGCGCTCGTCTGGCACGGCAAGCAGGACATACGGGCCGAGCAGGTCCCCGATCCGACGATCGAGGAACCGCGCGACGCGATCATCAAGGTCACGAGCTGCGCGATCTGCGGCTCCGACCTCCACCTCTTCCACAATTACATCCCGGCGATGAAGCCCGGCGACATCGTCGGCCACGAGATGATGGGCGAAGTCGTCGAGACCGGCAGCGCCGTCAACAACCTGCGGAAGGGCGAACGGGTCGTTATCCCCTTCACCATCAATTGCGACGAATGCGACCAGTGCCGCCGCGGCAATTACTCGCTGTGCGAGCGCTCCAACCGCAATGGTGAGCTGGCCGACAAGGTGTTCGGCCACCGCACCGCCGGTCTATTCGGCTACACCCACCTCACCGGCGGCTATGCCGGCGGCCAGGCCGAATATCTGCGCGTGCCGTTCGCCGACGCGACCCACATCAAGGTGCCGGATTCGATGACCGACGAGCAGGCCCTGTTCCTCGGCGACATCTTCCCGACCGGCTGGCAGGCGGCCGTCCAGTGCGACATCAAGCGCACGGACATCGTCGCCATCTGGGGCGCGGGCCCCGTCGGCCAGATGGCGATCCGCAGCGCGATCCTGCTGGGGGCGGAGAAGGTGATCGCCATCGACCGGCTGCCCGAGCGGCTCAGCATGGCGGAAGCCGCCGGCGCGATCACGATCAACTTCGAGGATGAGAGCGTCGTCGAGCGGCTCAATGAGCTCACCGACAACAAGGGCCCGGACAAGTGCATCGACTGCGTCGGGCTCGAAGCGCACGCCAGCGGCCACATCGACTCGATGATGGACCGCGTCAAGCAGGCGACGATGATGGAGAGCGATCGTCCGCATGTGCTGCGCGAGATGATCTACGTCTGTCGCGGCGGGGGCGTCCTTTCGATCCCGGGCGTCTATGGTGGGCTCGTCGACAAGATCCCGTTCGGCCAGGCGATGAACAAGGGGCTGACCTTCCGTATGGGCCAGACGCACGTCCGCCGCTGGACCGACGACCTCACCCGCCGCATCGACGAGGGGCAGATCGACCCGTCCTTCGTCATCACCCACACCGCCAGCCTCGAGGAAGGTCCGGGCATGTACCGGGTCTTCGAGCAGAAGCAGGACAGCTGCATCAAGGTGGTGCTGAAGCCGTAACAGGAGATTTGCAGACATGAACGCCACATCCACCCTGGTGACGAGCCGGCCCGACCGCAGCCTCACCAAATCCGACCGGGTCGCGCGCGGCCTCGGCTGGTTCAGCCTCGCCCTCGGGCTCACCGAACTGGTCGCGCCGGGCAAGCTCGGCAAGGCGCTCGGGCTGGAAGGCAAGGAGACTTTGCTCCGTGCTTATGGCGGCCGCGAGATCGGCGCCGGCATGTGGGCGCTGAGCGACACGCCGGCGCCCGCGATCTGGAGCCGGGTCGCCGGCGACATCGTCGATCTCGCCACCCTCGCCTACGGGCTCCAAGGGGCCGACGACGAGCAGCGCCGCAACAACTACATCGCCTTGGGTGCCGTTGCCGGGATCACCGTCGTCGACCTGCTGACCGCCCTTAGCCTCACGGCGGAACAGAGCGAAAGGAAGGGCGACACCGGCCGCGACTATAGCGACCGCAGCGGCTTCCCCCGCGGCGCGGCCGCGGCCCGCGGCGCTGCCGGCGAGCAGGTCACGCCGGTGGACTATCAGGTAACGGCGACGGAGGAGCGCACGCGCGAAGGCCAGCGGGCGCTGGAAACGGCTTAGGCGTCTCAGGCGCCGGCGGAGGCTAAGAGGCTGGGAGGCTGCAAATATCGACCCAGCCCTTCGCCACCAGCGCACCAAGCCGCTCCGGCGTGACGCGGACGGAGCTGGTCAGCGAGCCCGCCGCCGGAAAGACCTCGTCGAAGTCGCGTAGCGAGATGTCGCAATAGACCGGGAGCGGCGTCGCCAGCCCAAACGGGCAGACGCCCCCGACCGGATGGCCGGTTAGCGCCAGCGTTTCCTCCGGCCCGAGCATGCGCGGCCGCCCGGCGAAGGCCGCCTTCGTCTTTTGGTTGTCTAGACGTGCGTCGCCGCGGGTGACGAGCAGGAAGACCTCGCCATTCACCCGTACCGCCAGCGTCTTCGCGATCCGCGCCGGCTCGACGCCGAGCGCCGCCGCGGCTTCGAGCACGGTGGCGGTGCTCTCCTCCGTCTCAATGATCGGCAGATCGGCCGCATGCGCCGCCAGCCAAGCCCGGACCGAATCCAGGCTCATCGCGCTACGCTACGGAGGGGATTGGTGTGCAAGGAGTGGCTCCCCGGGACGGATTCGAACCATCGGCCATCCGATTAACAGTCGGATGCTCTACCGCTGAGCTACCGGGGAATACCCACTCGCTGACGGGCGGGCCTATAGCAGCGCGATTCCGACGCTGGCAACCCTCTCAGGCGGTGAACTGCTCCATGGTGATGCGCTCGTCGAGGGCGTGCTCGGCGTCGAAGAGGAGGGTGAGCTCGAGGCTACGGTCGATGCAGACGCGGACGGAGGCGACGTCGCGCACCTCGTGCTGGTCCGCCACCGCCGAGACGGGGCGCTTCATCGGATCGAGCACGCGCAGCAGCACCGTCAGTTCGTCAGGGATGAGCGCGCCCCGCCAGCGGCGCGGGCGGAAGGGGCTGATCGGAGTCAGCGCCATGAGGTTCGAGCCGAGTGGCAGGATCGGGCCCTGGGCGGAGAGATTGTAGGCGGTGGAGCCGGCCGGCGTCGCCACCAGCACGCCGTCGCAGATCAGTTGGCCAAGGACCACGCGGCCATTGACGGAGATTTCGATCCACGCCGCCTGGCGGGTTTCGCGCAGCAGGGAGACTTCGTTGATGGCGGGGTGGCGGACCACCCTCCCCTCGACCGTCTCCGCCTCCATCGCGAGCGGCGCCACCTTGAAAGCCTTGGCGCGGTTCAGCCGCTCCTCCAGGCCGTCGAGGCGCCACTCGTTCATCAGGAAGCCGACGGTGCCGCGGTTCATACCGAACACCGGCAGTACCCGCCCCGCCGCCAGCATCTCGTGCATCGTCTGGAGCAGGAAGCCGTCGCCGCCCAAAGCGACGATCTGCTCCGCCTCCTCGTGCGGCACGAAATGATAGCGCTCGCGCAGCAGCGCCTCGGCGGCGAGGCCGGCCTCGGTGGGCGAGGCGACGAGCGCCGTCGGTCTGTCCGCAATCGCCGTCATTAGCGAGGTGGTAAGGGGCCGCGCGCGGGGTAGCAAGCGTGCCGCTGGGGCCTCGCCAGGAGAAACCCCGTCCCTTGGCGGCACAGGCTTTTGCGCGCCGTCTAAACGGATTGTTGAGGTGGGACGGCCAGAGTAGAGCGATGGGCGCGCAAGCACAGATGGGAGGAGCTGCCAGCATGCCCGCCGAGGCCGGCGCCGCCCCGCTCTTCATCCTTTCCTTCCGGCACCGCGACGAGCTGACCCAGGCGGCCGAGCGCGGCGGCTGGCAGGCGATCGCCGCGCGCCGCGCCGAGCAGGCGGAAAGCCGCTTCATCGCGTCCGGAGCTGTCGTCGCCATCGTCGATGCGCGCGGCGCGCTGCCGGAGGGCAGCGAGGCGGTGAAGGCGCTCGGCGACCCGGTCGAGGCGAATGCAGCCGCCCTCCTCGTCCTCGTCTCTCGCACCGACGAAGGCGCGCTCGACGCGCTCTACGCGGCGGGCGCCACCCATTTCCTGGTCAGCCCGTTCAGTGAGCAGCAGCTGCTTCAGGCGGTCCACTTCGCCCAGCGTCATGCCGAGCGCAGCGGCGGCCGCCGGCCGATCCGGCGCGGCGAGGCGCGCGGCAGCAGCGGCGGGCGGGGCACCGAAGGGCCGGCGTCGTGGCGGTGGGAGCCGGGGTCCTCGACCGTCGAGCTCTCCCCTGCCCTCGCCCGCCGCGCCGGCCTTGGCGAGGACGAGGGGCGGCGCGTGACGCTGATGGAGCTGTTCCGGCGGATGGATGCGGACGGGCGCAAGGCCGCCCGCGGGGCCGTCGACCGCCTCCTCGCCACCGGCCAGTCCACCGCCTTCGCCCATGCCGACGCCGCGGCGGAAGGGGCGCGGCTCGCCCATCACCTCCGGGTCGAGGACGGCCGGGCGGTGGTCGGGCGCACCGAGGCGATCGTGCCGCCGGGCGGCTCCGCCCGGCAGACGCGCGATCCGATGACGGGGGTGCGCGATGCGCGCGCCGCCCGCGCGTGGATCGACCGGCAGCTGGCGGTGACGGAGGGCGAAGGGCCGGCGCTGGTCGCCATCCTCCTCGCCGTCAGCCGGTTCGACGCGATCAACGCCGCCTTCGGCCGCCGCACCGGCGATTCGGTGCTGCAGGCGGCGGCGCGGCGGATCGAGCGGCTCGTCGACACCGCCGGGAAGCGGCGCCTCGTCGCGCGGATCGCCGGCGCCGAGTTCGCCGTGCTCCTGACGGCCCCGACCAGCCTCGACGAAGGCCGCTTCCTCGCCGGTCAGCTGATCGAGGCCACGGGGCGGCCGTTCGTCTGCGGCGACCATGTCATCACGCTGGCGAGCCGCGCGGGGGTGGTGGCCTCGACGGAAGGCGACGATTCAGCGTCGCTGCTGCGGCGGGCCAGCGGTGCCCTGGCCGAGGCCAAGGCGAGTGAGGCCGGGCCGGTGCTGGCGCTGGACGAGGGGGCCGCCAGCGACAGCGCGCTCGGCGACCAGCTCGAAGTCGACCTACGGCGCGCGCTCGACCGCGACGAGATCGAGATATTGTTCCAGCCGCAGGTCTCGATCGCCGGCGGCCGGATCACCGGGGTCGAGGCGCTAGCCCGATGGCGTCACCCCCGCTTTGGGGAATTGGGCGCGGCCACCCTCTTCAATGCCGCCGAGCGCTCGGATTATCTCGCCCAGCTGTCGGACCACGTGCAGCGCAAGGCGATTGCCGCGGCGGCCGCATGGCCGGCCCCGCTCCAGGGCCTTCGCCTGTCGGTCAACATCACCGCCGCCGACATCGTTCGTCCGGGCTTCGCGGCGCAATTCCTGGCGCTCGTGAGGGAAAGCGGCTTCGCGGCGGGGCGGCTCACCGTCGAGGTGACCGAAAGCGGTCTCATCGAGGATCTCGGGACAGCCGCGGGTCTGTTGGCCGAGCTGCGGCGGGGCGGCCTGCGCGTCGCGATCGACGATTTCGGCACCGGCTATTCGAGCCTCGCTTATTTGAAGGCGCTGCCGCTCGACTATCTCAAGATCGACAAGCGCCTGGTCGAGGATATCGGCGGCAGCGCCCGTGACCAGGTGGTGGTGCGCAGCGTCATCGACATGGCGCGCTCCCTCGGACTCGAGGTCATCGCCGAAGGCGTCGAGACCGAGGAGCAGCTCGCCCTCCTCGCCCGGGAGGGCTGCACGCTTTACCAGGGCTTCCTGTGCGCCCCGCCGGTCGACACGGAGCGGCTGCTGCAGCTGGTCGGCTGAGCGAAGTCGCCGGCTACTTACTGGCGAACTGCCCGGGCTCGGCGCCGAAATGCGCCTTGGCGTGGGCGCGGGCTGCGGCGGCGGTCTTGAAGCTCTCGGCGACGCGGGTGGTCGTCACGATCGGGTAGCCCTGGCCGTTATATCGGGTGTCGCGGCAGCTGAGGCTCCAGCTGCCGTCCTCCTCCTTGACGATGAGGTAGGGGACCGCGGCTGCGCGGCCATGATCGGGAACGCCGCTCATCGTTTCGCTCCCGGACGGCGGCCGGGCGTGGCGCCGGGGGTGCGCTCACGATAGACGAGGCGGCCCTTGGTGAGGTCGTAAGGGGTCATCTCGACATGAACGCGGTCGCCGACCACCGAGCGGATGCGGAAGCGCCGCATCTTGCCGGCGGTGTAGACGATGACGCGGTGATCGTTGTCGAGCAGCACGCCGAAGCGGCCGTCGGGGAGGATTTCGTCTATCTGGCCCTCGACGGTGAGGGTCGCTTCCTTGGCCATAAGGGTCTCCGGTGCGTCCCGCGCGCAAAGGGCAGCGCGGGCTGAAAAAAGGGCGCCGCCGGAGCGGGCGCTGCGGCGGGTCGGCGATGAAGCGTGAAAGGGAAGCGGGGCTGCCCCGGATCCGTCGCAGGCGACGTTGCCCTCCTCACATAGGAGCGGAGGGCTCTCGAAGCAACTCGCGGGCCGCCTTCAGCCGCGAAACGCCCAGCTGCGGATCGGCTGCCAGGGCCCATCGAGATAGTGCCAGGCGGCGAGTCCCTTGATGGCGAGCGGCCGAGGCCGGAATGTGGCGCGCAAATGCTGCTGGAGGCGGCGGGCGTCCTTCGGCTCGACCTTGTTCTGCACGGTGACGTGCGGACGCCATGGCGCCTGGTCCTGCGGCGTGAGGAGTCCGTAGAGCGCCTCGGCCACCTCCGCCCGCATCTCCTCCAGATCTTCGCTGTCGATCCGCAGCGCAGTGCCGGCGCCGAGATCCATGATGCCGGCCACTTCCGCGCGCGGCGGCGGACCGGCTGCGATCGCAGCGATGCGGCGGGAGAGTTCGCCCTCCACCGCCGGCGGGAGGTGGTGGAACAGGGTGAGGTGGGCGGGGACGCGATTGCGCTCCGGCGGGTAATGGGTGCGGCGCAGTTCCTGCAGCCAGCCATTGTCGCCGTCGCCGAACAATGCGGTGACGATGATCGGCGCGCCTGCCACTCCCGTCTCCCGGCGTTCGAAAAGCGCGGGGCTCTAGCAGCGGCGGCGCGCACCGGCAACGGCGACAAAGCCGAAAGCCGCCGCTATAGGGCCGCCCAACCCTGACAGGAAAATGGAGTCGTCAAATGCGCGTCGGCGTGCCCAAGGAGATCAAGGTCCATGAATATCGCGTCGGCCTGACGCCGGCGTCTATCGCCGAGCTTATCGCCGCCGGCCACGAAGTGATCGTCCAGACCCAGGCCGGGTCGGGCATCGACCTGACCGACCAGGATTATGTCGATGCGGGCGCGCGCATCGCCGCCGACGCCGCCGCGGTGTTCGCCGCGTCCGACATGATCGTGAAGGTGAAGGAGCCGCAGCAGAGCGAGATCGCCCTGCTCGAGCCGCGCCACACGCTCTTCACCTATCTCCATCTCGCCGCCGACAAGCCGCAGGCGGAGGGGCTGATGAAGTCCGGCGCCACCTGCATCGCCTATGAGACGGTGACGGCGAACGACCGCTCGCTCCCGCTGCTGCGGCCGATGTCGGAAGTCGCGGGCCGCATGTCGATCCAGGTCGGCGCCCACTATCTCGAAAAGGAGCAAGGCGGCCGCGGCATCCTGCTCGGCGGCGTTCCCGGCGTGCCGCCGGCGAAGGTCGCGATTCTGGGCGGCGGCGTGTCCGGCGTCAATGCGGCCCAGATGGCGGTCGGCATGCGCGCCGACGTCACCATCTACGACATTTCGAACGCCCGCCTGGCGGAGCTCGACATGTTCTTTTCGAGCCAGATCAAGACTGCTTATGCGTCGCGCGCGACCATCGCGAAGGCGGTGGCGGAATCGGAGCTGGTGATCGGCGCGGTGCTGGTGCCCGGCGCCGCTGCGCCGAAGCTGGTGACCCGCGATATGCTGAAGACGATGAAGCGCGGCTCGGTGCTCGTCGACATCGCCATCGACCAGGGCGGCTGCTTCGAAACCTCGCGCGCGACGACGCACGAAAATCCGGTCTACGAGGTGGACGGGATCATCCATTATTGCGTCGCGAACATGCCTGGCGCCGTCGCCCGCACGTCAGCCTTCGCGCTCAACAACGCCACCCTCCCCTTCGTTCTCAAGATCGCCAACCTCGGCGCGGACGCGGCGATGGCGGCGGACGCACACCTCGCAGCCGGCCTCAACGTCTCGGGCGGCAAGATCCGCCACCAAGCGGTGGCCGAGGCGCTCGATCTCCCCTTCGATCCCGCCTGAAGTAAGGGAACGGACACGGAACACATGCGTTGGTGGATAGATAGAAAATCCGCCAACGGAGTTCCCGTGACCGACACTGTGAAAAACCAGCCGCAGGGCAATGCGGAAAAGGACCCCGACGACTGGGTAACCGGCGACGAGGCCATGACCGGAGCGCAGGCGTCCTACCTGAAGACGCTGAGCGAAGAGGCCGGCGAGTCTTTCGATGAGGGCTTGTCGAAGGCCGAAGCGTCGAAGCGGATCGACGCGCTGCAGGAGAAGACCGGGCGCGGCATCGATCATTAGCCGGCGGCGGCCAGCGCGCCGCCGCTCCTGACCTCCCGCCCCCGCGACCGCGTGCGGCACCCGTGCTGCGGCCATGCTGCACTCGGGCTGGTGGCTCCCAAGCTTGATCTGAAGCGTGGCCGAACGGCAACAATCAGCGGGCTTCGAATGGGCGTGTCCCGAGTAAATATGACAATTGGCTTGCCGGTCGCCCGCGGCCCCTCCATTATCCCGCCCGCGTAACGGTCCCCGTTCGAAGGACCGGATTATGAACTGTGCTGGGGAGGCCGCGTGATGCGCGTCAAATCTATCGTCCTGTGCTCCGCTTCGACTCTGATGCTCGCGCTCACCGCCGCGCCCGCCATGGCCCAGACTCCGCCGCCGCCTCCGCCGGGCGGCGGCACCACCGGCGCCCCCGGCACGGACACCGCGACGCCCGGGGCTCCGGGCACCTCCGCCGAGCCGGCCGACGCTCCGGGCGAGGACAGCGCCATCGTCGTCACCGGCCTGCGCCGGTCGCTCCAATCGAGCCAGAATTTGCGCCGCAATTCGGAGCAGATCGTCGATGCCGTCGTCGCCGAGGATATCGGCAAGCTGCCCGACCTCAACACCGCCGAGACCGCCGCGCGGATTCCGGGCGTGCAGGTCTACCGGCAGGGGGGCGAGGCGCAGAACGTACTGGTCCGCGGCCTGCCCTACTACACCACTACCTATAACGGCCGGGAGATCTTCACCGCCGAAACGCGCGTGGTCGCTCTCCAGGATTTCCCCTCCGCGAACATCGCTGCGCTGGAGGTCTTCAAGACCTCGACCGCGGACCTCGTGGAGCCGGGCCTCGCCGGCCTGGTCAACGTCCGCTCGCGCCGGCCATTCGACTTCAGCGGCGCTCAGGTGGCGGGGTCGGTCTGGGAACTGCACACCGTTCAGGGCCATTCGGAGCTTCCGAATTTCAACCTGTTGGCGACCAATCGCTGGCAGACCGGCATCGGCGAGATCGGCGTGTTGATCAACGCCTCCTACGACCAGATGCGGTATCTCGATTCGGAAATCTCGAACACCGATTTCATCGCCGACCCGACCATCAACGGCCAGCACGTGCGGCTGCCTGATATCCAGCGGCTCTTTTACCGCTCCGGACATCGCGAGCGGCCGTCGGTCAACGCGTCCGTGCAATGGCGCCCGAGCCAGTCGCTTGAAATCTACGGCGAATTCCTGTGGCAGGGCTTCCGCAACCAGATCGACGACCGGCTGCTCGAAGAGCCGCTCTACGGCGGGCAATCCTACAGCAACCTGGTGTTCCGGCCCGGCACGAACCTGGTCAGCAGCGGCACCGTCACCAACCCCGGCGGCAACCTCTTCTCATTCCAGGGCGGCACCTACAACCGCACCGACACCTACCAATATGCTACCGGCTTCCGCTTCAACCAAGACCGCGTCCACATCACGGGCGACCTCGCCCGCACCACCTCGACGTTCCGCGGCTCCACTGAATCGCTCGACCGGATATTCCCGGGCGCGCGCACCGTCACGTTCAACCTCGAGCAGCCATCCTTCACGATCAGCGGAATCAATTTCAACGATCCGAAGGCCCAGACCTTCCAGGGGCTCTACGAGGAGAACCAGCTGTCCGCCGGCCAGGACTGGCAGGGTCGGCTCGATCTCCAATATGATTTCAACAGCAGCTTCCTGAAGAACTTCCAGCTCGGCGGGCGCTTCACCGACCGCGATTCGCAGCGGGAATTCGGCAGCCGCTATGGCTTCGAACTGCCGCTGGGCCTGAATGCCTCCACGCTTCCCGTCACGTTCGACGTGTTCCGGGGCGTGCCGGGCTCCAACGGCACGTACAATTTCGCAGCGCCGACCTATCAAAGCATCCGCGACAACCTCGTCGCGCTGCGTCAGTTCGAGATCACGAACTGCCCGGCCATCCTGCCGTCCGATCCGGGCAACGGCTGCCGAGGGTATACGACCGCTCCGGTCGTCGCCGGGCCGCAGTGGAACGCCCATGAGACGACCTGGGCCGGCTACGGCCAGCTCAACCTCGGCACCGACAATTTGACCGGCATCCTTGGCCTGCGCGTCAACCGGATCAACACCCGCGTGTCGGGACCGGTGCCGACCGGAATCCCGATCATCGACGCCGGCAGCGAGCATACGGTCTGGCTGCCGAATGCCAGCCTGCGGTGGCGGGTGGACCCGAAGTTCCAGGTTCGGCTCGCCTTCTCGAAGACCGAAACGCGGCCGGATTTCGGCCAGTTGGTCCCCGGGATCCAGCTGGGAGCACCTCCCTCGGGCGGCGTCGGCACCGACAACAATCCGCGCACCGGCTTTGGCGGCAATCCGTTCCTCACGCCCTACACGTCGTGGAATTATGACGGCAGCCTCGAATATTATTTCTCGCGCGCCGGGTTTGCCGCGCTGTCGCTGTTCCATCGCGATGTGAACGGCTTCATCCAGAATTCGACCTACCGCTTCACCGATCCGACGCTCGGCGTCGTGGAGATTACGGGACCCGTGAACACCGGCAAGGGCCGCATCACGGGCGCCGAATTCCAGGCGCAGACCTTCTTCGACTTCGGCTGGCTTCCCGACTGGCTGCATGGCTTTGGCGCGCAGGGGAACGTCACCTACGTCAAGGCGCGGGTCCAGCAGCCGAACGGCAGCGGCGGGCTCTCCTTCCTGCCGATCACCGACCAACTGAACGGCGTTTCGAAGTGGAATTGGTCGGTCGTCGGTATGTTCGAGCGCTACGGCCTGTCGGCGCGCCTGACCTATACCGGCCGCTCGAGCTTCGCGGCGAGCCGCCAATATCGCGGTGACGACATCTACCTCGAGACGGCGCATCCCGCGAACCGGCTCGACCTGTCGTTGAACTACAATGTCGGTGGCCACTTCACCATCTTCGGCGACTGGACCAACATTACCCGGTCGCGGTTCAGCCAGGACTTCAGCTCGGCGCGCGCGGGCGCGACGCGGGCCGATTACCTGCGCTACATTCGCTTCGACGAGACGACGTTGTCGCTCGGCCTGCGCTTCAAGTTCGGAAAGTAAGGGGCTCGGCAGCCGTCCTGCGGGGCGGCTGCCGTGCTTGTCCCCTTAGCGTTTGCTGGTCGGCTTCAGCCCGACGCCGATCACCGGCTTACCCTCCCGCCACAGCAACGGAGCGATGTAGAGCCAGCGGACCGGGTCCATGGGACGACAGGCCGAATTCGCCGACCAGGCGTGGAAGGCGATGAACCAGCGCTCGCCGACGTTGAAGACGGCCTGGTGACCCGGGCCGGAGAGGCATCCCTCGGGGCCTGAGAAGCTGTAGAGGAAGGGCTTGTCGCCCGCCTCCTTGCACGGGCCGGCGGGGCCGTCGCAGGCCGCGTAGCCGATCGAATAGGCCGACAGCTTCTGGTCGCGCTGCCAGGCGAAGTCGTTGCCCGAGAAGAACAGGAAATAGCCGGCCGCCGCGTGGATCATCGTTGGCGCCTCGATGAGGCCGCCTTCCCATTTCAGCCGGTCGCGCAGCAGCGACTTCGCCTCGCCGGCGACGCTGAGGCCGTCGGGCGCGAGCGGCTGCACCCACAGCTCCGTCGGCTTGCGGACGTTGGGGTTGTTCCCGTCATTCTTGAAATAGAGGTAGAGCTTCCCGTCCTGGTCGCGGAACGGGCTTGCGTCGATCGAGCCGCCGAGCGCCGGCTGGCAGACGAGCGGCTCCTCGGCCGTGGAGACGAACGGCCCCTGCGGACCCGCCGCCACCGCCGCGCCGACACACTGGATGTCGCGCTTGCGGCTGCGGGCCGTGAAATAGAGCACGTAGGTCGCGCCGAGGCGGATCACTTCGGGTGCCCAGGTGCTGCCCTTCTTCGCCCAGGGCGGCAGCTCCGGCATCGCGTCCAAGGCATGGCCTGGCCGGGCCGGATCGTCGGCCAAGGTCCAGTCGGCGAGGTTCTTCGAGACTGCCACAGGGACGTTCCCGCGCTCGTTGTTGGTCGAGTAAGCGTAGAAGGTATCGCCGGCGCGCAGGACGAACGGGTCCGGAAAATCGTGCTGGATGAGCGGCGCGAACAAGGGCTCGGCCGCTAATGCGGGCGCCGCGGCGGCAAGGCAGGCGACGAGGAAGATGCGCTTCATTGCGGCAAGCAGGGTCACGAGCGTCTCCGCCGGGCGGCCGCGCCGCCGGTTGTTTCGACCGACGTATTATCATACGAATGAACCCGCCATGACAAGCGGCGGGAAACACGCCGGAAGGGAGAGCCATGTGGAAGCTTGCGATCGGCCTTGCAGCGCTGGCGGGAGCCGCGATGAGCGGTGAAGCGAACGCCGCGGACGTGACCCGCGCCGCCTTCGGCACGCTTCCCGACGGGCGCTCGGTGGAGGCGATCACCCTCGCCAACCATAAGGGCATGCGCGCGACGATCATCACCTACGGCGCGTCGATCCAGACGGTGATCGTGCCGGACCGCGGCGGTCATGGCGCCGACGTGACGCTCGGCTATCCGACGATGCAAGGCTATCTCGAGCAGCCCCAATATTTCGGATCGACGGTCGGCCGGGTCGCCAACCGCATCGCGAAGGGGCAGTTCACGCTCGACGGCAAGAGCTACCAGGTGCCGGTGAACAACGGTCCCAATTCTCTCCACGGCGGCACCAAAGGCTTCGACAAGGTGCTGTGGATGGTCGCCGACACCCAGACCGGGCCGAGCGCGAGCGTAACCCTGCGCTACGTCAGCCCCGACGGGGAGATGGGCTACCCAGGCACCCTGACCGTCACCGCCACCTATGCGCTCGACGAGGCGAACAATCTCTCGGTCGATTACCGCGCCACGACGGACCGGACGACAATCGTCAACCTGTCCAACCATGCTTATTGGAACCTCGCCGGCGAAGGTTCGGTCGAAGGGGCGATGGGCCACCTCCTCACCATCCCCGCGGACCAGTATTCGCCGACCGACGCGACGGCCATCCCGACCGGCGAATTCCGGCCGGTGGCAGGGACGGTGTTCGATTTCCGCAAGCCCACGGCCGTGGGCCTCAGGGTCCGCGACGCCGCGGACCAGCAGATCGCCTTCGGCCGCGGCTACGATCATAATTGGGTGGTTGCGCGGGGGCTTGCGGCCCAGCCGCGGCTGCTCGCGCGGGCCGAGGAGCCGAAATCGGGGCGTGTGATGGAGGTGCTCTCAAACCAGCCCGGCCTCCAATTCTATTCGGGCAATTTCCTCGACGCGACGACGGTAGGCAAGGCTGGCAAGATCTACCGGATGGGCGACGCCATCGTGCTCGAGCCGCAGATGTTTCCCGACACGCCCAACCGGCCCGAGTTCGGCTCGATCCGGCTGGAGCCGGGCCAGACCTACCATAACCGCATCATCTGGCGCTTCTCGACCGTGCCGGGGCGCTGAGGAGGCCGCGCGATGAAGCTCCTCCGCCTCGCCGCCCTAGCCGCCCTCGCCGCCGCCCTCAGCGCGCCGCTTCCTGCTTACGCCTTCGCGCCGACCGAGGTCGCCCAGCCCAGCGGCGAGCGCTGGTCGGCGGCGCAGGCGAATGACTGGTATGCGCACCAGCGCTGGCTGACCGGTGCCAACTACATCCCCGCCGACGCGATCAACCAGCTGGAGATGTGGCAGGCGGACAGCTTCGACCTGGCGCAGATCGACAAGGAATTCGCCTGGGCCGAGAAATTCCGGATGAACACGATGCGCGTGTTCCTCCACGATCTCGCCTGGAAGCAGGACCCGGCGGGGTTCAAGCAGCGCATCGACCGGTTCCTCACCATCGCTGCGCGGCACGGCATCCGCCCGGTCTTCGTGCTGTTCGACAGCTGCTGGGACCCGGACCCCAAGCTCGGCCCGCAGCATCCGCCGATCCCCGGCGTCCACAATTCCGGTTGGGTGCAGAGCCCCGGCCGCGCCGACCTTCTCGACACGAGCAACGATGCCCGCTTCCGCGCCTATGTCGAGGATGTGGTGGGCTCGTTCGCGCGGGACCCGCGGGTGCTCGCCTGGGATCTGTGGAACGAGCCCGACAATCCCGGCGGCGGCAGCTACGAGGAACCGTCGGTGCAGAAGCGCGAGCTTAACCGCATCGAGCACCTCCTGCCGGAGATCTTCGCTTGGGCGCGCAGCCGACGGCCGGTCCAACCGCTGACCAGCGGCATCTGGTCCGGCAGCGACTGGACGCCCACGGCAAAGCTCAGCCCGATCCAGCGCACCCAGCTGACCCAATCGGACATCATCAGCTTCCACGATTATGGCTGGCCCGAGGAGTTCGAGGGCCGCGTTGCGCAGCTGCGCGGGTGGGGACGGCCGTTGCTGTGCACCGAGTGGATGGCGCGGGGTGCCGGATCGACGGTCGACACGATCCTGCCGATCGGCCGGCGCGAGGGCGTCGGCATGATCAACTGGGGCTTCGTTCAAGGGAAGATCCAGACCAACCTCCCCTGGGACAGCTGGGACCGCCCCTACACCCAGAAGCCGCCGACCATCTGGTTCCACGATTTGGTGAAGCCGGACGGGACGCCGTACCGGGCGCGGGAGATGGAGCTGTTCCGGAGCCTGAGGGACAAGTTGCCGCCGCGGTAGAGGCCGTCATGCCAGCGAAGGCTGGCATCCCACCGGGTGAAAGGCACCGTGTTCTTCACTCGCTGGGTCCCCAGCCTTCGCTGGTGCGACGTGGAAGCTCTACCCCCGCTTCTCCGCCTCGGCGATGAGGCCCATGACGTCGGCGATGATCGCCGCCATGGCGGCGTCGGCGGCGTAGGGGATGCCGCTCTCGATCGCTTTCAGCACCGCCTCGTGGGCGGGAAGACTGGCGGTGCGGCCGACGAATCGGTTGGTGAAGCGGATCGAGTGGCGCAGCGCCGTTTCGACGAGGTCGCGGAACTGCATGTAGAAGGGGTTGCCCGATGCGTTCAGCACCGCGATGTGAAAGGCGATGTCGGCGTCGAGCGTATCGTCCT
The DNA here is from genome assembly GCF_036403745.1 of Allosphingosinicella sp. Lineage (GTDB taxonomy): Bacteria > Pseudomonadota > Alphaproteobacteria > Sphingomonadales > Sphingomonadaceae > Allosphingosinicella. Next base: position 27,796 of record NZ_DASWQI010000076.1, read on the forward strand.
CGCCCGCCTCGGCCGCCTGCATGCGGGCATAGCCGGCGTGGATGCCGGCGAGACCCGCAGGGTCCCTCCGCCGCGCCGCCAGCGCCGCAGCACCGGGCTCAATGGCGATGCGGAGCTCGCTGAAATGGCGCAGCAGGTCGAGCGAGAATTTGCGGTCGAGGAGCCAGCGCAGCACGTCGGCGTCGAACAGATTCCAGTGCGACGGCGGCTGCACCGACGTGCCCTTGCGCGGCCGCGCGGTGAGCAGGCCCTTCGCAGTCAGCATCTTCACCGCCTCGCGCGTCACCGAGCGGCTGACGCCGTGGCGGACGGCGAGCTCCGCCTCGGTTGGAAAGCGGGCCTTCTCGTAGGCGCCGGTGACGATCGCGCTGCCCAACTCGTCGAGCATGGAGAAGGTGAGGTTGCGCGACGCTGCGGCGCGCGTGCCGGCGCCTGGCTCCCTCCCCTGTCTCTCCCCGCTGGACATGCCGCTTTAATCCTATAATTCATTCGGGCGCGCGGCAATGCACCTGCGCGCGGGGAGGATGTCAGTGCAGCTCGCCACCATCGATATCGTCGTCATCGCCCTCTACGCGGTCGGCATTTTCGGCCTCGCGCAATATGTCAGCCGTGAGAAAGCCGGGCACCAGAAGAACACGTCGGATTATTTCCTTGCGTCCAAGAACCTGCCCTGGTGGGCGATCGGCGCCTCGCTCATCGCCGCCAACATCTCGGCCGAGCAGATCGTCGGCATGTCCGGCTCGGGCTACGCCATCGGCCTCGCCATCGCTTCCTATGAATGGATGGCCGCGGCGACGCTCTTGATCGTCGGCAAATTCTTCCTGCCGATCTTTTTGAAGAACGAGATTTACACGATGCCGCAATTCCTGCGGCGCCGGTACGGCACCTTGCTGCCGATCCTGATGGCGATCTTCTGGCTCGCCCTCTACGTTTTCGTGAACCTCACCTCGATCATCTGGCTCGGCTCGATCGCGGTGACCAAGGTGGCGGGCGTCGACCAGAATGTCGCCCTCGTCATGCTCGGCGCCTTCGCGCTTCTCTACCAGATCAAGGGCGGGCTGAAGGCGGTGGCGCTGACCGACATCGTCCAAGTCACCCTGCTCGTCCTCGGCGGCCTCGTCGTCGCCTTCCTGACGCTCGACAAGATCGGCGCCGGCGCTGGCGTCGTTGCGGGCTTCTCGAAGCTGATGCACAGCCACAACGACCATTTCCACATGATCCTGAACAAGGGCGATCCGCACTACGTGGACCTGCCCGGCCTCTCCGTGCTGGTCGGTGGGATGTGGATTGCGAATTTGAGCTATTGGGGGTTCAACCAGTACATCATCCAGCGGGCGCTGGCGGCGAAGAGCCTCGGCGAGGCGCAGAAGGGCGTGCTGTTCGCCGCGTTCCTCAAGCTCCTGATGCCGCTGATCATCGTGCTGCCCGGCATCGCCGCGGTGATGCTGGCGCCGAACCTCGCCAAGCCCGACGAAGCCTATCCGACGATGATGCACCTGTTGCCGAGCGGGCTCCTCGGGCTCGTCTTCGCGGCTTTGATCGCGGCGATCATCGCGTCGACGGCCTCCAAGATCAATTCGATCGCGACCATCTTTACCCTCGACCTCTATGCCCGCTTCCGCGGCGAGCGCACCCGCGCCGAGGACGATGCGGGCAAGAGCCAAAGGGAGGAGAAGCACCTCGTCCTCGTCGGACGCATCACGGCCATCATTGCCATCGTCATCGCCATCTTTGCCGCCCGGCCGCTGGTCGGAGCGTCGGAGCAGGCGTTCCAGTTCATCCAGGAATTCACGGGGTTCTTCACCCCGGGCATCACGATCATCTTCCTGCTCGGCCTGTTCTGGAAGCGCGCGAACGAGGCCGGCGCCTTCACTGCGGCAGTGGCCTCGGTCCTGCTCTCATGGGTGTTCAAACTCACTTGGGCGAGCCTGCCGTTCATGGACCGGATGGGCGTGGTGTTCCTGATCTCGCTGGCGCTGGCCGTGGTCGTCTCGCTGGTCACGCCGCAACGCGCGGGCGCCGACACGATCGACACGAAGAACGTCAGCTACAAGACGAGCACCGGCTTCAACGTCGGCGCGCTCGGCGTCGTGCTGATCCTCGTCGCACTCTACGCCACCTATTGGTGAGGACCCCTATGCCTCCCCATGAGCTGCGCTCATGGGGAGGGGGACCACCCGTAGGGTGGTGGAGGGGTTTTCCCAGGCACATCGCTCCCCGCAAATACCCCTCCCCCAGCTTCGCTGGTCCCCCTCCCCATCCTCTGGATGGGGAGGCAAGTTACCTGGCGGGGGCGCCGCCCATCGCCTTGTAGAGGTCGATTGCCGCGTCGAGGCGATCCTGCGCGGCGAGGGCGTGGGCGTCTTCCAAATCGAGCAGGCCGCGTTCGGCGTTGAGGACGGTCTGGAGATCGGCGGCGCCCTCGACATATTGGCGGCGGGCGAGGCGGGCGGTGGTGCGGGCGGCCTCGATCGTGTCGGCGAGCAGCGCCACCCGGCGCCGCGATTCCGAAAGAGCGTTGAGCGCGTCGGCGCCCTCGCGCGTCGCGGTGAGCAGGGCGGCGCGGTAGGTTTCGACGCTCTCCACCTGCTGGCCCGACGCGGTCATCAGGTTTCCGCGCAGCCGCCCGCCGCTGAAGATCGGCTGGAGGAGGCTGGCGCCGGCGGTCAGCACCGTCTGCAGCGGCCCGCCCAGAACGGCGCTCTCGCCGAGGGCGCGCGCTGAGATGTGGAGGCTCGGCAGGAAGGCGGCGCGGGCGCGGGCGACATCGCCTTCGGCGGCGCGGATATTGGCTTCGGCGGCCTTGATGTCGGGGCGGCGGACGAGAAGCTCGCCGGGCTGGACGGGCTGGAAATCGGGATAGGCGAAGGCGCCGAGGGTCACGTCGGGGAGGCGGAAGCGCGGCGCCTCCTCCCCGACCAGCACGGCCAGCGCATTCACTGCATGCGCGCGCGCCTCGGCCATTTGCGAGCGCTGCGTCTCGAGGCGCCGGACCTCGATTGTCTGCAGGCCGGAATCGACCTTGGTCGCCGCGCCTTCGCGGAGGCGCACGAGGATGATCCGCTCCAGTTCCCTCGCATTGTCGCGGGCGCGGTCGAGCACCGCGAGGCGATCGGTCAGGGCCGCCGTGAGGACGTAGGCGCGGGCGACTTCGCTCTCCACCGCAAGCTGCGTCGCATCGCGCTGGAAGGCGGCGGCGGCGAGCCTGGCGCGGGCGGAGCGCTTGCCGGCGCGGGCGCCGCCGAACAGGTCGATATCCCAGGCGATGTCGAGGCCGGGCGTGGCGTCGGTGCTGGTATGGCCGGCGGTGCGCAGGACATCGCCGCTGCCGGAGACGGAGACGGTCGGCAGGCTCGCCGAACGGGCGACGCCGAGCTGGCCCCGCGCCTGCACGATGCGGGCGCGGGCGACGGCGATGTCGGTATTGGCGGCCCGCGCCTGGGCGATCAGGCGGTCGAGTTCGGCGGAGCGGAAGGCGGACCAGCCGGTCTCCAGCGGCACGCCCCCGCGCGGCGCATCGGCGGCACCGGGGCCCCAGTCCGACGAGAGTACCGAGGGCGCGATGGCGAGCTCGGGGCGCGGCGCGGCGCAGGCGCTTGCGCACAGGGCAGCGATCAGGGCGGCGCGGGGCCTCAGGCTCGACATGCCCCTCCCCTACCGCCCGGCGGTTAACGAAGCGTGGTTCCCGCCGGTTTAACCTCGCTTTGAGGATTGGCGTCTAGGGCGATGCTCGACATGGCGACCAAGCTTTTCCGCGACGAGGCGATCGAGGCGGGCCGCGACCGGCTGACGGGCACGGTCGTCGCCGCGACGCCGCCCGGCTCACGCCTCTATACCGGCATCATCGCCGGCGTGGTGGTGGTGCTCGTCGCCCTCCTCTGCCTCGGCCAATATGCGACGCGGGTGACGGTGCGCGGCGTCATCGCCAATGGCGGCGGCATCGCGCGCGTCCATTCGCCGGCGCCTGGCGAGGTGGTCGAGCTTCACGTCGCCGAGGGCGCCATGGTGGCGCGCGGGCAGCCTTTGGTCACGGTCTCCCTCACCCAGGGCCGCGATGCGCACGGCGAAGGCATTGCCAGCCGCCTCGCCGAGATCGACCGCCAGGACCAGGAGCTGGCGCGCCAGCAGGGCCTCGCCTCCAGCCTCGGGTCGGCGGACACCGCCGCGCTCGACCGCCAGAAAGCGGGGCTCGTCGACTCGGTCAGCTCGATGGCGCGGCAGAAGGCGTTCGTCACCAGCCAGATCGCGCTGTCGCAGCGCGACACGGAGCGCAACATCCGGCTGGCGAAAGAAGGTGCCGGCACCCAGCGTCAGGTGGAGGAAAGCCGCCATGCCTTGCTCAACCTCCGCCTCGATCTCGAGAAGCTCGACGAACGGCTGATGACGCAGCGCGAGAGCCTGCGCCAGATCGACTCGCAGATCGCCGCGCGCCGCATCGGCTCCGAACAGTCGCAGTCGCAGGTGGCGGGCCAGCGCGCCGCGCTCGCCGAGCAGCGCGCCCAATTGCTTCGCCAGGACCGCCTCACCCTCACCGCGCCGGTCGCGGGCCGCATCGCCGACATCGGCGCCCGCCCCGGCCAGCATGCCGAGCCCGACAGCGCCCTCGTCAGCGTCGTCCCGGCCAGCCGCCGCGTCGAGATCGAGCTCTACGCCCCGTCGCGCGCCATCGGCTTCGTCAAGCCGGGCAGCGAAGTGCGGTTGCTGTTCGACGCTTTCCCCTACCAGAAATACGGCGCCGGCAAGGGCCATGTCACCTGGGTCTCAGACGTGCCGACCGACCCTGCCTCGCTCTCCAAGGATCTCGGCATTACCGAACCCGTCTTCCGCGTCCGCGTCGCGCTCGACGCGCCGCCGCAGCATGGCGACGCCGCCGCGCAGGCGATCCGGCCGGGCATGACCCTGCAGGCCAATCTTCTCCTCGAGCGCCGCCGCCTGTGGGAAGTGTTCCTCGACCCCGTGCTGAGGGCGCTGCGCGGATGAGCGCGATCGAAGGGCCCTGGCAGTCGCGGGCGCGGCCGATGCTGCAGTCGGAAGCCGCCGAGTGCGGCCTCGCCTGCGTGGCGATGGTGGCGGCCCATTACGGCCACCGCGTCAACATCGGCGGCCTCAGGCGCCGCTTCCCGATCTCGATGAAGGGCGCGACCCTTGCCGAGCTGATCAACGTCGCCTCCGAGCTCGAACTCTCGGCGCGCGCGCTGCGCTGCGAGCTGGACGAAGTCGGCCAGCTGCAGACGCCGGCGATCCTCCACTGGGACCTCAACCATTTCGTCGTCCTCGAGAAGGTCTCGCGCGGCAAGGCGACGTTGCTCGATCCGGCGAACGGCCGCCGCACTGTCGGCACCGAGGAGCTCTCCCGCCACTTCACCGGCGTCGCCCTCGAACTGACGCCCACCGCCGCGTTCAAGCCGATCGACCAGCGCGTCCGCACGCGCCTGGGCGACCTGTGGTCGAAGCTGGTCAATTACCGCAGCGCCTTCGTGCAGGTGGTGGCGCTGTCGCTGCTGCTCGAGGTCACCGCCCTCGCTTTGCCCTTCTTCATGCAGCTCACCGTCGACGAGGCGATCGGCCAGTCGGACGCCAATCTGCTCGGCCTGCTCGTGCTCGGCTTCGGCGTTGTCTTTGCGCTCAACGCCATCATCCAGGCGCTCCGCTCCTGGGTGGTGCTGACGCTCGGCCAATCCATCTCCTTCCAGCTCGCCGGCAACGTCTTCCGCCATCTGATGCGGCTGCCGATGAGCTATTTCGAAAGCCGCCACGTCGGCGACCTGATGTCGCGCCTCGGCTCCACCGGCCCCATTCAGTCGATCCTGGCGGAAGGCGTGGTGAGCGCGCTGGTCGACGCCGTGCTCGCTATCCTGACGCTGACCGTCATGGCCCTGATCAGCGTGCCGCTGATGCTGGTCGTGCTCACGGCGACCCTCATGTACATCGGCTTCCGCCTCGCCGTGTACCCGGCCATCCGCCGCCGCACCGAGGAGGAGATCGTCGCCCGCGCGTCGGAGGAAACCTACCTCATCGAGAGCATCCGGGCGATCCGCGCGATCAAGCTCCACGTCTCCGAGCCGATGCGCGAAAATGGCTGGCGCAACAAATATGCCGACGTCGTCTCCGCCGGTTACCGCAACCGCATCTACAAGATCGTCACCAAGCTCGCCGAGGGCCTGCTTCTCTCCGGCCAGTATCTCCTCGTCGTCTATCTCGGCGCCCTCTCCGTGATGGGCGACAAGATGACGGTCGGCCTGCTCCTCGCCTTCCTCGCCTACCGTTCCTCCTTCATGTCGAGCGGCACGGCGCTGATCGACCATTGGGAGCGGTGGCGGCTGATCTCGGTCCATCTCGAGCGCCTGTCGGACATCGTTGCCCAGCCCCGGGAGGAGATCCTCCCCGCCCGGCCGCGCAGCAATGTGCTGCCGCCGCCCGCGATCCGCGCCGAGAAGCTGGTCTTCGCCTACGACCGCAACGCGACGCCGGTGCTGAACGAAATGGATTTCGAGATCCCGGCCGGCAGCTACGTCGCGATCGTCGGCACCTCGGGCGCCGGCAAGACGACGCTGATGCGGATCATGCTCGGGCTCCTCAATCCGACCTCGGGCAAGCTGCTCATCGACGGCAAGCCGCTCACCCCGGCCACCACGTCGGAATGGCGGCTGCGCATCGCCGCGGTGCTGCAGGACGACCAGCTCCTCACTGGCACACTGGCCGACAACATCGCCTTTTTCGACGACCGGCCGGACGAGCAAAGGATCGAGACGGCGGCGCGGCTGGCCCGCATCCACGACACGATCGTCGACATGCCGATGGGCTACCAAAGCCTGATCGGCGACATGGGCGCGGCGCTCTCCTCCGGCCAGCGCCAGCGGGTGATGCTCGCCCGCGCGCTCTACCGCGACCCCGACGCCTTGTTCCTCGACGAAGGCACCGCCAATCTCGACGAGGAGAATGAGATGGCGATCGCCGACACGATCGCCTCGCTGCCGATCACCCGCATCGTCGTCTCGCACCGCCCGATCCTCGTCGAGCGTGCCGAAATCGTCCTGCGCCTCGCCGACGGCAAGCTCGAGCGTGCGCCGCACCCGGCGCCGGGCGGCTCCGGCGGCTCGGCCTGGGACCGCCTGCGGGAAATGGCGCCGGGGCTGCGGCGGCCGAGCTAAAGCTTCGGACCGTTCACTCGCGGTCCGTCATGCCGGACTTGATCCGGCATCCACCTCCTTCGCCGGGTGCCGCCGAAAAGAAGGTGGACCTCGGATCAAGTCCGGGGTGACGGTGGAGTGGTGACGGCGGAATGGCGAGATTTCCCAATTCTTGGTTCGCGATGCCGCACCGGGGGCCAGTTCCTTCGCACCCCCAATTGCTAAACCCCTGAGGAATCACCACCTTCTTCACTTGGCACGGCCTGTGCAGAGCAGTTCGCATGAAGCGGACACCTGGTCCGCCGCGCCACAGGAGTTAGGCAAATGCGATTCCCCAAGCCGTCCCTTCTCTTCCGCGACGACACCGTGCTTGGCGTCTGCGAGGCCCTCGGTCAGGATTTCGGCTTCAACCCCTTCTTCCTGCGCGCCGCGCTCGCCGCGTCTTTGCTGTGGAACCCGGTCGTGATCGTCAGCGGCTATGTCGCCGCCGCGATCGTCATCGGCCTCGTCCGCATCGCCTTCCCGGATCCGCGTACCGCCGACGTCGCCAGGACGGCGCCGGCGCCGGTCGCCGAGACGGTCGAAGCGCATCGCGAGCTCGAGCCGCAGCCCCTCGCGGCCTGATCGAGAGCTCCGCCGGGAGCCGTGCGACGGCTCACGCTCCCGGCGGCGGCTCTCTCAGGCGCCCTTGCCGGCCCGGCTCTTCATCAGCGGCTGGATCCGGGTGCCGAAAGCCTCCGTCCCCTCCAGGAAATCATCGAAGACCAGCAACACGCCGCCCGTGTTCGGCACCGTCGCCGCCTCGTCGAGCATGCGCGCGATGCTCTCGTAGGAGCCGACGAGGGTGCCCATGTTCAAATTCACCGCGCTTTCCCGGTCGGCGAGCTGGCGGACGTTGGTGGTGCTGGACGTCTTGTCCGCGGCGCCCTGCGCGCCAAGCCAGGCGACCGCCGCCTCGTCCACGCCCTCGCGGTAGGAAATCCACTTCTCCATCGCCTCGTCGTCCGTCTCGGCGGCGATCACCATGAACAGGGCGTAGATGCGCACGTCGCGCCCGGTCTTGGCCGTCGCCGCCAGCAGCCGCTCGTTGTTCGGCGCGAAGGCTTTGGGGGTGTTCACCCCCTTGCCGAGGCAGAAGGCGTAGTCGGCATATTGGGCGGAGAAAGCAAGGCCCTCGTCCGAGCTTCCCGCGCAGATGATCTTCATCTCGCCGGTCGGCAGCGGACGGACGCGGCAATCCTCCATCTGGTAATAATCGCCCTTGAAGTCCGAGACGCCGGTTTCCCACAGCTCGCGCAGGATGTGGGCGTACTCGCCGAGCATCTGGTAGCGGTTGCGGAAATGCTCGTCGCCCGGCCACAGCCCCATCTGGCTATATTCGGGGCGCTGCCAGCCGGTGATCAGGTTGAGCCCGAAGCGGCCGTGGCTGATCGAATCCACCGTGTTGCACATCCGCGCGCAGAAGGCCGGCGGGATCACCAGGGTCGGGCAGGTCGCGTAGATCCGGATCTTCTCGGTGACCGCGGCAAGCCCGGCCATCAGGGTGAAGCTTTCCAGATTATATTCCCAGAATTCGGTCTTGCCGCCGAAGCCGCGCAGCTTGATCATCGACAGCAGGAAATCGACGCCATAGCTCTCCGCCTTCTGGGCGATCTCCTTGTTGAGGTCGAAGCTCGGCATATATTGCGGCGAGTTTTCCGAGATCAGCCAGCCATTGTTGCCGATCGGCGTGAAGATACCGACTTCCATCATGATGCTCCTTTGAGACGTGCGCGGCCGAGCCAGTCGCGCAGGATGCGGTTGAAAATTTCGGCCTCGGTGATGTTGCAGGC
>NZ_DASWQI010000077.1:0-53910 GCF_036403745.1 Allosphingosinicella sp.
CCGGCATCGAAGCGATAGGCGTGAGCCCAGACCCACCCCGCCTCGGTCCGCTCGAAGGCGAAGGTGAAGGCTTCGAAGACCTGCTCGGTGCCGAACCAGAAGAAGCGGTTGCGGCGCAGCTGCACGTCGACACCGAAATGCGCTTCATAGGCGTTGCGGATGCGGCTGTTGGCGCCGTCGGCGGCGATGACGAGGTCGTAATCCGCCCAGTCGGAAAGGTCGGCGCTCGCCTCCTGCTCGAAATGGAGCCGCACGCCGAGCGCGCGCGCGCGCTCCTGGAGGATCGCCAGCAGCCGCTTGCGGCCGATGCCGATGAAGCCGTGGCCCGACGAGCGGATCGTTTCGCCGTGGACGTGGACCTCGATATCGTCCCAATGGGCGAATTCGTCGTGGATGGCGGCGCCGGAAACGGGATCGTTCGCCATCAGATTCTCGACCGTCTGGTCGGAGAAGACGACGCCCCAGCCGAACGTGTCGTCGGCGCGGTTGCGCTCGAACAGGTCGATGGCGTGCCGCGGGTCGCGCAGCTTCATCGATATCGCGAAACAGAGCCCGGCGGGGCCGCCGCCAAGGCATGCGATACGCATCCGCGCACCTCCCGATTGCTTTAGGCCTAAAATGTTTCGGCAGCGGATGCAATCGCGCGGAAGCGTGTGCCTTCAGGCGACGACGTAGACGGCGGCGGCCGTCGCCACGCCGGCGAGGACCGAGAGGAGCAGGCCGAGCAGCGACGTCAGCAGCGAGCCCTGGCGGCGGCGGAAGGTGCTGCGCTTGGCGGGTTTGCCGAACTTGAGTTCGAGCCACCCGGCGGCGAGCCCGCCCACCAACGTCCCCGCATAGGCGATAAGGGCGGCGAGCGGCTCGCCGCGCCAGGCGATGACGATCGGCAGGATTGCCGCGACCGGCGCCACCGTCGCCAGCGCGGCGGCGAGCTTCATCCGCTTGATCTGGCGCGGTTCGACGGGGGAGACGGCCAGCAGGTCCGGCGCATCCTCGGCGGAGATGGTGAGCCAGGCGATGCTGCCGCACAATTGCCCCGCCGCGACCACGCCGACGCCGGCAAGGCCGGGCGTGGCGAGCGCCGCCAGGTCGTTGTGCCGCGTCGCGAGCAGCACGAGCGGGAACAGATAGATGAGCCGCAGCAGCACGACGAAGACGATCTCGGGCTCACGGCTCAGCAGCCTCAGTTCCTTCGCGATCACCGTGCCCAGCAGGCCGGCGCGGAAGGCGGGGCCGCGGGCGCGCGCCGCCCGGCGGCGTCCGCTGCGCTCGCCGGCACTCTGGAAGCTGGCGAGGAAGTGGGTGCGGAACAGCCAGGAGGTGAGGGCGAAGAGGGCGCCGGAGACGGTGACGACCAGCAGCAACGGCACGATCTCGCCGAACAGGCCGCGGCCGGGATAGGCCGACCAGCCGCTGACGCCCCAGCCGTGGCCGCGCAGCCAGTCGGCAATGCCCGCGACGCGGTTGCGGCCCGGGCGGTGGTTTCCGGCGAGCTGCGACGTCAGGTAGATCGCACCGCCCATTCCCGCGGCGACGATCTGCCCCACCGTCCGCGCGCCGCGCGCGCCGATGGTGCGGACCATCGCCACCGCCAGCCCGAGCCCCAGGCACGCCGAGAGCATGGCGAGCGCCGCGAGCAAAGGCACGAGCGCGAACAGGCGCGGATGGCCGAGCGCCGCGACCGGCATCGCCAGCGGCAGGAGCAGCAGGCAATAGGTCGTGGCGGCGGTGGCGGCGATACCGAGCATCTTCGCCGCCAGCACCCGCCCTTCGGGGATCGGCGAGGAAAGGAGGAGATCGAGGTCGGTCTTCTCGAACAGGGTGCGCAGCGCCGTCATCAGGCTCTGCGTCGTCATGAAGGTGAGGAGGACGAGGAGGGCGGCGTTGCCGAAGACGAGCCAGGCCGGCTTCGGTACCAGCGGCACGCCGCGCAGCAGGATTGCAGCCGTCACGCCCATGAGGAAAAAGGCGAGCAGGAGGACGAGGCGGATCCACTTGGAGAAGCCGGTCCGCCGGCCCGCGCGGAAGCCCAGCCGGACCTCGTGGAGGACCAGCCAGGCGAGCGATCCCGGCGTCGGCCGGACGGCCTCAGGCAGCCGCATCGGCCCCGCGCGCGGTCAGGTCGAGGAACAATTCCTCCAGCGTCAGGTCGCCCGCGCCGGCACCGGTTCGCAGTTCGGCGAGCGTGCCCTCGGCGCGCAGGCGGCCGCCGTCGATGATGCCGATGCGGTCGGCGAGCCGCTCGGCGACCTCGAGGATGTGGGTGGTGACGATGACGGTGGCGCCGCCGCGCACCTGCTCCTGCAGCATGTCCTTGACCGAGCGCGCCATCGCGGCGTCGAGCCCGGTCAGCGGTTCGTCGAGGACCAGGAGGCGCGGCTTGTGGATGAGCGCGCCCGCCAGCGCCACCTTCTGCTTCATCCCGCGCGAGAAGCCTTCGCAGCGCGTCGCCCGGTCGTCCCACAGGCCGAGCCAGCGCAGCAGCCGCTCCGCCTCCGCCGACGCCTGCTCCGCCGGCACCGCCCAAAGCCCCGCGACGAAGGCGAGATATTCGAGCGGCGTCAGCTTGTCGTAGAGCATCGGCTCGTCGGGGAGCCAGGCTGTGATCGCCTTGGCCGGCCCCGGATCGGCGAGGGCGTCGATGCCGAAGATCGAGATGCGGCCCTTGTCCGGCCGGGTGAGGCCGACGACCATGCGCAACGTGGTGGTCTTGCCGGCGCCGTTCGGGCCGAGCAGCGCATAGAGCTCGCCCGGGCGCACGCGGAGGTCCAAATCCTGGATAACCGGCCTGTCGAAGCTCTTCGCGAGCCCGCTCAGCTCCAGCGCCATCGGCTCTGTGGAGGGTGTCGGGGGGTGTTCAGCTCGATCGCTCATCCCCGACGAATAACCGCTGCCGCCGCCGCGTCAAAGCGGCACGCCTCGGCTCAAGGCCCGCCGGCGGCGGCGATCTTGCGCATCACGCTCGTCAGCACCTCGGCATAATTGGGCGCGGTGGCATAGCCGGCCTTCGCGATCGCGGCGGCGAAGGCGTAGGGATCGCCGCCGGTGCTGAAGGCGGGGGCGTATCGTTTGGAGCCGGCGAGGAGCCGGCCGTGCGCCATGAACGCGCTCGCCGCGTCGGGATAGGCGCGGAACCAGTCGCGCACGACGTAATCGTATTTCCCGTCCGGCCGCTTGGTGATCGAGATCACTTCCGGGAATTTGCGGTGCGCGTCGGCGAACACCTCGCGGGTGCGCAGGAGCTGGCGGATCGCTTCCGGGTCGCTGCCCTTCGCCTTGATGCCGAAGAAGTTGAATCGCGGCGCGCTCTTGCCCCAGCCGGATTCCAGCGCGGCCTGGCCGAGCGTCACCAAAGCCGGCACCCCGCTCGCCGCTTCCGAAGCCGTGGCCGCCGGGCCGTAGACGGCGATGAACGTCTTCGGATCGAGCGCCTTGCCCGATGGGGTGGGGGTTGGGGACGGGGACCGGGACGGCTGTGGCTGTGGCGCCGGCTGGGGCTGTGGCTGGGGCCCGGCCTGAGGCTGGGGCGGCGGAAACGGTCCGATCACCGGTCCGCGGCAGCGCACTACGGCGAAATAGACCGACTGGTTGCCGTCGAGCGCCAGCCGTCCGTCGGGCAGCGTGCGGATCGGCTTGGCGCGCGAGCATTTCCCAGATCGGTCTCTGCATCGAGCAGGAGTTCGTTGCCCACCGGCACGACCTACTTGGGCGGGAGGTGCCACAATCCACGCCGCAGATTGGCCCGGCCGATCTCGTCAAGGACCTTGGGTCACAGATCGGCGGACGCGACCCCGCGGGCAACCGGCTGTCCTCGCACGGCGAGGTAGCCGAGCAGCCGGCGCCCCGGAAGCGACAGGCGAACCATGGATGGGCGCCGAGGCGGCCGACGACGGCAACCCTGCGCCTTGGACCCCAACCATTTGAAATAGAGCCGATTCACGCTCTCGGCGGAAGCGCAAAGCTTCCGCCTCAAACGATCAGGCCCTAGCTTGCGGGCCTGCGCCGCATCAGCACGATCGAAGTGAAGGTTAGGACCGGGACATTGTCCTGGTTCGTCACCGTCGTGAAGGTGCGGAAGGAGCCGAGATCGGGCTTGCTGCGCGATGGGCGCTTGTCGACGATGCGGCCCGTCACGTGGAGCGTGTCGCCGGGATAGACCGGTTTCAGCCAGCGCAATTCGTCGATGCCGGGGGAGCCGAGCCCGGCCTGCTCCTCCTTGACGACATGGCGCGCGATCACCGCCATCACCATCGCGCAGGTGTGCCAGCCGGACGCGGCTAGGCGCCCGAAATGGGTCTTCGCCGCGGCTTCGTCGGAGAGGTGGAAGGGCTGCGGGTCGTATTTGCGCGCGAAGTCGAGCACTTCCTCGCGCGTCACTTCGTAGCTGCCGAACTCGGTCTCGCGTCCGACTACAATGTCTTCGAACCAGATCATCGTACTTCCCTAGCAGAAGGCGCACGGCTGGCCAGAGCGGTTGCGGGGCCTGCGGGAATGCGGCACCTTCGCCGCGAGCAGGAGGGGGCGAGGATGGCCGGAGAAATGATGCTGGATCGGCGCGGGGCGATGGCGCTCGGTGCGGGAGGCCTGGCGCTCGCGGCGCGGCCGGCCTGGGGAACGGCCGCGGCGGCCCCGCCCGTCGACGCGATCGTCCAGCGTTTCATGGCGGCGTTCGACATACCCGGCATCGCCGTCGCCATCGTCCGGCACGGGCAGCCGGATTTCGTCCGCGGCTATGGCGTGCGGCGGCTTGGGCGGCCGGAGCGGGTCGATGCGGACACCGTGTTCTCGATCGCCTCGAACACGAAGGCCTATACTGCGGCGGCGTTCGCCATGCTGGTCGAGGAGGGGAAGCTCGGCTGGGACGATCCGGTTGTGAAGCACATGCCGGACTTCGCGCTCGCCGATCCGGCCGCCACGCAGATGATGAGTGTGCGGGACCTGCTCTGCCACAGGAGCGGCCTCGCGCTCGGCGCCGGCGACCTCATGCAGTTTCCCAAGAGCGACCGGACGCCGGAAGAGCTGTTGAAGGCGCTGCCGCACCTCAAGCTCGCCCGCGGTTTCCGCTCCGGCTACGCCTATGACAACATCCTGTACGTCGTCGCCGGCATCCTCATCGAGCGTAAATCGGGGATGGCGTGGACCGACTTCATCGCGAACCGAATCTTCCGGCCGCTGCGCATGCCGAATGCGGTCGCCAACCTTCCGCTGGTGCGGACCGCCAACATTGCCGCCCGTCACGCCCGGCTCGGGCCGCCGCTGCGGGGCTTCGGCAGGATGGAGGTGATCGAGCCGGACGAGGGTGCAGTGGTCGCTGCCGCGGGCGGTATCCAGGCGAGTGCGCGCGACGCCGTGCCGTGGCTGAAGACGCAGCTCGGCAAGGGGCAGGCGCCGGGCCTGCCGCGGCTGTGGAGCGAGAAGCAGTCGGACGAGATGTGGACGCCGCAGGTCCTGACTGGGGCGAGTGCCGGGGCGCTGCCGGAAAATCCGATGCGGGCGGTGCTCCAGGGCTATGCGCTCGGCTGGTTCGTCCGCCCCTATCGCGAGCGCCGGCTCGTCTGGCATTCCGGCGGGCTGTCGGGGCAGATCACCCAGACGGCTCTCCTGCCGGATCAGGGAATCGGCCTCGTACTGTGGTCGAACGTCGAGGACGGCGCGCCGATTTCCTACCTGCGCTACGCGCTCCTCGACCATCTGCTCGGCGCCCCGCCGCTCGACTGGATCGCGGCGACGCGCGCGGCCAAGGCGAAGAGCGAGGCGGAGGCGCGGGCGGTGGTCGCCGCGAGCGGAGAGGTGAAGGCGCCGCCCGGCGGCCCAAGCCTGCCGCTCGCCGCCTATGCCGGCCGCTACACCGACCCATGGTACGGCGAGGTGGCGGTCAACGAACGGAGCGGCCGCCTGTGGATCGACTTCACGCGGACGCCGGTGTTCAAGGGGTGGCTCGAGCCTTGGGGGCCGGACAGCTTCCGCACCCGCTGGGCGAAGGGGGCCGGCGAGGACGCCGTTGTCCATTTCCTCGTCGAGAGCGGCGGGGTGACCCGGATCGCGATGAAGGCGCTCTCGCCGCTCGCCGACTTCAGCTACGATTTCCACGATCTCGATCTGCGGCGGGTGCCGTAAAGGTTGCCGCACCGGGCGAGGTCAGTGCGGCGCGGGCTTCACGACGAGACGGCCGCCGATGTCGACGAGGCTGTAGACGCCGTCCGGCGCGAGCCGCTGCCACTCCGTGTAGGCGCGGTCGCAGCGGAACCAGCGCGGCTTGTCGCCGTCGAAGCGCGCCGTCCAGACCTGACCGGGCTTGAGCAGCATCGTGTCCGCGATCGAGCTGCCGTTCCTGCGCATCCCGCATTCGATGCGCACGCCGGTGTCGTTGCGCACCGTGACGCTGTGCTGGCCCGGCGCATCGGCAGCCGCCGCGGACGCCGACAGAGCCGCCGCCGCAATGCCTAGAAAAGCGATCGCTTTCGTCATGATTGGCCTCCCCACTCCGGGAGGAGCGGCCCGCCGCAAGGCGAGTCTTCGCTCCGCCTGCCGCGAGTATGAAGCGGAAACGGGGGAAGTGCCAGAGGGTCTCAGAAAAGGCGCTTCCCGCTACTCCCGCGTGTCAGCGTGCGAAGGGGCCGAGGTCGTGCGGAAAAGCTCTTTTCGCTCCGGGCGAGGCTGCGCGATGCCCCGATTTTGCCGCTGCCGAGATCATATTCGTAGAATTCCGCGCGGTACTTCTGCGGACAAGAATCTTCCCAAGGCTGGCGGGCCATGACGATCAGGCGCTTCGGGGAAAGCCACTTCACGGCTGCGACGTTGCTGTAGCGGCCAAGGTCGCAGCTCTTCGGTGGATTGAGCCGCCTTCGAAAAGGCGCGCCGAGCGGCCGTGCGCTTCCGCCGGCGCCGAGCACGAACAGGTCGCCGTTCATGCTCACGGCAACGCGGCGGGAGTCGGGCGACCAGAGGATGTCGCCGCTCACCTGGTTATGGCCGCGCAAGCCGCGGGAGGCGACCCGCCCGAACAGGCGCACCGAGAAATTTACCGCGAAGTTACCCTTCCGCTCATCGCCATGCTCCGCATACCGGACGATGACCCTGGAGCGGCCGTCCGGCGAGGGCACGACGAGCGTGCCATCGGCCGGCGCGTCGGGCGACCGGTGCCAACGCATCGACTCGCCGATCGATACGCCGTGCCCAGCGAAGAGGCTGGGCTGTAGCGGGCGTTCCGGCAACAGGAGCAGTAGGAGCGGGACTGAGGCGAGGCCGATCACGCGCACGAACGTACGCCGGACCCACCGCCGAAGCTATCCTGGCGGTTGGCCGACGAAGCTCTGAAACTGTCCCTCAGTCCGGCGCCCTGTGGACCGCGCAGATCTTGTTGCCGGCGGGATCGCGCAGATAGGCGAGGAAGAGCTTGATGCCCATGCCTTCGCGAATGCCGGGCGGGTCCTCGCAGGCCGTGCCGCCGTTGGCGAGACCCGCGGCGTGCCAGGCCTCGGCCGCTTCGGGGGAGGGTGCGGCGAAGCCGATGGTGCTGCCGTTGGCGCAGGAGGCGGGGCGGCCGTCGATCGGCTTGGTCAGCGCCAAGACGCCGCTGGCGCTGCGGTAGAAGATGCGGCCGTGATCGTCCTCGCGGCCCGGCTTGATGCCGAGCGCGCCGAGCGCCGCGTCGTAGAAGCGGCGCGAGGCGGCGACATCGTCGGCGCCGAGCATCACGTGGCTGAACATGCATCTTCCCCCTCTGTCCGGTCGAGGCGGTGCGATAGCGGGTCCCGGCGGTCCTGTCGAAGGGCGCGATCAGCGGCAGGTAGGGAGGAGGGGGAGCTTCGGCGCCGCGCTCGTCCAGCTGAGGCGGTAGGTGACGAGGAAGCCGTCATGGTCGGAGAGCGTGTCCCCCCTCCACGGCTTGTCGAACATCGCTTCGACCCGCGCGGGCTGGACGGCGACGCCGCCGCCGCTTTCGAAGCCCTGCAGATCCTCGGTGTCCATCCACGGCGCGTCACCGTCCCACGAGATGCGGACGTCGCAACCGGCGGCCTTCTGGAGGCAATAGCGATGGACGAGCGTGTAGGGCATCACCGCGGCGAAATGGGCGAAGCGCGCCGGCGCGTGGCGCATGTTGAGGTCGCCGCCGAAGATCATCGGATGGGCCTTGTCCCACTTCGCCTCGATATAGCGGTGGAGATCGTCGACCTGCAGGCTGTGCGCCTTGAGCGAGCGGTCCTGCGAGACACCGGCGTGGCCGCGCGAATTGAGGTGGGTGTTGAAGAGGTCCAGTTCGGCCGGCGCGCCGGGCACGGCGACCCGGACATGCATGACGCCCTTGTTCGAGAGGCAGTCGAAGCCGGCGCATTCGCGGCTTCGGAACGGCTCCCGGTCGCTCGCTACCAAGGGGAGGTCGCTGAGGATGTAGAGGCCGCCGGAGAAGATCGGCTTCCATTCGCCCTTGGTTCGCTTCCTCTTGTCGACGAGCTTGGGGTCGGCATCCTCGCTGGTCGGCGGGCGGCGCGTGTGGGCGGTCGGGCCCTTCACATAATTGCGGTAGCCGGCACGGGCGCCGATCCGCGCCGCCTCGCGGGAGAAACTCTCCTGGAGGAGCACGATGTCCGGGGCTGTGCCCCTGGCGCGCATTGCGGCAAGCTCGCGTCCGATCTCCCTGAGCCGCGGGGCGCGGTGGCCCTTGGCGGGCCAGGGCATGCCCTCGACGTTGAAGGTGAGGATGCTGAGCGTGGTCGACGCGCGGCCTTCGGCGGCGGCACGCGGCGGCGCCGGAAAGCAGGCCGAAACGCGCTGCTTCTGCGGGATCGCGCAGCCAGTCGCGGCGAGGGCAAGGAGGAGGGCAGTCGCGCGGATCGTCACGGCCGCCCCGTTGTCGCGGTGCCGATGACCGGACCCTGAACCCCGAGGCAGGAACTCCCAGTCGGGGCCGACGCTATTCGTCCGCGCATCAAATGCCCTTGAGGTTCCAGTGCACGTCGATCCGAACGTCGCGTCCCACGGTTTGCCGTCCGTCACGCGTCAGCGGCGCAACCTTTCGGGCGGCTGCGAACTGATAGGTGGCGAGCAGCATCTGCCGGGTCGCCGCGCCATCGAGCGGCTGGAACCAGGCGACCTCGCCATCCCTGCACAGGAGTTCGCGGCTCGGCTGAACCCGGCACGTGATAGTCACGTGAGGCTGCACCTCATTCCGCAGCGCCGCCTCGGGGTACAACTGGTCCATGTCGAGGCCTGCCGGCGAATCCTCGAAGACGAGGCTCTCGGCGGAAACGGTTTCGGCCGGCTGCGGCGGCGGCGCTGCGTCGCCGGCCGCGATGACCTCGCTGAACAGCATGAAGGCCTTGCCTGCGAAGTCGCGCGACTTCCACGCGCGAACCCGCAGCGCGTGGACACGCTCGTAAGCGCCACGGACGATGAGATCGCCGCCGGGTTCATACAAGGACCGGGCTAGGCTGTCGGCGGCGGCGTAGAAGTCGCTCCAGCGCGCCAGGCCGCCGAGGGATTCGGCGCGAACGCAGCGTATCGGCTCGCCGTTGGCGTGGACCTCGCATGCCAGCTTCACCGTCATCGGCCTTTCCGGCGGCCGCGCGAGGGGCGCGATCGTGGCGGCGCGCACGGAGGCGCTCGGTGCCAGGACGATGTCGCCAGCTTTTGCTTCGATGGGCGCGGGAAGGCGGGCATCGGGAGCGGGGGCGAGGCCGAGCAGCAGAAGCATCGCTCAGGAACGTACGTCAAAGGATGCAGGCACCGCTAGAGCCCGCGCGCTCCCCGGCGCCCGAAGCGAGCCGTGCCAGACTCAGACGTTGAAGCGGAACAGCATTACGTCGCCGTCCTGGACCACATAGTCCTTGCCCTCGGAACGCAGCTTGCCCGCCTCCCGCGCCCCCGCCTCGCCGCCGCAGGCGACGAAATCGGCGAAGGCAATGGTCTCGGCGCGGATGAAGCCGCGCTCGAAGTCGGAGTGGATGGCGCCGGCGGCCTGCGGGGCCCTGGCGCCTTTCTCGACCGTCCAGGCGCGCGCTTCCTTCGGGCCGGCGGTGAAGAAGGTGATGAGGTGGAGGAGATCGTAGCCGGCGCGGATGACTCGGGCGAGGCCGGTCTCCTCGAGGCCGAGGTCGGCGAGGAACTCGCCGCGGTCCTCGGCGGCCATCGTGACGATCTCGGCCTCGATGGCGGCGGAGACGATCACCGCGCCGGCGCCTTCCGCAGCGGCCTTTTCGAAGACGCGGGCGCTGTGGGCATTGCCCCCGGCCGCATCGCCCTCGTCGACGTTGCAGACGTAGAGGACGGGCTTGGCGGTGAGCAATTGGGCGCGGTCGAGGGCGACCTTCTCCTCGGCGTCGCGCGGCTCGGTGAGGCGGGCGGGCTTCGACTCGCGCAGCAGCGCCAGCGCCTGGCCGAGGACGGAGGCCTGGACCTTCGCCTCCTTGTCGCCCTGCTGCGCCTTCTTCTGAAGGTTCGGCACGCGCTTTTCGAGGCTGTCGAGATCGGCCAGCATCAGCTCGGTCTCCACGGTCTCGGCGTCGGCGATCGGATCGACGCGGCCTTCGACGTGGGTGACGTCACCGCCTTCGAAGCAGCGCAGGACGTGAACGATCGCGTCCACCTCGCGGATGTTGCCCAAGAACTGGTTGCCGAGCCCCTCGCCCTTGGAGGCGCCGCGCACCAGGCCGGCAATGTCGACGAATTCAAGCTGGGTTTCGATTTCCTGCGCGGACTTCGCGATGCGGGCGATCTCGTCCAACCGCGGATCGGGGACGGCGACGCGGCCCACGTTCGGCTCGATCGTGCAGAAGGGATAGTTGGCCGCCTGCGCCGCGGCGGTCTCGGTCAGCGCGTTGAAGAGGGTGGACTTGCCGACGTTGGGAAGGCCGACAATGCCGCAGCGGAAACCCATGGGACCTTACCGATAAAGAGGAGGGGCGCGCCGCCCGCGGCGGCTTGCCCCGCCCGATAGAGGCTGGCAGCGGCGATTTCCAGCCTCTACGCGCCCGGCGTCGATCTCGCGCGGGCGCAGCAGCAGGAGCGCGGAGAGGCCGGCGATCGCGGCGGCGGCCGCAGCGACGATGGCGGCGGTGTCGAAGCCTCCCGCGAGCGCCTCGCCGCGCGCGCCGAGGACGCCGCCGAGGAGCGCCGTGGCGATGAGGCCGCCGGTGCGGGCGACGGCGCTGTTGAAGCCGTTGGCGGTGCCGACATGGTCGCGGTCGACCGAGGCCATGACGGCGGTGGTCAGCGGCGCGACGGCGCAGGCCATGCCGATGGCGATGACAAGGACTGCGGGGAGGGCGGTGGTCCAGTAGCTGCCGTCGCCGCCGATGCGGGTGGCGATGAGGAAGCCGGCGGCGACGATCAGTGGGCCAATCGTGAGCGGCAGGCGCGGGCCGGTGCGGGCGGCGAGGGCGCCGAGCGGGCGCGAGGCGAAGCCGATGACGGCCGGGAGCGGCAGCAAGGCCGCGCCGGCGGCGACGGGCGAATAGCCGTCATGGTCGATGAGGTAATAAGGGAGGAGGACGAAGAGGCCGCCCAAGGCCGCGTAGAGGAAGAAGGTGAGGAGGGTGAGGCCGGCGAAGCTCGCCGTGCCGAAGAGGGAGAGCGGCATGATCGCCCGTTCCCCGCGGCGGCGCTCGATCCAGACGAAGGCGAGGAGGGCTGCGGCGCCGACGAGGGCCGCCGGGAGGCCGCTGCCGTCGTCGGCGGTGCCGGAGAGGAGGGTCAGGCCCCAGGTGAGGGCGCCGAGGCCGACCGTGGCGACGGCGACGCCGAGCCAGTCGAGCGGCATCGGCCGCGCCTCGCTGCTCTCCTCGACGTAGCGCAGGCCAAGGAGGATCGCGGCGGCTGCGAGGGGGAGGTTGATGAGGAAGATGCTGCGCCAGCCGACAGCGCCGACCAGCCAACCGCCGAGCAACGGCCCGAGTGCGCCGGCGATGGCGCCGGCCGCCGCCCAGGTCCCGATCGCCCGCCCCCGCGCCTCCCCGGCGAAGGCGGCGCCGAGGAGGGCGAGGCTGTTGGGCATCAGCATGGCCGAGGCGATGCCCTGCAGCACGCGGCCGGCGTGAAGGAGGGGGAGGGTGGGGGCGAGGGCGCAGAGGCCTGAGGCGACGGCGAACAAGGCGATGCCCCAGAGGAACAGCCGCCGCCGCCCGAACCTGTCGCCGGCCGCGCCGCCGAGGAGGAGGAGCGCGCTCAGCGGCAGGAGGTAGCCGTTGACGATCCACTGCAGCCCGGCGGCCCCGGCATGGAGGTCGGCGCCGATAGCGGGGAGGGCGACGTTGACGACCGAGCCGTCGACGAAGGAGAGGCTCGAGGCGAGGATCGAGGCGGCGAGGGTGCCGGCGCTGCCGCGCGAGGGGCGGGGCGGCTGGGCGGCAGCGGTGCCGCCGTCGCAGGGCGCCGCGATCGCTCCGGTCATCGGCGGTCCTCCATAGGACCCGTGTACCCGCTCACAGGGCTGCGAGCCAGCGCACCGCCTCGCGGGGGCGGCGGAAGCGGAGGAGGGTGCCGGTGAAGCCCGGGAGCCAGCTGACGATCCGCTGGCGGCTGTGTCGCCGGAAGCGCAGGACGTGGAGAATGAAATCGGGGCGGAGTTGTTCGGGGCAGCCCTCGGCCATGCTCGCCCGCACTTTGCCGCGATGGTGCAGGGCTCTGCGCGCAATGCGCCAGAGGCAGAGCCGGGTCGGAAAGTCGAGCCAGATCACAATGTCCGCCCGCGGCAGCCGGAGGTTGAGGGTGCCGCCGTAATTGCCGTCCATCACCCAGCGCTCGCCCGCCGCCAGGGCCTGCATTTGCCCCGCCCAGGTCTCGTCGTCCGGCTCGATCCAGCCGGCGCGCCAATAATGCTGGTCGAGGTGGATGAGCGGCAGGCCCGTGCGGCGGGCGATCTCGGCCGCCATGGTTGACTTACCCGAGCCCGGCGAGCCGATGACGAGCACCCGCTCCACCGCCTTACACCCGATAGTTGAAGCTGATGCTGATCCGCTCGTCGCGCCCCGTGCCGGGGACGACTTCGTGGCGGAGCCAGCTTTCCCAGAGGAAGACGCTGCCGGGCTGCGACTGGGCGTAGACGAAGGTGCGCAGATCCTCCGGCGCGTCGCCGCGGCGGGGCGGGGCGGCCATCAGCATCGGCAGGCGCGGGTCTTCGAGCTTCAGGGCGCCCGCGCCGGGCGGGACGGCGACGTAGCAGGTGCCGGAGACGACGCTGTGGGGGTGGATGTGGCCACTATGCGCGCCGCCGGGCTTCAAGACATTGACCCACAGGCTGTCGAGCTTGAGGCGCTTCCCGCCCAGGTCGAAGGCGCAATCGGCGGCGAAGGCGGCGACGTGGCGGTTCAGCGCGCGGACGAGGTCGGCAAAGGCGGGGTCGCGCTGCGGCAGGTCGTTCAAGGAGGCGTAGGAGGTGTAGCCGCGATAGCCGTGCGCCTTCGACCAGCGGCGGCCGGCCTCGTCCTCGGCGGCGAGGGCGCGGCAGGAGGCTTCGAGCTCTTCCACCAGCTGAGCGTCGCCGAGCGACCCTTCGTAGAAGCGGGTGGCGAAGAGGCTGCGGCTGGTCATGCCGCCTCGATAGCCGAGCGCGGGGCCTGCTTGCCAGCGGCACAGGTCGCAAACGCGATGGCCGTGCCGAGGCAGAGCTGGAACGGAAAGGCCAGCGACTTGAAAAAGGCCGGGAGGCCGAGCGTGTCGACCACGAAGGCCTGCTGGAGGGCGATGGCCGCGAAACCTGTCGCGAGCGCCCACAGCACCGAGCGGGTCGAGCCGCGGCGGGTGAAGAGGGCGGTGAAATAGACGCCGAGCAGGCCGGAATAAGCGAAGCTCATCACGCCGAGGACGAAGGCGAGGAGCGGAGCGGCGGTGTAATGCTGCCAATAATAGCAGAGCACCGACATGGCGAGGAGGGCGAGGGCCATGACCAGCTGCCCGATGCGGCCGGCGAGGACGTAATGGCTTGCGGCACGCGGGCGGCGTCGCTCGCTCCAGGGGCGGTAGAAATCCTCGACCAGCACCGAGGCCATCGAGATCAGCTCGGAATTGATCGCCGCCGCTGCCAGCACGCCGACGGCGACGAGGCCGCGTATGCCGGGCGGGACGTGGGTGAGGATGTAGTGGAGGAAGATGGTGATCTTCTCGCCGTGAAACTCGCCGCTGGCGGCGACGGCGGCGCTGCGGCCCATCAGGTCCGGCCGGTCGTAGAAGATGTAGAGGAGCGAGCCGATCGCCATGAACAGGAGCACCACCGGCACCGAGGCGAGGACGCTGGCGTAGAGCGCGCGCTCGCCCGCGCGGCTGTCCTTGCAGGCGAGGAGGCGCTGGGTCGTGTCCTGGTCGAGGCCGGTGCTGGCGAAGAAGAGGAGGACGATGCCCGTCGAGGTGGCGAGCAGCGAGAAGGAGTGGGAGAGATCGAGCGACAGGTCGACGAATCTGAGCTTGCTCGCGCCCGCCGGCGGGGCGGCGAGGGCGTGGACGATTTCGCTGCTGGACGCGGGAATGCCGGTCCAGAGCAGCCACAGGACGATCAGCGCGGCGCCGGTGTAGAGGATGACCTGGACCAGATCGCTCCAGATGATCGCGTTCAGGCCCCCGATGAAGGTGAAGGCGAGGCCGAGGGCGACGAGGGCCAAGGAGGCGAGGATGACGCTGCCCGGCGCGATGTCGGTGAACAGGATCATCGAGACGGCGATGGCGGCGAGGTACAGTCGCGCGCCGCTCGCGAACACCCGGCCGACGAGGTACATGCCGCCCGCGGCGCGCATCGCGCGGACGTCGTAGCGGGCGCTGAGCAATTCGTAGCAGGTGGTGGCGCCGAGCGCGTAGAGCCGCGGCACGAGGATGCGACCGGCGAGGAAGGCGCCGAGCAGGGCGCCGCCATAGCTGGTGAGGTAGGTGTAGTCGCCGCGATAGCTGTAGTCCGGCGCGCCGAGGAAGGTGGCGGCGGACTGGGTGGTCGAAAGGACCGAGATGGCGACCAGCCAGACGGGGACGCGATGGCCGGCGAGGAAATAATCCTCCGCATTGCGCTGGCGGCGGGTGGCGAGCCAGCCCGCAAGCGCGAGCAGCGCCACATAGGCGCCGACCACTCCCCAATCGAGCGCGGTGAACTGCGCCGGCATCGTCTCTCCCTTGTGCCGGTCATGGGGCGGGGGCGGCGCGGTTGACAAGGTGCTGAACGGGGACAGTCACCGGCCCCGCCAGCGTGCGCGAATTTACGAGGTCTGCGCGGCCGGTGACTGTCCCCTCCCTCTGCCGCTCGACAGCGTTCGGAGGCAACCTTAGTGTCCCCGTTCCGCATTCCCCCCGGAGCCTCCATGACCCTGCGCCTCGCCCTGCTGCCTCTCCTCCTCGCGACCGCCGCCCCAGCTATCGCCGCCCCGCCTCCCGCACCCGCCGCCGCGGCGCCGCTGCCGGAGATGCAGGGGTTGCTGCCGGTGCGGGTCGATAGGAGCGGGGGCAGGGTGCTGCTGGTGCTGCCGGCGCCGGATGCGGAGGGGATTTCGGGGCGGTTCATCTACCTGACGGCGCTCGAGACGGGGCTCGGCTCGGCGCCGATCGGGCTCGACCGCGCGCAGGCGAGCGGGTCGCGGCTGCTGGTGTTCCGGCGGGTGGGGCGGAAGGTGGTGGCCGAGATCGAGAATCCGCGCTTCCGCGCCAGCGGGGCCGGTCGCGACGAGCAGGAGGGGGTGCGGCGCAGCTTCGCTTATTCGACGATCTGGATGGGCGACGCGACGGAGCAGCCGGACGGGCGGCTGGTGGTAGATGTCTCCAGCTTCCTGACCCGCGACGACATGGACATTGCCGGCGCGCTGAAACGCGGCGGCGGCGGGAGCGACTTCAAGCTGGCGCCGGAACTGAGCGTTGCCGACAGCAATTTCGTCAAGGTCTTCCCGGACAATATCGAACTTGAGGGGCGGCTGACCTTCACGGCGAGCCAGCCGACGCAGGAGGTCGGCAACATCGCGCCGGTCAGCGGCAATGTGAGCTTCATCGTCCGCCATTCGCTCGTGCGGCTGCCGGAGCCGGGCTACGTGCCGCGCCGCTTCGACCCGCGGACGGGCACGTTCGGCACGCAGGTCGTCGACTTCGCGCAGCCGCTCGGATCGCCGATCGTCTACGAGCTCGCCAACCGCTTCCGGCTCGAGAAGACCGACCCCGCCGCGCCGCGCTCGCGCGTGAAGAAGCCGATAATCTTCTACATCGACCGCAGCGCGCCCGAGCCGATCCGCTCGGCGCTGCGCGAGGGGGTGTCGTGGTGGGGCAAGGCGTTCGACGAAGCCGGCTATATCGACGCCTTCCGCGCCGAGATATTGCCCGAGGGCGCCGATCCGCTCGACGCGCGCTACAATGTCGTCAACTGGGTCAACCGGGCGACGCGCGGCTGGTCCTACGGCCAGGCGATCACCGATCCGAGGACCGGCGAGATCATCAAGGGCTCCGTGCTGCTCGGGTCGCTGAGGGTGCGGCAGGACCTCATCATCTACCAGGCGCTGGTCGGCGCGGCGAAGACGGGCACCGGCGGGCCGAACGATCCGGTGCAGGTCGCGCTCGCCCGCATCCGCGAGCTTGGTGCGCACGAGGTGGGGCATGCGCTGGGCTTTGCGCACAATTTCGCGGCGAGCACGCAGGGGCGCTATTCGGTGATGGACTATCCGGCGCCGCGCATCCGCCTGACCGCCGGGCTGCCGGACTTGTCGGATGCCTACGGGACCGGGATCGGCCGGTGGGACGCGTTCGCGGTGGGCTGGAACTATGCCGCCAGCGAGGCGGAGGCTCAGCAGCGGCTGAACGGGGCGTTGGCGGAGGGGCTGCGCTACGTCGCCGACGACGATGCGCGGCCGGCGGACTCGGCCCATCCGGCGGGGAGCCTGTGGGACGATGCCGGCGATCCGGTGGCGGAGCTGGGGCGGATGATGGCGGTGCGCGCCGCCGCGATCGCCCGCTTCGGGCCCGAGGCGCTGCCGGCGGGGGAGCCGCTCGCCGATTTGAGGCGCGCCTTCGTGCCCGTCTGGCTGCTTCATCGCTACCAGGTCGAGGCGGCGGCCAAGGTGCTCGGCGGGGTCGACTTCGTCTACGGCGTCAAGGGCGACGGGCGCGAGGACATGCGCCCGGTCGCTCCCGCGGCGCAGCGCAAGGCGCTCGACGCGCTGCT
Source organism: Allosphingosinicella sp. (assembly GCF_036403745.1). Taxonomy (GTDB): domain Bacteria; phylum Pseudomonadota; class Alphaproteobacteria; order Sphingomonadales; family Sphingomonadaceae; genus Allosphingosinicella. The sequence continues at coordinate 17,114 of NZ_DASWQI010000077.1, forward strand.
GGCGACGCTGACGCCCACGGCGCTCACCGTCCCGGCGGCGCTAGTGCCGCGTCTGTCGGCGGGCTGGTCTGGCAATACGGATCGGCAGCAGCAGATCGAGGCGCTGCAGAATGCGGGCGGGCCGATCTTCGACCCGCTCACCGCCACCGAAGTCGGCGCGATGGTGACGCTGACCGACCTGCTGGCCCCCAACCGGCTCAACCGGCTGGAGATCCAGAACCAGGCCGACCCGGCCTCGCCCAGCACGGCGGAGGCGATCGATCGGCTCATCGTGCAGGTGACCGGCTTCGGGGGACTGTCACCGGCTCAGGCGGGCGTGCAGCGCCGAATCGCCACCACCGCGATCCTGGCGCTCGCCCGGACGCAGCGCGACCCGATACTGTCGCCGACCCTGTCGCTGGCGCTGTCGGAGCGGCTGGCGCGGCTCGGGCGACAGCTCGCCGCGGTGCCCGGAGCCGGCGTGCAGGCGGACTGGAGCCGGGGCCTGGCGCGGCTGCTCGGCGACCGCGAAGCGCTGGACAAGGCGGCGGCCGATACGCGCCTCCTGCCCCGCATCCCGCCGGGCATGCCGATCGGGGAGGACTGACCTCTTTCTCCCCCTCCCGGATTTCCGGGAGGGGTCGGGGGTGGGCCTTCTGTCGCACGCAGGGCGCAAGTGCGCCGGCAAGGCCCACCCCTCAATCCCCTCCCGGAAATCCGGGAGGCGAGGTTGTATCCGTCAGCCAGTCTCTGAACCCCAGCATCGCTGCCGTGTCCGGCCGGGATTGGAGGCGGGTGAGCCAGTAGCTGCCGGCATGGAGGGCCGCCTCGAATGGCCGCACCAGCGTCTCCGCCGCCAGTTCGCGCGTGAACATCGCCGCCGGCAACAGGCCGACACCCGCGCCCGCGGCCGCTGCCGCGGCCATGGTGGGGGAGGAGTCGAAGACGGGGCCGCGGATGCGGGGCGGGGCGGCGCCGGCGGCGGCGAACCAGCGCGGCCATTCGTCCTGGCGGTAGGAACGCAGCAGCGGCTCGCGGGCGAGGTCGGCGGGGGTCTCGAGGCGGCGGGCGATGGCGGGGGCGCAGAGGGGGGTGAGCGGCGCCTCCAGAAGCGGTACCGCCTCGACGCCGTGCCAGGCGCCGTCGCCGAAGCGGATGGCGAGGTCGAGGCCTTCGCCGGCGAGGTCGACGCGGTTGTTGTTGGTGAGGAGCCGCAGGTCGACTTCGGGGTGGCGGGCGGCGAAGGCGGGGAGGCGGGGGAGCAGCCAGCCCGCCGCGAAGGTGCCGACGACGCCGATCGTCAGCACCTCCTGGAAGCGGCCGTCGGCGAAGCGCTCCAGCGTGCCGCCGATCCGGTCGAACGCCTCGCTCAGCACCGGGACGAGCGCGGCGCCCTCGTCGGTGAGCGCCAGGCCCCGCGGCAGGCGGCGGAAGAGGGTGACGCCCAATCGCGCCTCCAGCCCCTTTATTTGATGGCTGATCGCCGCCTGGCTGACGAACAGTTCGAGCCCGGCCCGGGTGAAGCTCAAATGCCGCGCGGAGGCTTCGAAGGCGCGCAGGGCATTTAACGGGAGGTTCGGCCGCATCTGCGTTAATCCATTAGATTTGCTTATGCCTGATCAGACGTAACATCGTTTGCGTGGCCACCGCCAGCGCGACACTTTCGGGCGCGAAAGGGAGGCTTCACCATGATCGAGAGACGGCAATTCCTGTTCGGCGCCGGCGGCCTGGGCCTGCTCGCCGCCGCCCCCGCATTGGCTACGCCGCAAGGGGCGTTCGGCGGGCAGCGTCTCGCCGCGCGGGTGGCAAGGCTGGAGCGCAGGAGCGGTGGTCGGCTTGGCGTGGCCGTGCTCGACACCGGCTCGCGGCACCGCTTCGCCCATCGCGGCGACGAGCGTTTCCCGCTGTGCAGCACATTCAAATTTCTGTTGGCGGCCGAGCTCCTCGCCCGCGCCGACCGCAGCGTCCTCGACCTCGACCGGCGGCTGCCGATCACCGCGTCGCATCTCGGCAATTCCGATTTCACGAAGGGCCGCGTCGGGCACGACGCGAGCCTGCGCGAGCTTGCCGAGGCGACCATCGACATCAGCGACAACGATGCGGCGAACCTGCTCCTGGCGGAGATCGGCGGCGCTGCCGCCTTCACCCGCTTCGCCCGCGCGATCGGAGACCCGGTGACACGCCTCGACGGCGCCGAGCCCGTGACGGACGCGCCGGGCGACCTGCGCGATACGACCAGCCCGAATGCGATGGCGGCAAACTTCGAGCGGATCGTGTTGGGCGGGGTGCTCAAGCCCGCCTCGCGCGCGGCGCTGACGCGGTGGCTTACGCACTCCAAAACGGGCGTAGGGCGCCTCAAGGCGGGGCTGCCGGCAGGCTGGCGGCTCGGCCACAAGACCGGCACCGGCATGCACGGCAGCTCGAACGACGCCGGCGTGGCCTGGCGCCCGCACGGCGCGCCTCTGATCGTCTCGGTGTATCTGACGGGATCCCCGCTGAACGACGCCGGCCGCGATGCGGTGATCGCGGATGTGGCGCGGGCCGCGGTGTCGGCGGCGTCAGGCGCGTAATTCCCCGTCCTCCCTGTCGCGTACCGAGGGGGAGGGGGACCATGCGAAGCATGGTGGAGGGCTAGAGGAGATCAGTATCAGCTTCCCCAGGCGGCCGCCTGCGGTGCCGGTCGTCGGGCGGCTGTGGGTTCCCTTGAACGATGGTGTGGGTTAGCCTCGCGGGACAGCGGGGGCAGATATGATGCGAAGGGGAGCGCTGACGGTGCGCGCCATGGCGCTGGGGCTGAGCCTCGCCACCGTGGCGGCGGCGCGCGCCGAGCAAGCTTCGCCGAGCCCGCCGGAGCTGCAAGGGTCCGGCATCATCGACCCCGCCTCCGTTTCCGTGCCCGATCTTACCTTCGTTCCGACGCGGGACATCGAGCGCAGCTACGATCAGCATTTCTATTACCACCGCGAACACACGGATTTCGCGACGGCCTATGCCGATTTGAGGGAATGCGATGCCTATGCCCGCGGCATATCGCTCCGGCTCACCGGCCTCGGCGGCGTGACCGGCCTGGTCACCGACGCGATCGTCGGCGGCGGGCAAAGGCGCGATATCAGCCGACGCAACATGCGCGTGTGCATGCGCTTCAAGGAATATCGGCGATACGGTCTGCCGGAGGCGCTGTGGAAGCGAATCGCCCTCCCGCCCGGGTCGGGTGGCGACGAAGCGGAGCGGCAACGGCTGATGCTTATCGACGCGAAGCTCGCGTCAGGGTCACGCCCGAAGGTTGGGGATTTGGGACTTTGAACCGGCTTGCTTTTTGCCTCGGCATCCTTGCGGCCCTGGCGGCGGCGCCCTCCGCGGCGGTAGAGCACCCGCCGCAATTCCGGTCGGGCGATCCCGTCGTCGACAAGAGCAAGGCGTATCTCTTCTTCCGCAGCAACATCCGCAACGGCAACATCCTGCTCGTGCGGGAGAAAGGCCGCGCGGCGCCTGCGGCCTCCCAGCCTCACGCTGTGGACCCGCGCAAGGAGCCGGGGCGATGGTTCCAGGTGAAATGGAATCAGCGTTTCACATCGAGCAAGGAGGGCGCCACCTATCTCGTCGCGGTGGAGCCCGGCACCTACGCCGTGTACGGCAACATCATGATTCTCGACGACGTCATGGGCATCGGCGTGTGCCCGTGCATGGGCAGCGTCCGCTTCGAGGCCAAGGCGGGCGAAATAGCCGATCTGGGAGCCGTCGTCTTTCCCGACTTCGGGAAGACCGAGCGGCCATGGACCGCAAGAATCGCCCCCTTCGATATACGCCAGATGCCGCCGGCGCCGAGCTTGCCGGGTCTGCCCGTGGCTCCGGCGATGTTCCGGGCGGCGGGCAAGATACCGAACTATTTCGGCGTCGAGATATCGCGTCAGCCGGAAATCCCGGGCGTGATCGGCTACGTACGCGACCAGGTCATCGACCTGCGGGACAATAAACAGGTTCCGCCCAGCGAGTGAGCCGAGCCCGTTGGTGCCGGGCACGTGCCAGGCACGTGCCAGGCACGTGCCAGGCACCCGCGTCGAGATTCTCGACGACGATGCCGACGTTATCCATCCCTTTGACGGCCTGGCTTTGAGAGCTCCGCGGTGAGCGTCAGGGCTTTGGCGCCGCTTCGTCCGGCGCCGGCGCGGCAGGGGCGGCGCGGGCGCGGGCGTTGACGCCTTCGATGCGGTTGACGAGACCGCCGAGATAATTGCCGAACTTCTGATCGGGGGTGAAGGCGGCGGGGACCAGCTTGTCGGCGGGAAGGCCCGCAGGCACTGGCATGTCGCTTGCGGCGCGGGGCCGGAAGGAGAGGCGCATCGGCGCCATGTCCGGGTGCTTCGCGAACGGACCGATGAACGCCATCTTGAGGATGTCCCCGGTCTTGGCCTGGCGCTGGCCCTCCGCCCAGTCGTTCTCGGCGGTTACCACGCCGAGATCGACGATGGTCCCCGGCTCCAGTCGGAAGCTGTAGGAGCCGAGCGAGAAGGAGGTGGCGGCGAAGCCCTGCACCACCCAGAGGTCCGGATCGACCTCGAGCAGGAAGAGCCGCGAGTCGGCGCCCTTGGCAATCGGCTTGTTGCGGAACAACTCCGTGGCCACTTGCCCGGGCGGCACCGGGTTGGCCTTGGCCTTGCCGAGACCCCGCACGTCGCCGAGGGCGGGATCGTAGCGTGCGAGGGTGAGGCCGGCATTGAGCCGCATCGTCTTTCGCGAGCCCGGGAAGCTCGCATAGGGGTTGGCGAGCAGCCGGTACTCGATCAGCACATAGGCCTTGGTCGGGTCGAGCTTGGGGGGGACGGCGGTGAGGGGCTTGGCGCCCGCGGCGGTTCCGGCCAGCGCGGCGGCGGCAGTCGCGGCAAGGATCAGCATCTTGTTCATCGGGGGAGGACCTTTCCATCCGGTTCGAGCGCCGAGGCGAGCGTGTAGAGCCGCTCCTCCCGGGCTTTTTGGTCGAGCTTCTTGATCGAGGCGGCGGCGGCGGGGCTGGCCTCAATGCGGCGGTAGCCCTTGTCGGTCATGCAGGTGCGCAGCACGTTCTCGATCATGTGCCGCCGCTGCTTGGACGCCATGAAACCGGCGAGGAAGGCGCCTGCGGCCGCCGCGTAGACATTTGGCGAATAGACATATTGCGGCTGCACGCGGTGGACGCCGCCGGCGAGCTCGACGCATTCCGAAAGGTCGGCCTGGAAGGCTTCCCGTGCCACGCTAGGCTTGTGGAAGTAGACGGGTCCCGCAGCGGCGGCTCCCGGAACCGAGAGCAGGGCCGCCGCCGCTATCCATCGCGTCCGGATCATAATCGTGTCCCCCCAACGGCTTGGCTATCGAGGCCGAGAGGGGAAGGCAAGCGCGCTCAGTCGTCCTGCAGCCTTCGGGCGACTTCGCTCATGAAGCGGGGGTCGTCGCCGTCGGCGAGCCATTTCGCTTCGGCGGCGACGGCGCCCAGCATGTCGGCGAGGGCTTCGGTTTCGGCCTTGGCGTAATTGCCGAGGACGTAGCCGGTCACCCGGTCCTTGTGGCCGGGATGGCCGATGCCGATCCGGACCCGGCGGAAGGCGTTGCCGACATGGGCTTCGGTGGAGCGCAGGCCGTTATGGCCGGCGGTGCCGCCGCCGACCTTCACCTTGACCTTGAACGGCGCGAGATCGAGCTCGTCGTGGAAGATGGTGACGTCGCCGACGTCCTTCTTGAAGAAGTCCATGGCAGCGCGGACGGCGCGGCCGCTGTCGTTCATGAAGGTGTTGGGCTTCAGGAGGAGGATGCGGTGGGCGCCGATGCGGCCCTGCTGAGCCCAGCCCTGGAAAGCCTTCTTCGGCGGCTCGAAATCGTGAGTGGCGGCGATGGCGTCGATCGCCATGAAGCCGACATTGTGCCGGTGCATCGCATAGCGCGTGCCGGGATTGCCGAGGCCGACCCAGATCTGCACGGGCTCGAAATCCCAATCCTCGACTGTGGGAGCGTCGTGGGGCTGGCCCGGCACCTCCACCGGCTTCACGCCGAAGAAGGAACCGAGCCAGGTGAATATGGCCAAGATCAGCCCTGCGTCTGGGCCGGCTCGTCCTTGTCCTCGTCGCCGGCAGTCGCTTCGGTCGCCGGGACCTCGTCGGCCGGGACTTCCGCCTCGGCCGCCGCATCCTCGGCTTCCATGACGGAGCCGGACGAGGGGACGATGGTGGCGATGGTGAAGTCGCGGTCGGTGATCGCGCTCTCGATGCCCTTGGGCAAAGTGAGGGCGGAGAAGTGGAGCGAATCGCCGATGTTGAGGCCCTTCAAGCTGATCTCGATCTCGTCGGGGATTTCGGCGGCGTCGCAGACCAGCTCGAGCTCGTGACGGACCGCGTTCAGCACGCCGCCGCGCTTGATGCCGCGGCACTCTTCCTCACCGGTGAAGCGGATGGGGACGTTGACGTGCACCTTCGAATGCTCGGAGATGCGCAGGAAATCGACATGCAGCGGCCGGTCGGTGACCGGGTGGAACTGGACGTCCTTGGGAAGGGTGCGGGCGGTGGTGCCGCCGCCGACCTCGATCATCACGACCGAGTTCATGAAGTGGCCGTTCGACATCATCTTGATGAGGGCTTTCTCCTCGAGATGGATGGCTAGGGGCTCTTCCTTGTTGCCGTAGACGACGGCGGGGACGCGGCCTTCGCGACGCATGGCACGGGAGGCTCCCTTGCCCGCCCGCTCGCGCGTCTCGGCCGACAGCGTAAGCTGTTCGCTCATGTGCATGTCTTTCAAAAATCAGGGTTAGACGAATGCCCGCGCGCACGCCTCCAGGGATGACCATGCGCGGGGGAGCGGGGCCTTTAGACGAAGGCGGCGGGCGAGGCAAGGCAGCGCCCTTGTCAAGGCGGGCGATTTGGAGGAGGCTGCCGACTCCGCCGCCGTCAGAGCGGCAGCTTTGGGGGAATTGCCATGGAATATATGTTTCTGCCGTTGAAGCGCTACGCCGAATTCTCCGGCCGGTCGCGCCGGACCGAATTCTGGATGTTCGCCCTGTTCCAGTTCCTCGTGTGGATCGTGTTCTTGACCCTGTGCGGGATCGTTGCCGGATCGATGCTGATGTCGATGGGCAAAGGAGACGCCGGCGGGCTGATGGCGGCCGGCGGAACGGTCATGATCCTCTTGCTGATCGGCGTCCTCATCGCGCTCGCTTTCTTCCTCCCCGGCCTGGCGGTCGGGATGCGCAGGCTGCACGACACCAACCGCAGCGGCTGGTGGCTCGGCGGCTATTTGATCCTGGCGCTCGTCGGCGGGTTCTTGAGGGCGCAGGGCGGAGCGGGGCTCGCCGGCCTGATTTCGATCGTGCAGCTCGGGTACCTGATCGCGCTGATCGTCTTCTATTGCCTCGACGGCACCAAGGGGCCGAACAAGTACGGGCCGGACCCCAAGGGCCAGGCCGACGCGCAGGTCTTCGCCTGAAGATCGCCGACGTAAGGTAAAGGAGGCGGGGCGGGCTGTTGCGGCCCGCCCCGGCCTTCGCTACGGCGCTCGCGCCTGGCCCCTGTGGCGGAATTGGTAGACGCGCTCGACTCAAAATCGAGTTCCGTAAGGAGTGCCGGTTCGATTCCGGCCGGGGGCACCAGCGGCGCCGTGCGCGCCTGTCGGCCAAGCGCCGCTACTTGATCTGCACGCGATACTGGATGGTGAAGCTGGAATTGGCCGCCATCGTGCCCTGCGGCAGGAACTTCACCGCCTTGACGTTGGCATCGTAGCCCGCAGCCGGCGTGTAGCCGTAGCTGGTGCCGTTGCTCGAATAGCTGACATTGGGGGCGGCGAGGGTGACGCCGCTGGTCCCGGCATTGAGGTAGACGGGATCGGTGCCGGGCAGCGCCGTGTCGAAGTCGGCATTGTAGAAGCTCGCCTGGGTCGGGAGGGTGTCGACGAGGACGATGCTGGCCGCATCGACCGGACTGGCGCCGCTGTTGGTGACGGTGATCGTATAGACGATTTCGGCGCCGGGCACGCCGAAGCGGTTGGTGCCGGTGGTGGCGAGCGGGGCGGAGGTCTTCGCCATCGTCACGTTCGGCATCGGGCAGAAGGTGAGCGCCGAAATCCCCATTGCCTGCTGGCCGGTGGTCTTCTCCTTTCCCGTGTAAGGATAGTTGCCGTAGCGCAGCGTCACCGACGTCACCGGCTGGCTGAAGCTGATGCCCACGTCGCCTTCGTTGGACCCGGTGTTGGTGTTCGTCGCGGTGCCGAGCGCCTGGCCGGCCGTCAACGACGGGTAGGTGGCGTTGGGGCCGAGGATGACGGTGGCCCCCGTGCCCCCCGGCGTGGTCAGCGTCGGTGTGTAGGTCGACGCCCCGTTGAAGCCTTCGACCATCAGCCAGTCCCGATACTGATCGGACGAATAGTCGACGTCGTGGACGGTGAGCACCATGTCGCGGATCGGCGTCGCGAAGGTGAAGGTCACCTTGATGACACGGCTGGAGAAGGTGGTGTCGGTGCGGCTCGAGAAGGTGCCGCCGATCGCCAGCGTGTTGCCCGTGCCGACACCGGTGATGAGGTTGCCGATCGCGGGCAGCTGAAGAGTGCTGCCGCTGGTCACGCTGCTGGAACTGAGGCCGTTGGTGGTGAAGCCGATTGTGAACGTCTTGGTCGCGCCGCCGGTGGTCGCGGCCGTGTAGGTGTAGGTGCTGGCATAGTTGAGCGTCGCGGCGGCGACGCTGCTGAAGGCGAAATTGTAGGTATTGGCCGCGGTGCAGGTGCCGGCGGCGGCGGGCGCGGCGCAGGCGAGCGCGAGGAGGGCCGCGGCGATGCGCAGCCATCCTCCTGATGCAATCCTGCGGCGTGGACCCCCGGCACCGTTTCCTCGATCTTCCTGTGGCTTACCGGTTAGGGGCGGAGGATTGAAAGAGCGTTAACCATGCCGCGGCGCTTACTTGATGACGTAGCCCACCAGCAGGCTGAAGCTCGAATTGGCGGCCATCGTCCCCTTGGGCTTGATGCGCAGCGTGGTGACGAGGCTGTCGGCGCCCTGGCTATTCGCGGCGGGGACGTAGGTCCAGGTCGCGCCGTTGTCCTTCGAGAATTCGAGGTCGTCCGCCGTGCTGGCGAGGCTGGCGTAGCTGTAGGTGAGGCCCGAGGCTGCGGCGCCGTCGGTGAACTTCACCGGCCCGCCGCTCGCGCCGGAAATGTTGCCGACGTAGAGCTGGAGGTTGGCCGCCGTGGTGTCGGTGACGAGGACGCTGTCCGCCGTCACGGTGAACGGGTTCGGGTTGGTGATGGTGATCGTGTAGGCGGCGGTCGCGCCGGGAATGAGCTTCGGGTTGGTCGTGCCGTTCACCGGATCGCTCTTGGCTGCGCTGACCTTGGCGACGGTGAGCGGCAGGATAGGAAGCACCTGGAAGCTGGCGCTGACCGTGGGCGTCGTGGCGGTGCCGAACTGCCCTTGCGCACTGTTGACGTAGGTGCCGGCGGTGGACGGCATCTTGACGGTGTAGACGAGCTTCACCGTGCCGCCGGCGGCAATGAGGTAGGACTGGTCCTGCCGGCCGGTGAAGGTGAGCGTGCCGGTGGCGTTGACGGTGGGGACGCTGCTCGAATTCGCCCCGGTGACGTCGCTGGTCGCGTCGAGCCCCTGAAAGGTCGCCCCCGCCGGCAGCGTGTCGGTGAAGCTCGAGATGCGGCTGGCGTTGGACGAGGGGTTGGTGACCGTCACCGTATATTTAACCGTCGCCGCCGTGCCGACGGTGGTGCTGGCGATGTCCGACGCCTTCGAGATGGTGAAGGGGTTGGTGGCGCCGGGGAAGGAGAGGGAGATGCTCCCGGCTCCGTCGAAATTGCCGGTATATTTGATGTTTGTGTTGCCCGAGGTCTGGACCGCATAGGGCCGCGCCGTCGTCGAGGTGCCGGCGCATTGATATTCGAAATAATAGCGCACGGTGATGCCGTAATTGTTGCCCGACTGCTTCTGCGTCTGGACGAAATAGAGCTGGTTGGCGGTGCCGACGGTTGCCGGCGTGACGTTGCTGGCGGTGATGGTCGTGCCGACGAGGCGGAAGCAGGCGGCATTGAAGGCCTGGCCGCCGGAAGGCTGCAGGAAGAATTCGTCGCCCACGGCCGAGCCGCCGAAATCGTAGGAGGCGTCGAAATAGATGGTCTGGCCGACGACGGCGCCGGGGCCGAGGGTCGAGCTCAGCACGTTGCCACCGGCATTGGCGCTGATCGCCGAGCGGGCGGTGAGGGTGACGAGGCTCGTCGAGGCGGCGGTGCTCGACGTGATGCCGACCGAGGTCGCGGCGGTGGCGAGGTTGGTGCAGCCGTAGCCGACGAACCAGTAGACGCCCGTGCTCTGGCCGGCACCGATGGCGCCGATGCTCTGCGTCGCCGCCTGCCCGCCGGCGAGGAAGAAGCCGCTGCCGAGGCCGCTGATCGTCGCGACGACGTTCGTCACCGTCGCGCCTCCGGTATTGGTGACGATTCCGCCGACATACATGGCGCGGGGCCCCGAGCCGGCGCAGTTGTTGCTGTCGATCGGCATCGACTGGGTCTTCGAGACGTCGTCGCCGGTGCGCAGGGAGAAGGTCACCGCAGCCTCTGCGGGGACCGCGAACAGCAAAGCCGCGGCGAGCGCGAGCAGGCGGAGGGCGAGGCGGATCATTTGCGGCCCAGCCCCAGGCCCTGCAGGCTCAGCTGGTCGAACTTGAGGCGCATCGTCACATAGGGGCCGGCGCGGGTGTAGCGCGAGGCTTCGAAGTCGCGGTCGTGGAAGCCGACGACGTTCCAGCCGAGCGAAATCCAGCCATTGTCGAACGGCTTCACCCCAAGGCTGGGGCCGATCGCATAGCCGATGGCGCGGCCGCCGGCGCTCTCGCGCACGGTGGCGGCGAGCGAGACGTCGAGGGTGCTGGAGAGGTCGAAGCGGATGTCGGCGCCGAGTAGGTTGCTGAGGCCCTTGATGTCGTCGGCGGCGATCTTGTCGCTGGAATAGCGGGCGCCCCAGAACAGCGAGAGTTCCATGCCCGGGCCCGGCGTGTAGTTCACCGACAGCGAATTGACCGCGCGGCGCGAGCGGGCGTTGCCGCTGATCGTGAAGAGGGCGCCGATCGGATCGGCATGGCCGGCGACGGCGCCGGTGACGGCGTCCTCCCGAAATTCGAGCTTCTCGAGCCAGGTGAGGGCGGCGCCGGCGGGGCGGTGGGCCCAGCTCAGCTGAAGGTTCGAGGTGCGCGTCTCGGCGCCGGTCTTGGCCTTGGCGGTGAACCAGTCGAAGGCGACGCCGATGGCGCTGCCGTCGCCGATCTGGCGCAGGCCGGCGGCGGTGACGCCGTAGCGGTCGCCCTGGCTGCCGGCGCGATATTCGGCGCGGCCGGTGACGCTCCACAGGTGCGCACGGTAGGTGGCGCCGCCGGTCACAGCGGTGAAATCCTCCGTGAGGGTGGCGCCGGAGCCGACGAAACCGCCGCTCGCCACCGGCTGGAGCGGGTTCAGCACCCGGTTCGGATCGATGCCGTGCAGCGTCTTGTTCGAATCGAGCGAGGCGTCCAGCGACCAATGCTTGCCGAGCACCACCGACTGCGAGAGGCCGAAGGCGGCGAAGCTGCGCGGCCCGTATTCGGCGATGTCCTGCTGGTTGGCGCTGAGCGCGATCTTGGCGCCGGCCCAGGGCTGGATGTCGAAGCCGATGCGGGCGGTGCGGGCGTCGATGTTCTTGCCCTTGGCAATCTCGTAGGCGCCGACGAGCTGGAAGCCGGTCTTCACCGTGTAGCGGGCGGTGAGTCGGTGCTGGGCCGGGAAATCGACGCTGCCGGCCTGGCCGAGCGGGATCTCGGTCTGGGCGTCCAGCTCCAGCTTGTTGCCGAGCATGCGCTTGGTGGCGCCGAGCTGGAGCAGGGTCGAGTGGGCGGAGCGGCCGTCCTGGAGATGGTCATCGGCGAAGACGAGGCCGGCGCGGCCTGTCAGGGTCCGGCCCTTATATTCGACCATGGCCTTGCCGGCGATGCGGCGCGCCTCGGTGCCGAGATAATCCTCGACCCAGCCGCTCGCCGACACCGAGACCTGCTCGTTGATCTTGACGCGGCCGTCGAAGCCGATTTTGCGGGTGCCGTTCTCCGCGCCGGAGAGCTGGCCGACGCCGAAGCCCTTGTCCTGCTGGCGGGCGTAGGCGAGTGCGTCGTAGCGCGGGCCGTGATGCTCGGCCTCGACCAGCCAGGCGGTGGCGGTGCCGCCGGAGGGTTGCGCCGCCCCCGCGGCGGCCTTGTTGTCGCTGACGGCGATCTCGGCACGCACTTCGGTGCTGGCGTTGGGCTTGTAGCGCACGTCCGCGCCGGCGAGGTTGGTGGTGCCGGTGTCGGTGGCGTCGTGGAGGGCGGTGGCGGCCACCTGGAGCTTCTGGTCCTTCGAGCGCCAGCTGGCGCGGCCGCCGGCGTTGAGGCGGCGGCGGGCGACGCCGTCCACTTCGTAATCGGCGACGATGAACTGCGGGTTCAGCGCTGAATCGCGCGACAGGATCGGCTGCTTGAAGCGGACGATGCCCGCCGCATAATCCACGTCGTAATCGACGTAGCGGGTGAGCTGGTGCGTCTCGACGATCTTCTCCGAGCGGAGGCGGTCGCGCACTTCGAGGACGATCTGCTCGCTGTTCGGCAGGATGTTGCGGGCGCCGAGCGCATAGGGGCCGGAGAGGCCGTTGCCCTGGATGTCGTCCCGGCGGTGGCTGTTCTCGGCATCGGCGGCGTAGGCGACCGCCGCGACGCGCTTCGAGCGATATTCGGCCTTGCCGCCGGTGAAGGCGCGGACGTAGCGGGCGAGCTGCGGCTCGTCGATGCCGGTCTGGAAATCGCCGAACAGAGCGTAGAATTGCGGCCGCTCGAGCTTCAGATAGAGCTTCTTGACCGAGGCGGCGTCGTAGCGGCGCTCGGAGCGGTCGGCGTAGACGGTGTAATAGCTGTTCGGATCGATGGCGCCGCCGAAGCGGGTCTCGCTCTCCTTCTTCTTGCTGTCATAGGCCAAAGTCATCAGCCATTTGCCGAGGATCTTGCCCTTGGCGTAGAGCGCGAGGCGGCCGTCGGTGAGCAGCTTCGGCTTGTCGTTGCCAAGCGCTTCCATGCGGTTGTCGAGGCGGTTGTAGCCCAAGGTTCCCTCGGCGAGGCCGACGATGGTCCACGGCCGCTCGCCGGGATCGAGCCACAGTTCGAGGCGCTGCTCGCGGCTGGCCTGGCCGTCGCGGAACGGGAAGCGCAGGCTTACCGAGCCCGAGGCGGTGGTCGGCTCGAGCTCGATGTAAGCGACGCCGTCCTCGCCGGTGACGTGCCAGACGGGGCGGGCGCGCTCGAGGCCGGCGAGCTGGCGCGCCTGCTGGGCGTCGGCCTCGACGGCGGGGTAGTAGGGCGCCGGCACTTCGAAATCGCCGACCAGGCCGTGGCGGACGGCCTTGCCGTCGCTGTCGGTGAAACGCACGGCGATGACCGGGCGGGTGACGCCGTCGGCGACCAGCACCGAACGCTCCCGCACCAGCTCGGCGCGCATCGGGCTGGCGCCGTAGCGGACGATGCGGTGCAGCGTCTGCGCCAAGCTGCCGTCGGCGTTGCGCACTTCGGCCGAGAGGTCGGTCGATCCCTTGGCGTCGAGCGGGATGCCGCGCCACAGGGAGATGACGATGGCGCCGTCGCCGCTCTTGCGATCACCTTCGAAGGCGATCGGATCGGTCGCATGGCCGTTGGCGAAGAGGACGATCTTCTGGCCCGGCAGATGCTTGATGGCGACGCGGACGATCGGCGCGCGGGGATTGTGGTCGACCTGCGGGAAGATCCAGGCGACGCCCGGCTGCTGTCCGGCGAACCAGTCGCGCTCGGCGCCGGCAGCCTGGGCATCCGTCGCGACGGCGGGGCGCGCGGCGGCGGCGGCGGACTTCGCGGCACGCGGCGCGGCGGAAATGGCATGGAAGTCGACGCGCTTCAGCTCACCGCCGCGCCCGTCGACGAAGCGCGAAAAGGCGCGGCCGCCGGAGCGTGTGTCGTCGTAGCAATCGGTGGCGGCGCGGTCGGCGGGGAGGGTGGTGTCGTCCATCTGGACGACATGGGTGCCGGGGACGAGCCCTTCGAAATGGTAGCGGCCGTCGGGATCGGTGACGGCGTAGCTGCCGTCCTCGAGCATGATGCGGACGCCGCCAATGCCCTTGCCTGGAACCGCGCAGGTGCCGTCGACGACGCGGCCCTCCACGGTGAGGCGATCGGCGATCGAATCGCGGCGGATGCGCAAGGGTGCGCTGGCGGTGTTGCTCTTGGTGCCGCGCGCGTCGGCGACGTCCACCTTGTTGACGCTCACCGTCGGCTGGGCGTCGCCGCGCACTTCCATCGCATAGCTGATCACTGCGCTGGCGCCGGGCGCGAGCGGGTTCAGGGCAACGGAGAAGGCCTCGGCATTCGCGTCGAGCACCGGCGCCACAGTGCGGCCGTCGACCTGTACGGTCGTCGCGCGCAGCCGCAGCTGGTGCGGATAATGGTCGGTGACGGTGATCGGCGAGGTGGCGATCTTCCCGTCCGGATTGCGCACGACGACGGCGTAGGCGACCGTCTCGCCCGGCGCCGCCTCGGTGCGGTTGGCCTGCTTGGTGACGAGCAGCGGCGCGCCCAATTTGTCGAGCGGGATCGGGACGTGGACCGCGTCGGGGCCGGTCACCACGAACTCGCCGCCATAGGAACCGGCGGAGATGGCGAAGGGATTGCCGTCGGGCGCCGTCAGGGTGGCGAGATCGGCGGGGGTGCGGATCGACGGGGCGCTGTAGCCCGCCGGCGCCTCGACGAGCAGCCGGTAGCGGCCCGGGCGGACGAGCGGGAAGCGGTAGGCGCCGGCGCCGGGGGCGTAGCGGGCGCCGCCGCTGTCGAGGACGGCGCTGCCGCTCGTTACCACGGCCGGGTAGGCGGCGCTGCCGTCGTCGCCGAACACCTGCGCGGGGCCGCCGGTGGCGGTGTCGATCAGCGTGACCTTCGCGCCGGCGACGGGGGTGCCGTCGCGGCTGTCGAAGACGATGCCGTTCGGGTCGGCCAGCACGCCGAGGGTGACGGAGGCAAGCGGCGGGGCCGGGGTGCTGGTCGGGTTGACGACCAGCTTGTCCTCGGCGGCCGCGACAATGATCTTGTCGCCGCTCGAAACGCCCAGCCGGCAGTCGCCCGCGGCGGACGTGCCCGCAACGGTCTGGATGTAGCCGGCGAACTGGCCGGTATTGGGGCCCGTCTCGGAGACCGTGAGCAGCTCGCTATCGCCCGATTGGGTGGTGATCCTGGCGAGCAGGGTCTCGACCTTTCCCGGATTGGCGTTGCCGGCGGGATAGTCGATCGCGAAGAAGAGCGGCTCGCCGGCGTGGATGCTGGCGGTGGGCGCGAAGAGCGGACCTCCCTGGAGAGCGGCGGTCCAGGCTGCGCCGAGGGCGACGGGCGCGCTGCCGGCGGATCCGGTGCAGACCGCCGCCGTGGCCGCGAGCGGCTGCGCGGAGGCGCCGGTGTCGAAGCGATAGGCGGTAAGGGTCGCCGGGGCGGGCACGACGACGGTGAGGTCGACCCGGTTCGAGGCGAAGACGAGATGCTGGCCGGCCTGGTCCCATTCGATCTGGGCGGTGTTCGACACCGTCCGCGCAGCGTCCGGCCCCGCCGCACGCGCAGGCGCGTGAGGCGTGAGCGCGAGGAGCGCCGCACTGAGGACGCACGTCAGCGTCCCCGAAAGACGGGTGGAAGTGGCCATGGCTGGGGTGGGGAGGGGGCGGATCGGCCGAAGCACGTTCCGCTCCCTCTCCCGGTTCCTCAGTTGATCGTCACTCGGAACACCAACGTGCTCGTGGCGCCCGCAGCGACGTTGCTGAGGGTGCCGGAGACCGTGTTGCTCGCGAAGCTGCCGCCGGCAACGCCATCGGCATTGCAGGCGCCGGACGTCACCGTGCCGTTCACCTTGATGCCGAAGGCCGCCAGGTAGGTGGTCTGCGACGGCAAGGGATCCGACAAGGCGACGCTGGTCGCGGTGGCGCTGCCGGCGCCGTTCGACACGGCGATGCAATATTCCACCGTCGCGCCCGGGATCATCTTCGGGTTGGTCGACCCGTTGATCGGATCGCTGATGATCTTGCTGGTCTTGACGGCGCTGAGCGCCGCGGCGAGCACCGTATAGTCGTTCTCCGCGAAGGACGCGCCGTCGCCGGCGACGTTGTTGTTGGCGTTGGTGTCGGCAAAGACGGTGTCCATGGCGGCGGTGTTCGCACCCGAAGTCTGGGTGACGGTCGCGCCGAGTGAGCCGGCCCCGCCGCTCTCCGCCGCCGTGGCGGTGAGGCGAACGTTGGCGACGTCGCCGGTCGACTTGCCGAGCGGGATGTCGGAGACGACGAAGACGGTCTTCGTGGCGTCCGCCGCAATCTCGTCCAGGTAGGTGATCAAAGTGTCGCCGGCATTGTATGTGCCGCTATTGTCGGTGTCCAAGTAGAGCTTGACGTTCGACACGTTGAAATTGTCCGTCCCGCCATGCGCGGCGGTGCCTCCCGACGACTGGGTCAGCGCCAGCGCGAAGTCGAGCACGGCGTTGGACGAGTTGGTGACGGTGAAGCCCGTCACGGCGCTCGTCTGGCCCGGCGAGACCGAGGTCGTCGTCGTGCCGAGCTGTGCCACCACAAGGTTGATCTTGCGGTCGACGACGAGGTTGTCGGTGGCGGAGACGGCGTTCTGGGCGACTCCCCCGACCTGATAGTTGACGGTCACCGTGTTGGTGATCGTCGATCCCGCGGTCGTCCCGGCCGCGAAGGCCGGAGTCGCCGCGAAGCCCGCAACCGCCAGCACGCTGGCGGAGGTGAGCAGACGCAGTGTCCTGGTCATTGTCTGGTCCAATCCTGGTCAAAAGAGGCGCCACTCCCCACCCGCCGGCGCCCGAAGCGGGTGTGGGGCTATTTTACGAGGCCCCGGAAACTGACTTTGCCGGTCCCGCCCGGCGCGATTGCCGGAAAGGCCCAGCGGATGCCGTTGACGTCGGCGCTGGTCGCCGCGCGCAAGCCGCCATTGGCGGTCGGCACGCGAAGCGACGCGAGCGTGCCCCAGCTCTTGCCGTGGTCGACCGAATAGACTGCGCCCGCCGTCTCGGCGCCGGCGAAGGCGACGTTGCCGGGCAGCGGGTCGGTGATGACGAAGCCGGTCGCCGGCTTGGCGCCCGCATTGCGGTAGGAGAATTCGAAGACGAGCGATTCGCCCGGAACCACGCGCTTCGCTTCCTCGACCACCTTGTGCGGCTGGCCGTCGGCGCCCTTGCGGATGTGCTCGACCGAGATTTTGGAGGTGAGCTGCACCGCTTCGGGACCGGCGGCGAGGGCCGCGGCCGGAGCGATGAGGGCGAGAATGGCAAAGGCGGTACGCATCGGGTGCTCCTCAGTTGATCTTGACTTTGAAGGTGACGGTCTTGGTCGTGCCGGTGGCGACCGTGCCGAGGCCGACGGCGATTGCGCTGCCGGTGAAGGCGCCTGCATCGGCGTCGGCGGCGTCGGTCAGGGCCGCGCCGTCCAGGGTGATGGTGCCGGGCTTGTAGGTGGTACCGGCGGGGATCGCGTCGCTGACCTTCAAGTTGGCGAGGCTGCCGGTGCCGCTGACGGTGGCGGCCAAGGTATAGGTGACGGTCGCGCCGGGGACCTGGGTAGTGCCGCCGAACGGATCGGCGACGCTTGCGGTCTTGACGAAGGCGACGGCGGCTTTCTGGATCTTGTACCAGCCGTCGGCGAGGCCCTTGCCGCCCGTCAGGCCGACGACGGCGGTGACGCCGCCGGTGCCCACGCCCGCAAAGGAGGTGCCGGGCGTGCCGGTGCCCTTCTTGGACGTTGCGGTGAGCTCGGCGCGGGCGCGGTTGGCGTCGTTGGCGGCGGCGGGCAGCGTCGAGAGGATGAAGGCGGTGATCGAGCCGTCGGCGGCGATCGTCGGATCGTTGCTGCCGGGCACGTAGATTGTGTCGACGCCGGCATCGTAGACGCCGTTGCCGTTGGTATCGAGGACGATGGAGGTGACCGCGGGGTCGAAATCGTCGCCGCCCAGCGCCGCGATCGAGCCGAGGGTGAAGGCTTCGGAGGCGTTGCCGCCGTTCGTCACGGTGAAGCTCAGCACCTGGTTGATGCCGCCGGCGGTGCCCTGCACGTCGCCCGGATCCTTCCAGGCGACGGTGACGTCGATCAGCTCGTCCACCTTCAGGGTGACGGTGTTCGACGTGACGGTGCCGGTCCCGCCCGCGGGCAGGTCGTAGGTCGCGGTCGCGGTGTTGCTGATCGTGGTGCCGGCCGGCGTGCCCGCGGCGAAGGCGGGCGCCGCCAGGGCAGCCGAGGCCACGGCGCCGAGCGCCGCCAAGACTGTCTTTTTTACGAACGCCGATGATTCGGCGCCCGAGGCCTGATAACGCATGTAAGCTCCCCACGAGCGTGTCTGTGAGACGGCTATTGCGGGGGGAGGGGTCAAGGAATGGTTAACGAGGTTCTTACCAGCGGTACGGGATCGCTACCGTAAGGGCCTCCGGGAGCATGGGATGAGACGGCTCGAGAGCGACAGTGTGAAACCGGCCGGCGACGCGCCTGTGCCGCGGGCGCCTGCGGCGGCCGAGCCCCACCCGGGGGAGGAGGTGACGCAGGCCGCCTTCCGGCGCGACCGCCTGCTCGCGGCCCTGACCCTGATCGCCGGCGCCGGATTCGTCCTCGCCGTCCCGTTCGCATTGCGGGCAGGGGCGGAGTTCTTCCTGCCCGTGACGGCGGCTTTGGTCATCGCCATCGCTTTGGTGCCAATGCTGGAATGGCTCGAGCGGCGCGGCCTGCCGTCGGCGCTGGCGGCGTTCACCTGCGTCATCTCCTTCCTCGCGGTCGCCAACATCGCCGTCGCCTCGATCTTGCTGCCCGCGAGCGACTGGGTGCGGCTGCTGCCGGAGCGGGTCGGCCGCATCCGCGAGAGCCTGGCGCCGGTCTTCCGCGCCTACACGCAGCTGCAGCACTTCATCGACAACATGTTCCGCCAGTTCAGCACCGCCCATCCGCACGGCACCCGCACCGTCCAGGTCGAGACGCCGAATTCGCTGCTCGGCATCATCGCCACCTCGGCGCCGCTGGCGGCGGTGCAGATGTTCTTCGGCGTGCTGGTGATCTTCTTCTTCCTCGCCGGCTGGACCCGGATGCGCAAGCGCACCATCACCGACCGGACCAGCTTCGCAGGCGCGATGACCACGGCGCGGGCGATCCAGCAGATGGTCGATGCGACCTCGACCTATCTCGGCACGATCACCCTGGTGAACATCTCGCTGGGGGCGCTGGTCGCGGTGTCGCTGTGGCTTCTGGGCATGCCGACGCCGTTGATGTGGGGCGGCATCGTCACCCTGTTCAACTACATCCCTTACCTCGGGCCGATCGCCTCGGCGCTGCTGCTGGCCTTGGGCGGGCTGATGACCTTCAACGAGCCCGGCTATGCGATGCTGCCGGCGCTCTGCTTCATCGGCTTCCACCTCGTGGAGGCGAACGTCATCACGCCGAGCTTCGTCGGCAAGCGGCTGACCATCAATCCACTGCTGATCCTGGTCTCGCTCAGCTTCTGGGCCTGGGTCTGGGGGACGACCGGGGCGCTGCTCGCGGTGCCGCTCCTGATCATCATCCGCACAATCCTCGACGCCGCTGGGCGCCCCGACGTGGCGGGCTTCCTATTTGAGGACGGGACCCTCACCGGCCAGCATCCCGACGAGAAGGACGAGGAGGCTAGAGCCTGATCGTCTGAGGTCGAAGCGGTTCGCGCTTCGGCCGATGGTGTGAATGACGCTCTCGACTCATGGTGAGACCAAGATTCACGTTTCAGGCGGATTCACCCTGAAACGATCTTGGTCTGGCGCCCCTGAATCGTTGCGGCCCCGTCGCTTGACAGGGTCCGGGGGGTCGCCTAGTTCGCCGCCTCCACGCGGGTGTAGCTCAGTTGGTTAGAGCGCCGGCCTGTCACGCCGGAGGTCGCGGGTTCGAGCCCCGTCACTCGCGCCATTTGCCGTACCCAAGCGTGCGGCGGAATGGCGGTCCCCTTGTACGGACCCTCACCTGTTCCCCGAAACCTGTGCTATTCGAGCCACCGGGAGGCGCGTGCATGGCAGGCAGTCGGGCAAAGGCCGCGTTGGTATGTGCGCTTGCGCTATGCGGACTCGCCACCGCCCCCGGTCATGGAACGAGCGATCCGAGGGCACTGCCGCCAGTGGAACGCGGATACCGATACCCCAATGCGCGGATCGTCGGGGTCGAGAGGTCGCATCTGCCGAGCCTCAAGGTCCGATATGAGACCGGCGACAGCTTCGCGAGGGTGAAGGCGTTCTACATGGCTGTGGCTCGGAAGCACGACGCCCACCCGATCGCGAGTTGCACGAGCGGAGGCGACTTCTGCACGTTCATGATCGGCGACGGCCGTTTGCTGGTCACGGCGATGATCTCAGCGCGGCCTGGCGGCGCGGCGATCACTTTGCTTTTCCTGGTCCCCTCGGCCGAAAAGAAGACGGGCCGCCGCTGAGGACTATGGCGGCGAGAAGCGCCCCGTTTCCATCCACCGCAGGAGCGGTTTGAGGGGCAGCACCCAGATTATTCCCGCGGCGATGAAGAAGATCGCCTTCAGCGGCCACCAGAGCGGGGGCAGCCAATCGGCGAGGCTGACGACGATCACCGCCCAGAGCGCGATGAGGGCGAGGATGAGGAGGATGCCGAAGGGCTTCCTCCAGCTCGGCTTGGCAGGGGTCATCGGCAGGCGATCCATTCCTTCGGCGTCGCGATTGCATCCAAGGGGACATCCCACGGATCGGCCGGCAGCGGCGAATCGGCGATCTGCGGCTCCCAGGCAAGGCCGATCGTGAAGATGCGGGTGCCGCCTTCGCGCAGATGGGCGAGGGCGCGGTCGTAATGCCCCTTGCCGTGGCCGATGCGCACGCCGGTCCTGTCGGCGAGGACGAGGGGGACGAGGACAATGTCGGGTGCCAGCGCTTCGGCCGCGGGGGCGGGCTGGAGGACGCCCCACGGGCTCGGCGCGACGGCAGGGGCCTCGCGCCAGATCATCCGGCTGTCGCGGTCCAGGAACCAGGGGAGGGCGGCGCGCTGGCCCGCCCCGAGCTTTTCGAGGATGGGACAGGGGCTGATCTCGTCCTTGAGCGGATGGTAGGCGGCGACGATCTTCGCGGCGAGGAGGTGGGGGAGGACGATCTCCGCCAGCTTTTCCTGCAGCCCGGTGCGCATCTCGGGCGCCAGGGAGGCGGCATAGGCGCGGCGCGCGGCGAGGGCTTCGGCACGAAGGCCGGCCTTGAGAGAGGGGAAGGGTGACGGGACCGCCATGGCCGTTTGCCGGAATATCCTCTGACGCCAGAACGTCAGGTGGGGACCGTGTGATCCGGACCAGGATCCGGGCAGGGACAGCCCCCGAGGATGTCTTATCGCCTCAGGGATGTTCGCAAAAGCTCGTACCGGGCAGTACCCGTCAGGTCCCTATGTAGGCGCTTCAGGCCTCGCCCTCAAGGCGCTGTGCAAGCGCCTCGACCCGCCCGGCAAGCCGTTCCAGCGCATCGGCGATGCGGCCGCTGTCGTCGTCGGGGGCGACGGGGTTGCCGGCGCGGTGCTCCTTGACCTCGTCGGCGAGGAGCAGGGAGGCGAAGAGCAGCTGGCGCACCTCGGAGAGGCTGCCGAGCGCGGTGCCGGCATCCTGCGCCTTGCGGTCGACGATGGCGGCGACCTCGCGCAGATGTTCCTGTTCGCCGTCGCGGCAGGCGACCGCATAGCGGCGGGCGGCGATTTCGACCTCGACGGTGGCCATCAGTTCTCCGCCGCTTCGAGGAGGGCGTCGATGTCGGCGATGGCCGCTTCGACCTTGGTCCTGAGCCGGGCATGCGCGGCTTCGAGCCGGGCATCGGCCGGGGCCGTCCGCTCAGGAGCAGGGCGCGCGCCGGCGGCCTCGATGCGCGCCAGCGCGCGCTCGATCCGGCTTATGGCGTGAAGTGACCTCTCCGCCCCCATGTCGGTGTCGATAGCATGACAAAAGCCGCGAGGGAAATCGCGCCTGTGCAGCCTTGAGCCGGTAGGAATACGGTATTGCCGCGACGGCACCCCTTTCCGATTGCGCATGTCGCAGGGGCTTGGGGTTTTCGATATGTGGTTACGCCGTGCGGCCGGCGGGGTTCTGGCCGTGAGCTTCCTTGTCTTCGCGCTGATGGCGGGGCTGGCGCGGCTTGCGCCGGCGCATCACGGACGGGTGCCGGACGCGCTCGAGGAGCAGTGGCGGCCGGATCTGGCGCAGGTCCGCAGCGTCGACGCGGCGATGCGGATCCTGCCCTCCTATGTCGAGCGCCAGCACGGCTCGCGCGAGGCGCGGATCGCCGCCGGCATCGACCAGTTCGTGCGCGACCGCTTCTTCCACGAAACCTCTTTGCTCAGCTGGCGGGAGAATTGGCTGGCGGTTGCGGCGGGGGAATATTGGATGAATTTGCGGGTGCCGGTGCAGCCCGATGCGATCCTTCACCACCGCCGCGCCATCTGCAGCCAGCAGGCGATCGTGTTCATGGAGATGCTGCGTCGCGCGGGGCTCCATTATGCCGCCGTCGGCATGAGCTGGCCTTCGTCGGACCCGGCCTCGACCGGGCACTTCGCCGTCGCCGCCAAGGTGGACGGGCGCTGGATGTATTTCGATTCCGACCAGGAGCCGCCGGTGGAGAGCGTGCCGTTCGAGAGCATCCGCGACGGCAGTGCGCTGGACAGGCTCTACGGCAACAAGCCCGGGCTTCTTCGGGATATGCACTACGCCGCCGCGCACGGGCGGATCCGGCTCGCTTATGTCGACGGCTTCGCGGCGCCGCGCGGCGGGCTGTTCCAGGACGTGACGGCGTGGCTCAGCGCCTGGGGGTGGCTGGTGCTGGGGCTGCTGGCGTTCGCCTGCGTCGCACCCGAGCTGCGGCCGCGGCGGACGGCGCGGCTGCGCTGGAGACCAGTGCCGGCGGAGTGAGAAGCCGCTGAAATTTCCATCGACCTCATCCGCCATCCAGGCAAATGTCATCGTCGGGACGTCACCCTTCGGCTCTATCCTTACGATTGGCCATTGGTCGCAGCGACGGGGGACGGAGCTATTTGGCATGGTTTGAAGCGTGCGGCCAAGCCGCCATTTCGAACGGGTCGGACGCGCGGCCGTGGCCGATCCTCGTGGAAATCGCTTTGGCGAATGCGGCAAGGCGCCCACAGTCGGCGGATGCCGATAATCGAGTTTGAGAATTACCACGAAGTGCCGCTGGTGCTGGTGATCGAGCCTTGGGGCCACCGGCACGAGGTTCCCGAGCGGGCGCGCGTCGGCGTTCGCTACGCCCTGGCGGAGGGCGCGGAGGATCGCTGCTATTCGGCGGTATCCGCGCAGAAGATCGAGCTCTGGTGCGAGGCCGCGAGCTACGAGATCGACATCGTGCCTCCTTTGCCAGCCCAGAGGCTGATGCGGGACATTTGCGTCCGCGGCGGCTGGTGCGGGGGGATGGTCGAGGGCGTCGCTACGCACGTGCTCGATCTGCTCCCCGCGTCCGGGAGAGTGACTGCCGAGGATTTCGCGAACCTGGCCATCAAGGCGGACGGAGACCAGACCGAGCCGCCGAAGCAACATCATCTTCGGTGGCTCGAGGCGAAATTCGCGGAGCATCTCGGCACGGCATCGGTCGATGCCGAGCTGCTCCATCGGACGGCGCGCAGGCCCTTCGACAGCGAGCCCTGCTGACGGCCGCTTCGAATCGGAAACGCGATCGAGCTACGAAGGTGAGGCCTCGGACCGCGCCTGAGTAGGACCACCGGCGGCGGCCGATTTCCCACCCGGCTCAGGTGCCTGCGCCGGAGGCAGGCAAGGTACCGAGGTCGCCGTCCAGTCGATCTCATAGGCTGCCGGCACTTTCTCGCCCCTGCCGACAGAGGATTTCCGGCCGGCGGGGTTGTAGAAAATCCAGCCCATGCTGTTGTCGAATGTGGCGATCCGCGCATTGTCCCGCTGCGCAGCGGCAGGCGTGATTTCGGGCTGTTCGACCCGGGACCCGCGGATCATGCGAATGGACCCGTCCCGCAATTCCCAGGCGCGATAATAAATCCGTCCGAATATGCGCTGGTCGAAGCTGGGCTTCGAGGACCATTGCCCTGATTGGGTGGTGCTCGGCAGCCGCACGGTGGTGACGTGGCAGGAATAGGCCGGCTTCGTATAGAAGGGCACCTCCTGGCTCTGATCGGCCGCTCGGACGCGCCGTTCGGGTGGGCTGAACCCAGCACCCGGGAGCGCGTACGATCTTGCTCCGTTTCCGTCATCGTCCCAGGTGATCGTTCCTGTGCCGGTGATCGTCAGGACGCTCGCACCCGCCTTCTCGTCATAATGCCACTGAACATCGTCGATCACCTGCCAGAAGTCGCCAATGGCGTTCTGACGATAGGCGGTCAGCAGCTGTCCCGAGTTCATCGACGAAAATTGGACCTGCTCCTGCAAGCCTTTGATGCCACGCACGATATCTGTCGAGATGATCCTCGCCGGCTTGTCGAAGCCGGCCCGTGCATCGACTTCGATCAACGATATTTCGTCCGGAGTCGCCGGCGCCTGCCACGCCAGCTTCTCGAGGTCACTCCCGCGCATCGTCAGCGGCAGGACCCAGCCGACCGGGAAGGCCGGACGGGCGCTCGGCAATGCGACCGGCGGCAGCGTTCCATCGAGCCAATAGGCCTTACCGTCGATCTGCGCGCGCACGAGCACATGGTTGAACAATTGCGGGATCGGCAGACGCTGATCGAAACCGTCGTCGACACCACCGGAGTTGACGAGCACCGCCTCCGCCTCGACCCCCAGTTGACCGAGAAGAGCCAGCAGCAAGGCTGTCTTCGCCTTGCAGTCGCCATAACGGCGCTGCCACGTTTCGTCCGCCGAGGCCGGCGTCAGGTTGCCGCCGTTCAGGCCGACATAGATGTAGCGCACATCCTGCTGGACCAACTTGAGCGCTGCCTGCGCACGGCCGAGCGAGCTCGCCTGCGCGGCGGCGATCCGAATCGCCTCCCGTCTGATCGCCGAGTCCTGGCCGATGCTCGCGGCTTTCGCGAACAGTGGCGCGAACTCGCGCGAAAGGGCCGGCCAGTTGGGGAACTCACTATATTCGAGGATGCGCTGCCACTGGTATCGCGGCGGCGCGTCCTTGGGCGGCGACAAAGTCGAGGGATTGTCGAAGCGGAATTCGGCCTGCCGTTCGCCCTTTATCATCGCCGCGGCCAGGTCCGGCGTCGGCTTCAGCGCGGGGTTGCGACCCGACTCCCAGCTTATCCCCATATGATATCGACCCGGAGCCGGGCTTGGGTTGAGCATGAGCAGGCCAGCCTGGTTCTGGCCCAGCGTCGGATCGCTGTCGAACCTGGTCAGGTCCACCTCCAGCTCATCGCCTACGCGCAGGTCGGGGATGCGGAGGACCGCGGTCAACGTCCCGTCCAGCCTTGCCGCCTCCAGTTGGTCTTCGCGCCGCAAAATCTCGAATGTGGAATCCTTGAGGACGTCGATCGTCTGGCCATCCCGAAAGAGTTTGATTTCGTGAACCATCGGCGCGCCGGCCGCCGGATTCCAGGCGATTGCGATGTTGCCGAGTTGCAACGCACTTTGGTGCAGGATCTTGATCCGATAGCCGAGATATTGCGCCTGCGTCTTGCCGCTGAGATGAATCTCCACGTCCTGGCGTCGGACGAATACGGGTCCACTCACGGTCTCCGGTACCGGCAGGAGCGGAGACGCGGTAGCCCATGAGGGTGCGGGACCGCGGCGGACCTGTTGCGTTTGGGCGTGAACGGGAACGGTAAGAAATATCGAAGCCGAAATGAAAATCCAGACGCGCACGCACCACCCCCCGCTCTACTCGGGGCCATTGTGGCAGAACTCCCTTCCGATTCAAGCGATTGCGGCCGTGCCAGCTGAGGATTGCGATGAAGCGGAATGCCAGGCGTGCAGGGAAATTGCGCCCGCTCCGGCGGAGGGCAATACTCCACCTGGTGCGGCTACTCGGACGGTCCGTTACCGATGAACCCGATAGGGTAGCCCGAGGCCGTCGAGGCGTTGACGAGACAGCGGAAGGTCTCGTCGTCCAGCTTGCCCTTGGAGGACCCCCGCTTCGTCAAGGTCCACATCGCCCCCGGGCTGAACGTCGCCATGCCATGCATTGGCTGGAGAGCGCCGGCGGCCTTGCGGCCGCACAGACGTTCGAGCGCGCGCGCGAACGACGCCTCGTCCGTCGCCGCCGTGTCGTAAATGGGCAGGCGCGCGAGCAATCCCCTCTTCGCAAGCCAGATGCGTGCCGCGGCTTTCTCCTGCTCGTCCGACAATCGCTGGTAGAGCGGCAGATAGCCCTGCTCCACCGCAGGCGGGAACACCACGAAGTAGGAGGTTCCAAGCGAGGCGAGCGCCGCGCAGCGGAGTTGGGCTTCCGAGGCGGACGTAACGTCCGGTACCTCGATCACATCCTCCGCGACGTCATGGTCGAACCTTGGCCGCGCACTTTTAAATCCGCAGGTGGCGACCTGCGCTGCGGCCGCGGCGGGGTCTACCGGCCGCGCGGGATCCTCCCGTGGCGCGGCGGGTGCGACAGCGGCGACTGCGATCAACACCAGTTCAAAGGAAAACCCCGGCATCAGGACGAAGTCGCACCATGTCGCAATGTCCGCAAGCGGTCGCGGGCGCACATCCTGCTAGCGCCGCCCGCGCCCGGAAAGATCGCTGGCAACGAAAATCCAGCAGACAAGCAGCAACCCGGCGAGACTCGTGCCGATGAACGGTAATTCGATCCAGAAGGTGGTGGCTCGTTGCAGGCCAAAAGCCCAGCCGATCGGCAGCGGCAGGATCCACAGCGTCATCCAGGGAAGACACTGGCCCTGCATATCGATGAGGCGTCTACCGACATCAGTGGGTACGGCGGCCTTCTTGCGAACGTGGCGTACATAGCGTCGCAGCAGGTTCATGCTCCGGCTGTGACTTATCGGGTCAATATGCGCAACGGGTCGCAAGCGGGCGCACTTCCGCGCGCACGTCTGTCCTAAGGCTGCATCTTCATCAGCTGGTTCATCGGCATCATGTTTTCGTTCAAATGCCCCATGATCCAGATCGAGCCGGCGACGATCAGGAACACCACCAGGATGCCGAAGGCGAGCGCGAGGACGTTGTTGGTGTTGTCGGGGCCGGTGGTGACGTGGAGGAAGAAGACGAGGTGTACGCCCATCTGGGCGATGGCGAGGACGATGAGGGCGACCGGGATGGCCGGGCCGTAGATGATGTGGGTGCCCGCCAGCACGAAGGCGGCGGCGGTCAAGAGGACCGAGAAGCCGAGGCCGAGATTGGCGTTGGCGACCCAATGGCCGGCGCTCTCGCTGGGCTCGTCGCCGGGCGCATGGTCCTCCCGATGGTCGAGGGTACCAGCATAATCCTTGGGGTCGAATTCGAAATTGCTCATGCGATGGCGCCCATCAGATAGACGATGGTGAAGATGCCGATCCAGACGATGTCCAGCGCGTGCCAGAAGAGATTGAAGCAGATCAGCCGGTGGACGATCTCGGGCCGGAAGCCCTTCACCTGAACCTGCGCCATCATCGTCAGCAGCCACATGCCGGCGAGCGTGACGTGGACGCCGTGGAGGCCGACGAGGCCGAAAAAGGCGGTGAGGAAGCCGCTGCGGCCGGGCGTCATCCCATGGCTGGCGAGGCTGATGAATTCCTGCAGCTCGAGCCCGACGAAGATCAGGCCGAGCAGCCCGGTGATGAGCAGGAAGATCTGCGTCCACAGGAGGTTGCGGGCGTTGGTGGCGGCGAAGGAGAGGCCGCACGTATAGCTCGACAGGAGCAGGGCGCCGGTCTCCCAGGCCACGCGCGGCATCTCGACGAGGTCGCGCATGCCGGGGCCGCCCGCCGTCGCCCCCCGCTGCACCGCGAAGGCGGCGAAGAAGCAGGAGAACATGATGATGTCGGAGAGGAGGAAGATCCAGAAGCCGTAGCCGACGATGATCCGCTTGCGGGCGGGGCCGGTGGTGCCGTGGCCGGCGCCCTCCACCGGGCCTTCCGAGCCGTGGGCGCGGTGGCCGAGGCGGTGCGGGTCCTCCCGGACGCGGCGCAGGGTTTCGACGGCGGCGGGAAGCGGATGGTCGGTCACGCCGGCGCCCCTTCCGCGGCGATCCGCTCGAGCAGCGCTTCGCGCGACGCGCGGCGGGCGCGCTCGACGCGGGCGACTTCCTCGGCCGGCACGTGGAATTCGTGGACGTCGCGCCAGGCGAAGACGACGAAACCGGCAATGGCGCCGATCAGCCCGACCGCAACCAGCCACCATATCTGCCAGATGAGGGCGAAGCCGGTCGCGCTGGCGAAGACGGCGGTGAAGAAGCCGACCGGGCTGTTCACCGGCATCTCGATCGCTTCATATTCCGGCTCTTCCGACAGGCGCTGGCTCTCGATCGCCTTCAGCTTGATGCCCCAATAGGCTTCCTCGCCCTCGACGTTGGGCATGATCGCGAAGTTGAAGAAGGGGGCGGGGGAGGGGGTCGCCCATTCGAGTGAGCGGCCGTCCCACGGATCGCCGGAAACGTCGCGGAGTTTGTCACGCTGGACGATCGAGACGACCAGCATGATCACCTGGCAGGCCGCGCCGATCGCCAGCACGCCGACGCCGATCGCGGAGAGAACCAGCATCGGCTGCCATTCCGGGATGTTCACATGCTGGAGGCGGCGGGTCATGCCCTGGATGCCTAGTATGTAGAGTGGGGTGAATGTGATCCAGAAGCCGAAGAAGGAGAACCAGAAGCTTGCCTTGCCCCACCCTTCGTGGAGGCGGAAGCCGAACGCCTTTGGGAACCAGTAATCGAGGCCCGCAAACAAGGCGAAAACCACCCCGCCGACGATGACGTTGTGGAAATGGGCGACGAGGAACATCGAATTGTGGACGAGGAAATCGGCCGGCGGCACGGCGAGGAGCACGCCGGTCATGCCACCGATCACGAAGGTGAAGATGAAGCCCAGCGACCACAGCATCGGCACGGTCATCCGAACCCGGCCGCCGTACATGGTGAAGATCCAATTGTAGATCTTGACCCCGGTGCCGACCGCGATGACGCTGGTCGAGATGCCGAAGAAGGTGTTCACCGCCGGCCCCGAGCCCATGGTGAAGAAGTGGTGGAGCCACACCGTCATCGAGACGATGCAGATGAACAGCGTCGCGGCGACCATCGAGCGGTAGCCGAACAGGGGCTTGCCCGAGAAGGTCGAGAAGATTTCGGAGAAGATGCCGAAGGCGGGGAGGACGAGGATGTAGACCTCCGGATGCCCCCAGGCCCAGATGAGGTTCATGAACATCATCGGGTTTCCGCCCGCGTCTGCGGTGAAGAAGTGCCAGCCGAAGAACCGGTCGAGGCTCAGCATCGCGAGGGTCGCGGTGAGGACCGGGAAGGCGGCGACGATGAGGAGGCTGGAGGCGAGGGTCGTCCAGCAGAACATCGGCATGCGGAGGTAGCTCATGCCGGGGCAGCGCATCTTCAGCACGGTGGTGACGAAGTTGATGCCGGTCATCAGCGTGCCGATGCCGGATATCTGCACCGCCCAGAGGTAATAATCGACGCCGACGCCGGGCGAGTAGGCGCTTTCGCTCAAGGGCGGGTAGGGGAGCCAGCCGGTGCGGGCGAACTCGCCGAGGAACAGCGAGAGGTTGACGAGAAGGGCGCCCGAGGCGGTCAGCCAGAAGCTCACCGAGTTCATCGTCGGGAAGGCGACGTCGCGCACGCCAAGCTGGAGCGGCGTCACGAAATTCATGAAGCCGATGACCAGCGGCATCGCCGCGAAGAAGATCATGATCGTGCCGTGGGCCGAAAAGATCTGGTTGTAATGCTCGGGTTCGAGATAGCCCTGGGACCCGCCGACCGCGACGGCCTGCTGCGTGCGCATCATGATCGCGTCGGCGAACCCGCGCACCAGCATCACGACGCCCAAGAGGCAGTACATGATGCCGATCCGCTTGTGGTCGACGCTGGTGATCCATTCCTTCCACAAATAGGTCCACCAGCCCTTCCAGGTGACGAGGCCCAGCGTCCCCGTGATGACGAGGATGAGGATCAGCGAGGTGATCAGCGGAATGGGCTGGTTGAACGGGATCGCCGACCAGGAAAGCTTGCCGAACATCTAGTGCCTTCCCCCGGTCGAGACTTCGCGGCCCGCATGCGACGGATTCTCCGGCTCAGGGCCGGGCGCCGGCGGCAGCGTCTGGGCGGCGATCGCCTGGAAGAGCTGCGGATCGATGCCGCGGAAGGTGATTGGCGGCACCTTCTGGCTCTGCTTCGCCAATTGGGCGTAGGTGGCCTGGTCGAGCATCTGCCCGGTCCCGCCCTTCGCCCCCTGCGCCCAGGCGGCGAACTGCGCCGGCGCCACGCTGTGCACCTGGAAATCCATGTCCGAAAAGCCATCGCCGCTGAAATGGGCCGAGCGGCCGTACAGCACAGCCGGCCGGTCCGCCTGGAGGTTCAGCTGCGAGACCATGCCCGGCATCGCGTAGATCATCGAGCCGAGGCGGGGGACGAAGAAGGTGTTGAACACGCTTCCCGAGGTGATCGAGAAATGCACTGGTGTGCCCGCCGGCACGACCAGTTGGTTGACCGTCGCCACCCCCTGCTGCGGGTAGATGAACAGCCATTTCCAATCGAGCGAGACGACCTGCACTTCGAGCGGCGGCGCCTTGGACGGCAGCGCCCGGAACGGGTCCAGCCGATAGGAGCCGATCCAGATCACCCCGCCGATGAACATGATGGTGAGGATGGGGATCGACCACACCACCGCCTCGATCCGCCCGGAATAGGACCAATTGGGCAGATATTCCGCCTTGGTGTTCGACGCCCGGTACCGCCAGGCCATCCAGAAGGCCAACAGGATGGTCGGGATGACGATCGCCAGCATGATGAGCAGGGCGTCGAGGAGGATGTGGGCATCGTCCGCGCCGACCGGCCCGGCCGGATCGAGCACCCCGCCCGCGCATCCCGACGCCGACATCGCCAGGCCGGCGATGGCCGCCGCCCGCCTCACCCGACTCCCGACCCCTGCAGCACGTCGCATGTCCGGGGCCGATGCGACCCCCACCAGCGCGTGTCAACCATCCCAGGTTAAGCCGGGTGGCTTAGCTCCACGCGGCCATCGGCGGCAGGCTCATCAGGATCGCGTCGACATTGCCGCCGGTCCTCAGACCGAACAGGGTGCCGCGGTCGTAGAGCAGGTTAAACTCGGCATAGCGCCCCCGCCATTCGAGCTGCCGCGCCTTGTCGGCCTCGTCGAAGGGCGTCTCCATCCGCCGCCGCACCAGCCGCGGGTAGACGTCGAGCAGCGCCTCGCCGACCTCGCGGGTGAAGGCGAAGCTCGCCTCGAACGGTCCTTCCAAATGGTCGTAGAAGATGCCGCCGACGCCGCGGTACACGCCGCGGTGGGGGATGTAGAAATAATCGTCCGCCCACTTTTTGAACTTCTCGTAGAAGGTCTGGTCGTGGGCGGCGCAGGCGGCCCGGAGCCGGGCGTGGAACTCGGCGGTATCCTCCTCGTAGGGAATGGGCGGGTTCAGATCCGCGCCGCCGCCGAACCAGCGCTTGGTGGTGACGAGGAAGCGGGTGTTCATGTGCACCGCCGGCACGTGCGGGTTGGCCATGTGGGCGACGAGGCTGATGCCGGTCGCGAAGAAGCTCGGATCCTCGCCCGCGCCGTGGATGGTCTTGGCGAATTCGGGGGAGAAACGCCCCCCGACGGTGGAGACGTTGACCCCCACTTTCTCGAACACCCGGCCCTTCATCACGCCGCGCACGCCGCCGCCGCCCGGCGCGCCGTCCGGATCTTCGCGCTGCCACGGCGTGTAGTCGAAGGCGGCGTCCGAGCCCGCGTCCCTCTCGAGGGCCTCGAACGCAGCGCAGATCCGGCCGCGCAGCGACTCGAACCAGTCGCGGGCGCGCTGCTGCTGGTCGTCGAGTTCGATCATGCAGGCGCGGATGCCGCCCCGCGCCGCACTTTGCAACAGCGCCTGCGGTCAGTGCGACCACCACCGGTCTTCGCGCGGGGTCCACCAGCGCGCGGCCTCGGCGACGCGGGCCTCGTAATCTGTACCGGGATGGAGGACGAGCGGAAGCCCCGTGCCGGCCGCAAGCTCGGCAAGCTCCCCCTCCTCAAGCGCGTCGGGCACGGCGCCGCGGGCGCGGCAGGCGAGGCGCCAGAGCTCCAGTTCCTGGCCCCAGAAATAGAGCGAGGCGGCGCCGACATTGTCCTCAATGCGCCGCACCGCGTCCCAGCGGTCCGGCGCGACCAAGGGCGCCCAGATGTCGATCTGGAGGCTGTCGACTTGCGCATCCGGTCGCCAGGCGAGCGCATCGTCGGCGACAATCTCGATCTTCGCTCGCGCCGCCTCCGGCAGCTGCTCGAACACCTCGAGCGTCTCGACCAAAGCGACGATGTCCGGGTCCCGCTCGACGATCGTGACGCGCTCCACGTCGTCGCGCAGGGCGACGTTGGCGGCGCACCAGCCCATGCCGAGCCCCAGCACCGCGGTATGGCCGCGCGCCGAGGCGATGCCGATCTCCTGGCTCTCCACCTCCATCGGCACGATCGACATCCACGCCGCGGCGTCCTCCTCGAACGGCCCGATCAGCAGCGGCATGCCGGTAATCGCGTAGAGGCGCCCCCAATAGCCGCGCGCGGCGTGGGCGGGGGCGAGGCTCAGCGACCAGCCTGCACAGGCGCCTTCGCGCAGCTTCGGGAGCCACAGATCGGTCTCGAAATCGCCCAGAAGGGAGCGGGGGTCCACCTCCGCGCCGGCGTCCACGTTCTGGTTCAAGCCGGCTCTCCCGCGTGCATCGCCGGCACCTTCGCCGGAGCGGCGGCCCCGCGCAAGCGCGGGCAGGGCGGCGGCTCAGGCGGGAAAGCAGCCGGACTGCCGCAGCGCCTCGGCCAGCCCGATCCCCGCCGACACCGCGAGATTGAGCGAGCGGGTGCCCGCCGCCTGCGGAATGCGCACCCGCAGGTCGGCCCGCGCATGGACCTCCTCAGGCGCCCCGCGGCTCTCCGAACCGAACAGCAAGGTGTCGCCGGCCTCGAACCGCGCCTCCGGCAGCCGCACGGCTCCGGCGGTGGTGAACAGCACCAGCCGCCCCGCCAGCGCCGTCTCGAACGCGGCCCATCCGCTGTGCCGCGTCACGGCCGCGATCTCCGCATAATCCATCCCCGCCCGCTTCAGCGCCCGATCCGAAAACGCAAACCCGCATGGCTCGATCACATCCACCGCAACGCCGAGGCAGGCGGCGAGGCGAAGGATGGTGCCGACATTGCCGGCCTGGTCCGGCTGGTAGAGGGCGAGGCGCATGCGCTGTCATGCGGGGTAGGACGGGGCGAAGCAATGCGGGGATACGTGTCAGGATCCGACCCATTGCCGACATTGCCGATCAGGCAGATAGCTGAGCCATGATTGGCTCCCCCGCCTGGCTACTCGCGGCAGCGCTCGCGCCGCCGCAACAATCGGCACCATCCGCGCCGGCCGCAGAGGAGCAGACGTACATCATCAGCACCATCTGGACGCGCCCGGAACACTGCAACCTCGCCGTCGCGACCAGGGTGGCGCTGCCGGACTTGCTGAGGGAGCCGAAGAAATGGGGCGGCAAGTGCGTGGCCGTCGACGGTTACTGGCAGCAGCGCGCGTTGTTCATCTTTCCACCCCGCGAGCGGTACGCGGAGGGCGACGCGGCGTTGAAGGGGTCGCGCGTCGGGATCTACGGCACGGAAGAGCTGCTTTCATCGGCGCCGCGTTCGTCGCAGCGCTATACCGCTGTCGGTGTGCCCGGCATGTGCGAGACGATCAGGCAGGCGGCGGTGATGGTCTTCGGCTACTGCCACTACGCCGA
The DNA here is from genome assembly GCF_036403745.1 of Allosphingosinicella sp. Taxonomy (GTDB): domain Bacteria; phylum Pseudomonadota; class Alphaproteobacteria; order Sphingomonadales; family Sphingomonadaceae; genus Allosphingosinicella. The sequence goes on from NZ_DASWQI010000077.1 coordinate 50,972, forward strand.
TGGCCCCTACCTCGCCATTGCGCAGATGCGCCGCCGCCAAAGGTCCGCTTTCCACCGATAGCGGACATTGGCTAAGCTACGGCCTCAGGATGTCGCCATGGGGCGCGCCAACCCCCTTCGAACATCGGTCCAGATCGGCGAATGCCGCAGCGATGGCGGCTCGATCGCCCGCAGCGGAGACCTTCTCATAATGAAGCTCAAAGCCGATCCGGTCGCGGTCGAGCTTGCGGTCGATTGCTGCGATCGGGATTCCAAGCTGCGCGCCGTGTTTCTGCGCGAAGCGGCGGCTCCCCTCCGCCGTCTCGAAAGCTCGAAAGCCGCCGAATTTGGAAGCCCGGGGCGGCAGCCGATGCGCCGCCGCGACCTTTGCGTAGCAGTCGGAGGAATAGCTGTACCATTCCTCGGCAAAGCGATGGGTCCACCAGCTCGAATAGAGGAGCAGAGCGGCGGAACACCCGAAGACGCCGATGGCCAGCATCGGCTCGCCCGCGCGCAATCGCGTCAATATCGACGTGTCAGCACCGCGTGACGTGGGCCGCGGTGCGAAGGCCAAATGGCAGATCTTGAGCGCGACGTACAAGATCAGCACCCAGCCGAATATCCCCATGCCGCCGCTCCCGATTCAATGGGGCGGCGCGGAAGCGGTCGGGGGCGCCTGCTGCAGCTTCCTCAATTCCGCGGCGCGCTCGGCGGGGGCGGTGAGGACGAGCTTTTCCAGCGCCAGTCGCCGCGCTGTCTCCAGTGCGAGGGCGGGATCGACCACGACATCCGGCTTGACGCCCGTGCCCTCCCAATTGGTCTTGGAAACCGGGTTCACCGCCGCCCCGGTGGGCACGAAGATCGCGAAATGATCGTCCACCGGGAAGAGACCTCCGGGGTTGGCCCCGCCCCAGGTGGTGCTCCCGACCACGATGCCGCGCTTCAGCTGCTGGACGTCGTACGCGAACTCCTCTCCACCGGACGCGGTCCGGTCGCTGGTCAGCACATAGACGGGTTTGTCGGTGCTCCAGCGCCCGCCCGGCACGTAGGGCAGGGACCAGATTTGCACATCCACGGGATCGGCGCGCCGATGGAAGCGGTTGATCTCGGTGTTTGGCGGCACGAGGTAGCTCAGGACCATTGCGACCATGTCGGGGTCGCCCCCGCCATTGTCGCGCAGGTCGAAGATCAGGGCGTCGGTATATTGGAGGAACGCCATCGCCGCGGCGAGGGTTACGCCGGCATTCTGGGGGCGCGCCATGAGGTTCATCTTGAGGTAGCCGATATTGCCGTCCAGCACCTCCGCCCGGGGAATGGCGTAGTTGAGCCGGCGCATCATCGTCTGCTGCCGGGCGATCATCGCCGCATCCGGCTCCCGCCCGGGGCCGAGCGGCGGCATCGGCTCCGGCAACCAGGCCAGCCGGAGGTGTTTGTCGTGCACCTCGCTTCCAATGACCGCGTTCACCGCCTCGACGAAGGCCTGCGGGTCGTCAAAGGCCTCGAATCCGCCCGAGGCCAGCTTCAGGCGGAGCGCCTTCGAGATGGCGGGCTCGCGCTCCGGAAACACATAATTCGCCCGAATCTGGACCAGAGCCTTTTCGATCACCGCCTTCCGCTGAGCGCTGCTGAGCTTGGCCGGGTGCGCATTCGCGGAGGGCTGCGGGGGTGGCGTCTGCGCGCTTGCCGGGTTCGAAGCGAGGCACGCGACGAGGAGCATTGCAGCAAAAGGGGAGCGGATACCGGCAGCTTTCATCGCGGGTCCTCCAAAGCTTCCTGGAAGCGGAGCAGGCTTTAATCTACATATGTAGAGTTAAAAGTCAAACTGCTCTTGCGGCGCCCTGGTGTGGCGGCTTCGGGGAAACAGCGTCCAATGGTAGCGCGCCGCGGCGGCGCAGGCGCCGAACTCCACCGCCAGCACGCTGCCCTGGAGCACCAGCGACGTCACATCGAGGAGCAATACTTCCATGAACAGGAACAGGGTCACCATTGCCGCTGCGATGAGGGCACCGACGTTGAGCGCGCCCCGCCAGTCCCGGTCGAGCAGAAGCCAGGCAAGGCGGAGGTGGCCCAGTCCAAGCAGAAGCCAGAGCAGCGACAAGGCCGGGACGGCGCCGAGGCGCGCATGGGCCGCGTAGGGACTCTGGCCGGCGGTGTCGGCCAGGATGGCGTGAATCACGTCCGGCCCGTGAGATGCGTTCGGGAAGCCCATCGCGCACGCCAGCTGCGAGGCTGCTACGGGGATCAGAAGCCCGAAGGCCAGCGCATAGCTTGCCAGCCCGAGGCGCCCTTCCCGGCACCGCGGGACTTCCCACCAGGCGGCTGCCAGGCAGCCGATCGCAAAGCCCAGGGCCTTTCCGTCCTTGGCGGCGATTGCAAACTCGGCTTCCATGGCATCCGACCATTCGCGTCGGCTATCGCCCAGACAGGCCCTCGCCATTGCCATCGAGGCACGGGCGAGGCGGAGCGTCACGCGAGCGCCACCTTGGTGGACGGACGGAGGGGGGGATTGGCCTCCTCACGCGCCAGGGCGAGGCCTGCCGCGGTGAGCCGGTAGGCGTGCCGCGCCGGCCGGCCGATCTGCGCCGGCTCCTGCCATTCCGCTTCTATGAGCCCTTGCTCGGTGATGCGGATCAGCAGCGGGTAGAGCGTCCCCGAGGCCAGGCCCGTCTCCTTCATCAGGTCATAGCCATGGCGCCACTGCTGCGGCCGAGCAGCCAGCGCCGCCAGAAGAAGAAGCATCTGCCGCGAAGGTCGGCGATTGGGGCGCATGGCCCTAGACAACCTATGTAGAGTTTTGAGTCAAGCTGGGTTCGGAGCCGCGGGAGCGGTCACGGCTAGAGCGGGAGCAACGACGGCGGTAGCGCCTGCCCGCCGCGCCCGCTCGGTGTGGGGCGGCCGGCGGCGCGTGCGGAGCCTAGGCGCGCAAGCGGATCTTCTCGGGCGGGGGGGGGGGGACGTGG
>NZ_DASWQI010000078.1:0-2856 GCF_036403745.1 Allosphingosinicella sp.
GCCGCTGAAGGTGTTAAGCCAACGCCATTCCCACGCGGCGTTATCGACTTTCGATTTTCCCGTTCAGCGTGTGGCCAATGTCGCAGTTGGGTCGAAGAACGAACCCGCTCGCGCGGGAGGGAGCACGCGTCGCGGCCCGGCGCATTTTCGACGAGGTGATGTGCGGTAGCGCGTGACGGTCGGGGCATCCGATCCCGAGCATTGAAGGTCCAGCAACCTTCAGCTCGGGAGAGAGCCCCGATGACCTCCGATACTTCACTTCGACCCGTCAGCCCACTGCGGGCGCGCATGATCGAAGACATGACCGTGCGCGGCTTCAAGGACGATACGCGCCGCGACTATGTGCGACACGTCCGAGCATTCGCGGCCTTTATCGGCCGGTCGCCTGATACGGCGACCACAGAAGACCTGCGTCTTTTCCAATTGCATCAGACGCAGAGCGGCATGCAGCCGCCGAGCATCAACAGCGCGGTCTCGGCCCTTCGCTTCTTTTTCACAGTGACGCTCGACCGGCCGGATCTGGCGCGCCGGCTCACCGTCGTGCCGTATCCGCGGCGGATACCGACAGTGCTCAGCGTCGAGGAAGTGACCCTTCTGCTGCGCGCGGCAACGGCGCCGAAGTACAAGGCGGCATTCGCCACCGCCTACGGTGCCGGGCTGCGCGTCTCGGAAGTTGTCGCGCTCAAGGTCGGCGATGTCGATTCCGAGCGCATGCTACTGCGCGTCGAGCGCGGCAAGGGGGGCAAGAGCCTGCCCTCGCGAAAGCGGGGGACCGCCATGCGATGCTGTCGCCGCAGTTGCTCGAACTGCTGCGCGCCTGGTGGCGCGAGGGGCGGCGGCGCAGCCTGCTGCTGCCCGGAGGCTGGCTGTTTCCAGGCCGCAACCCGGTCGAGCCGCTGTCGGCCCGGCAGTTCTGCCGCGTTGTCCGCGCCGCTGCCCAGGCCGCCGGGATCACCAAGCGCGTATCGCCGCACACACTGCGGCACAGCTTTGCCACGCACCTCCTCGAGCAAGATGTCGATATTCGCGTGATTCAGACACTGCTGGGCCATGCCAAGCTTGACACGACGGCGCTTTACACCCGCGTCGCCAATAGCACGATCCGGGCCGTAACCAGCCCACTCGACCGGCTCGTACAATCAACCGACGGGAGGCCGCGACCCGAGGCTTAGCCGAACGGCAGTGCGCCGCCCGAAGCTGGAGGTCGCAGACGTCTTTCATCGCCATGGAGCCGACTGGCGTCGAGCCAATGCCGGGCATGTGAGCCTGGATCAACTCCAGGTCATGTCGGCGATCGAGCAGTGCCGCTCGGCCGCGCTCGGCGGGCATGTCGAACGTTGCGAAGATTGTGGCCACAGCCGCATCGCGTACAACTCGTGTCGCAACCGCCATTGCCCAAAGTGTCAGGGTGCGACGGCGCAGGACTGGCTTACGGCCCGCGAGGCCGATCTGCTGCCGGTTGGCTATTTCCACGTGGTCTTCACGCTGCCTGCCGAGATCGCTCTAATCGCCTACCAGAACAAGGCGGTGGTCTACGACCTGCTGTTCCGCACGGCGGCCGAAACGCTGCTCACCATCGCTGCCGATCCCCGACACCTTGGCGCGCGCATTGGAGCCACCGCCGTGCTTCACAGCTGGGGCTCGGCGATGACCCACCATCCGCACGTCCATATGATTGTGCCGGGTGGCGGGATATCGCTTGACGGCACGCGCTGGGTGCTCTGCAAGCCCGGCTTTCTGCTGCCGGTGCGGGTGCTTTCCCGCCTGTTCCGGCGGCTCTTCCTGGCGGCGCTCGTCGACGCCCACGCGGCAGGCCGGCTGGCGTTCTTTGGCGAGATCGCGGGTCTGCTTCGACGCGAGGCCTTCGCCGCGCATCTCGCACCGCTCAAGCGCAAGAAGTGGTTTGTCTACGCCAAGCCGCCCTTCTCCGGGCCGGAAGCGGTGCTTGCCTATCTCGCCCGCTACACTCATCGCGTCGCCATCGCGAACAGCCGGCTCATTGCTCTTGACGAGCGCGGCGTGACCTTCCGCTATAAGGATTACCGCCGCAACGGGCAGGCGCGCTACCGCACCATGATACTCAGCGCCGACGAGTTCATCAGGCGCTTCCTGCTCCACGTTCTGCCAAAGGGGTTTCATCGCATCCGCCACTACGGGCTACTGGCCAGCGCCAGCTGCAAGACCAACATCGCGCGCGCCCGGGAACTGATCGCCGCCCCAATACCGCAGGTCGAGCCGCCGGCATCGCACGACACGGTCGATCCCGACGCCATTACCGATCATCGCCCGCCGTGTCCGTGCTGCGGCGGGCGCATGATCATTGTCGAGATCTTTGGCCGCGGAGGCGCACCGCGCGGCCCGCCCTCCGGCGCTGGGATCCAGACCTGATCCGATGACCTTCCCCTGGCAGCATCCATTCGCCGGAACGTCCTGTTTCCCGGCACCGCACCTGTTTCATCCCAGCGTCGGCAACCCCGGCAGGGCACCACGGACCAGTTCCCAATCACCCCGTCGAATACGGCGCCAGCCACCAGTTCGCAATCGTCAGCGGCTTTCAGTTCTCAGCAATCTTAACAAAACCATCTCCCGGCAACGCCGCTGCCGCGCCAAATCCCCATAGACGGCCGACTGCTCACCGGCTTCCCGCGGGTTCCTTCATCGGAGGCTTTCGGACGCCGGCCTTATAGCCCTTATGCTCGCTCGACCGCTCGTGCTCGGCCGGCATCCGAAACCCTTCCCGAAAGCCGACGATCGAGCACCCTCCGCAACACTGCAACAGTGCAACACCTCGATCACGCACCCAGTTCGCCCGGCTCGGGTAGCAGCTTCACCATTTCCGGCATGGGATCGCCAAAG
>NZ_DASWQI010000079.1:0-26480 GCF_036403745.1 Allosphingosinicella sp.
TGTCGAGCGCTTCGCGCGGGCTGAGGACGTCGGGGTGGATGTCGGCGAGCGCGTCGCCGAGCGGATCGGGGCGCGGCTCGGACTCGGCCGCCGCGGCGAACAGCGGCAGGTCGTCGAGCCCGGCGGCGATCCCGCCGGTCGCGTCGCGTCCCGCTTCCAGCTTCGCCAGCACCGATCGCGCACGCGCCACCACGGCGGGTGGGAGGCCGGCGAGCTTCGCGACGGCGATGCCGTAGCTGCGGTCGGCCGCGCCGTCGGCGACTTCGTGGAGGAGGACGAGGTCGCCCTTCCACTCGCGGGCGCGGACGTGGCGGAGCGAGAGCGCGTCGAGCCGTTCGGCGAGGCGGGTCAGCTCGTGATAATGGGTGGCGAACAGGCAGCGGCAGCGGTTGCGGTCGTGGATCGCCTCCACCACCGCCCAGGCGATGGCGAGGCCGTCATAGGTGGACGTGCCGCGGCCGACCTCGTCCAATATGACGAAGCTGCGCTCCGTCGCCTGCGAGAGAATGGCGGCGGTCTCGACCATCTCGACCATGAAGGTCGAGCGGCCGCGGGCGAGATTGTCGGAGGCGCCGACGCGGCTGAACAGGCGGTCGACCAGGCCCAGCTTCGCGCGGCTGGCGGGCACGAAGGCGCCGGCCTGGGCGAGGACGGCAATCAGCGCGTTCTGGCGCAGGAACGTCGACTTGCCGCCCATATTCGGGCCGGTGACCAGCCACAGCCGCTCGTCCTCCGAGAGGCCGCAATCGTTGGCGACGAAGCGCGCGCCGCCGGGGCGGAGCGCATCCTCGACCACCGGGTGACGGCCGCCCTCGATCTCGAAACAGATATGCTCGGCGAAGCTCGGGCGGGTCCAGCCGCCTTCCGCCGCGCGCTCGGCCAAAGCCGCGGCGACGTCGAGGCGGGCGAGCGCGTCGGCCGCCGCCGCGATCGGCTCGGCGCGGGCAAGGGCGGCGGCGATCAGCTCCTCCAGATGCGCAGCCTCGGCGGCGAGGGCGTGGGCGCCGGCCTGGCCGACCCGCGCCGCATGTTCGTGGAGGTCCGGGGCGTTGAAGCGAACGACCCCCGCGAGGGTCTGGCGGTGGGTGAAGCCGCTGTCGGCGGCCATCAGCCTGTCCGCGTTCCTGGCCGGAACCTCGATATGGTAGCCGAGCACGCCGTTGTGGCGGATCTTGAGGGTCGCGATGCCGGTCTGCTGGCGGTAGCGGGCCTCGAGGCTGGCGATGGCGCGGCGGCCCTCGCCGCCGGTGGCGCGCAGTGCGTCGAGCGCGGCGTCATAGCCTTCCGCGATATAGCCGCCCTGCGCCGCGTCGATGGGGGGTGAGGGGACGAGCGCGCGGGCGAGGAGGTCGGTCAATTCGCCATGGCCGGTCAGCGCCGGCAGCAGCTCGGTCAGCAGGGCCGGCGGGGCGGGCAGCGCGTCGAGGCGGGCGTGGAGGCGGCGCGCCTCGACGAGGCCGTCGCGAAGCTGGCCGAGGTCGCGAGGGCCGCCGCGCGCCGCGACGAGGCGGCCGAGCGCGCGGCCGATGTCGGGGAGCGCCTTCAATTGCTTGCGCAGCATGTCGCGCGCGCCGGCATCACCCTCGAACAAGGCGACGAGGTCGAGGCGCTTTTCGATCGGCGCGCGGTCGAGGAGCGGGGCGCCGATGTCGGCGGCGAGGAGACGGGCGCCGGCGCCGGTGACGGTGCGGTCGACGGCCGCGAGCAGCGAGCCGGCGCGGCCGCCGGTGGCGCTCTGGGTCAGCTCCAGGCTTTCGCGGGTGGCCGCGTCGATCATCATATGGTCGCCGGTGGCGCGGCAGACCGGGGCGCGCAGGAACGGGAGGGAGTCGCGCGCGACTTCGTCGAGATAGGCGAGGAGCCCGCCCGCGGCGGCGAGGGCGGCGCGGTCGAAGGCGCCGAAGCCGTCGAGGGTCGCGACCTCGAACCGCTCCCTAAGGCGCTTGTCGGCGGCGGCGCTGTCGAAGCCGGCCTTGCGCGGCTGCACCTCGACGCCCGGGATCGGCTCCGGCGCGATCACTTCGGCGGCGGCGAGGCGGGCAAGCTCGGCGTCGAGCGCGTGCGGCGCCACCGAGCCAAGCTCGAAGCGGCCGGTCGAAACGTCGGCGGCGGCGAGGCCGTAGCGCTCCCCCACCTTCGCCACCGCGATCAGCCAGTTGGCGGCGCGCGAATCGAGCAGGGCTTCTTCCGTGAGGGTGCCGGCGGTGACGACGCGGACGATGGCGCGGTTGACCACCGCCTTGTAGCCGCGCTTCTTCGCTTCCGCGGGGCTCTCGATCTGCTCGGCGATGGCGACGCGGAAGCCGCCCTTGATCAAACGGGCGAGATAGCCCTCGGCGGCGTGGATCGGGACGCCGCACATCGGGATCGGCTCACCCTCGTGCTCGCCGCGGGCGGTGAGGGCGATGTCCAGGCACTGGGCGGCGGCCTTGGCGTCTTCGAAGAACAATTCGAAGAAGTCACCCATTCTATAGAAGAGCAGGCAATCGGGCGCCTCCGCCTTGAGGGCGAGATATTGCGCCATCATCGGGGTGGGTGCGCCGGAGGGTTTCGCCGCTGTGGCCATGGCGCGGAGGGTAGAGGGTTCGGGCAGAGTCGGGAACCGTCCTTATGCCTCCCCATTGTCAGATGGGGAGGGGGACCAGCGTAGCTGGTGGAGGAGTATTTACATCCTCGGCGAGAGGTTGAACGCGAGAATCCCCGGCGTCCTTTGCATTACCCCTCCACCACCTTCGGTGGTTCCCCTCCCCACCGCTTCGCGGTGGGGAGGCAAAGGGAGCGGAACCACCCCACCCTTGCCGCACTTGTCCTCCACGGCCTAAGGCACCGCCAAAAGGGCACCGCCGAAAGGCTTGGGGAGCGCGAGGATGAGCGAAGGCAGCAACGTCAAGTTTTCGGAGCAGGAGGCGCTCGACTTCCACACGATGGGCCGGCCGGGCAAGATCGAGATCATCGCGTCCAAGCCGATGGCGACGCAGCGCGATCTCAGCCTTGCTTACTCGCCCGGAGTCGCGGTGCCGGTGCGGGCGATCGCCGAGGATCCGGACAAGGCCTACGATTATACCGCCAAGGGCAATCTGGTCGCCGTCATCTCCAACGGCACCGCCATCCTCGGTCTCGGCAATCTGGGCGCGCTGGCGTCGAAGCCGGTGATGGAAGGCAAGGCGGTGCTGTTCAAGCGCTTCGCCGACGTCGATTCGATCGACCTCGAGGTCGACACCGAGGATACCGACGCGTTCATCAATGCCGTCGCCCTGCTCGGCCCCAGCTTCGGCGGCATCAACCTCGAGGACATCGCCGCGCCGGCCTGCTTCATCATCGAGCAGACGCTGAAGGAGCGGATGAACATCCCCGTCTTCCACGACGACCAGCACGGCACCGCGATCATCACCGCGGCCGGGCTGATCAACGCCTGCTACCTCACCGGGCGCGACTTCAAGGACGTCAAGGTGGTGGTAAACGGCGCCGGCGCGGCGGCGATCGCCTGCACCGAGCTGATCAAGGCGATGGGCGTGCGCCACGACCACGTCATCATGTGCGACAGGAAGGGCGTCATCTGGCAGGGCCGGCCCGAGGGCATGGACCAGTGGAAGTCGGCCCACGCCGTGATCACCGACGCGCGCACGCTGGAAGAGGCGCTGGTCGGCGCCGACATCTTCCTCGGCCTGTCGGCGGCTGGCGCGCTCAAGCCCGAGATGGTCAAGGAGATGGCGCCGTCGCCGATCATCTTCGCCATGGCCAATCCCGATCCCGAAATCTCGCCGCCGGACGCCAAGGCGGCGCGGCCCGACGCGATCGTCGCCACGGGGCGGTCGGACTATCCGAACCAGGTCAACAACGTGCTCGGCTTCCCCTTCATCTTCCGCGGCGCGCTCGACGTGCGCGCAACGACGATCAACGACGAGATGAAGATCGCCGCCGCCGAGGCGCTGGCCGCGCTGGCGCGCCAGCAGGTGCCGGAAGAGGTCGCGGCGGCCTATGGCGGGCGGGCGCACAGCTTCGGGCCCGATTACATCATCCCCGCGCCGTTCGATCCGCGGCTGATGGAGGTGGTGCCGGCCGCCGTCGCACAGGCGGCGATGGACAGCGGCGTCGCGCGGCGGGCGATCCCGGACATGGCGGCGTACCGGACGCAGCTGCGCTCGCGGCTCAACCCGACCACTTCGGTGCTGAGCCTCGCCTACGAATCGGCGCGCGCGGACCCCAAGCGCGTGCTGTTCGCCGAAGGCGACGAGGAAGTGGTGCTGCGCGCCGCCATCGCCTTCCGGGACGGCGGCTACGGCATTCCGGTGCTGGTCGGGCGCGACGACGTGCACGACCGGCTGCGCGATCTCGGCATCGAGAATCCCGAAAGCTTCGAGGTGATCAACAGCCGCGTCTACCCGCGGGTGAAGGAGATGGTCGAATATCTCTACGCGCGGCAGCAGCGCAAAGGGCAGCTCCACCGCCAGATCGAGCGGACGGTGAACCAGGACCGCAACACCTTCGCGGCCCTGCTCCTGGCCTTGGGGGAAGCGGATGCCCTCATCACCGGCGTGACCCGCCCCTACGCCCAGAGCCTGCGCCAAGTGCAGCGCGTGCTCGACGCGCGGGCGGGCTGCACCCCGTTCGGCATCCACATCCTCGTCGGCCAGAGCCACACCACCTTCATGGCCGACACGACGGTCACCGAGCGGCCGAGCGCCGAGCAGCTCGCCGAAATCGCCGTCCAGACCGCGGGCGTCGCCCGCCGCATGGGTCACGAGCCGCGCGTCGCCTTCCTGTCCTACTCCAATTTCGGCGACCCGGAGGGCAGCTACCTCGACCGCATCCGCGACGCGGTGAAGGTGCTCGATGCGAAGGGCGGCGTCGATTTCGAATATGAAGGCGAGATGTCGCCGGACGTGGCGCTCAACGCGGCGATGAGCCCGATCTATCCGTTCAGCCGCCTCACCGGGCCCGCCAACGTGCTGGTCATGCCGGGGCTGCAGACGGCGAGCATTTCGGCCAAGCTGCTCAAGGAGTTGGGCGGCGATTCGGTGATCGGCCCGATGCTGGTCGGCATGGCGCAGCCGGTCCAGATCGCCTCGATGACGGCGACGGCGTCGGACCTGGTGACGCTGGCGGTGCTCGCGGCGGGTCAGATCGTCAAATAGGACCTCTCGTCCTCCCTGCGGGCGAAGCGCGTGGGGAGGGGGACCGCGTGAAACGCGGTGGAGGGGCCTGCCGGCGTCGGAGCGGCCCCTCCACCGCCGTCCCGGCGGTCCCCCTCCCCATCCGCTTTGCGGACAGGGAGGACGAGGGGGTGACTCAGTGCGGGTTGTCGCTGGTCGGGGCGCCCTTGCCGCCGGCGCCGACGGTGCCGATGTTGCCGAACAATTCGTCGAGCAGGCTCTTGTGCCGGCCCAGCGTCGGCGTCTTGTCGCCATAGGGCCGGATGTCGGCGACCTGCTCCATCCCCTTCTTGTCGACGCTCACCACATTGCCCTTCTCGTCGAAGCGGACGTGGAGGACGGTCTGCTCGTTGGCGCGGGGCTGGTTGAACGCCATGTTGCGGGTGGTGCGCGAGAGATAATACCAGTCGCGCTCGCCGGTGAAATCGCTGGTGAAGCTGGGGCGGCCGAGCGTGTTCAGCACCGAATCCTTGGTGTCGGTGCCGGGCTGGATCGCGCTCACCAAAGTCTGGTCGAGGATGAAGCCCTGATGGTCGCGGACGCGGGTGCAGCCGGTGAGGGCGAGCCCGACGGCGAGGGCGGTGAGGGCGGCGCGCCGGCCGGTGCCAAGGATCATGTTCGAAGCTACTCCCGATTTTTACCGGCGGCGAAGGGCGAGGCCGGGGTGCCGCTTGCAGGCGGCTCTTCGCCACCCCAATATCCGACGAAAGCTGAATGGCGCAAGTACGCGCCCTCATGGGAGCCTTGCCGCTTGTCCTTTCTCGCCCGAATCTTCGGCCCGCCGCGCGACCGCATGGCGCTCCGGCCCCTCTACGCCGCCATCGTCGCCAAGGGCCGCGACCCGATCTGGTACCGCGAGGGCGGCGTCCCCGACACGATTGACGGCCGCTTCGAGATGGTGTCGGCGGTGCTCGCCCTCGTCCTCATCCGGCTCGAGCGGGACGGCGAGGCGGCGGCGGGCGAAGCGGCGCTCCTCGCCGAGACCTTCATCGAGGACATGGACGGGTCGATGCGCGAGCTCGGCATCGGCGACGTCGTCGTCGGCAAGAAGGTCGGCAAGCTGATGGGCGCACTCGGCGGCCGCATCGGCGCTTTCCGGGAAGGGCTGGAGGGCGGCGGCGATTTCGAAGCGGCGGTGGCGCGCAACATCTTCCGCGGCACGCCGCCGACGGAGGATGCGCTGACGTTCGTCGCGGGCGGGCTGCGTGCGATCCACGGTCAGCTCGGCGCGGTGACGCTCGCGCGATTGCTGGAAGGACAGCTGGCGTGACTCCGGAATTCAGCCGTCCGGTTCGCATCGACACGCTCGGCCAGGCGCCGCGGCACGTCGAGATCGAAGCCGGCGAGGCGGAGCGCGCGGCGCTGGCGGAGCGGTTCGGGCTGGTCTCGATCGACAGCCTCAGCGCCACCGCCGAAGTCAGCCGCACCGGCGACAGCGTCACCGCGCGCGGCAGCCTCACGGGCGCGGTCGTGCAGAGCTGCGTCGCCAGCGGCGAGCCGGTGCCCGAGACGGTGGCGGAGGATTACGAAATCCACTTCCGCCCGCCGCCCGAAACGGCGAGCCCGGACGACGAAGTCGAGCTGGGCGAGGCCGAGCTGGACGTGGTGTTCTACGACGGCGGGGCTGTCGACCTGGGGGAGGCGGTCGCCGAATCGCTCTCCCTCGCGCTCAATCCCTACCCGCGCTCCCCCGCCGCCGAAGCGGCGCTCAAGGACGCGGGGGTGAAGAGCGAGGAAGAGGCCCGCGCCGAATCGAGCCCGTTCGCGGTGCTGAAGGGGCTGAAATAGTTATGCCTCCCCAGGCGAAGCTCGTGGGGAGGGGGACCACCGTAGGTGGTGGAGGGGTAGGGATGCGCGCAGGAGTTCGTAGCGACGCCCGCTGCGGCCTCGGCAAATACCCCTCCACCAGCTTCGCCGACGGCTGCTACGCAGCCGGTTCCGGCTCTCGGCAGTCCCCCGGACTGCCAACCCGCCTACACCCCCCTCCCCATCCTGCGGATGGGGAGGCAGAGGTCAGAAGGGTACGTCGTCGTCCAGGTCGCTGTCGAAGGCCGCCGGCGCAGGGCGCTGCTGGGGGCGGGAACCGCCGCCGCCGCCGCCACTGAAGCCGCCGCCGCCGCCGCCGCCGCTTTCATAGCCGCCGCCGAAATCGTCACCGCCGCCGCCGCCGCCGCCGCCGCGGCTGTCGAGGAGGACGAGTTCGCCGCGGAAGCGCTGCAGGACGATCTCGGTCGAATAGCGGTCGGCGCCGCTCTGGTCCTGCCATTTGCGGGTCTGGATCTGCCCCTCGAGATAGACCTTCGAGCCCTTGCGCAGATAGGATTTGGCGACGCGGCCGAGATTTTCGTTAAAGATGACGACGCGGTGCCATTCGGTCCGCTCCTGGCGCTGGCCGTCCTTGTCCTTCCAGGTCTCCGACGTGGCGACGCGCAGGTTCACCACCTCGCCGCCATTGTTCAAGGACCGGCTCTCCGGGTCGTCCCCGAGATTGCCGACCAGGATGACCTTGTTGACGCCCGCCATTCTTTTGTCTCCGCTGAAAGTGTTGCCCGGACGATAAGCGAGCCGCCCCCGCGGCGCCACCCCGCTTAGGCCGTGGCGGGGCGCATCCCGGCCCGGCGGTTGCGCCCGAAACCGGCGACGAGGATGGCGAGCGTCACCGCCTGCGCCAGCAGCCCCTGCAGCGTCGGGAACAGGCCGAGCATCGACAGGCGCGGCGCCCAGCTCAAAGGCGTGACGCCGAGCAGCCCCGCCTCCTGCAGCGCGGCGACGCCCTTGCCGGCGAGGACCACCGCCAGCACCGCGATCAGTGCCGAGCTATAGGAGAAGAATTTGCCGATCGGCAGCGTCCGGCTGAAGCGCAGCATCAGGAGGGCGATGAGCCCGAGCACCGCCACGCCCGCCGCACCGCCGGCGAGGAGGGCGGGCAGCCGCCCTTCGCCCGACAGAGCCGCGAAGAACAGGATGGTCTCGAACACCTCGCGATACACCGCCACGAAGGCGAGGAAGAACAGGAACCAGCCGGACTTCTTCGTCAGCGCGTTGCCGACCTTCTCGCGAATGTAGCGCTGCCATTCATTGGCCTGCGCCTTGCCGTGCATCCAGATGCCGACAAACAGCAGGATCACCGCCGCCAGCACCGAGCCGAATCCCTCGGTCAGCTCCCGGCTCGCGCCGCTGATCGCGACGAGGTTGGTCGCCGCCCACCACGTCGCGCCGCCCGCGACCAAAGCGACCACCCAGCCGGCGTGGACGGGGCGCACCATCTCGGCGCGGTCCGCCTTGCGGAGGAAAGCGAGCATCGCGACGACGATGAGCAAAGCCTCCAGGCCCTCGCGCAGCAGGATGGTGAAGGCGCCGAGGAAGGTCGAGGCGGCGCTCCCCTCCTCCGGCGCCAGCGCGCGCTCGGACTCGTCGAATAGCGTCATCAGCGTCGCGACGCGGGCGCGGACGTCCGCGGCATCGCCGCCCTTGGCGATGGCGCCGCGCAATTCGCCCATCGCCGTCTCGACCCGCGCCATCAGCCTGGGGTCGCGCGCGGTCAGCATCGGCTCGACCGGCTCGAAGCCGTCGAGATAGGCGGCGAGCGCCAGCGCCTTCGCCGCCTTGCGGTCGCCGGCTTCGTAGGCGGCGAGGCTCTGGCGCAGCTTGGCGCGCGCCACCGCGAGCGTCGAGCCGCCGGCCTGTGTCGCCGCGGCCGGATCCTTGCGCAGATAGGCGGTGACGGCGGCCGCCTTTTCCGCGCCGATCTGCCGGGCTAGCGCCGCTTCGCTGAGGCCGGTCAGCGCCGCCGCGTTCGGCACGAGCTGCCGCACCTTGTCGTCGCCGTCCCAGATGCTCTTGCCCTGCGCGGCGAGGGCGGGCGGGTAGGCGAAGCGGCCGATATGAAAGGCGAGGGCCCATCTGTCCGCGTCGGGCAGGCGGCGGAAGCTCTGCATCGCCGTGCCCTCGAGACCCTGGTCGATCACCTGGTAGTAAGCGAACAGGCTCCGCTCCCGCGCCCGGTCATGGTCGGTGAAGGCGACCGGGTGCGGGTTGAGCGCGGCGGCGGCGGGCGTCTTCGCATCGCCGGCGGCGCCGTGGCAGGCGGCGCAATTCTCCGCGTAGAGCGCCGCGCCGCGCGCCGCATCCGGCAGCGTCCGCGGCGCGAGCGGCACCGGGTAGGCGGCGATCAGCTGCGCGCCGAGGCCGTGGGCGAGCCGCTCGACCTCGGCCGGCGCGGCCTTGGCGGCGATGGCGGTCTTGAGCGAGTCGGCACCGGCGACCAGGCCGGGCTTGGCGGATTTAGTCGGGAGCGCGCCGATCCGCTCGCGCACCGAGGCGGCGAATTCGGTCATTTCCTTATATTCGCTGGCGCTGAGCACGCGGCCGTCGCGCACCGCGCCGGGATAATCCACCGCCAGATAATCGAGCAGCCGCCAGCTCGTCTGCACGTCCTCCTGCTGCGCCGCCGCGGGCGCCGCGGCGCCCAAAGCGAGCAGGAGACAGGCGAGGAACGGCAGCCAGCGGTGGAGCATGGGTGCGCAGTTAATGGAAATGCGAATGATTATCAATAAGGCGGTGGCACAACTCCGTCATGCCAGGAGGGCCCCCTTCAGAGTACTACTTTGACGGATACCCGAACGCTGGCATCCCAGCAGGTGAAAGGCACCGTGTCCTTCGCCCGCTGGGGCCCCAGCCTTCGCTGGGGCGACGATAGCACCGCGGCAGGCAAAACTTCGCTGGCATCGCGCTAAGTCTTTGTTATGCTACGGCGTTCCGGGGAGAGGGTAGTCATGCGTAAGCGTCTGGGATTCCTGCTGAGCTTCACTGCTTTGCTGTCGGCGTGCGGCGGCGACGGTAGCGGCGGCTCGACGAGCACGCCGATCGTCTCCGTCCCCACGGGCGGCACCACCGGCACCACGACCGGCTGCTCGCTGCGGGCCCGCCAGGATTGGGCGTCGGCGCAGCTCAAGGAATGGTATCTCTTTCCCGAGACTTTGCCCGCGACGCTCGATCCCTCGCCCTACCCCACCGTCGACGCCTATATCGACGCGCTGACGGCGACCGCGCGCGCCCAGGGCCGCGACCGCTTCTTCACGTACCTCACCTCGATCGCGCAGGAGAATGCGTTCAATTCGACCGGCAGCAGCGCCGGCTTCGGCGTCCGCCTTTCCTACGACACGGTGGCGAACCGGGTGTTCATCCTGGAAGCCTTCGAAGGCGCGCCGGCGCTCGCGGCCGGCATCGACCGCGGCACCGAGATCCTCGCCATCGGCACCAATTCCTCGAACCTCGTCAGCGTCAGCTCGCTCCTCGTCTCCGGCGGGGCCCAGGCCGTCAGCGACGCGCTCGGGCCGAGCACCGCCGGCACCACCCGCCTGCTCCGCATCAAGGACGCAAGCGGCACACGCGACGTCAGCGTCGCCAAGGCCGATTACGATTTGTCGCCGTTGTCGCCGCGCTACGGGGCGCAGGTGATCGTCGATAACGGCCGCAAGGTCGGATACATCAACTTGCGCACCTTCATCCTCAGCGCCAACGACCAGCTCACCGCGGCGATGTCGCAATTCCAGGCGCAGGGCATCACCGACATCATCGTCGACATGCGCTACAATGGCGGCGGCCTCATCTCGGTCGCCGACCATTTCGGCGACCTGCTCGGCCGCAACCGCACCACTGCCGACCTGTTCGAGCGGCTCAAGTTCCGCCCCGAAAAGGCGAGCAACGATTCCACCCATAATTTCGCGCCGCAGGCCGAATCGATCGCGCCGACGAAGATCGCCTTCATCGGCACCAAGGGCACGGCGTCGGCGAGCGAGCTGATGATCAGCGCCATGCTGCCCTATCTCCACGGCAACGAGGCGCTGGTGGGCACCAACACCTATGGCAAGCCGGTCGGCCAGATCGCCGTCGACAACGCGCCGTGCGACGACCGCTTCCGCATCATCGCCTTCGCCGTCCAGAACGCCAACGGCCTCAGCGACTATTTCAGCGGCATCGCGTCGAAGATGGAGGCGACCTGCTCGGCGGGCGACGATTTCACCCGCCCGCTCGGCGACCCGCAGGAGGCCTCGATCCGCGCCGCGCTCGATTATATCGGCGGCAAGAGCTGCGCCCCGATCACGGCGGTCGCGAACGACGGCATCACCCAGCAGGGCACTCGCGAGGCGACCCAGGAACTGGTCGTCCCGAACCGCCCGAACGAATTCCAGCGGAGCAATCCGGGGGCTTACTAAGCTACCTTGTGCCTCCCTGCCGCGAAGCGGTGGGGAGGGGGACCAGCGAAGCTGGTGGAGGGGTATTCCGAAGGCCTTGGCGGTACTCGCGAGGGGCTAATCCCGCCGCGTGTGGAAATACCCCTCCACCACCCTGCGGGTGGTCCCCCTCCCCATCCTCGCGGATGGGGAGGCATGAGCGTCAGTCCATCAGCTTCCGCGTCAGATACACCATCTCCAGCGCGTTGGTGTGCGCCGCCTGGCGCAAATTGGCGCCGGCCGCGTGGCCGCCTTCGGTGTTCTCGTAATAGAGGAAAGGGAGGCCGAATTCCTCCATGCGGGCGGCGAACTTGCGGGCGTGCTGGGGGCCGACGCGGTCGTCCTTGGTGGTGGTGAAGATGAACGGCTCGGGGTAGCGGCCGTCCTTCCGCAGCGCATGATAGGGCGAGGTCTTCTCCCAGAAGGCGCGAATCGCCGGGTCCTTCTCGACGCTGCCATATTCGCCTTCCCAGGAGGCGCCGGCGGCGATCTTCGAGATGCGCATCATGTCGAGCAACGGCACGTCGATGATGACGCCGGTCCACAATTCGGGATGCTGGGTGAACTGGACGCCCATCAGGAGGCCGCCGTTCGAGCCGCCGCGGATGCCGAGACGGCGCGGGCTGGTGACCTTGCGCGCGATCATGTCCTTCGCCACCGCGGCGAAATCGTCGTAGATGATCTGCCGCTTGGTGCCGAGGCCGGCCTCGTGCCACTTGGGCCCGAACTCGCCGCCGCCGCGGATGTTGGCAAGCGCGTAGACGCCGCCCTTTTCGAGCCACAGCTTGCCGGTGGTCGAGGAGTAAGCCGGCGTCTGGCTCGCCTCGAACCCGCCATAGGCATAGAGCAAGGTCGGGTTGTTGCCGTCGAGCTTGATGTCGCGGCGGTGGACCAGGAAGTAGGGGATCTTCGTCCCGTCGGTCGAGGTGGCCTCGAATTGCTCGGAGACGAGGTTCGAGGCATCGAACTTCGCCGGCTGCGCCTTGATCTGGCGCGCTTCGCCGGTGCCGGCGTCGGCGAGCCACAGCGACGGCGGGGTCAGGAAGCTGGTCACCGAGACCAGGGCCTTGTTGTCGTCGGCGCTGGCGTCGACGATGCCGACCGACGAATTGTCCGGCAGCTTCAGCGACGCGCGCTTCCAGCTGCCGTTCGGCCCCGGCGTGAAGAGCAAGGTCCGGCCGCGGACGTTGTCGAGGATGTCGACCAGCAGCACGCCCTTGGACGAGGACGCGCTCTGCAGCGCCTCGCGCGCGGTCGGGGCGTAGACGAGGGTCGGCTTGAGGTGCGCCGGATCCGCCTTCAGCTGGGCAAGGTCGACCGCGAGCACGGAGCCCGCCGGGAAGGAGCGCCCGCCGACGGTCCAATCCTCGCGATTGTGGATGATGACCCGCCCGGCGACCATGTCGGAGAGGTCCGACTTGGCGGGGATCGCGACGCGCTGCGGCCCCTTGGCGGTGAGGATGTAGGTCTCGGCGCTGAACGTATCGATCGGCCGCGAGATCACCGACAGGGTCCGGTTCTCGCCGTCGCGGAGCACGAACGGGGTGACGCCGTAGCCGCCGTCCTGCGGCGCGCCGCGGAACACCTCGACCGCCGCCGAGAGGGACTGGCCGCGCTTCAGGCGCTTGACGATGAACGGATAGCCGGTGCGGCCGAGGTCGCCCGGCGCCCATTCGCGGCTGATCAGCAGCGTGTCCTCATCCTCCCACGTCACCCGCTGCTTGCCCTTGGGAAGTACGAAGCCGTTCTCGACGAACTTGCCGGTGGGAAGGTCGAACTCGCGCACCGTCACCGCATCCTCGCCGCCGTCGGAGAGGTTCATCAGGCAGCGCCGCTCGCTCGGCCGCGCGCAGGCCGCGCCCTTGTAGACCCAATTGGCCTTCTCGGCGGCCGAGAGGGCGTCGAGGTCGAGCACCGTCTCCCAGGCCGGGTCCTGCGCTTCGTAGCCGGTGAGGCTGGTGCGGCGGAAAATGCCGCGGACATGGTCGGCGTCCTGCCAGAAATTATAGACCTGGCCGTGGATGAAGCGGCCGAAGGGGATGCGGTCGCGGGCCTGGGCGAGCGCCAGCGCGTCGTTGAAATAGGCCTGGTAGCGCGGGTCCGCCTCCAGCACCGCCTGCGCCTTGGCATTGTGGGCGTTCACCCAGTCCATCGACCGGGGCGAGGAGACCTCCTCCAGCCAGATATAGGGGTCGTCGGCGGGGGCCTGGGCGCGGGCGGCAATGGCGGTGCCGGCAAGCGCGGCGGCGGCGATCGAAAGCGTCATGAAGCGCATGAAATCCTCTCTCCTCATATGGCTCCCTGTTCAGCGGGTTGCGGGGCTCCGGTCAAGCGGGGCTTCACAGCGGCGGCGGAAGGGTTAGGCTGGCGCAACGACCAGTCCTCCCCGTGCGTGTAGCGCATGGGGAGGGGGACCGCACGAAGTGCGGTGGAGGGGCCTTACGGAGTCTGGGAAGGCCCCTCCACCATGCTGCGCATGGTCCCCCTCCCCATCGCCTGCGGCGACAGGGAGGACGAGGGAAGGTCGCAGTCCGAAAGGAAGCCTCGAATGAAGCCCATCGTCCTTGCCGCCCTCTTCGTCGCCGCTGCCACGCCCGCCTACGCGGCGAAACCCGCCGAGAGCCCGGAGGCGCGCGTCGAGCGGGTGCTGCGGACGTCGCCGGTGATCGACGGCCATAACGACCTGCCGTGGGAGATACGCGAGCAATATGACCAGTGGCGAAAGCCGCTCGACCTGCGCGCCGACACGTCGCGCCTCCCCGCGCCGCTCCAGACCGACATCCCGCGGCTGCGGCGCGGCCATGTCGGGGCGCAGCTCTGGTCGGTCTACATCCCCGTCGAGATCAGAGGCCCGGCAGCGGTGCAGGTGACGCTCGAGCAGATGGACATCGTCCGGCGCATGGTCGCCCGCTATCCGGCGGACCTTGAGCTCGCCTCCACCGCGGCCGACATCCGGCGCATCGAGAAAGCCGGCAAGATCGCCTCGCTGATGGGCGTCGAGGGCGGCCACCAGATCGCCCTCTCACCGGCGGTGCTGCGCACCTATTACCAGCTCGGCGCGCGCTACATGACGCTGACCCACAGCGCGAACACCGAATGGGCGGATTCGGCGACCGACGATCCCGCCCATCACGGCCTCACCCCGTTCGGCCGCGCCATCCTCCACGAGATGAACCGGATCGGCATGCTGATCGACTTGAGCCACGTCTCGGCCGACGTAATGCGCCAGGCGCTGCAGGTGACGAAGGCGCCGGTCATCTTCTCGCACAGCTCCGCCCGGGCTTTGATGGACCATCCCCGCAACGTCCCCGACGACGTGCTCGCCATGTTGAAGACGAACGGCGGCGTGGTGATGGTGAATTTCTACCCCGGTTTCCTGTCGCAGCCCTATCGGGCGCGCATGGCGGCGCGGGATGCCGAGGAGGCGCGGATCAAGAACGTCTTCTCCGGCCAACCCGACCGGCGCAAGGCGGCGATGGACGCCTGGGACGCCGCGCATCCGCTGCCGCCGGTGCCGGTCTCGCTGGTCGCCGACCATGTCGAGCATGTCGTCAAGGTCGCCGGCATCGATCATGTCGGCATCGGTTCGGACTATGACGGGATCAGTGGCACCCACCCCGACGCGATGGAGGGCGTCGACAAATACCCCTTGCTCTTCGTGGAACTCGCCCGCCGCGGCTGGAGCGACGCCGACCTCGCCAAGCTGTCGGGCGGCAACTTCCTGCGGGCCCTGGAAGGCGCGGAGCGCGTCGCGGCGGCGATGAAGGACGAGCCGCCGTTCAACGGGACGATCGAGATGCTGGACGGCGCGGGCGAGCGCTAAGGGCTTGAGGGCATCGGGCGATCCGCTGGACCGCCCGATGCTCCCGAAAGGCTTAGCGGTTCATCGGATAGATGCGCAGCACCGTGTTGCTGCGGGCATCGATCTGGTAGATCGCGCGGCCGTCCGACCGATAATAATAATTGTAGCCGTCGCGATACGTGCCGCGCAGCTCGGTCGGGACGCCGTAGAGGCTGCCGGTGACGGCATCGCCGACGCGCAGCGTGCCGTAGCCCGTGCTGTAGCCGTCGGAATCGTCATTGGGTCCACCGCGGCCGTAATAGCCGTTGTTCGAGCTGCTGTAGCTGCTGCTGCCGCCAGAGCCGTTGCCGTAGGTGCCGCCGCTGTACGCGCCGTTGCCATAGCTGCCGCTATAGGCGCCGTTGCCGTAGGTGCTGCTGCCATAGCCGCCGCCGTAGGTGGCGGTGCCGGAGCTGCCATAGCCGCTATTGTAGCCGTCATTGGAACCGTAGCCGCTGCCGCCTTCGGCCGAGCGGATATCCTCCTGGACGCCGCGCAGGCGCTCCATCAGGTCGGAGCGTTCGGCGGAATTGACGCCGCCATAGCCATATTGGCGGCTCATCCGCCTCAGGTCGCGAAGCTCGGCACGAAGCCGCATCGCTTCGTCGCGGTCGATGCTGCCGGCGCTGACGCCGGCGTTGAGGCGCTGCTCCAGCCGGGCGATGCGTGTGTCGACGGAGGTGTTCGCGTAGGCGCGGTCGTCGTTATCGTAGGCGCCGCGGTTGGTGTAATTGTTGTAATAGCGGTCGTTATTGCCCTGGTATCCCGTGCCATAATTCTGGGCGAGGGCCGGCGCCGCCGCGGCGAGGCCACCAAGCGCGGTCAGCGCGAAGAAAATCGGTTTCATGACTGTTACTCCACAAGGCCCCCACGCCTCGCGGATCAAAACGCACCGGAACTCCGTCCGTTGCGGGCGCCGGAAAGATCGGCGCCCGGCTTGGGTCAGCGGCCCCCGTGTCGTCAGCGGTGCTTCGCCTTCCACGCCTTGACGGCGGCGAGCGTGTTGGCGACGTGGTTCTTCCAGCTCATGTCGGAATAGGCGTAGATCACCTTGCCGTTGGGGGCGATGACGTAGGAGGTGCGGCTGGTGAGCGGCATCCCCTCCCGCAGCTTCACGTCATAGGCCTTGACCGTGTCGGGCGTCGCGGTCGCCACCGGAAAGGAGCTGCGGCATTCCTGGACGGAGAAGCGCTTCAGCGTCTCCTGGTCGTCCGCCGACATGCCGATCACCCGCGCCCCCATCTTCTTGAAATCCGCCGACGCGTCCGAGAAAGCGTGGGCTTCGAAGGTGCAGCCTTCGGTGAAGGACTTGGGGAAGAAGTAGAGGACGAGCGGGCCGTGGCGGAGCTGGTCCTTGAGGTGGAGCTTGAACGGCTTGCCGGCAAAGGCGCCGCTGGTGGTGAAATCGGGCGCGACGGCGCCTTCCTTGAGCGCGGCCGGCGCGGCGGCGGGGAGGGCGAGGAGCGAGACGGCGGCGAGAGCGAAAATGACGGGGCGCATGTGTGGTCCTCCCAGAAGCGGCGGAGGAGGCATAAGCGCAAACCCGGTGGCGAGCCAGCCCGAGCCACCGGGTGCCCCGCCGGCGTGGCCGCTGGAGCGTGCGGGTTCACAGCGACGGCCGGTGCGCATAGAGGTGGGCTCATGGACCAGGGGGCCGCCGTCAGCGCCATCGCGCACCTCATCTCACTGGCGATCGCGCCTGTATTTCTGCTCGCGGGCATTGGATCGATCCTGAACGTCCTTGCTGGACGGCTCGCCCGCTCGGTCGACCGCTGGCGGCGGCTCGAGGATCAATATGAGGGGCTGGAGGGCGCGGCGCTGCGCGAGGCGAGCGCGGAGCTGCACATCCTCGACCAGCGCATGACGGTGATCAACCTCGCGATCAGCTGCTGCACGTCGAGCGCCTTGCTCATCTGCCTGGTGGTGGCGATCCTGTTCGTCGCCGATCTCGCCGATTTCCCGTTCGGGCGGCCGATCGCCTGGCTGTTCATCCTGGCGATGCTGATGCTGGTATTGGGGCTGGTGCTGTTTCTCTACGAAGTGCGGCTGGCGATGCGGGCGCTGCGCGCGCACCGCGACATCATGCCGCACCGGCGCGGCTGACCGGCGTCAGCGGCGCGGGGCGGGCTTGGTGCGCTGGCCGAGGAACATCTGCAGCCGGCGCATCCATTCGAAATAGAGCGCGTCCATGGCTCAGGCCGCGTCCGGCGCGAAGAGGCCGGCGATGACGTAGAGGAAGATCGCGACAGGCCCGATCAGGAACAGGCTCAGCACCGCGGCGAGGCGGACGAGCGTCGCGTCGGCGCCGGTGGAGGCGGAGATCCCCGCGCACACGCCCATCAGCTTGCGGTTGGTGCGGTCGAGGGTGAAGGGGCGGGTCATCGGCTTGGTCCCTGCATTGGGTGGCGGTAAAAGGCGGTGGCTGCCGCCGGTCAGATCAGCTGACCGGCGGGGCCGACGGCGGCGGTGACGAACAATGTGGCGGCGACGAGCGCACTCAGAAGCGAAACCGCGAGCTGCGAAAGGCTGGAATTGTAGGTCATTGTCTGTCTCCCCGAACCGGCACCGGATGATCCGGCGCCATGCCAGGGACACTGCAGAGCCCGTGCCAAGTTCAGGAAATGGCGGGAAACCGCCATTCCTGACGCGACCCGGGCCCGGGCCACCGCAGGCACGTCTCAAGCTTTGGGACTTCTCACCAACTTTATTGGCGGATTTTCCGCACAATTCCGAACGCGGCTATGTCCGTTTCCGAACAGGCTCGTCGGGCCGCGCCCGTTCGGCGCCCCTCCCCGGCGAACGGATGCCGTGGCTGCCGCTCGCGGCGTAGCAGGGGCTGGTCGCCGCCGCTGCACGGGACTAGAGCCCGCGCGATGCCGACGCTCTTCACCATCGGTTACGAGGGCAAGACGCAGGCCGAGTTCCTCGCCGAACTGGCCGCCGCCGGGGTCGAACGCGTGCTCGACGTCCGCGCCGTCGCCGCCTCGCGCCGCCCCGGCTTCTCCAAGACCGCGCTCAGGAACGCGCTCGCCGAGGAGGGGATCGACTATCTCCACCTCCGCCCCCTCGGCACCCCCGCCGCCGGCCGCGAGGCGGCGCGCAAGGGCCGCACCGGCGAAATGCGGCTTATCTATGCCGACCAACTCGAGACCGACGAAGCCGCCCTGGCGATGGAGCAGGCCCTCGCCGCCGCCGCCGAGAAGAAGACCGCCCTCCTCTGCTACGAGAAAGGCGCGCCCGAATGCCACCGGTCTATGCTGGCCGAGCGGATGGTGGCGCGGGAGGCGTTCGAGGTGGTGGACCTCTAACGCGCCGAGACACCCCAATCGAGCTTCGGTTCTCCCTCTCCCGCCACACGAACCGCTCCGGCGCAATTATCGCTTGCATAACAGGCATCTGTTCTGCTCTTGTTCGTTCCCGCGCGAAAGGAGCGACTCGTGAACCCGATCCCCGTCCTCTGCGACCGCTGCGGCGCCGCCGGCACCGCCGGCGAAGAGCCGTTCGCGGCGTTCGGCGCCCTCCTCGATTTCGCCCCCGTGCCCCGCCGCAAGACGCGCGCCGACGGCTGGGACGCCGAGGTCCAGCGCGCCTTCATCGCCGCCCTCGCGCTGACCGGTTCGGAGCGCGCCGCCGCCCGCGCCGTCGGCAGGGCGCAGTTCGGCGTGACCCAGTTGCTCGCCTGCCCCGGCAGCGAGGGCTTCGCCGCGGCCCGCGCCGAAGCGCTGGCGATCGCCGCCGGCGAACGCAGCCGACGCCTCGCCGAAGGGCTGCGCGCCGTCGCGTCCGAAGAGGCCGGCTGGCGCCCGCCGCCCCCGCCCTGGAGCCGCGCCGCCGGCCGCGCCCTTCCCGCTGCCCCCGCCGCCCCCGCCGAGCCGCCTCCCGCCGAGGAATCGCCGGAGGCCCGGGAGGAGGCGAACTGGGCGGCCTTCTGCAGCGTCGCGGACAAATACCGGCTCAAGCTGGAGGCGGAGCGCCGCTGCCGCCTCGAAGGCCGCATCGCCGATGCCGATTTCTACCTGCGCCAGCTGACCTTCGTCGAGGTCGTCGCCGATCTGATGACCCAGGGCCGCGCCTTCGCCTGGCTGCTCGATTTCCGCCACGGCAGCCGGCACGTCACCGAGGTCGCGCAGACCTCGATGTCGATGCTGCTCGACAAGCTGCGGCGCGCGCATTGGGAGGCGGAGGGCGCCCCGCCGCGCCCCGGCCCCCCGCCGCCCCACGTGCTGGTCGACCATGGCGACGTCGTCACCGGCAACATGGAGAGCGGCCGCGGCGGCACGGTCGAGCAGATCAACGCGGAGCGCCTCGCCTGGGAGGCGCAATATCGCCGCGACGCCGAGGACCAGATCGCCTGGGAAGCCCGCGCCGCCGCCGACTTCGAGGCGCGCCGCGCGGCCGGCCTGGTCCCGCCGCCGCTGCCGCCCGAGCCCGACGCATGGGATGCGTTCATCGCCGAGCCGCCCGAGAGCAAGGAAACGGATGCGCAGCAGCCGTGAGTTGCGAACGGAGTCGGACGAGTGCGCGGCCGGCGAGGCGCGCCGACCTAAGCGGCGCGAACTCGTCCGACGTCACGGAATTCAGTTCCGTGACGGCTGCACCGCCGACCGAGGATTAGCGCAGCAGCAGGCGCCGCGAATCCGCCAGCACCGCCTCCGCATATTCGTCCTCCACCGCCCCCGGCTCGACCGCATGGGCGAAGAGCAGCTCGAGCTTGGCGGCGAAGGCGGGGAGGTTGGGCGCCGGGGCGGCGAGGGTGCCGGCGAGGGCTTCGTCCATCGCCACGCACGCGGCGTCGTGCCGGGGCAGCCACGCTTCCTCCTCGGCGGCGGAGCGGCCGGCGGTGGCGGCCTCGACCGCCTGAACGGCGGCCTGCGCCTCGCGAAAGGCGGCGAGCGCCAGCTCCCATTCGTCATGCCGGACTTGATCCGGCATCCACCTTTCTTCCGATGCGGGATCAGGTCCGCGGCCGGGAGGAACGGAGAAGGTGGACCCCGGATCAAGTCCGGGGTGACAGGAAAGAGGCAATCCAACCGCCGCGCCTAGCAGAGCGCGCCTGGTGGGGTTATGGTCGGCAGCAGCCATCCTTCGCCTCCACTACAAGGCGTGAGGGGGTGAGAGCCGGGGCAAGGCGCCAGCCTTGCTTCGGTTCGATGATTTAGCGGTACCACTATTTCAGGGGCGGTGCAATAGCTGGTTCCGAAAAAAGAGGCAGGGGGCGGCCGCGGACCGGGATCGGGCCGAACATCGGTCTGCGGCTCTACCCAGAGCTGGAGGCGGCGCTGGACGCTTGGATTGCGGAGCAGCCGGAGCCTAGGCCGTCGAGGCCGGAGGCGATACGCGCGATCTTAAAAGTGGCGCTCAAGGGCTGACGCAAGAGAGGCGTGATCACCTCTCCGCGTCGCTGGCAGAGCCTCAGAGAGCCTAAGACACACCGCCTGCGAAGAACAGGCGCACGCTATTCACTTTCTTCTGTTGACGATGTTCCGTCGCCTGATACCTTATTGGCAAACGGGAGATCGTCGTGGCTGCCGAGCTAGACCGCCTAAACGCGCAGTCATTCGAGCGTCTCATTAGGGCGCTCTCTTTCGCCGTTATGGGTCCGCACGGAGCCGTATTTAAGTCTGGGCCGGATGCTGGTCGCGACTTCATGATGAGGGGAGAAATCGGCGGCTACCAAGCCAAGGGGTGGGCGGGGTACTTGGTTCTACAAGCCAAGTTCAAGGAGGATCCACGTAACGGTGACGTGACGTGGCTGCTCAAGCGCCTTGAAGAAGAGCGCCTTGCCTTTGAGGACTCAGCGTCTGGTAGGGCTCGCCCAGAGTACTACATCATCGCAACCAACGTCGCCCTTTCCGGTGCTGACGGCGCGTCTGCGGCGGGACCCCGCAAGAGCGGCTTCACAAGAGTGGAGGAAGCCCTTGAATCGTGGAAAAGCAGTCTGGGGCTAAAAGGCTATGACATCTGGCCTAGAGATAAGATCGTCGACCTTCTTGCGGCCTACCCTGACATCCGAAAGACGTTCGCCGCGTGGGTTACGCCCGGAGACGTTCTCGACGAAGCGCTTTCCGACTGGCGCAAATCCAAACCTAACTTTGAGCGAACTGTCAGGCGTGCGCTAGTAAACACCTTGCGTCGAAGCCAGTTCACAGCCCTAAAAGATGCAGGGAGCGTGACTGATCAGAAGATTCGTACCAGCCAAGTCTTCGTTGATGTGCCATTTCAGGCTGCAGGACACTACGCCGTCCCCGGCTCCGAAAGCCGACTCGTCAGAACCGTAATTGAAAGGGCGCGGGCCAAGTACGACAATCTCGATTTAGCCCCTCGTCGCCAAGGCCGTGCCGATGGGCGTCGAGGTAGTGGCCGTTTAGTCGTGTTGGGCGGTCCTGGCCAAGGGAAGTCAACTGCTGCATCCTTTGTCGTGCAGTTGTTTCGAGCGTCACTTCTCCTTAGGAGCGAAAAGCCGTTAGACACCGCGTCTCGAGACCTGGCTGCAGAAATCATTGAACGTGCAGGAACGGAGGGAATATCAAAAGATATCCCCGTACGATATCCGATTTTGGTCCCCCTTCCGAGATATGCGGACGTACTAACTAACAGCCGGCTCAATCGCCGAGCTCTTCCAAGTCTCCTGTGGTACATTGCTCAGCAGATTAGCGAGGACGGGGACGGTAAAATCTCGGCAGACGACCTCCGGGATTGGATAGCTAGATACGCATCTGTGATAGTGCTGGACGGACTGGACGAGGTTCCCCCGAGCGGCGAACGAGATGCTGTCATCGAAGCTATCGCATCTCTGCAAACCGAAATTGCCGAAGTGCACGGCGATGCTTTGGTTCTCGTGACCACCCGACCTCAAGGGTATAATAGAGACTTAGATCCTACGTCATGGGAGCACTGGGTGCTAGACGAGCTGCCGGAGGAGCGGGCGCTCGCGTATGCGGAGGCTCTTGGTACAGCGAGGTACCCAGACGAAAAGAATCGGCGCGAAGATATCTTTGGTCGTCTGCAACTTGCAGTACGGGAGCCAGCTACTCGGCGTTTGATGATCACCCCTCTTCAAGTTACGATCCTCTATTTGATTGTTGACACTGGGGGTAGCGTTCCGACTGCCCGCTGGACACTATTTAATGACTATTACGATGTACTGCGTAAACGGGAGAAGGCAAAGGGCGGGCGTGTCCAAGAAGTTCTAGAGCGAAATCTCTCATATATAGGACCAATTCATCAACGCGCAGGCTTAGTTCTGCAGGCGCTGAGCGAGATCGGTGGCGGTGCCCATGCGTCCCTAAGCGAAAAGGGATTTAAGGCCCTAGTCGGAAGCTACCTCGGCGCCCATGGTTTTAAGGGGACGGAGCTAACAAAACGTGCAAACGAGCTTACGGAATTGGCGCTGAACCGGCTGGTGTTGCTATCGGCGCGTGACGAGGGCGCTATAAGCTTCGATGTTCGCTCGCTACAGGAGTACATGGCTGCGGCAGCTCTAACGTCTGGCGAAGCTGCAGAGGTCGACGCTCGGCTGCTCCACATTTCCGGAATGGCACATTGGCGCCATACATTTTTGATAGCAGTCAGCAGGTGCTTTGCAGAGGACGCTTTCCACTACCGCCGAACTGGAGTTGTGGCGCTTCCTAGAACTTTAGAGGCAGAACCGTTAGACTACGCCGTACGCAACGGAGCCCGCTTGGCCCTGGAGATGTTTGCAGACGGAATCGCTTTAGAGTTTCCCCTTCTTAGGCGGGTCCTTGCGAAGCATGCTGCGGAGCTTTTACAAATGGGTTTCGACTCTCCCGATCACGGCTTGGAGAGGCTGTGGGGCAGCGGTACCCGCGACATCCTCGTAGAAGCCATCACCCAGCAATTAAAACATTCTCGCTCACCGCAGGGGGAGTCGGCTTGGTCCCTTCTCCTTAGGCGCGCCACGTCTGACAATGCCATGCTTCCGTTGGTTCGCGAAATGTGGCCAACCGACGAGGCAACTCAGATTGCCCTTCTGTCGCATCTACGTCGCCCTCCTAAGGGCGCCGCCTTTAGGAAGTGGCTCGAGTCCATCTGGCGGCGCCTGCCAGCGCTCCGCGCTCACAGGTTGGCCGTGAAGTTTAGCCGAAGGCTTGGGAGCGCGCGAGGGAAGGATTGGCTTTCGGAATTTATACCCCATTACCCAGGGAGCGCGGGCCCGAGTACGCAAGTACGTATCGCCGGCGCCCAATCGGCCGCAGTCGAGGTAGTTCCGATCGCCTCTCCCGGCTACTTTAGGGAGCTATCTGACGCCTTACGTCGCTTTTCTCTGAGCGGCGCGACCGAGGCGGCATTTCAGTTTGCGGCGGCGCCAAGCCCAGCATCTCTGGCCGACGCGATCCGCGTTGCCTATGCGGAAGGGGCTATCGATCCCGGGCACTGGAGTTCGTTTCCATGGCCGTTGCCAACGTTCGTGGAACTAGCTTCGGAGGCAGGTGACTTAGAGGCTTTTTTGGAGCGTATCGCGAAAGGGGACTTTGGAGACTTAGCTCGCTGGACCGAAGCGGAGGCGCGATGGGTTTACGAGGGTGTGAGTTTAAATGCTTGGGCCGAAGGCGCTGGTCGAGAGGCGCTCTTGGACTGGCAGCGCGGGTGGCTTCCATATTGGCAGGGTGAGCGGCCCTCCCGAGAGGAAGACTCGTATGCCGACGTAGATTACCTTGTTCGGACCGCATTGCAGGTTCCATCATCTGGCGTACGCAAGCGCTTAGCTCGGCTCGCTCTATGCATGTTCTCCCCATTCACCGAGGAGTCCAAAGGACAACTAACTGACCCCATTGCGTACGCGGAGCTAATTCGTGAAACAACCCGTGGGCATATAAGTTTAGAAACGTTCGAAGCAGTGTGGATGGGAGAAGCAATCACAAAATCCGACGCAGACCGGATCCGCCTTCTTCTTTCCGGACCTGTGACGATTGAAAACGAAGTTGCCCTAGTTCCCAGTAAAAACTACTTTGAGGTTTACTTAGAGTTTCCCCATGCCAGAGAAATCCTATACCTGGTTATGCTGGCCAGAGCTGTGGAGGAGTCGAAATCAGAGCTCGATCATGCTCGGCTCGGCTTTCTTAGGTGTATGCCTACGGACAAGCCACACGTGCGCATCTCCTGCACTTGCTTGGCAATCTTGGGCGGAGCTGATCCGGCCGGCCTTGTCGAGGAAATCATAACTGACTTGAAAGAACTATCAGCAATATGGAGCGTCAACGAAGTTGCGGTACTGATGGATGCCATTGTGCAGAGTCAGATGATAGCTGACGAAGACCTCCGCGCGATTTTTCTCAGGTTCATTGACGAGCAATGCGTCGGCGAGGAGAAACTCCGAGTCGTAGCGCGATCTCGTCTGAAAAATCTGCTCGACAAACGAAAGTCTCGTCTCCTGAACACTGCCACTTGGCATGGCGAGCTCGGTCTACCTCAAGACTGCCTGGATGCGGGGGTCTTCAACTCGATCTAGAGGCACCCCCGTCCTGATTTGCCTTGATAGATCCAACTCCCATTCCCGCGAGATCGCGGCCAGTGGAACTACGGGTGACACTAGCAAGTCTAAATATTCGTGCTTCGCGTTAATGTGTGTGTGATCCGTTGAGCTATTCCTCCCCCATACGCAAGGCAGCAATGAACGCCTCCTGCGGGATGCTGACGCTCCCATACTCCCGCATCCGCGCCTTGCCCTTCTTCTGCTTGTCGAGGAGCTTGCGCTTGCGGGTGGCGTCGCCGCCGTAGCATTTGGCAGTGACGTCCTTGCGCATGGCCGAGATGGTCTCGCGGGCGATGACCTTGCCGCCGATCGCGGCCTGGATCGGGATTTTGAAGAGGTGCCTCGGGATCAGTTCCTTGAGGCGCTCGCACATGCCGCGACCGCGCGCTTCGGCGGTGCCGCGGTGGACGATCATGCTGAGCGCATCGACCGGCTCCTCGTTGACCAATATGCCCATCTTGACGAGGTCGCCCTCGCGGTGCCCGATCTGGTGGTAGTCGAAGCTCGCGTAGCCGCGTGAGATGCTCTTCAGGCGGTCGTAGAAGTCGAACACCACTTCATTCAGGGGCAGCTCGTAGGTGAGCTGGGCGCGGCCGGCGACGTAGGTGAGGTTCTTCTGGATGCCGCGGCGGTCCTGGCAGAGCTTGAGGATGGGGCCGAGATACTCGTCGGGAACGTAGATGGTCGCCTCGATCCACGGCTCCTCGATCGTGGCGATGCGGTTCGGGTCCGGCATGTCGGCGGGGTTGTGGAGCTCGATCGTCTGGACGCCCTGCGCGTCCTTGTGGGTGAGGTGGATCTTGTAGACCACCGACGGCGCGGTGGTGATGAGGTCGAGATCGTATTCGCGGGTGAGGCGCTCCTGGATGATCTCGAGGTGCAGCAAGCCGAGGAAGCCGCAGCGGAAGCCGAAGCCGAGCGCGGCCGAGGTCTCCATCTCGAAGCTGAAGCTGGCGTCGTTGAGGCGGAGCTTGGAGATGGATTCGCGCAGTTTCTCGAAGTCGGCGGCGTCGACCGGGAACAGGCCGCAGAAGACGACCGGCTGGACGAGCTTGAAGCCGGGCAGGGCTTCGGCGGCCGGGCGGCGCGGGTCGGTGATGGTGTCGCCGACGCGGGTTTCGGAGATGTCCTTGATCTGGGCGGTGATGAAGCCGATTTCGCCCGCGGCCAGCTCGGGGAGCTGCTCGATTTTGGGGCGGAAGGCGCCGACGCGGTCGACGAGATGCTCCGTGCCGCCGGCCATGAACTTGACGTTCTGGCCCTTGCGGACGGCGCCGTCGATGACGCGGATGAGGATGACGACGCCGAGATAGGGGTCGTACCAGCTGTCGACGAGCATCGCCTTCAAGGGCGCGTCGCGGTCGCCGCTGGGCGGGGGGATGCGGGCGACGATCGCTTCCAGCACCTCGTCGATGCCGATGCCGGTCTTCGCGGAGGTCAAGACTGCGTTGTCGGCGGGGAGGCCGATAATGTCCTCGATCTCTTTCTTGACCTTGTCGACGTCGGCGGCGGGGAGGTCGATCTTGTTGATGACGGGGACGATTTCGTGGTCGTGCTCGATCGACTGGTAGACGTTGGCGAGCGTCTGCGCCTCGACCCCCTGCGCGGCGTCGACGACCAGCAGCGCGCCTTCGCAGGCGGCGAGGGAGCGGGAGACTTCGTAGGCGAAATCGACGTGGCCGGGCGTGTCCATCAGGTTGAGGACATAGGTTTCGCCGTCCTTGGCTTTGTAGTCGAGGCGGACGGTCTGCGCCTTG
>NZ_DASWQI010000080.1:0-2561 GCF_036403745.1 Allosphingosinicella sp.
ACATCGAGAAGATCGTCGATCTTGGTTTCGTCGGCGAGCCCGACAAGGTCGACGTCACGGTGCTCAACCAGATCCTCGGCCGCGAGCTGATCCCGGTGCTGGCGCCGGTCGCGACCTCGGCCGATGGCGCAACCTACAACGTGAACGCCGACACGTTTGCCGGCGCGATCGCGGGCGCGCTGAAAGCGAAACGCCTTCTACTGCTCACCGACGTGCCGGGCGTGCTCGACAAGTCGAAGTCGCTGATCAAGGAGCTCACCATCAACGACGCGCGCCGCCTGATCGCCGACGGGACGATCTCGGGCGGCATGATCCCCAAGGTCGAGACCTGCCTCTACGCCCTCGACGCCGGCGTCGAGGGCGTGGTCATTCTCGACGGCCGTGTGCCGCACGCGGTGCTGCTCGAGCTCCTCACCGACCACGGCGCCGGAACGCTGATGATGCGGTGAGGCCGTGAGAGGCTGCGATCATGAAGACCCTCTCCGCTGTCGTCCCCGCGAAAGCGGGGACCCATATGTGGACGGCCCCTCGGTTGCAAGAGCTTTTGCAGGTGCGTGCGATCGGACCGCTTGCGATCATATGTCCGGCCTGTTGATACGGTCGCATATGACCGCTGGCCAAGATGGGGTCCGCGACGCGAGTTCCAAACAGAGCAGCGGCTTTGAGCGTGCCACTGGGTCCCACGGAGTGTCTCGCGTCTTGGGATCGATCGATCGATCAACACCATCTGCTCCCGCAAGTTTTCCGGCCTTCGCGGCAGGTGATGCCCACGCACCGCTGAAGCTCGTGAAGGGGTTATGGGTCAGGCTGGATTAGTCATGTCCATGGCTTTCGTTTCTTTGTTCGACCACGGACTGTTTCTTCGTCCCGACCGCAATCGTTGTGGCGCGCCGCGCACAGCCGCCGTCAAGGCCGGCCGTCGCGTTCCCGGCGCGGCGGGCTGCAGCGCCTCCAGGCCGCACCTTGACGGCGGCGAGCACGGCGCCAGGCTTGCGGGGGTGGGACGAAGCGCCCTCGGAGCAAGCGTTGCCGTGCGCGGCGGCAGTGGCGCATGCGCGGTGATAGCGCTCGCCGCTGCGCATCAGCTTCCAGGCAATGCGCGCCGTTTTATTGGCCAGCGCCACGGCTGCCAGCTTGGGCGGTTTGCGTTTGAGCAGCGCTACCAACCAGGGCGAGGGATGTCCTCGCCCCCGCCGCACTTGCTGAATGACGGCCGTGGCGCCGAGCACCAGCACGCGCCGCAACGCCTCGTCACCGGCCCGCGTGATCACACCGAGCCGCTGCTTGCCGGCCGTGGAGTGATCCTTCGGAGTCAGCCCGAGCCAGGCGGCAAAATCCCGACCGCTTCGGAACGCCCGTGGATTGACCACTTTCATTGCCATGAGCGCGGCGCCGATCGGCCCGACACTGGGAATCTCCGCCAGCCGCCGGCTCAGCTCGTTCTGCCGGTGCCAAGCCAAGAGCTGGGCCTCGATCTTGCGAAGCCTGGGCTTGAGCTCGGCGTAGTCCTCGCCTAGCGCGGCAAACAGCGCCCGCGCCAGCGTCGGCAAGCTTTCGTCCGCCGCAATCCGCGCCAGCAGCGGCTCGATCTTCTCCAGCCCCTTGGCCGCCACCAATCCGAACTCGGCCGCATAGCCGCGGATTGTATTGCTCAGTTGCGTGCGGCGGGCGATCAGTTGGTCGCGCATGCCCGCGAGCATCAGGGCGGCCTGCTGCTCGGCCGTCTTCACCGGCACAAATGTCATCCTGGGTCGGCTCATGGCTTCGCAGATCGCCTCAGCGTCCGCCGAGTCGTTCTTGTTGCGCGCAACATAGGGCTTCACCCGTTGCGCCGGCAGCAACTTTACCTCATGTCCCAAAGCCCCGAGCTCGCGGGACCAGTGATGCGCTGCGCCACAAGCTTCCATCCCGACCGACGTCGGGGGCAGCTTCGTGAAGAACTCAATCACCTGCCGGCGCCGGAGCGTCTTGCGCAGAGCCGGCCGCTCGGCAGCATCCACCCCGTGCAGTACAAAAACACTCTTGGACGTGTCCATACCAATGCGGATAAGATCGTTCACGGACGGCTCCTCTTGTATGAGATCTTTAACGACCTCATTCTGGCACAGCGATGCCGTCGAGGGGCCGTCCACCCCAACAGGGCGGCAGATCGTGAACTTCGGGAAATTTGCACTGGGTCCCGGGTCTTCGCGGCGCTCGCCCGGGACACGTAACGTTTCTGACGCAGCGCAGTACAGGCTGCGCTACTTCTGCGCCGCGACGTAAGCGACGATGTCGTCCTTGTCCCGGTCGGAAACGCCGGGGAACACGCCCATGGCGGTGCCAGGGACCATCACGGCGGGCAGCGCGATCCAGGGACCGAGCAGCCCCTCGGTCCATTCAAAGGTCGCGGTATTGCGGAACGCATTGGTGTACTTGAAATCCGGCGCAGCGCCGGCGCGCCGGCCGACGACCCCAAAGAGGTTCGGGCCAACGCGGTTCTCGCCGCCTTTGTCGATGGTGTGACAGATCGCGCACTGGCGCACGAATGCGGCCTGGCCCTTGGCGAGGTCGGCGGCTTC
>NZ_DASWQI010000081.1:0-2029 GCF_036403745.1 Allosphingosinicella sp.
GAAGGGACGCAACGCCGCGGCGTCCGCTCTCGAAATCCTACCGAGTGCTGGGATGCGCAGCTACACGCCCCCCCGGGGTAGCTCGCGTTGGGTTGCGCAAGAGGCAGTCTACCGCGAACAGGGCGCAGACGCGTTCCCTGCTTAGAGCGAATTCCGCCTGAATTGAATCGCGAAGGGATTCACAAGGGATTGTGGATGTAGGATTCTGAGACCCTCGATTTGGGGGTATCGGGATGACGAAAGCATACTCGGAGGATCTGCGCGAACGGGTGATCGCGGCAGTGGAGTCGGGAGCGACGCGGCGTGCCGCGGCGGCGCAGTTCAAGGTAAGCGTCAGCTCTGCCATTCGTTGGGTGCGGCGCTGGCAGATGGATTGGGAAATCGCCGCCAAGCCGCGCGGCGGCAGCGTCTCACCGCTGGAGGATCATGCGGCGGCGGTGGTCGCCTTGGTGGCCGAACAGCCGGACCTGACGCTGGACGAATTCTGCGCGGTTTTGCGGGAGCGCAAGATCGAGACGAGCCGAGTGTCGGTGTGGCGTTTCTTCAGCCGTCATGGGTTGAGCTTTAAAAAAAATTCTGCACGCCAGCGAACAGGAACGGCCGGACGTGGCGGCGGCACGACAGCGCTGGCGAGAGGATCAGCCCTCGCTTGATCCAGCGCGACTGGTCTTCATCGACGAGACCGGCACCAGCACCAGCATGGTACGGACCCGCGGCCGCGCGATGCGCGGCAAGCGGCTGGTCGGCCGGGTGCCGCACGGCCATTGGAAGGTCACCACCTTCGTTGCTGGGCTGCGCTGCGGCGTGGTTACCGCACCGTTCGTCATCGATGAGCCGATGAACGGGGTCATCTTCCTGACCTATATTCGCCGGTGCCTGGTGCCAACCCTGGTGCGCGGCGATGTCGTCATCATGGATAATCTCAAACCGCACAAGGCAGCCGGCGTGCGCGAGGCAATCGAAGCCGTTGGTGCTGGGCTGCGCTACCTACCGCCCTACTCGCCCGATCTCAACCCGATCGAACTCCTCTTCGCGAAACTCAAGGCGCTCCTGCGCAAAGCCGCCGAGCGCGAGATCGACGCACTCTGGACCCGCATCGGCAAACTGCTGGACGCCTTCACCACGGATGAATGTGCCGCCTATCTTCGCCACGCCGGCTACGCTGCAAATTGACCGGAATCTGCTCTAATGCGCGGGCCAAGGTCGCCTTGCCCAAGAACAGCGGTCGCTCGGTGTTGGCGGCGGGGCTTCCCGTCATGCCCCGAAGCCGCCATCGGTGGATCGAGTAAGAGCGTTGAGCGCCTCTTGCGGATCAGCGGTATCGTGAACGCGGCATCACGGCCGAAGGTCGCGACGCCGCGACTACCCCGCCGTGGACGCACCGTTCCAGCGGTGGACAGGTGTCGCTCGATTGCGCCGGTCGGCAACGGTGGTTCATGATCGACAGCGGACCCTCGCCCTGCTTTTTTCATATGTAGCTCACCTGTTTCGACTTCGGTGCTCCCGTATTGCTTCCTTCAATGCAAGGTCGGCTTCTGTGCCGAGAGCGAGGCGAGCATTTGCCGGCGTGCACGGGCACAGGACAACAGGACGGCGTGAAGCTCGCGCTCGGCGTCCCTTGTCATCTGGCGGAGGAGCCGTAGTGTCTTTTCCATATCACGCACCGTTCCGGGCTTTGTCTCGTCCCTGGCCACGGCCTCGGCGCCTTCGAATAAAGCCCGCATCTCGCTGAGCGTCCCGAGTCCGCGATGGGCTCTCTCCGGAAGGTCTAACGCTTCCTCCTTGCCGAACAGCCCCTCGACGAAACCTTCGAGCTCCTGCCGCCGCAACATCGCCAGGGCAGCAAGCCCTTCCCGTGTCGCCTCGGTCTCGATACGGGTAAGGCGGAAGGGTGCGTTCCGATCCTGATGACGCGAAAGCCGGTCCCACAGGCCCATAACCAGCGCGCCGACCAGTTCGTTCGCCGCATCGATCGTCTCGAATTCGGGCAGCTCGCCGCCCCACAGGCCCTCTACCACCTTGATCGGCG
>NZ_DASWQI010000082.1:0-77891 GCF_036403745.1 Allosphingosinicella sp.
GCTCACCAGCTCCTCGGCCGCCAGCTTGAGGTCGCGGGTCATCAGATCCCACACCTCAACCTCGCCAAATTCAGGCGCAAGAACCTGGTCGGTCAAGCTCTATAATTCCCGATTATCTTTCGACCACGGCTCGAACCTAGAGCGTCCCCGGCTTGGAAAGAAGTCGGAAAAGTATCTCCGTTATGGACTGATCGCGGGAGCCGCTTCGGCCCGTCGAATCCGGAGGTCGAGTTGATAGTTACACCCACAAGCACGGCTGCCTATGTGCGACACCTCAAGGCGACGCGCGCGCCTTCTGAGCACACGCTGCGTGCGTACCAATCCGATCTACGCGACTTCGACAAGTTCCTTAGGCGCCGAGAACTGTGTCCCAAGGATTCCGAAACGCTCGTCGCCTATGCCGCGCATCTGGCTGACGAGCGGCTCGCAGCGCCTCAGACCTTGCGACGCAGAATGGCGTGCCTGCGTGGCTTCTATCGAAATCTCGTTCAATCTGGCGTGATCCACAAATCGCCTTTTGCAAACGTCGAAATGCACCTGCCCCGGCCGCGGTCACTGCCTCGAGCGCTCACTCGGGGTGAGGCGCGACGACTGACGGCTGCAGCTGCCAGGGCGTGTTTCCAAACGCGGCGACCCCTGTCGCAACGCGCTTTTCCCGCTGCGGTGCTCCTCTTCGTTTCTGTGGGGCTGCGGGTCAGCGAGCTTGTGAGCCTTCGCTCGAGCGACTTCGATCCGGAGACTGGCGCGCTGCGAGTCCGCGGCAAAGGCCGGCGGGAGCGATGCGTGTTCGTCGTGGATGCTCGATTGCAAGAGATTATGGCGCAACTCGCGGCGAGACCCGGAATGACCTCGCTCCTCGCGCCGTCGCCGAAAGCATGGTCGACGCAATCGGTGCGCCGCGAGCTTGCACGCTTTGCCGCTGAGACGGGTTTGGAACGCAAGGTGACGCCGCACATGTTGCGCCATACGTGCGCGACGTTGCTGCTCGAGGACGGGGTCGACCTGAGGTTCCTGCAACGCCTGCTCGGCCACGAAAATATCGCCACGACGACCATTTATGCACATGTCGGGGACGCCGGCTTGAGGCGCGCGCTCGAGAGCGCAGGACTTCTGTCTAGGCTCGAAGCAGATGTCGGCCCGAGGAGTGGGCCGGCGCGACACAGGCGCTAGAGCACTTGAACGCGAATCCCGGGTTCGAGCGCGATGTTCATCGCGTCGTCGGCTCAGGGCTCACGTCGAGACCGACTGCACGCGTACGAGATGGCCGGCGTGAGGGTTTCCTCAGACGCGAGCCGCCAGAGTGTCTCACCAGCAACCGTAAAAGGCGGGCTCCGCGCGCGGGACGAGTGTGGGGGTCGGGGGAACGCTAAGTCGTCCTCAGCAGGCATTCTCGATGTCAAGCAGGAGCGCGTCCCTGCGGAGCGGCTCGACGAGCTTCAGTGCCAAGTGACGCCATCGGTATCGCCAGCGAGCTGGACGTCTGGGCGGGCGGCCATAAGCTTGTCCCATTTCGGAAGGCAGTTTTGTGCACTTGGAGCCGCCCGGGACCATCAGGCTCTCAGAGCTGTCGTTGAAAGATCGCAGTGAGGCGGTCTTTCCTCTCGGACCATGGCGCCTCGATTAGCTCATCCAGCTCTCCGCGGTGCAAGGTGAGCATCTTCGTGTCCGCCGGGTGAGTTTGCTGCAGAATCCTGAATCCGCTGCTCGCCCGCACCCAGGAAACCATGATTCCGACCCGGCACCCGTTCTTGGCCTGCACCTTGGTCATGAAGACCGAGAAGTCGCTGGTTTCGGGCGGTGCCTTTCGGTTCTTGCACTCGACGATGATGTGAAACGAGCCCAGCTCTCTCCAGAAAGGAAGATCGACGGCGTTTTCGAAGATCAGATCGATCTCCCCGAGGGGCTTGTTCAGGTTGTTCCCGACGAGCGTCATCCCGTCCACGGAGGACAGGATGTTGGCGACCAGCATCTCGAACAGCTGGCCCTTCTTCTGCTCATCCGCTTCTTCAAGGCGCAGCCTAAGCTCGCGGATCGTCTCTTCACGCGCCCGGTGCGGATCGCCGAGATCGCCATAAACGCGGGCAGCGATGAGCAGCTGCTCCGGTTCCGTGAACTTCGGGATAAGACCTAGCGCGCCGAGCTGGACGCATCTTATGCAATCCTCCACGGAAATGTCGCCGTGGGTGAAGATCAGAATCTTTGCCGAGGGGGTATAGGTCCGTGCCACCGGCATCAGATCAACCGCGGTGGTTATCGTCCCATCCGGCCGTTTCTCCAGGTTCATGTCGAAGAACATAACTTTGACTTTTCGAAATTCGTCCGCGCGCGCTCGCTGAACAAAGTCTTTCGCGCTGGTAGAGCCGATCGCCGAAATGCCGGCGCGCTTCAATCGCTCGACGATCAGGTTGACGAACGACTCTGCGTCGTCAAGCACCAGGATGGTCACCAACTCTCTCCTACCACGTGAGCGGGCGGCCGCATCAGCCGCCGCCGAAATTCTTTCGAAGACAGCCAGCTTGCTCGACCACGGCCAGGGTAAGTCCCCCCTTCGTTCGCTCATAAAGGACGGGCGCCGTCTCGACCCCACGATGTTGAGTGATTTCCGAATTGCTTCCGCACAGGGCCATCCGGACGGCGCACCCTTGCCCTTTGGACCAGTAGAGTCCCGTCAAGCAGTCCGGTGAGGCCGGTTTGAGTCCGCGATTCGACTCGTCATTGGACGGCACCAGAGGAGCCAACCACTTGCAGGCGTCGAGCAGGAGATCGCGTAGAACCGTGAAGCCGCCGCTGAAGGTGGTGCCCTCCAGGATTTGGTGGACGAAGCCGGATTCCGTCTTGTCGGGCGCCAGCGCCGCCGCAAGGGAATGCCAGTCCCGCCCTTGGAGCGGGGGGCGGCTGGCGGCGAGCGTGTCCTTGACCGTCGTCAAAAAATAAGCAGACTCTCGTTCTGCCCGCTCTTTGCTAATATAGCCGTCCGCGCCGTGCTCTCGCAAGATTTCCGCGACGAGGTCGGGATCCGACTGGCCGCTGAGCACGAGGGTCTTTGTTCCTTCGCGAGCAGCGTTGATTTGCTTCAGCACGTCAATTCCGTCGCGGTTGGCCCGGTCCTGTGGTCCAGAAAGCATGATGTCGATCAGCGCCAGGTCGAAACGCAGAGCGCCGATCGCGGCGGTGGCGTCTCGCAGACTGCCGCACGTCTCCACCCGAACGCCCAGCCGCTTCAGAAAGGCGGCATAGATCAAGCGCGGCGGCTCCTCGTCCTCCACCACCAATATCTTCTGGCGCCTGTCCATCAGTCGCTTCCTTCGCTCATGGGCCGAACCTCATTGTGAATCCTTGGTTTATACGCTGCGAAGTGAAGCGCCACTTCGAAATACTCCTGCCCTACCGAATCGAGCTCCACCCGACCTCCGATAGAGGCGATGTAACGCTGTGCCGCAACCAGCCCATAGCCGCTCCCGCCGGCCTTGAAGGTTACGCCAGGATCGAATTTCCTCAGAGCAACGAGTTGCTCCTGGGTGACGCCGTGGCCGTTGTCCCGTATCCGTACGATCCACCCTTCGTTCAGCTCCTGTTCCTGACCCTTCGGGATCACCTCCTCGCTAAGCGTAACAGTGATCCGCCCTGGTCGGCCATCCTCCTTCATGCGTGCCACGGTCGCTTCTACTGCGTTGTCGAAAACCGTATAAAGATGCTGCTTGATCAGCGTAGAGCAATAAATATTCGCCGAGTCAGCTTCCTCGCTAGCGACGATATCAATCGTTATATATTTGGCATCGCCAGCAAGGAGGCAATTGTAGGCAAGATGCACCGCTGATTCCACGACGGTTCGCAAAGCGAGTTGAGTTTCTACGGCATATCCAGATATATCGTCAATGAATCCACGAGAGTAGCTCGCGATCGTTTCGTGGACAGCCAAGACTTGAACTTGAGTGTGCCGTAAGTCCTCGATATTTACCGCGATCTCCGCCGCCGCATTCCCAGCTAGATCTTGCTGCGCAACCCACCGGCTGACATCCTCTATCTGTTGCTCAAGTAATTCAGCACCTAGTTTTTGCGCCGAAAGCGGTGTCCTGATGCCGTGCCGGTAGGTCTTCGCGAGTGCGTCTAGATATTTCTGTGTCGAAGTCGAGATGGAATTCTGCATCGCGGTATTCATCCGCATTCGATCCTCGAAGACGGCGGCGAGGCGACCGAACGTATCCGCCAGCTCAAGCAGTGTTTGGCGATGGAGGAAGGAGAAGGCGTCGGGATAGCGCGACTCGATGTTGATGATGCCCACGGACGAGTTATCGACGTTCATGCGGACCGCCAATTCGGTTCGGGCCTCGTGCTCCGGGTCGTCGAAATAGTTCTTATACCGTTCACTATACTGGGGATAGGTCGGATCGCCGCAGAAGAAGGGAAGATCTGGATACTCGATTAGCAGACCCGAAATAGACCGCCTAACGGCGACCCGCGTGGAGGACTGCATCGAACCCGTCATAGCACGAATGACGAGATAATCCGGCGGCACGCCAACCGCCGTTTCCGGGACCATCAATATTTGGCTGCTCGGCGTGCGATCGACGGCACCGAGCGGACCGAAAGTGGGCAAGAATTCAGGGATCCGCCGGGCGAGGCTTCGAAAGCAGGCGGAGGGAGAGAGGTCGTTGGCGACGAACTCGCCCCACAGAGCCTGCATACGCGCATGACGCCCGGCACGCTCGAACTGGCGGTAGGCGATCGAGAGCTGCGCGGCGATGTCGGCAACCGCTTCCTGGAAGGCCGGGCGGCGGAGCTGGCGCCGATCCGTCTCCGTTTCGGCCGCTGCAACCAGCAGGCAGAGCAGGTCTCCGGCCGGTGTGTGGATCGGCGCGAGCAGACATGAGCTCGCGCCCACAAAGACTTCGAACAGGCGGGTATCGTCGGCCGCCTCGACGAGGCGGCTCGGCCCCGAGCCGCCATTGGTCACGAATGTGGCGAGGGTCGGAGTAACGGGAACCGGCTCGAAGGGCGGCGGGTCACCCGACCTCACCAGCGGCTGGAACTCGCTCTCCATATAGACCAAGAACCCCGCCGGGCCGGCAAATGCGTGGACAGATCGCAGGTCTGCTGCAATCTCGACGAACAGCTCTTCCACCTCCTGAACCGGGGTATCGTCATTGAATCCCAGGATCCTATGGTCGATCTTCCGCAAGAGCGCGCGTTCTCCCGCGGCTATGACCGCGTCTGCCGCTACGGCGCTCAACCGATCCTCTGTTTCCATTTCTTGGCCTTTATTTCACCATACAATGCATCACAGATGCGACGGCTACTGGCAATCCCGAAGTCGGCCGGCACTGGGAACGCCAACATTCGTCTCGGCAAGGAAGGCGGCTGTGCCTCGTGCTGAAGCCCGTTCAAGGACCGATCGAGCTCTGGGATACTGACGAGTTGATTGGGGCGATCAACACCTGCTTGCGGGGTAAATTGCGCCTCAGCCGTTGCCCGTCCGGATTACACGAATATGCTCAAGTCGTGACGCCGATCGATGTCCTCCACTTCGCCCGAGGCAGACTCAACGCCCAACGCGCGGCAAAGGCTGTCTATGGAGGGCGGCTCGCGCCCGATTTCCCGATGTTCGACTTCGTCGGTACCGCGGAGGGCGGGCTGTCGCGTGTGATCGCCTGGCTCCTCGACCCGGGCGGCACCCACGCACAAGGCGCGAGGTTCCTCGCAGCCTTTCTCGAAAGGCTTGGTCTCGATGACGAATGGATGAGCAGTGCCCCTAAAGCGCGGGTCTGGACGGAGATGTCGACTGGGACCCTCGCCGACGTGGGTTACTTGGACATCCTCATCCGCCTCGGCAGCCGTTCCCTCGCGATCGAGAATAAGCCCTCCGCACCAGACCAGCCAAGGCAGGTGGATCGGTATCTCAATTCCCTGGCCGAGAATTGCCCAGCGGGTCATTGCCTCCTCTACGTCTCCGGATCGGGTGATGGTCCTTCCGCATTGAGCATCGATGAGGAGCGGGCCGAGACGGAGATCGCCCGCGGGACGCTGATCGTGCGCGGGTACTCGGCGCTGATCCCTTGGCTGGATGTTTGCGTCTCGGTCTGCCGTGCGCCGAGCGTGGCGGTGGCTGTCGAAGGACTGATCGGCCACATCAGAGAGGAGTTTATTGGCGTGAGCGACGTCTACGAAGCCTTGGACTTGGCGACGGCCGTATGTGCCGATCCTGCAATGCTCGACGCCACGCTGGCCCTTCTTGAAGCCGAGCAGCCGATCCGGGGGCGCATTCTGGCGCGCTTTCAGCAAACCGTCCGAGACAGGATTGCCGATCGTAATCACTGGCACGTGATCCGCAGTGACTTCGGTCCGGAACGGCACTCCGCATTCCTCATCGGTTTTGCACCTGCGACAGAGGTCGGCTTCGGCTTTCAGTTCGACAAGCCGCGCTATAGTTCGCTCTTCTACGGTGTCGCCAGTGAACAAGGTCGGCCCATTCCTGCGCGCCCAAAGACAGCCCTTAAACGGTTCTTGGAATCGGCATCAGGGACCGACTACTGGCCGGTCTGGAAGAGCGTGGGACCGAACGACCGCTACTTCACGCTTGCCAGACATGCCGACCGCGAGTTCTGGCTCGCCGCATACGATGGTCGGCTAGCCGAGATGCTGATCTCGTTTGTCGCGGACGCGGAAGCGGCGTTGCGCCGCGCCGGGCTTTGGGACGCGATCCGATCATTGTGAAGCGCGGCCGCTAGCGAATACGGTTGGGCAAGCGTGCAGACAGGACTTGCCGCCTTTGCGGCACTGCCTCCGGGTCGGCCGTGACTATGGAGCGACGGTGCTCGAT
Source organism: Allosphingosinicella sp. (assembly GCF_036403745.1). GTDB lineage: Bacteria > Pseudomonadota > Alphaproteobacteria > Sphingomonadales > Sphingomonadaceae > Allosphingosinicella. The sequence continues at coordinate 6,818 of NZ_DASWQI010000082.1, forward strand.
CCGTACTGGCGTCACGGCACGTCTCACCGCCGGATCGTTGAAGAAGGGACGTAGCGCTTCGATGTCGCGGTCGCTTACTTTCGGCTCTAGACCCGCCATGGCACGATAGAGTGCCTGCACGGGGACCGTGACCGTCCCGACGACTTGGTCCACGTCCCTTTCGAACCCGACGGGAAGTACCGACAGGCAGTCATGATGTAATTGCCGCACATCCATCTGCACGACCTGACCGCTTTCCCGCTGTTCGATCCTCCACGAGCGCAGCATGGTCCATAACGCCCGAGCCACTTCGCAACGTGGCTCTCGAGATCCTCGCCACTCTGCGTCTCCGGCCTCACGTAATACCGGTCCAGCTGAGACGTCTCATGGGCCAACACTAAGTCGCGGAGGTACGCGTCGAGAAGGAGGAGGCGGCGCTGCAACTCAGTGAATGTGAGGATCTGCATCCCTCGTTGTCCCACTGCCACGTCACGTCCAGCGGTCGAAATAGGGCCTCGCGAGATGAGCCATGCCTGATCGACCTCACCTCTCGCAAGAAGAGGCCCATAATCGCTAGCGAACTGAGTAGCCTCCTTCAGCGGGAGCGTGCCCGCGAAGTCCTTCATCTCGAATACATAGCGTTGTGGGCCCGCTATCTCATCACGGGTCCAGATAGCTGCCACGTCAACGTTCTTATAGACGACGTGCGCCTCGCTCCTCGTGTGAAAGCCGGCGGCCGAGAGCACCCCCTCGACCAAGTCCCTGAACGCATTCCCCCTCGCCGAGCTGTTGCTGCTTGTCATTCTGTCACCATAGCAAGGCGCCGCCACCGGGGCGATGGGACGCCTCCGCCTCAGGACAGCTTCGGGCTCTTCGCCCGAACTGCGTTTCGCGCTCCGATCAAAGGCCGTGCTCGGCGCGGGCAGGACACGGTGCTGAAGCCAGCCGGACTACCTTTTCGCGCCAGGACGACGCGGGACTGTGGGTCCCCGCGTCTCGTGCCCGCATAGGGCAGGGCCCGCGGGGCATAGCGTTATCGCCGGTCCAGCCGCGGGCGGCACGGTCTTCGCCACGGGCAGCGTCGCCAGCGGAGGCTTCGCGGTTGCGCTGCGTCTGCCACCGGTCGGCACGGACGAATCCACTTGCACATTAACGCTTTAGCGGTTCACAGACCGCTCCGCAGGGGGGACTAGGGGGAGGGCTCTTGACACTGCACACCTGCTCGCCGCCGAAAGCGGCGTTGAAACGCTGGCTGAAGGACTTTCCCAGCGAGACTGGATCCTATGGGCATCTGCTGCTTGAGCAGCAAAGCCCATGCGACGACCAGCTGATTGCGGAACTCGTTCCCTACTTCGAATCCGCTCATGGAGACGCTCGCGCCTTTTTCCACGAGCAGATGGGGATCGATCTTCATCCCGACGCCGACGCGCCGGGCGCGCATGCGACCTATCCCTCGTGCCTGCCCCCCATCTCCCGCCGCGGTCTCTTCGGCGAGGTCATGGCAGGGCTCGTGACGGAGAGTTTCGCTTTTGTGGGCGGCCACGAGTGGCGGATTCCGGTCTTCCTGTTCCGCTTTCATGAGGATGCCGAGCAATACCTGTTCGCCCTCGCCCGCGAAGAGGGGCGCAAGCGCCAGGTTTACGGCCGGCGCGGGTCAGACTTCCTGGGCGTCGCTCTCAACGATGAAGGAGAGGTCGTCCGAATCATCGTCGGGGAGGCGAAGTGGCGCAAGGCCCTGCAGAAGGCCATCGTGCACGAGCTGATGTACGGAAAGGACGTCACAAACAAGAAGACGGGGATAACCAAAAACGACGGGCATGGGATATGGGCCCAGATCAATAAGGATGTTCCCGTGCCCCACGGTCTGAGGCAGCTGCAGCGGCTCATACGCGAGCTTGATCCAGAAACCTTCTCCGCGGCGATCCTGTCGCTCGACCGGGTGCTGATCGTTCGCGACGCGGAACCGCTCCCGCGAACGAACCTGATCTTCATTTCGGGGAACGACGTGCCGAGCCGCGGCGCGGCCGTCTCGCTGATCCCCTGGCAGGAAATGCCTGAAGATTATACCGCCGGGCACGACCTGCAGGTCGTCGAAATGATCCTGACCGACGGGGAGGAGGTTATCGACGGCGTCTACGACGCCCTTTGGCCGGCGTCCTGATGCCCGCTCACGATCAGGGGCGACTTGACGTCGCCAACGGCGCCCGCATCGGCCTTGCGCTGGAGAACGAGCTCTCCGCCGGCCAAGCCCGCTCCTATGTTCGCTGCCTGCAGATCGGCTGGAACGTCCCGACCATCGCGTGGAGGCCCGGGGACTCCCGGGCGCAGCTGGCGGATGCCCGCCGCTTGTTGCTAGCGGCTGAGATCTTTGTAGAAATCGAGGGCGCCAACTCTCCGAAGGCGCTCGACTGTTATCGCCGCGCCGGCGAGATTCTCGAATGGTTGGCGAGGGCCGCCGACGACACGCGGCGGCTCGCCCCCATCGAGCTACTGGCAGGAGCCGCCTTTCAGCTCGGTGGCTTGCCCGCGATGGCGTCGGGCCTCCTCGCCCAGGTCGGACCGGAGGGCGATGGAAACGCTCTATTCGCGAATTTCCTTCGGGCGGATTTCGATGAAGTGCTCGTCCACGTAGCTGCTTTCTGGCGGGACAATCCAAGTCTCACCGAAGTGGACGCCGCGCGTCGCCTTCTCACCGAGGACAGCGACGATCGTCTCGCTTGGTACTTCACGGTGGAATTGGTGCGTGCCCTGGGCCTGTTCGCGGATTCGTTGCGCCGCGGAGAAGAAGGGCGCCTGGAAAAGGCATTCGTCAAGCTGAAGGCGCTCGACGATACGGCCGTTCGCACCTTCAGCGACGATGTCTCGCTCTTGGTTACGCTGTTGCGGCAGGTGGCCCAAAGCTACCTCGCCGCAAGCATCTACGGCCCGATGCGCGAGCTCGGGCGCCTCAACCCCGAGCGGATGCCGCGCATGCTCGCATTTGCGCGGGATCAGTTTGCCCGCGGCCGAGGCATCCTCTGGTCGTCGCAACGCGCGGGCCTTCGCCGTCTGCTCCAAAATTCCTCCTTCGCGCTTTGTACCCCGACCGGGTCCGGCAAGACTCTGGTGGCAAATCTAGGCCTCGTGAAGGAACTGCTACTGCGCGACCATGGCGGGATCGCGCCGCTCGCACTCTATCTCGTCCCGTCCCGGGCGTTAGCCGGTGAAGTCGAGGCAAAGCTGACCGCGGAGTTGGGACGGGATCTCGTCATCACCGGGCTTTACGGTGGGTCCGACTGGGGTATCACCGACTACTGGCTCAACGCCGATCGGCCGACCGTCCTTATTGCGACGGTCGAAAAGGCGGACGCGTTGATGCGCTATCTCGCCCCGCTGCTGCTGGGCCGGCTTCGGTTGCTCATCGTGGACGAGGCGCATCAGGTTCTCCCGGAAGACAATGACAACGGGCGGGTCGCTTTTGCCGATCACAGCAGCCGCGCGCTTCGTCTCGAGGGCTTCGTCTCTCGCCTCATCGCTCAATCTCCCGACATCGTGCGGATCGCCCTGACCGCAGTTGCCGGCGGCGCGGCCGGGCCGGTTGCGCGCTGGATCGAAGGCCGCGAGGACTCCGAGGCGATCGGCACCCGGTATCGGAGCACGCGGCAGGTCATCGGTGTGCTTGAAACGGCGCCGCAACGACGGTCTACGATGCTTCTGGAGCTGATGAACGGCCGTCCGCTTTACGTGCAGGACCGGCCGGAGCCGGTCTATCTCAACCTGCAAATTCCAGCGATGCCGCAACTGCCGGCGGGGATGCGCTCGAGCCTCAACCGATTCAACCAGGTGACCGTGTTGTGGACGGCGCTCCATCTCGCCGAGGCCGATCGCCGTATTCTCATCTCCCTCGCACAGGAACCGGAACAGACGATGCGCTGGTATGCCGAAGCGCTCGCCTTGCCGACCTGGACCGGCTTCCCCGCTTTCCAAGTGCCGGAAGGATGGCGGGGCGAGCTCTTCGCCGAGGCGCGGGAGACGTGCCTCGACTATTGCGGAGAGGACTCCTACGAAACCCGCCTGCTTGATCGAGGCATCGCTACGAGCCACGGCCAGATGCCACAGCGGCTCCGCCGCCTTATGACCGCGCTCATCGAATCGAAGGTGTGCCCCATAACCGTGGCGACGGCCACGTTGACTGAAGGGGTCAACCTGCCGTTCGACATCATATTCGTCACATCGCTCAAGCGAAGCGCTTACGACAATGCGCAGCAGCGCCCAGTGATCACGCCCTTCACGTCTGCCGAATTCCGCAACCTCGCCGGTAGGGCCGGGCGGCCGGGCGCGACAAAGGGGATGGAGGGCCTAACGTTGGTCGCACTTCCGACCTCCATCGCGACCACTGCTGCCGGCCAGAAAGCGACGCAACGCGATCAAATGGCGGGCCTGCGCGACGACTACGACAAATTGCGCGAAGCGCTTCGCCTCGACGAACTCGGCGGCGACGCATCGCTCAGCCCGCTCGCTATGCTGCTGGGCGAGCTGCGGGCAAAGGCCCGGATCTATTTCCGACAGTTCTCCGACGAAGCCTTTCTCGACTGGCTGGAGCGGGTGGAGCCGGAGGATGTGAGCGCCGAGGCCGGCACGGGCTCGAGCGACGGTTATTCGCGGCTGGCGGACACAGTCGACGAACTTGACGCCTTTTTGGTGACCGCGCTTCAAGAATTGACCTTGCTGGATGAGGAGCTTGACGGCGCGCAGGCGGAGGCGCAGCTCGCGCGCCTTTGGCGAAAGACGTTCACGGTCGCGGCCGCCGCCCAGGAGGCATGGCTCGAACAGGCCGTGCTGCGCCGCGGGCGAGCCATCGTCGAGACGATCTATCCGGACGTGGAGGAGCGCCGTCGGCTCTATCAATACGGCTTTTCGCCCTATGTCGGCCGACGCTTCGAGGCTATCGCCCCTGCGATATTGAAGCAGCTGGAGGCCGCTGGCGACTATGGAAGCGAGGATGCGCAGGAGCGGGTTGCCCATTTCGTCGCGATCGGGGATCTTCTGAAGGGCGACCGGGGCTTCGGTTTCCGGGTACGCGAGACCCAGACGGACGAGCGAATGCTGCGGGATTGGATCGGAATTCTTGATTGGTGGATGCGGGTTCCGGGCGCCCACCAGCCGGCTGCCGGCGATCTGCGGGCGCGCCAGCGCTTCGTTTCTGACAATCTGGAGTTTCGCCTCGGCGTGGCAGTCGGAGCAGTTGTCGCGCAGAGATGGTCGGCCGGCGCGGGCGATCCGCTGACGATTCCCTCGCTTGCCGATTGGAAGTCCACAACGGGATTGCCGTGGTTCGGCTTCTGGGCCCGAGAGCTGCTGCGGTGGGGGACGCTGGATCCGTTTGTCGCCTTCGCTCTCGCCCAGGGGCGCGCGAAAACGCGCGAGGAGGCCGAGGGCCTCCGTAGGCATTTCGAGAGTTGGCTGGAGGATGAGCTTGGAGCCCCGGAGTCAGAGGATTTGATCGACCCCCAGCATTTCTTGGCCTGGGAACGCTCGTTGCCGCGGCGAGTCCGGGATCAGGCGGAAGTCTCGCCAGATGAGGCTCGTCTCACCGGGACCACGGGCGCCCGCCCGCGCTACAATGTGCTGCCGATCCCCAGTGACGATGAGGTGATTTGGATCGACGCTGCTGGTTATGAGCTCGCGCGGTCGCCGGACGAACTCGGCCTTTACAGCGTCCGCGAATCCGCAAACGACTACATTCTGGACGCGGCAGGCGCACCCGTTGTTCGCCGCGTCTTCCAGAAGGCCGCGCGCAGAGGATAATAGTCCCGGTTACTCCACGGCCGAGGCGGGCGCACCGGGAGCCGGGCACTACAGGAACTTGGCTATGTCTCGGATCTGGCCTTCACGTCGCCCCTTGACGGCTGGAGGGGGTAGGTGGACCATCATGAAGTGGGGACCTGCGTGGGGGGGACAGTGGCAGCGACGCAAGGGCGAAATCTCGTCGTCTGCTGCGACGGCACCAACAACGAAATCGGGCGGCTCCTCTCGAACGTCCTGAAGCTCTATCGGATCTCGGAAAAGAGTGACCGGCAGGTGGTCTATTACAACCCCGGGATCGGGACCGTCGGGATGAGGCGAACCTGGGGGAGGAGCCGTCAGGACCTCTCATCGCTCTTCGAAATGGCGACAGGGCATGGACTCGATCGAGACGCTCTCAATGCCTACTGCTTCCTGTGCCGGCACTACAAAGCGGGCGACAGCATCTACCTCTTCGGCTTCTCGCGAGGAGCCTACACAGTCCGGGTCGTAGCGGGGCTGGTTTACCTGATCGGCCTTCTGCGCGAACATCAAGTCGGCTTCGCCGATTATGCCCTAAAGGCGTATAAGGGGGCCAAGGCGGGGGACGATTATGCGCTGGCTCGCCAGTTCCAGCGGGTTGTGACCCCGCAATGTGTACCGATCCGTTTCCTGGGCTTGTGGGACACCGTCTCCTCCGTGATCGTCCCCAGGCACTTCCCGTTCATACGGTTTCGGCTGGAAGAACTTCCGTTCACCTCGGAGAATCCCGCGGTTCAGGTGGTGCGACACGCCATCGCGATTGACGAGTTCCGCCGCATGTTCCGGCCGAGACTCTGGGTGGAAGGGCAGGAATTTCGGCACAATCCATTTTCGCAACGACAAGCGGTCATTGCGCAGGACTGTCGGCAGGTCTGGTTCGCCGGCTGTCATTCCGACGTGGGCGGGGGATTTGTCGAGGAGGAGAGCGGCCTCTCCAAGTACCCGCTGATTTGGATGCTGGAGCAAGCAAGAGCGAATGGCTTGCTGGTGCGGACGCAGATGATCAACCATATCGCGCGAGGTCAGCCGCGGGTGGGCGCGCGGGATTACGCGAAACCGGATCCTACCGCGACGCTTCACCGTTCGATGAACTTGGGCTGGGGTCTCCTCGAGGTGTTCCCGAAGTCAACCGCATACCAGGAGTGGCCGGCTCGCCGGCGGCTCGCCGGACTTTACCTGCCGCGGGCAGAGCCGAGGTACATACCCCCGCGCAGCCTCCTTCACACGTCGGTTGTCGAAAGAATCCGCAAAATCCCGCAGTATGCGCCGGTGAACGTCACCGCCGACTACCTCACTGAATCGATGAGTGGACCACTCCCGAAGCCAAAGCCGAAGGGAAGGCGGGCGCCATAGGAGATTCTCAGATCAATCGAGGGTGTCGCCCTTCCCCCCTCAGACATGGCTGGCGGGCAATGTGATCAGGATGGTCGGACGTCGGGATCAGCAAGCAGCCGCAGCGAGGATCTGACCAAATCGGCGGCGTGGCCTGGCAGGTGGCTCCGGCGCACTTGCCGACGATCGACTCTGCTGGTGGAGATACAGGTCGCTCAATACTCCACGCGACAGCTGGATAGATGATCCGCTTCGACATTCTGCCATCGAACCGATGGTCCTTGTTCGTGATTACCTAGGGCACTATCACTCGCGGCTGCCCAGCACGAACCCAGGCAGCGATTTCCAATCCAAGAGAATTCTTGAGCGTTGGCCACACCGCAAATTCGAACATGGAAGCTTGGTGGATAGCGCCCAAAAAGTAAGGTGACGAGCACGTCAGCTTACGGCAAGCTCTAGAGGAGGTGGGGTAAACGGTGGGCCGCAAGCTCGACAATCTGCTTTTCGAACTCGGCCGTTCGGTACGGCGGCTAGTCGGTGGCGATTCCGCGAGCGACGCAAGGCTGGACCCTCGTCCCGCCAGGCGCGATTCGGGCTGCCTTCCGGGGGCGTCGCGGCCCAGGAGCGGTGATGATGTCGAGCCGACCCGTGACGGCCGATTCCGAGCTGGCGGCTACATTTTCACGTCGGAGGGTCAGGCTCGCCAGTTCCTGGAGCGATCACCGGTTCCAAAGGCTTCTCGTCCGGTTTCACCTCCACCTCCACCTCCACCTCCACCCCCCGCCTCTCGCCCGGCGCCGTGCTCATCGCCCCGGTCGGAAGTGCCTCTCACCGCCTCGGAGCGGGAGTTGATGGCGGTCTACGGTGTTTCTGCGAAGGATGGCGGCTTCAGTGTTCGCGGCTTCGTCTTCAAGACGCTCGATCAAGCTGTGAGTTGGGCCAAGAGGAGCGCCCGACCTGTGCCGCCTGGCCCGAGGTTGCCGATCGGCGCGGACGCCAGGTTTCGCTGGCCGGTCCGTGAATCGCCTGCGCCTGCCCGGGCGCCCGTCCCGCGGCCAGCAGTTCGCCGAGCGTCTTCCTGGGCTGCGTCGCCTCCACTCGCGCCGAAGTCGAGCGACAAGCCGAAGTGGATTGGGTCCCCGACTCAGCTTGAGATCGGGGGCGTCTCATTCACTGCCGAGATGGTCTACGTCGGGGCGGCGCATCCTTACGAATATCCGCGCAACAATTCCTTGATCGATTCCGCGCTGCCCGTCGCACAGTGCGGCGACCCGGAAGGGTCAACGCTGTCGTATTGGGGATGCTATCAGAACCTTCACCCATCCGCCCGCCGCACCTATCTGGAGTGGCTCCGCGCCGGGCGAAGCGATCCTTCGGTGCCGATCGGTTATGTGTTCATCTTCTTCTATGGACTGGAGTGGCGGCTTCTTCGCGAGGAAAAGCGTGACGAAGCGGCCGTCCTTGGCGCCGAGGTTCGCCGGTTGCTTGGGGTCTACGGCGCCAATCACTCTTTCCGCGGCTACGCGGAACGCTTCCTTGATGTCGCCACTTTGCTCGCCGAAGGCACCATGGAGCCCATCGAGCCGACGCTGGCGCTGGCGAGGCACTGGGAGATGCCGCTCCGCGTCCGAGTCTACCTGGGTTCACTCGTCGGGCAGGGCAAACCGCTCGACGCCGACGCGGCTCTTCTGTGGCTGCTCGGCACGCCGGGCGCCTCGTTGAGGACCCCTGCCACCCGGTGTTTTGCGGAGCTGCGCGAGCTCTGGGCGATCCGTTTTCGCGAGACCTATCCTCAGGGGCTGGCAGTGAGGCAGCCAAAGGCGCGCATCAAGCACGCCTATCGGGCGGCCAGCGGCGCTTTCACCAACAGCGTCTCGATCGATGAATTGCCGGACATTACAACGGTCTCGGCACCGCTCGGGCGACTGCGGGCTTTGCTCGAGGCGTGCACCGACGAACTCGATCCGCTCAGCCGCCTGCTCGGCCGTCAGCCGGAAGCACGGGGCAGCATTGCGGCCGCTGCAGCGGCGCCCCAAGCTTTGTTGAACGGACCGCTCGGGGAGGGACTGCGTGCCTGCGGGCGAGCGATCGCGAAACACGTGGGGGACCGAGCGGCTGCGATACCCGTCCGGGAGGTCTTGGACCTCCTTGAGATCGATTGTCCCAGGCTCGAAGGGAGGCTCCCGGCCGGTACGCTTCGCCAGGTGGCAGCGCTTCTCGACAGCATCGGTTTCGGGTTCGAGCCTGACCGTCGCTATGGGTCTGGCCTGGCGGTGACGGGAGCTTCGAAGCTCTTCCTATTCCCCGCCCCTGGCGGAGGACGGGTTGATGCGGAACGGCCGGCGTACGACGCGGCCAGAACGACGGTCGAGATCGCGGCCTTGGCGGCTCTGGCTGACGGGGAGGCCTTGCCGGTGGAGCTTCAGTCGATCTGGAGGGACCTCGCTTCGCTGCCCGATCTCGACGAGGTCGAGCGGTCGCGGCTGAGCGTTTATGCCGAGGCCCTTTTTGCTGATCCTCCAAAGCGGAAGGACGCGATCGCTCGTATGGTGGGGCTGCCGCTCAGGGAGCGACGCCGGGTCATCAGGTCCGTGGTCGCGGCTATCCTGGCAGATGGACGTGTGTTGCCGGCTGAGGTGCGCTTCCTCGAGCATCTTCACGCAGCGCTTGGGCTTCCTCAGGAGGACGTCTATTCCGCCCTCCATCGCGGCTCGGTGGAGGAAGACCTCCTTCGGCCAGTTGGTGACGAGGATGCCCCCAGGGTTCGATCCGGCCCATCGCCCGGTAAAGCTGTCAGGATAGATGCCGCGCGTCTCGAGAGGATACGAGGCGAGACCTCTGCAGTGTCGAGCCTTCTGGCCGGTATCTTTGTCGAGAACGAGGAGGCGGAGGCACCGGCGCCGCCGGCCCCTACAGCCGTGGCTCGGTTTGACGGTCTCGACACGGCTCATGCCGAGCTCTTGTGGGTTCTCCTCCGGCGACCTTTGGCATGGGATGAGTTCGACGAGTTGGCGAGAGCAAGCAGATTGCTGCCAGCCGGCGCGATCGAGACGATCAACGAATGGGGGTTTGAGATGCTCGGAGAGCCGGTCATCGAGGAGGAGGATCCGGTCGCGGTCGCGAGCCACGTGGCTGAGCAGCTTGCGGCCATGGGAGCGGGGGCGTGACCGTGATACCGGCGATCCGCCAGCGCGATCGGGACACGATCCTGCAGGCTCTGGCCGCCGGCGTGGTGCCGCGAGTGGGGCTGCAGCATATTCAGGTCGGGCGCGCTCGGGAGATCGCAGCTCTGGTCCAGGATATTGACCGCGTTGCGGATGGTGGAGCGGCAATCCGTTTCGTCATCGGGGAGTATGGCGCCGGCAAGACCTTTTTCCTGAACCTGGTGAGGTTGATTGCGCTGGAGCGCCGCTGCGTGACGATCCAGGCCGATCTGGCACCGGATCGCCGGATCCACGCGACCGGCGGCCAGGCAAGGGGTCTTTACGCCGAGGCCGTTCGCAACATGGCCACCCGTACCAAGGCGGAAGGTGGCGCGCTGACCAGCATTGTCGAGCGCTTCATCACTGAATGCGTGAAAGCCGCCGAGAGTGGGGGCGGCAGCGTCGAGAAGGCGATCGACGAGCGGCTGCGGCCGCTTCAGGATCATGTAGGTGGCCACGATTATGCGACCGTCCTCAAGACCTACTGGCGTGCGAATGAGGATGGCGACGAGGCGCTCAAGGCCGCGGCCTTGCGATGGCTGCGCGCGGAATATCCCACCAAAACTGAGGCGCGTCAGGCTCTCGGCGTCAGGAGCATCATCGACGACGGTGACGTCTACGACAGCTTAAAGCTGCTGGCCGTTTTCGTGAGGCTGGCAGGATATGCAGGGGTCGTCGTCGTCTTCGATGAGATGGTCAACATCTACAAGCTCCAGAGCTCGCAGGCTCGGAACCAGAATTTCGAGCAGATCCTGCGCATCCTCAACGACGTGCTGCAGGGCGGAGTCGAAGGCCTCGGATTCCTGTTTGGGGGCACCCCGGAATTCCTTATGGATAGCCGGCGGGGGCTCTACAGCTACCAAGCGCTCCAGAGTCGCCTGATCGAAAACAGCTTCGCCACCGGCGGCCTCGTCGACATGACGGGACCCGTCTTGCGGCTTCAGAACTTGACGCCCGAGGAGCTGCTGGTCCTGCTCGGCAACTTGCGCTCGGTGTTCGCCTGCGGTGACGAGACGAAGCACCTGGTGCCTGACGAGGCGCTCACGGCGTTCATGGAGCATTGCAACCGGCGGATCGGCGAAGCTTATTTCCGCACGCCCCGGAACACGATCAAGGCATTCGTGCAGTTCTTGCGGGTGCTCGAGCAGAATCCGGGGGTCCAGTGGCAGGAGCTGCTCGGCGAGGTCCTTCTGGAGCGGGAGGAGCCCGAACCTGTCGATGAACCGGTTGAGGGGGACGATGACCTCGCCACCCTCAAGCTCTGAGGGTCTCGCCACCTTCGATCGGCTGCATCCGGAGGTCCGCCGCTGGATCAGGGACGAAGGCTGGACCGAGCTTCGCGATATCCAGGACCGCGCGATTGCCGAGATCTTGGACCACGAGGACGACGTCATCATCGCCGCGGCGACGGCCGCGGGCAAGACCGAGGCTGCCTTCCTGCCGCTTTTGACGAAGGTGGCGGGGAGGCGGGAGCCGGGCCTCGACATCCTCTACGTGAGCCCTTTGAAGGCGCTGATCAACGACCAATTCCGCCGGCTGGACCTGCTCTGCGAGCGTATGGAAGTTGCCGTGGTGCGCTGGCACGGCGACGCACCGCAAGGCGCAAAGCGCCGGACGATCGCCGACCCCCGCGGCATCGCCCTGATTACGCCGGAGTCGATTGAGGCGCTGTTCATCCGCCGTCCCAGCGATGCCTATCGACTGCTCGGGTCGCTCGACGCGATCGTGATCGACGAGCTGCACGCCTTCCTGCAGGGACCGCGGGGCCTTCACCTGGCGAGTCTCCTCCAGCGGATTGACGCCGCTGCCGGGCGCCGGTGCCGGCGTGTCGCTCTTTCAGCGACCATCGGTGACTTCTCGGCGGCTAAGGCCTGGCTCAACCCGAGATGTCCGGATGACGTCCGTCTGCTTGAGGCAGCGGGGAAAGGTGCTGAGCTGCGCCTTCAGATCCGCGGCTACGTCGAGCCGCCCGAGGAGAGTGGCTCCGATCAGCTGGAGGATGAAGGTACATCCGACGCATTGAGCCGTATCGCGGATCATATGTTCGCGACTCTGCGCGGTTCGAACAATCTCGTCTTCGCCGGATCGAGGCGGACGGTCGAGGCTCTCTCGGATCGTCTCCGGCGACGGTCCGAAAAGGCAGGGGTGCCGGAGGAATTCTTCCCGCATCACGGCAGCCTCTCCAAAGAGCTGCGCGAGGATTTGGAACGGCGCCTCAAGGCGGGAAACCTCCCGACCACCGCTGTCGCGACGACGACGCTTGAGCTCGGCATAGATTTGGGATCGGTCAAATCGGTCGCGCAGGTCGGAGCGCCGCGGTCGCTGGCATCGCTTCGCCAGCGGCTCGGTCGCAGCGGCCGGCGCCGCGGGACGCCGGCGGTTTTGCGGATCTATCAGCGCGAGAAGTATCTGATCGGCGACGACGATGTCTTGGACCGTCTGCGGCTTGGGACCGTCCGGGCGGTCGCGGCGGTTCGCCTGCTGCTTCGTAACTTCGTCGAGCCGCCTGTTGGAGATCCCTCTCTGTTGACGGTCGCGCTCCACCAGGTCCTCTCGATTATCGCTGAGGAAGGGGGCGCTCGAGCCGAGCGACTGTACGCGCTGATTTGCCAGCCGGGACCTTTCGCGGCCCTCGACCGCAGCGACTTCGTGGCCCTCCTACGATGCGCCGCAGCGGAAGAAGCCGAGCTCATCGAGCAGGCGCCGGACGGGACGATCATGCTAGGGCGTATGGGAGAGCGGCTCGTCGCCGGCAAGGACTTCTATGCCGTTTTCGAAACCGACGAAGAATGGCGTCTGGTTGCGGGAGGAACGGCCTTGGGCACGCTCCCGATCGTCAATGTTCTGGGCGTCGGGAGCATTGTCGGATTTGCTGGGAGAAGGTGGCGTGTGACGGGCGTAGACGATTTGGCGAAGGTGCTGGATGTCGTCCCTCATCCCGCCGGGCGCGTGCCCGTCTTCGATCGGCTTTCCTCGGAGCCTCTTCATGATCGGCTCGTGGCCGAGATGTTTGCGACATATCAGAAAGTTGACATCCCGGCCTATCTGGATCCAGTCGCGCGGGAGATGCTGGCAGAGGGGAGGGCGGCCTTTGGCGAGCGCGATCTTGGCCGTCAGCGGGTTATCGAGTCCGGCAGGAACGTCCACGTTCTGCTCTGGCGAGGCACTGCGATCAACTCGATCGCCGCGGTAATCCTGATCTGTGCCGGCTTCGAGTGTGAGGCTCACGACATGGGGCTGACAGTCCTCGACGCGGAGATCGAGACCGTGCGCTCATTCCTCGACGGACTAGCTGGGATACCTCCGCCCGAGGTTGTGGCTCAATTCGCCGAGAATCTGCGGACCGCGAAGTACGACAGCTACCTCTCCGACGACCTTCTGCGGCGCGCCTGGGTAAAGCGAAACGAGGGACTTTGGCCAAACGTCGAGGCGGCGCTGCTCAGTGTGTCGAACCCTTCCCGTGCCGGGCCGCCATCGCCGTGAGAACGCCGTGGGCAATGCCAAGAGCCGCTCCTCGTCCGCGCGGCCGAGCCGGGGGTGCCCTGGGGACCTCTCGTAGTGGTCTTAACGGAGCCGCCGGCATCGGCCCGGCGGGGCTGTGTTTTGTTCGCCGTCGGAGCTAGGGTCGATCCCAATGCGATCCGATCTCGACCATCTCCCCGTCAGCAAGCAGCGCGAGCTTCAGCACGTCGTCAGGGTGTTGTTCGAGGAGTTCGAGGCAGCACTGAAGAACGCGACCCAGCCCTGGAAGAAACAGGGGCGCATCCTGAAGCTGGTCCTCTACGGCTCCTACGCCCGCGGCGACTGGGTGGAGGATCATGCCGGCGGCTATGTGTCGGATTACGACATCCTTGTGGTCGTCAATGATGATCGGCTGACTGACGTTGTCGACTATTGGTCAGCAGCCGAGGATAGGCTCACCCGTGAGACAACCATCACCGGAGCGCTCGGCGCTCCGGTCAGCTTCATAGTGCACTGCCTCACCGACGTGAACCGACAGCTCGAGAAGGGGAGACCGTTCTTCACCGACATCGTTCGTCAGGGGATCGCGCTGTACGAGGCTGACGGTTTCGCGTTCGTTCCGCCTAGGCCCCTTCCGCACGAGGAGGCGAAGGTGGAGGCCCAAGGTTATTTCGATAAATGGCTTCCCAGCAGCCGCGCCTTCCTCAGCATGGGCAGGCACGCCGCAGATGAGGGTCACTCCAATGAAGCTGCGTTCGCACTGCATCAGTCAGCTGAACGCGCTTACCATTGTGCATTGCTCGTCCTCACGCTCTACAGCCCCAAGTCGCACAAGCTGAATTTTCTTCGCTCTCAAGCGGAGCAGATCGCGCCCGAGCTGATCGCCGCGTGGCCTCGCGAGGCAAAGTTCGAGAAGCGCTGCTTCGAGCTACTACGATTGGCATACGTGAACGCCCGCTACTCGCCCGAGTACCGGATCACGACGCAAGAACTGGAATGGCTCAGCGGGCGCCTTTCTGAATTGCAGCGGCTCGTTCAGACAGTCTGCGAGCGGCGGCTCGCGCCGCCCGATCGCTGATCGCGCCGGCTGAGGCTTGATCGGGCGGAACTCGGGCCTTTAGCTTCGCTTCGCTGCACGACCGCGCCCGCGCCCGCGCCAGCGCTCGAGCGGCCTCGGAGCCTGCGGCTACCTTTCGTTTATCGTCGGAATGTCGAAGAGCCTCCGAAACGTCCGGTTAGCGCCAATTACGGTCGCTCTCGATGGCAATCGGTTTGCCCGAAAGCGGACGGCGGTTAGGAGAGACCAAAACGCCAACTGCGCCCGTATCGTGATCAGCCCAGCGCTATCGCCGAGACCCTCTACCAAGCTTGGACTTGTTGTTCACATCCGCAGGCTTCTTGATTGATTCGGTGGGCGCTGGCGCCGGCGCCGGCCCGAACGGTCCGAAGTTCATCGTCGAGAACATCGTCCTGGCGGAGAGCGCCTCGGCCCTGACGAAATAGCCGAAGGCTTCGGGGAAGCCGGTGCTATGCGCACCGGGAAACCAGATCCGGAACATGCCCGACCTGCCGCTCCCGTCTTCGTCGAAATCGATGAACTTGCGCGCTTCGAGCAAGCGCACCTCGGCCATGAAATTGGGCATGCTGCTGCACATCGCTTGCAGATAGTCGGCGTTCATCTCGAGCCCCTGCCCGCCTATGCCCTGGCGCAGGTCAGATTCGTCGATCATCCATCCGAAGAATTCGCGCGTCAGCCGCGGTAACCGCGCCAGCGCATCGATGAACGCATCGAGCGCCGCGCGCGCCTCCTCCGCGTCGTCAAACAGCCCCTCCACATCCGGATGCGCCGCGAGCAGGCTGGCGTCCGAGCGCGTGACGCTCGGTTTCTGCTCGATGAACTGCATCACGCTGGTCGAGTAGCTGCCGTCGGGGAGCTGCGGTTCCAGCTCGATCCGGATCCGCCGCTGCTCGTCGGCGATCTTGCGGTGTACCGCCTGGAGGTCGCCGAGCGGCAGATCGATGATTTCGCGACAGAGCTCAGTCGTGCCGAGAATGCGCGACTCGTCGAACTTACACCTTTGCGCCTGTGCCGGGTCGAGCGCATAGGTCTTCTGGCGCTTGCCAATGATCAAGACAAAGACCTTCGGGTAGCTCGCCAGCTGCGCGGCGCTGATCTTCTCAAGTGTTTCGTTGATCTTCTTTGAGCCGCCCTGCGAGGTGATCTGGAATGCCATGCCGCCGACCGCATCGCCGAGATCGAGCCCCGGCGCGTTCAGCCGGTCCTTGTTGAGGTTCTGCAGATTGATGCCGTAGGTGAGGTTCAGCACTTCCTTGAAGAAGTCCTCGAGCACCCGGTTGAGGTCGGTGTAGCCGAGCGCACAGCGCTGTTCGACCTTGCTAGCGATCGCATCGAGATCGTCCACGACCTGGCCGATGAAATGTCCTCTGCTCGACACCTTCGTCTCCAACTTCTCGCGCTGCTCATCGATGTCGAGCAGGCCGCCGTTCCGCAGCTCCGCGCATCCTCCGCAAGCGGATAGCCAATCGCATGCAACGTTCCACAAGAAAATCAGCGAACACCACTGGCGAGTGCGCGAAGGAGGTTTAAACGTATCCGGGATGAGTGAGCGGGAGGCGATAAGCGAAATAGCGCCGGACGACTTTGCCAGGCGCTTTTCAATGCGTCCCGCGAAGCTGATGTGGTTCCTCGGCGCAGGCGTCTCCGCCGCCGCCGGGATCCAGACCGCGTGGGATATGATCTGGCGCTTCAAGCGCGAGCTCTATGTGAGTCAGCGAAAGGCCTCGCCGCAATCGGTCGCCGACGTGTCACAAGCCGCGGTCCGTGCGGTCCTCGATGCCTTCGTCGCCGAGTCCGACACCTTGCCGCGGCCGGGAGCGCCCGAGGAATACTCGGCATTGTTCGAGGCAACCTACCCCCAGGAACAAGACCGGCGGACCTATATCGACCACATGATCCGCGGCATGAAGCCGACCCAGGGCCATCTGGCGCTGGCGGCATTGCTGCGCGCTCGCCACAGCAACATCGTCTGGACCACTAATTTCGATCATCTTCTCGCCGATGCCTGCGCGCGCACGTTCGAAACCACAGCTGCGCTGAACTCGGCTTCGCTCGACGGGGCTTCTCTCGCGGGCGAGTTCATCTCTGAGCAGCAATGGCCGATCGAGGTCAAGCTGCATGGCGACTTCCGCTCGCGCCGCCTCAAGAATACGAGCGAGGAGCTCCGTCACCAGGACGCCCAGTTCCGGACCCAGCTCGTCGATGCTTGTCGCCGCTTCGGACTGGTCGTCGCGGGTTATAGCGGGCGGGACGATTCGGTCATGGGTGCGCTCGAGGATGCCCTCCAGGAACCCGGTGGGTACCCGAACGGCCTTTTCTGGATGCATCGCGGCGATGATCCGCCGCTTGACCGCGTGACCCGGTTGCTCGAACGCGCCCAGGCCGCGGGCGTCGAGGCCGGCGTCGTCCCCATCGAGAATTTCGACGAGGCGATGATCGACCTGCTGCGGCTACTGCCTGACATCGATATCACGCAGCTTCGCGCCGAGGGCCAGGAGCGGCGCCGATTCTCGCCGGCGCCCGCGCCCTTGGGGAAGAAGTCCTGGCCGGTGCTGCGGATGAATGCGGTCAGCGTCACCCGCCCGGTCAATTGCCGGAAAATCGTCTGTGGGATCGGTGGCGGCAAGGAGGTGCGCGACGCCGTGGCGGCAGCCGAGGGCAAGCTGGTCGTGGCACGCACTCGTGCCGGAGTGCTGGGCTTCGGCAGCGACGACGAATTCCGGCGGGTGTTCGGCTCGTTCGGCATTACCGAGTTCGGCATCGCTACGTTCGAGGATCACCGACTGCGCTACGATTCGCAGGAGCGCGGACTGCTGCGGCGCGCCCTCGTCGCGGCAGTCGCGCGGACGCACGACATGGATGTCCGCTCGCGCGGAACCAGCGACATCCTCGCTCCCAGGACGCCAGCCGACGCGGCGTGGCGGGCGCTCCGCGACATCGTCGGCGCGATCAGTGGCACCGTCCCGAAGAAGCGCGACATCGGCTGGCGGGAAGGGGTGGGCCTGCGGCTTGACTGGGCCAGCGACCAGCTTTGGCTGCTGATCGAGCCGAGGATCATCTTCGATGGCGGCAGCGAGGAAACCAAGGCGATCACATCAGACTTCGCGCGTGAGCGCACCGTGCGCCGCTACAACCAAATGCTCGACAAGCTCATCCATTATTGGTCGGGCGTCGTCGCCGGGAAGGACCTGCGCGCGTTCGCAATCGGGGACGGGCTCGACGCCATCTTCGACATCGATTCCCGCTCGGCGCATTCCTGGGCGGCGAAGCCATGACCGGTCAGCTGCAGCATCATGTCCGGCTGGCCGAGCCGCAGCTCCTGTTCCATCCGGACCGGTTGACCGATCGCGATATGCATCCGTTGCGCGGTCTGGCTAGGTTCGGCCCCTATTCGAGCGGCTTCACGCCATCGCCAATCCGGGTGGCGACGCTCACCGCGGCAGGGGAGTCGCGGCGGCTCTATGACTTCCTGCGGGAGCTCAACCAGCCGGCCAAGCCGCAGGAGCGGGCCGATTATCTGCCGGAGTGGAGCAGCTTCAACAGCGTCTTCCAGACCCACCTTGCCCCTGCCCCGAACCATTGCCGCCGCGAGCTCGACGCGGATCTCGACAGCGCGCTCAAGGACAGTCCCGCGCCCGCCTTGCTGCTGGCCGAGCGGCTGATCCGCGCGATCCAGCTGCTCGACGCCAACCGTGCCGAGTTCGACGTCCTGTTCGTCTATCTACCCGAACGCTGGTCGCACGGCTTCTACGGCGAAGACGATTTCGACCTGCATCATCAACTCAAGGCCTTCACCGCCGGCCGCCAGCTGCCCATCCAGATCGTGCGCGAGGGCAGCGCTCTGTCCTATCGATGCCGCGCCAGCGTGATGTGGCGCATCGGATTGGCGCTCTACGCCAAGGCCGGGGGCGTGCCGTGGAAGCTCGCCGATGTCGAGCCCGACACCGCCTATATCGGCATCTCCTACGCACTGCGTCCGGTGGAGTCCGAGCTGAACCGCTTCGTGACCTGTTGCAGCCAAGTATTCGACGCCGACGGCGCGGGCCTCGAATTCGTCGCCTATGACACCGCCGACGTCAACGTTCAGCGCGAGAACCCGTTTCTCTCCCACACCGAGATGTTTCGCGTGATCACACGCTCGCTGGAGCTGTATCGGCGCCGCCACGCAGGCCGGCCTCCGAGGAGGGTGATGATTCACAAGTCGACCGAGTTCAAGGAGGCCGAGGTTGAAGGCTGCTTTGAGGCGCTCAAGCACATTGAATCTGTCGATCTCGTCCAGGTCGTCGACGACAATGGCTGGCAGGCCGCGCGGTGGGAGCAGGACCGCAACGACCCGACGAAGTCGCAGGCGGACGGCTATCCGGTGAAGCGCGGCACGCTGCTCGGCCTGACCGGCAAGGATGCCCTGCTGTGGATGCATGGCGCGGTGGATGGGCTCGGGCGGCGCCCCTACTTCCAGGGCGGAAAGGGCACCCCGCGGCCGCTTCGCCTGGTTCGCCACGCCGGTCACGGCACGTGGGACGACACCGCGCGCGCGGCGCTGGCGCTGTCGAAGATGAACTGGAACAATGACGGGCTCTACGACCCGCTCCCGGTGACGATGAGCTATGCGAAGACGCTCGCGCAGGTGATCAAGCGCATGCCCGCGATGGGGAAGGGGACCTATCAGTTCCGCTTCTTCATGTAAGAGCGCCAAGGCCGTTTATCCCGTCTCGAATCGTTCTGCGGGAGGCGTCGGCATTGGGATCGAACCTACGATCTAAACCGGCCGAAGCTGCTTACTAATGGCGGCTTCTAAGCTTCAAGTTCCGATATGCCGCCGGTCCGCAACCGGCCAGCCTCTGCCGTTCCGCTGAGCGCCAATCCCGGTCATTCGCCTGTTCGGCTCGCGAACCCCAAAGCCGCCACCCCTTCATAGGTGGCGATCGGCACGCTTTGGCGTAAGCGGCCTATCCGGTTACCGACGGCACGCCGGCGGAAGCGGCCGATCACTCACTTGGGAGGGGAATGGGAAGCCGGAGCGGTCGAAATGAGTTGCGGTGTCGCTCGCGAAGCATAGCTATATCCTCGACCGATGGAGCGGCTTTGCGCTGTTTACATTTCTAGGGACGGGCTGAAGGTGATCGAGCGTTTCAAGGGTGAGCATGGACGCAGGCTGTTGCTCGAGACATTGCGGAGTCATCACGTGCTAGGCGGCGTTGATGCGCTGATCGAAATGGTTGCCGATCGAGGCGAGCTTCTCCCCATCGCTGCGGGTGAGAGTTTCATCGAGCAGGCGAGCGACGCTAACGACGTGTTTCTCATAGTCTCCGGTACCTGCGACGTCGCCGTGAACGGGCGTAAGATCGCCGTCAGGGGGGCTGGAGACCTTGTGGGCGAGATGGCCGATGGCCGCGCTGCAGCCGGCGCAGGCCCGCGCGGCAACGGTGACCGCCGCCGAGCCGATGGTGCTAGTGCGGCTTGACGAGCCCACCTTCGCGGACATCGCGGGACAGTACCCGCAGGTGTACCGTTCCATCGCGCAGGAGCTCGCCAGACGGCTTCTTGAGCGGAACAGATCGGTCGGTGCCTTCCGCGATCAGATCCGCGTCTTCATCATCTGCTCTGTCGAGGCCCTCCCCATCGCGCGTATCATCTCGAACGCTTTCGAATATGACCCATTCGCAGTGGAGATCTGGAACGAGGGCTGCTTCAAGGTAGCGAACTATACCATCCAAGACCTTGAGGCGGCCGTGGACAACTCAGACTTTGCGATCGCCATCGCCCACGCTGACGACGTGAACTCCAGCCGCAACGGGGAATGGCCAGCCCCGCGGGACAACGTCATCTTCGAGCTTGGGCTCTTCATGGGGCGCCTAGGTCGTTCTCGGGCCGTCCTGATGGAGCCTCGGGACAAGGACGTTAAGCTTCCCAGCGACCTGGCAGGCGTCACGACGATCGCCTACCGCTTCCACAGGGGCGGGGAAAACGCGCGGCTCATGGGGCCGGCTTGCAACCGCCTGCGCGATCACATCCTCGAGCTCGGCCCGAATAATGGATAGTGAGCCGAACGCCGCCAAGCTCGGCTGCGAACCACTCGAGCCTAGAGCCGAGTCTCCGCGGCCGACCACATCCGGAGGGCGCTCGGGTCGGCGCGCCAAGCGCCTTATGGCTTCTTCCAGTGGTTTGACTTGTAGACGGTCTCGGTTTTGTTGGCGAACTCGAAGGTAGCGCTCGACCACATGTTCTTCCCGTCCTCCGCGAACTTGGCCACTTCGCTGAGCTTGTTGTAAACTCGACTTGAAACGTAAGTGTGGTTCCCGACGTCACGTACGTCCGAGAGCTTGGCCGAGAAGCTGGCCGCCTTTCCGATCCAGATGAGATCGTTGTTGTCGCGGATGCCCGACCGGACCGCACGGACTTCCCCTGTGTCTATGCCGACGCCATGTCGAATTTCAATCCCGTTGTCCCTGATCGACTTGAAGCGCTCATGGGCCTTGGGGTGAATCACCTTTCGAACTGCCCAATGGATCTCCCGGCCGCAGATGGAGGCGGAGCTGTTCTTGGAGTCACCCATGAAGACGCCCATGACCCGGTCGCCGTCGAAGCTGCGTATGTGGCCGCCATGCTTCACGATGAGCCGCGTTGCGCAATCTAGAAAGGCCCTGATCACCTTAGCGGTGGTTGTCCACGCGCATGAGTCTGAGAGCTTCGCCGAGCCCGCCAGGTCGGCGTATAGGAAGGTGGCGTCAATCTTCACCGCGCCGTTTTTGAGTGCGACATCCGCTGTCGTCGGGACCACGCGACCATCTCGCTGGTCGAAGTTCGTGTCGAACAGCGTGTCGACTCGGTCTGCAAGGAAGGCTTCGTTCACCGTCATTTCACTGGTCCCGTGTTGCCGATGTATTCCGGATGTTTTCTGACGGGCGGCGCGGTCACATCATCTACGGGCCTATGACGGCGCACCTATACCAGATGTGGCAATTGCGTCGCCATCTATTCATCGCCCCTAGCAACCGGCCCCGCGAGCGGAGCAACTGCAGTCGAATAGACCCATGCGCGCGCTAGCTGGTTCGACAGCGGATCACGAAACAGGACCTTGCGCCAGCGACCCTTGATCTCCTCGACCGCGATTTCAGTGCCCTTGGGCGCCTTCAACACCACGGCTCCCTCGCGGGCAGGGGCGTTCCGGAGCGTCGCATCACGCCTCAGATACGCGCGCGCATGCTGCGCCAAATATGCTGCCTCAGTTTCTGCGGCTGTTTCGTGGTAACGACGATGCTCCGCCTGAGCGCTGTCGATTTTCTGATTGAGCGCGGCGAAGGCTGCTTTCTCCTGCTGGGTCATAGTCGGCTGCTGCGGAATCAGCGCATAAGCGCCGAGCACGGTGAGGATGAAACTGACGAACCCCACCAGGCCCATACGCTGCAGCTCGGGCATCGTGTTGGGACCCAGGCTCTGGAAAAAGGTGAGGACCAGACCGAACAACGAGCCTTGCAGGCGAGCGGCCTCTTCATCGCTCTCGGCCGTCGCGATCGCTTCCGCGACCTGCCGCATCTCGATTACTGAACGCGCCGCAAACGCAGTCGCGGTCTCCGCTTCATCGACGCTCGCGCGCAGCGTCATCGTGTCGATCACGAGCATCCGCTCGGCGATGGCACTGAACGTCGAGAACCGCGGCAGAGACTCGGCGATCATGCGTCTGTAGGCATGGCCGGCGCTCGCAGCCTCGATTGCCGATGCCACGAGCGATTTGTTAGCGACGAACGCCCGCGCCGTCTCGAGCAGCGATATCCCCAGATGCCGCTGCTGCTCGACTAACCCCTGGTTCTGTTCGGCAAGCTTGCGCGCGGTTTCGGTTACCGACATTGCCCAAGCATTGGTAGCAAGGCTTTCGAACGCCTTCTTGCTCGCGCGTTCCCGTTCCAGCGTGTCGAGCATGCCGCGATAGGGTGCGTCGAAATCGACCCCGCGCAGCAATTCCCTGGCCGTCGTCGCCTGCTTGACCGCGTCCATGATTACACTGCCGCCAAGCGCGGTGCGATAGAGATCCGCGCGCTGGCGCTCTTCACGCATGAAGCGCTCCGCGGCGCTCTCAGGCAGTCCAAAGGGATTGTTTCTCATGCAGCCATTATTGTCAGATCGGCGCGTTCGCCGCGACCAACATCTTGGGCAACCACTTTGCACCGGGCGCTTGGCTTTCGACACGCCGCATCCCTCCGCGCGGGACCGACCTCTGATCCCGCAGCATTCACCGCTATGGAGAGCATGTACTCTGAACCAGAGTAGTCGACTCACTGGCGGATTGGGCGACCGGCATTCGTCAGGAGCGGCATCGCTGCTTGGCACCGCAGATCGCCAGCCGCGGCGGCTTATGATCGCCGGCGGCGACGGCTGGACGTTCGTCATGCATCCGCTGATGGGGTAGCCACGCTGGTTGAGGATCCTGTTGGTTCCGAATGAACGAGGGTCCCAAGCAGGGGAGCGGGTGAGACGGTCTGAACGACCGGTTGTCTGTCGAAGCTGCCGTGCCGAGTGTGCAGCCGGTCGCATAGCGTGGGCGCAGCCCGGACGAGCAGCGCGAATGAAGGATCCGCTTTGCCGATTTCAGTATGGAGATCAGACTGTCTGCTCACGGCCAGCTTCGGCCGGTCCGCTGAGCGCCAATATCCGTCGTTCCGGAGGGCGAGCGATATGAAGGACGCAGCGCCCGTCCCCATCAGCGGTTCTCGAATGTCTCGCGGAGGCAAAGAGGCTGCCGAGGCCGCGACCCGCATCGGCAGCAAACTCGCGAGGTTACGGCGCCTCAGGCGCTAGAGACCGTCAGGCGCAACCAGGGCCGCCTGAGAAAACCTAGATCAAATCAAAGCTGGTCGAGCAGCGCCGAGGCGGCGCCCCGATGTTTCCGACGTTCCTCCACAAGCGGACGAATCTGAGCCGGAAGGCCGTCATTATAGGCGTCAATCTGCACCCTCTGCTGAGCCAGATATTGGCCAATTTCCTGAATCGTGCGGTCGATGTGTGTCTTGGCCTCCGCCGCCTGGTTGGTGCGAACCACCATGCCCACCACCAGCTTGTTCCCGCTTACCTCGCCCTGCGGCATACTTGTGCTCCAGGTTCCGGTGCCGACAGTCCACAGTCCCGCATCGCCGGTAAAGGGGATGCTCTTGGTGGCGCGCAGCGCGGGGACGCTGATCGGCCCATCACGGAAGCCGAACTGATCGCGCACCTCCACCGTTGTTTCCTGCACGTCCTTTTCCGCCTTTTCGAAATCCACCTCCAAGGAGTCCATCCGCATTTCGGCCGCAACGAGATCCACCACTTCGTCGTCGCTCTTGGCGTCGAACTCGCTCTGTGGAAGTCTCCCGACAGTCTCTCTCAGCTGCCCGTGGAAGTACCGCGCATGGTCGCTCACGCTCGCGCCGTTGCGGTTGTAGAAAAGGACGTCACCAATCACGCTCATAGCCTTGCTCCTAGCGCTGCCGAGGTAGGAAGCGGTGCGCCCGGCGTCGAGGCGGGCGCCTGAGAAAAATTGCCCTGGATTAATTTTTTCTGTGGTTAATCCCTGGCATCGGCGAGGAGGGAGCCCCACATGTCCTCCCGTCCCGAGGGCGGCAAGCGAAAGGGAGGCGAAAGCCATGGACTTTGAAAAGGGCGATCTCGTCCGCCTCAAATCGGGCGGTCCCGTGATGACGGTCGAGAATGTCGGCGAGCTGCATTTGAGCGGTGAGGAGTCGGTCTGGTGCGTCTGGTTCGAGAAGGCCGGCAACAAGCAGGTGATCGGCCGTGATAGCTTCCCGCCCTTCACCCTTGAGAAGGCACAGAGGCCGGGAGTCGCCTCCTTTGCAGTCGTTCGCGGCTGAGCCATGATGTGGAGCGGTTTCGCAGGTAGCCGGGCGCCAAGTGCTTAAGCCGGCACCCCGGCCTGCGTCGCCGCCGCCGTGTCGATCGGCTCGTCCGATTTGAACTCCGAAAAGGCAATTCTCGGGGTGAGTTCGGTCATGGCGTAGTGGACAAACTGCTTGCCAAGGTCGGTGAGTTCATAGCCTTCCTCATTGTCGAATGCCGAAACCATTGTCCGCGACCCTGACCCTTTCGGTACGCTCTTAGTCTGCTTCTTGACGAAGTTTCCATAGTAGTCCGTTTCGCGATGCTGGCGGATCACGCCGCCCATGCTGAGGTCGCGAACCAGAAGCTTGTAAAGGTCGGCCTCGGCGGAATCCTCGCGCGCTGCGGGCTTATTCAGATTTCGCCAGATGGCTCCGCGCGTGACGCCGGGCTTGCGGTAAATCTCTCCGATCACTTCAAAGTGGAAGTCGGAGTAGAGGTCGATCCAATCGATGAAGAGCTTCACCACATCGTCGGAGGTGAGGCGGGTCGCGGCTGCGTTGGCCAGGATGTTGCGGATTTTTTCCCGCTTGCTCTCGGAATCGATCGACGACCAGTTGCGGAACGCCTTCTTGAGAATGGACTGATATTCCTCGGATTCGATGCGGCTAGATACCTCCTCGTCCTTCATATTTAGCCGTGCCATCACCTCGGCAATCGTCTTCCCCTTTTCCCTGAGTTCGTCCTCCAGCATCTGGATCCACTGTCGGAGCATGTTGTTCGCGTGCTCCTGCTCCGCCTCGCTCCAGTAGCCAGCAGCGGCAGAAAGCAATCCTCCAACGAACGGTATCGCCCCGCTGGCGACGTTCAATCCAGCGCGGCCGAATTTGCCGAGCTTGCCTCCCGAGGATTCCATGGTGCCTCCCTTGATCGGAAGATGCTCATGAAGTGCGAGGATGGCAAGCCGAGGCTTCCTGCACTTCTGATCCCAACGCCGGAGTGCTACTCGGCGCTAGCCGTCCAGCCCACGGCCTCGATATTGGTGCCATGCTGGCGCGGGATGCCACGACCCGGAAGCAGTCGCCTCCTCTCGGCCAATTCGGACAGCCTTGATCCTCTGGTTTACACGAGAGGCTTGGCGATTCCCGCACCAAGATGTTCCAGCGCCGTAAGATGATGCAGTCGGCTGAAGGAAAGCCGACGCTGCGCGCGGGGAGCAATGTGACCTCGAGCGGAACGCCGTGTGCTTTTCTGCCCTAGCCATACGCTTACGTAAGGACCGTTCGGCGACCTCCCGGGAGCCAAGTCAGGGCCAAAAAAAGGCGATGACGAGCCGCTGCAATCTCAAGCTGCTCCGCGGTTCGCCATCTTCCGGGCCGAAGTGGTGCGGGGTTGCGCTTCGCTCAAGCTGCGGGTCGTTTGCAAATGGAGACAGCTTGTTTCGCCGAGTGGGCTGGGACCCAATTCAGTAGCGGCTAAGCGCCCGGAAGCGCGCGCAGACCCGTTCGATCTCGGCATTATAGCCGGCCCGATCAGCCGTCGGATCTGCATCGCGGAGGGCAACTAGCTCGGCGGCCCGGTGCAGCAACCAGCGGCCGTGCGTGTTGCAACTCTGGACCATTTTCTCGCGCCGGACCAGCACAGGCCCAAGCCCGCGCCGGCGCCGCTCGATCCGGCTGACGGAGCCGGCGGAATCGAGCACATAAAGCGCCCAGCGGCGCGGATCGGCCAGTTCGCGCCCGGAGATGCGCCGCGCAATTTCGACGAGGAAGATCATCGAGAGGCCCGTCCGGCGGAGCAGAGCGTCGAGGAAGGCGGGATCAGCGTCGATCCGCCAGCCGGAGCCATGGCCGGGCTCCTCATCGCCCCAATACGGGAGTCTCAGCGCTTCGCTGCCATCGCCGTCGACCCACGCCGAACGGTTGAGGTCGAACGCGAGCTCTTTCGTCTCCGGCCAGAGCCTCATCGGCTGGATGGGAAAGCCGGAGACCGCCCCCCGGCGCTCGTCATGCCGGTCCGCCCCCGGTTCCGGATGGAGGTCGCTGAGCCAACGCTTCCACACGAAACCGGCCTCGTCGATCTCCTCATCTTCGTCCCGCGGAAAGCAAAAATCCATATGGTCGCGGACGGTCAGCAAAGCTTGGCCGAGCGAGGCGGCGGTGTCGGGGCTGACCAGAGCGGAGCTCACCCAGACCGAATGGCTCCGCCGGCCACGCTCCAGCCGGAAGTCAGCGGCGACGATGAAGCGGCCATCCGCAGCCTTGAGCTCCGCATCAAACACAGCTGGCGTGATCGATAGTCCCCAGCCGGACGGCCGCTCCTGATGCGCTTCTGCCTCGTCCTCCGACGCAAGCTCGTCATACTCCACGCCGGCATCGGCATCCAGAATGGCCTGGGGCACGCCATGGCCCCAGAAGCGCGGCTCGAGCGGCGCCGGGCGGCGAAGATCGGCCAGCCAGAAGGGGTCCAGTGTGGGCACGTTGCTTTTCAGCCATTCCGCGAGTGTATGCCCATAAGTGCGGGTGACGATTGGCATGGTCTCGATCAGCTCGCCGACGGCGCAGCACATGCCGTGCCACTCGACATAGCGACTCAGCCGCTCGACCGGTGGGTGGCCGCCATGACGATGGGAGGTTCCCCGCTCATTCTGCCGCAGCCGCTCGAGCCGCGGCTCCTCGAGCCAGTGGCTGTCAGTCTCGACGAAGCCCCAGCGGCCATGCACCCAGGCTTCGACGCGATCGAGAAAGCCCTCCATGGAGAGTCCGAACAGCTCAGCCGGCGTATCGTACCAATAGGGAATCGTGTCGGTCGTATCGAAGCGGAACGCCCGTGCCTTGCGCTCATCATGAAAATGCGCGCGCGGATGCGAGCGGCGGGCGACCTTGACCGGCCGGTGCACGCTGCGGTTAAGCGACGCGACGAAGGCCTTGTCCTCGGCGCTCAGCTCGAGCCCGCCCTCGGCCTCCAGCCCCAGCAGGATTTCCCGTCCAAGCTCACGGACGGTGACGTGCGGCTCGACGCGCAGGCGCGCGAGCAGCGCGGGGGCGTGGCCGACGACGGCCTCCGAAACCTCCGCGGCCGCCCGCCGCAGGGTGACGAGCAGCATCTCGAGGGCAGCGTAAAGGTAGAAAGGTGCAGTCGCGAACACGGCTTCGCCGGGTGAGGCGACCTGCCGGGCGAGTGCCTCGCCGGCGGGATCGCCTGCGCGGAGCAGCAGCAGGCCCGCGTGGGCCGCCCGCCAGCGCATCGCCACCTCCATGTCGCCCATCCCCGCGAACAGCAGGCGCCCGACACATTCGGCCTCATCGGAGGGCGCATCGACGCCGATCATGGCAAGCCGCGGCGGCTGGTCGGCCCGTTCGTCGAGCCGGTTCAAGAGGCCGAGTAGGATGTCGTTGCGCGCCTCGACCGGCGCCCGCGCCGCGACTACCCCTACAAGGGCGAAGATCAGACTCGCGCCGGCGGCATCGGCGTGGCGTTCGAGGCCCTCAAGCACGATACCGACCTGGGCTTCAGCGGGCAGTCTCGTCGCCTCAAGCAGGCTAGTGAAGAGCCCCGTGTCGTCATAGTTCCAGTGGAACAGATGCGGCAGCGCCGCAGCAAGATACTCGGGAAGCTCGTCGCGCAGCCAGTCGCGAACCGGCGGGTAATCGTTCCAACCGGCGAGGATCTGAGGCAGCGCCAGGCCGAGCTTGCCGCGCTCTCCGTCGAGCCGCTTCGACGCGGCCAGGAACGGCACCCGAAGCGCCCGCGACGCGAGCCGCGCCGCCACATCTTCGTGCCTCAGGCACAGCACATTCGGATCGTAGCTGGGCCGGCAGTTCGTGACCGCGGCTTCCAACGTCTCGCGATCGCTGATCGGCGCCTCATCAGGGTGCGGCGTCCGCCGAGCTGGCTTGGGAAAGGCCTCTTCAGCCGTCGGCGCTTCGGCCTCCGACCAGCTATCGAATAGCATCTTCGCCGCCCGCGCCTTATCGAGCGCTGGACTATCACCGTCCCGCTCCAGGATAGCGTCTATCGCGCCCACCAAGCCGTTCTTGTCACCGCCGTCCAGCCGGCGCCTCAACTCGTCCGCGATGACCAGCGGCGGCACGGCCTCGTCCGCGCCATACAGCTCGAACAGGCTTGGCCGATCCGCACCGGCCAGCAGGCTTAGTGCATAGCGCTGGACGCCGGTCAGTCGCTGAAGTGGCGGCTCCTGGAGCAGCTGGGGGAGGGTCAGCTCGAGCCCGGCGACACCCCGGTCCTGCCAGCGCGCCGCGACCGCGAGGCCGGTGGGCAGGTCCACGGCGGCAACCCACCCCAAGGCTTTCGGCCAATCATAGTCCATGCCGAGGCTGAGGGTCTGGACCACTCGGTCAGCGGCCTCGGCGAGCCGCTCCGCCAGCGATCTGCGAGCGTCCCGATTGCCTCCAAGCCCAGCCTGGGCGATCGCGCCGCAGGCGGAGAGCGCGCCGAGCGCGTCATAATCCACAATCGCCGTGACGCGGACCGCCCGGTCGAACAGGCTCCGGGCAAGCGACTCATCGAGCGGAAGAGCGGCCCGGGCCAGCTTGCAGAGCTGCTCCGACTTCTGCGAGGCGCCGCCGGCATCCTGCTCGATCTCGCTGGCCAGAGCGGTGAGAAGGCCGAGCGCTGCATCGTGACCGCCCGGGATGAGCGCGAGCGTCTGCGAAAGGTCGGTCATGGCGGCGATCGAATCCCCGTGCCATTTGCGCAGCGTCCGCCGCACGCGCTCCACCGGCGGCGACAGCCCGGCCAGGGTGGCGTGCAGCGTCCCGGCGCGCAGCAGCAAGGTCGCCCCGTTTTCCTCCCGCGGGGTCCGTTTATGCGTGAAGGAAAGGTTGAGCGTTCGGGCGAGCGCATCGACGCCGTCCGCCGCGGGAACCGCGCTGGTGACGAGCTGCAGGGTCGCGCGGGCCGCCGCGAGGAACCGGTTCAGCAGGGCCTGGGTCTCGCCAAGCGCGTCATTCCAGGCTTTTTCGTCCGAGGTCCGGCGCTGGCCCGCTCGGGCTCGTTGCCGGCGCTTCACCTGTGGCTCCTGGCGAAGCGGCGGCAACCAGTCCTTCATCACCGCAGGGGCGCCAGAGCAGGTTTCGGCGAGCGCCAGTGCGCGGGCATAGAAGGCGGCGGACAATCGGAGCCTGAACAGGTCCGAAGGGTCCTTCGGGGCGGGCTGCGGCGCCAGCCGGGGCAGGATCTTGGCTACGAGCGGACGTAGAGCCGGGTCGGCGACGGCCCGTTCGCAGACGAACAGGACGGCCTCCTGGACGTCCAGAAATTCCTTGAGCTCGTGCGAGATGCCCGCCGCCTCGGGCCAGCGCGCGGCGCTGGCTGAAGCGAGCCGGCCGAGCGCGTCCTGGAGGATTGGCTCGGCGAAAGTCGCGCCGGCGAGCAGAGCGACGGCCATCATGGGCGCCAGCGCCGCCGGCGGCCAGGCCCGCGACGAAACCAAATCAAGCGCAGGGGCGGGCGAACGCCCGCCTTGCTGGACAGCGATCAGGCCGAGGGCCTTCGCCACGATAGGCTTGGGCCGCCAGCGGAACAGGTCGTTCAGCGCGGCGCTCTCGCCATTCAGCACAGTGACGACATGATGCTCGGCGGCGAGATCGCGAGCATCGACATCCGGGCGCCGCTCGTCCCGATATTTCAGGTCGGCCAGATATTGACGCCACCAGTGGAAATGGAGCTGAGCCGCGGCCCGCCGATCGGGCACCGCGGCCCGGGCCAGACTGATCCGAAGCCGCGCCCGCTTCTTCACATGATTCTGGCCCACCATAACCAGCCGGATCGCCTCGTCAGGCGCGTAGAGCGCGGCGAGGTCCAGATGCCCGACGATCAGTTTCTCGAGCACCTCTTGACGCTGGCGCCCCTCGGCCGCGGCGACAAGCAACCGGCTGACCGTCACAAGATCGGAGGCTTGGCGCGCACAGCGGATCGCGAGCGCCAGCCGGCGGGCGCGGACGAACTGGGCCTCCAGCTGGCTGAGAACGGGCGGGTTCTCGCCGCCCTCGGCGACCAGAGCATAAAGGGCGTCGAGCCGCTGCGCTTCAACCAGGATCTCGGCCAATGATGTCGCCGCGTAGCGGCTGGTCATCTGCTCGGCGATCAGCAGCTCCGCTGCCTGGCTGACCAGGCCCACCGCCAGCGCCTCCGTCCGCGTGGCCGCGAAGTGCTCGAAATCCTCGTCGCAGAAGGTCCAGCCCTGTTCATGCTCCACGATGCCGCCGACGTCGGTGGCGATATCCACGATATCGGCGGCACTGAGCTGGAGTAACTTTTCCAGGACGTCCGCTGGGACCGGCCGCGGCAGCCTCGCGAGCGCTGCGAGCAGGCGCCAAGCCGCCTCGCCGTCGCCGAGCCTGACGCCAGCCTCGGCCACCCTTTTCTCGAAGAGGGGGTCGATCCCCTCGCCCTTGGGCAGCAAGCGCGCAATCGCCGCTTGAGCCTCGCCAGGGCCGAGCCCCTCCATCGCATAGATCATCCGGCGCGGATTGCCGCCGGTCAGCTCCCGCATCTGGCGGGCGAGCGCTGTGCTCCAGGCCGGCTGCCAGGACGTCACAAGGTCTCGGGCTTCAGCTTGGCCGAACGCCGGCACCTCAAACTCGGCATAAAGCGCCGCCGGGCCCACTTCATCCCGCCGTGCGGTCCGGCAGGTCATCACGATGCGCACGTTGGAGGGCCAGCCCGAGGCCGAAGCGAGCTCATCGATGAAGCAGGGCTCGACCCAATGCGCTGCACCGGTCCGCGCATTGTCGACGGCATCGAAGCACAAGATGAGCAGGGCGTCCGGTCCCCGATCGGCGATCAGCTCGGCCGCCGCCGCGACGCGTCGCCGAAACGCTTCGAACGGGCTGGCGCTGCCGCCGCGCCGCAGCAGGAACGGGGTCTTCAGCCGAACGGCGAGCTCATTCGCCACCTGCCCAAAGGCACGCTCGGGCAAGTGGCGCCTTTGATCCGAGGTGAGGAAGAGCCCGCCGCCATAGCAATCATAGGTGATAAGCTCAGACCCCGGCGGCAGCTCGTCAGGAAGACCGCAGACCAAGCTGGTCTTGCCGCAGCCGCCGGCGGCATGAAGGCGAAGCGGCCGCGTCATCGGCGCCTTGAGCCAGGCGAGCAGCGGGTCCACCACGGGCCGGCGGATATAAGGGTCTGCCGGCGACAGCCGCGACGGCGCGGGATACAATGCTTCGTCGGTGCCGATCCCCAGCCAAATCATCAGGGTCTCGCGGGTCAGGGGTGGAAGCGTCCGGCTCTCGGGAAGCACCAGCTCGCTGACCCGCTGTTGCAGGAGGTCCGCGTCCGTGCGCGCGTCGGCATCGGTCATTGCCGACAGGCGGCGGATCACCTCGGTTTCCATCTGGAGCCGGGTGACGGAGCTGAATCCGTCGAGATCCCACGCTTTCAGAAACTTGATCAGGCCGGCTTCATCGAGCCCGAGCCTGTTGGTT
The DNA here is from genome assembly GCF_036403745.1 of Allosphingosinicella sp. GTDB lineage: Bacteria > Pseudomonadota > Alphaproteobacteria > Sphingomonadales > Sphingomonadaceae > Allosphingosinicella. The sequence goes on from NZ_DASWQI010000082.1 coordinate 38,935, forward strand.
AGCCGGCCGATCAGCGCTCTATCGCGGGTCCTCTGCGCGCCGTCGTTCGCGATCAGCCGGGCGACATCCGAGGCGACTTTGTCGGCGAGCGGCTGATTCGTGACGATCGAAAAGCGGCCTTCGAAGAAGATCGCCTCCATAAGGCCGGCGAGCTTGCCGAGAACGGACTTCGTCGGGTCGGTCTTGGACCCCGACGTGTACAGCCGCGACCAATCCCATGGCTCTGCAGGGCGCGACGGGGAGTATTTGAGCTGAAGATACTGGTAAGACCGCTTCCCCTCTTCCTCGAGCGTCAATGCGACGTCGACGGCTTGGCAATGCTCGCCCAGCCCATGATGAAAGTCGTCAGTCGGCAATCCCTCCACCTTGATCGCAACGACATGACCCGCCGGGTCGAGCAGGCGCAGCAGAGCGCGCGCCGCCCAGCGCTCGTGGAAATCATCACCCGTGCTGGAGGCGACGGCGCCAAGAAAGCTTTCGCTGGTCAATCCATGCCTTTCCGGATTCGGGCCGCGGCGGAGGTGTCGAGTATGGCGGCCCGTTAAGCATAACTTATCCGCTGGCCGGGCTGTCGTCTGCAATGTTCGGCAATGATTTGGAAATCAGCGGCAGCGTCCGGTCCGCGAAAGGCCATGAGCGGCCGTCAAGGCGCCGCCTCCGTCACGGGGAACTCCCGCTCCCTCCTTGGGTCCCGATCCATATCGGCCGTGCCGGAGGCGTTTGACGCCACGAGGACCCCAGTGGATCGGGGGCGTTCCACAAACCCCAACTCGGGACGGGGGGCATCTATGAAGACGCTGTTTCAGACGAAGGACCGTCGAACGGTAGAGATTGAGGTTGATGAATTCGACTGGACCGTTCGCGTGAGGACCGTCACTGGAGGCGATGAGATCGGCCGGATGAGCTTCGAGGAGCATGAATGTGCCGACGGTCGCTCCTCCGCCCTTTATCTCACTTGGTGCTTTCTGGACCGAATTCCTGGCTGGACGGGTGTGGGCATTGGCCGCGAGTGCCTCCGCCTGGCCGGAGAGGTGTCGGCATCGCCGATTACCGCCGCCGCCGACGACGGAATGAAGCGAGAAGATGGAAGCCATCTAACCGGCGATGCGCCTGGCTTCGTGCAGAGGATGCGCGAGGAAGGATTGATCATTGGCCGCAGCCGAGAACGAGACCCGGACGAAGACTGACGTCCGGAGTGACAGCGCGTGGGGTCGCCTCGTCTTCCAGCCTCTGCCGTGCACCACTTGATCGCGATAGCTTCGGCAGGATGAGTGGCCGCCTGAGGAGGAAGGTCGAGGAGGGCGGCTGAGTGAGAATGCGTGCAGGAGCAAGCCCGACGTTGAAACCTTGAGCTTGCTTCACCGCTGAACCTTGCGCCCGGGCCGCGGCGTCGGGGATGAGGCTGCGCGGCGGCATCGAGGGATCGTGATGGCGTAGCCGAGCTCCAGCGTCGGCGGGGCTTGGTCGCCGAGTTCTTTCTTCTGGACGGTGAGCGGCCAATAAAGTCACTGCTTCTCGCTGGCGCGGGCGCTCACGGACGACTAGCGGGGAGGGCGGGACGGCAGCTACGGCTGGATGTGCCTGACAGGTGCTGAGGAATAGGCAGGTGGCGTGGGCACGAAGGGTTCATCTCAAGGGAAGGTGTCCGCGAAGCGGCGCACGGTGGCGACCGGCGGCGAGCCGGCGGAACGGCTCCGTCGCAAGACCGGGAACGCGGGTTACGCCGGCTACGAATATCAGATCACCGTAAGCGTATGGGTCGGGCTTGACCTGATGCTCGTGAAGGGCGCCGCCGACCAGATCACCATTGAGCCGCGCTCCGACGAGGACTTAGAGGCTGCCATCGCCGATCCGGAGAGCGGTCTGCTCGAAGCCGCCGCCGCAGGCGACGGCTTCGAGCTCGTCCTGCAGGCGAAGACCCGCTCCGGAGCACCTTGGACCGCCACTGCCATCGCCGACGTCCTGCTCGGCAAGGACAACGACACCGCCGGGAAGGGCGGGAAGCGGAGTCGCCCGCTCGAGATGCTCGAGGTCGATAGCCGGCGGCGTTACGTCTTTGTGACCAATGAAGCATCGGCCGAGGCGCTAAGGGCGCACGAGGGCGAGCATCTCTTCGACTTTCCCGAGCCCAGCGACCTTCCACCCCATGCCCGGGACGGCCGTGAGCCCCATGTCCGGACGGCTCTGGCGAAGCGGGTGCTGCTGCTTACCGGCCTTACCGACGAGGTTCTCCTGGGTCGCATCTCTGCCCAGCTCGAGCAGCACGGACATGTGCCACAGGCCCGTCACGCCGATTGCATGCGCGACCTGCGCGACCTCGTTCGCGACCGCGTCCGCGGTGGCCAGGACGGCGTCTGGACCCGGGACGAGCTGATCGCGTTGCTTGTGACGCATGGCGGTTCGATCGCCCCGAGACGCGACATGGACCATTATGTTCAGCCGGCATCATTTGAGGCGATCCGGCGTAAGCTGGAGCTGGAGCACGCCGTCGTCATCGCAGGACCGTCGGGGACCGGAAAGACGCTGACCGCCGACATCCTCGAGCTCGAGCTGCGCGGCGGCGTCCCGGCGTTCGAGGTGGTCGGCGAGGAGCATGGTCCGGGGCCGGTCCGGCGTTCGCTGTCCGAGGCGCGTTCGCTTTTGTTCCACCTCCGCGATCCCTGGGGTGGGAACCGCCTGACGCCGGGTGCCGATCGTTGGAGCAGCGAGCTGCCGAAGCTGCTCGAGCTCGCCGGCCCCGGCAAGAAGTTCCTCGTGACCTCCCGATCCGACGTGCTGGAAAGCGCGGGCATTCAGCTCACCCGCGAGCTTGAGCCCTTCATCGAGCAGATTCGACTGGAGGACTACGGCGCAGATCAGCTGGGGGAGATTTACGACGGGCTCGCGTCCGACCTGAGGGGACACGCGAGCGTGCTTGCGGTGACCTATCGAAATGACGCGCTCGCCCAGCTGAAGAGGCCCTACGAGATCAGGCGGTTCCTCAGCGCGCTTGTGCGGGACACAGTCGAGGCGCCGACAAACGTCTCGGATCTGATTGCCCGATCGCAAATCGACGCGATCTCCTCCGTCATCGCCGACCAGCTCGCCCCCCTGGGTGTGGACGGCGCGCAGAGCGCGGCCGTTATCTGGTCAATGCTGGTCGCTAGGGGGGCCCTTCCCGACAAGGTGCTCGCCCAACTGACTCGGCGGCTGCGCAGTTCGGACCCCTCTTTGCGGCTGGACGTGCAGGGTCTCGTCGATTTCCTCGTCGCTGGCGAAAACCTGAAGCGGGATGGTCCCGCGCTGTCGTTCGCGCATCCTCGCGTCGAGGACGGCTTGCGGATGGCCTTCATGCGACGTGCGGAGGACGCCAACGAGGCGCTCCGCGCGGTGGTCGACCAGCTAATAGGTTGGGACGAAGGGGACGGCGACTGGGGACGAGAGACCGCGCTGGCCGTCATGAGGCGCAGTGGCGCGCTTGAAGGCCTAGAGGTGGCACCGTCGGCTTTGGCATGGAGCCGGCTGGACGAGTATCTGCTCTCCGTCGTGCGCAACATCGAAGGGCATTATGACGTCACGTCTGCGTTGCGTGACCTCGCGCGTTTCGGATCCAATGATTACGTGCCCAGCCGCTTGGCAAAGCATCTCATGGACGGTCTCCGCATGGAAGTTAGGCCGTCCTTCGGACCACACTGGCAGGCCCCCGAGATTCCCAAAGAGGAAGCGTCGCGCCTGCGGGAGCATCCAGACACGCGCCTTCTCATCGAACGCTTCGTCCTCAAGGTGCTGCCGTACTCGCACGACGACTACGACCGAGGGCTCGTGCCATTCCTGGAAGCTTTGGCGCCCGACCTCAGCAACGTCTTCTGGCGGGCCCTCGCTGCAGGTGCGCATGCTGGCGCGTCGAGCCTGAACTTAGACGTGATCGTCGAGGGCGCAGTCTTCGGCGAAACTCCCGACTATGAGCGCGCGATCGATCTCTTCGCCCGAGCCGAAGATGACGCGGACAAATGGATGCGGCAAAACGCCGACTACCTCCGCGAGGCCGAGGAGCACGAAATTGACGCTGACGCCGCTGATCACGCCCTGGAGCAGCCGGAGGAGCAGTACTACGTCGGGCGCAGGGGGATGGAGTCGGTCGTGCGCATCCGCCGATCGCATGAGGGAAGCGCCTTCATCGAGGGACATCGGCACGCACAGCTCCTGGTGAGGGCGCTCGCATATCTGCTCAACCTCACTCGCAAGTCGGTGGATGCCGCGGAGTTGCGGATGATGCTTGACGTGGCGGAGGGCTGGACCCGCTACGACGTCTGGCGGGCCGTCGCAGCCCACTGGGACGCATCGTTGCAATCTGAACTCGAGGCCGAGTTCGCGCGCAGCGACGATGGGATGGATCACATCCGCAGAGTGTTGATTGAGATCGCGTCGCGCGACGCCTCTGAGGAGGACCTCGTCTCGATGCTGTCGCGCGTCGCAGGTTCTTGCAGTCCCGAACGACGTATCGAGCTGCTCCGGAACGTCGTGGCGCAGGGGATCGAAGGCGACCCGCGGGGGAGTGACGGCGTCGCCGCCCGCGGCCTCCGCGCGGCCGCGCTCGCGGCGACATATCCCGCCAACGAACGCGAACTTGGCATCGCGTTCGCGAAGGTTGTCGCAGGGGACGAGATCGGAGCGACATCGGCCCTGCTTTCGCCACCGTCGCGTGATCATCTCCAGCGGACCCTGACACAGGTTCCGCCGCCGGTGGCGGGCCCGCTCGCCCTTCTGGGCGCGGCCGCCGGTAGCGACGTGCGCCCTGCTTGCGAGAAGCTCCTTGCGACGGGGGAGCCGGACGACGGCCTGGTGGCGCTTCAAGCGATCGCTATCCAGGATCCGCCGGACCGCCGCGCCAGGCTAATGGCTGCGCTCGATCATTGCCGCTTCCACGTTCGGTCGCGCGCGCTCGAGATGCTTGTCCCTGAGATTTCTGACGCGGGCGAGCGGCGCTCCATCGCAGCCACGGCGGCTGGCGACCGCAGCGCAGACGTGCGCCTCTCGTTTGCGAGGGCGATGGCCGAGCACCGCTGGCCCGAGGCCATGGAGCCACTGGTCACACTGCTCGGCGACGAGCGCGACTTCTCACACCATCTATCTTCCGCCTCGCGAGGCTCCAGCTTCCTCGTGGCACGGTCGGCAGCCGACGCCCTCGCTGCTTACGACGAGCTTCCGGCCGAGGCTGTTGATGCCCTGCTGGAAGCCGCGAAGGCGCCGTGCAGGGATCCGCTGGTTCCTTGCCGGGCATTGGCGGCGCTTGCGTGCGCGGACGACGCCCGCGTGGAGGGCGTCCTCGCTGACGCCCTCGCAGCTCCTGCCCTGCGGCAGTCTCCGGCTCACCGACCGGTGGCGCAGACCGCGGCATGGGCAATTCTGGATCGCGTCATCGCCGACAAGCTGCACACTCTCGGACGGACAACCGAGCTTGCGCGGACGCAGCCCGCTCCCATCGCCGGGCCACTCCTGCTCGCCGCGGGGTTGCTGGAAGGCGCGGAACGCAGGTCGCTAATCGACCTGCTGGAGCGTGACGGCGAGCTGGACCGCCGCGACTTGGTGGTCCTCGCCGCCGCGGCGGCCGGTCGTACAGGTGGCCTGCAGGTCGGTGAGCGCGAGCGGCTCATCGGCGAACTCGTCGCGTCCGGATCCACCGCCGACCTAGACGCCAGCGACCGGGGAGAATTGGAGGCCTGGAGCCTGTCGCTGGACGTCGATGGCGAGTTCTCCCGTTATGCCGCCTGGCTGGCCCATGATCTCCTGGACCTGCCTTTGAGCGCCGACGTCGGCGACATCAGGGATCCCGACCTGCCGAGCGCTACGCCGGTGATGACGATGCGGTCGCTCTCGCGGTATCGAGAGGAGCCAGGTGTGGATGGCTGACGGCCGCCGACGCATCTTTCGGAAACCGTCGAGGCGTTGGCACCCACACCGCTTCGCCAGCCCTGCGTAGGGCATCAGCGGTCCGCCCTCACCTCCACGTCGGGCTGGCCATCGCTGTCTTCTTGGCACCGCGGATTAGGTGGGATGCGAAGGTGCTGGGCAGGTTCGTCTAACCGCCGAGCTTCCAACAGTCGCTCCGCCGGCCGGGGATAAGCGATGGCCATTCAGCCAAAATTGCCGAGGCGAAAGACCGACTGTGATAAATGCGGTGTTAGACAGCCCGGAACGCTGGCGGAAATGAAGGTCAAGGCCGGATCAATTTCGTCGGACGCGCGCGGCGCGGCGGCCATGCCGTTCAGTGATTCCGGGCCACCCGCCGAACTAAAGACCCGACCTAATGCGGGCACTCAAGGGCATCCTCAGAAATTTCGCTTCCTCCGGATTGTCTTGCAGGAATTTGTCGTACGCGCGCTGAGCGCGGGCCGCTTCGGCAGCAACTTGCGCTTGTCGCTCAAGCGATTCCGCGTATTCGAACAGGTCGTATTGATCCGGTTCCCCCTCAAGACTCTCGCGCCAGGCGCCGAAGAAGACCAATGGCACGATGGCGGCGATCAGAAAGAGCAGCCCCCAGGCCGAGGACGTCAGAAGCGCCTGAATCGTGAGGATGGCAGACGCGCCTGTGGCGAAATAGAACCCGAGATTGGCGATCGCCAGCAGCGTTGATCGTTGCGCGAGGATCTTGATGCGGTGGCGCAGCTCCAGCGTCGCATAGACCGAGGAGGTTATGGCGAGGGTCGTAAGTCCCGCGTCGAGATAGCTCAACGGCGCTCCCTTTTCGTAGAGCTCGAAGGCGTTTTTTCCCATTTCGCAGAAGCTGACGAGGATCGCGACGATCGTCGAAATAGCGAGGCCATAGGTTCGCTTTCCTAGCGCGGGCGGCGTCGTCACATCATGCCTCGATCCGCTGGCTGGTCGGCGGGGGCGATACGACGGACATTCTAAGTGGCCTTCCGTTCGCGCACTGAGGCGATACTCGCCGCTTTCCGAAGCTGATCCCAATCGACAAAGGAGAGGTCAAGCTTCTCCAGCTCGCGGGCGATCAGCTCCACGGATGCACCAAGGCCGTACCGTCCCCCAACAGTAGTCGGCGAGTGACCGGTGATGCGGTCGTGCACTCTAGTGGAGATTGTGGCCTCGGCGCGGTCCTTGAACTCGTGCCGGAGCGAATGGAATACGAAGCGAGGATCGTCAGTCACAACGCGGTCCACGTAGCGGTTAACCCGGCGGCTGAGCTCCTTCGTCCATTTTCCGGTCGGGGACTGCTTAAGATCGAAGAGACGGGCGGCGCCGGCAGCGCGACGCCGCTTCACGTACTCGAGGAAGCCGAGCTCGAGGAGCCGAGGGTGTACGACGATAACGCGGGCGGACTCTTCGTTCTTGATGCTCTCGCCTTCGCCCGTGCCGGTCACGTAGATTGCGACGATCGGCGCCTCCCCGGGGCGTTCGATCACCTCGATGTCGTCCAGGCGGATCTGGCCGACCTCCTCGAGCCTGGGCCCCGAGGTCGCACCGAACAGGAAGCTCCAGTAGAGCTCGTCCTGATAAACGTGCTTGCCCGGCCGCGTCCGCTCGATGTCAGCGCGGCCTTCGCAGCCGGTGAATAGGGGCGATGCGAAGAGGGTCTGCATCATCGACGGGCGAAGCGGGAGGCGCGGCCGTCGCTGCCCGCGCCGCGTCTTCCCATAACCTGCGATGGGGATCCCCGACGAGACATTATCAGGAATCCAGCCCTCGTTCTTCAGCAGACCGAGGATCGCGCCGAGAGCGCCGACATCCTTCTTCACCGCGCCGGGCGAAAGGGTCCTGACCGTTTCTGAGTGCCCCTTCCCGAGCGCAGCTTCGACGGCCTTTCGAAGGGGGGTGCCGGAGGCCTTCACCTTCTCAAGGTTGATGTTCGTCGGCATGCCCGTGATGAAATCCCTGAAGTCCAGGATGTCGTCGCGAGTGATCTGCCCGACGGAAAGGTCGCCGTTGAGAAGTATGAACCGGTCGACCGCGCGCCGGGCTTCCACGAGACTTTGCGGCCTCGGCGCGCGCAGTTGAGCCCAGTGTCGCAAACCGGCCGACAAGGGACGACCCGACTTTCCCGCGGCGGGCTGGCGGCGTGACACGGCTGGTTGTTCCGGCTGAGGGACCGAAACCGGGGGATACTCCTCCGGCTTGCCAGGAAGGTAGCGTCTGGGCAGGGCAGCAAGCCTGGCTGCATCTTCTGAGGAGAGCTGCTGTTCGACCAGTCGATGCAGCAGCGCCTCGGCGACGGTGTTGAAGAGCAGCGATCCTTGGGGAGCGGAGATACCGGTGTGTTCCTCGACCAGAGCCACCTCGGGCCAGACGACATCCCATCTGCGGGCGGCGAGGAGCCATTCGATCGCTTCGGCAAAGCCGACGCCGAGGAGGTTCTCGTCACGGTGGAGGATGTCGACACGGGAGACGACCTCCTCCCTCGCATCGACGGGGATGATGTCAGCATCCTGGGCGGCGGGGCCACCTTCCCAAAGCTGGGGGTCCGGGTGGAGACGCAGGGCTCGATAAGCATTCAACGCCTCGAACTCCGCCTCGGCCCACGCGAGCAAGAGACGGCTCGCGATGAAAGATCGGAGGCCATAGATCACGTTGTGGAGGCTACCGTTCCGCTCGGCCATGATTTCGAGGAAGCGGGCCACAACCGTCGGCGCTTGAGCTGCGGCCTCGTTCTCGATCTCCCGATCAAGCGCCTGGAAGTAGGAGCGCCACTTCGCCTGCTGGCGGGCCTGCTGAATCTTTGCCTCGGTGGCATCAGAGGTGCCGAGAGAGATTTTGATTTCGCGTTTGCCGACTTTCCCGCGAAGCCGCTCAGGCACCGCCATGCGAAACCACAGGTTTGAGGATCTGGGATGGGTTGTCGGCCCCGGCATTCGTAGCCCCATTTTGTACCACCCTTTTGTACCACCGGGCGGCTAGGAAGCTACTGATTTTCGCCAACTTTTTGAAAAGATGTAACTTTTCAGTGCCTTGGTGACCCCTACGGGACTCGAACCCGTGTTTTCGCCGTGAGAGGGCGACGTCCTGGACCGCTAGACGAAGGGGCCTTCGCGCGAAGGTGTGGCGCATATGGGGGAGGGGGCGCGGCTGTCAAGCTGGCGTTCACGGCGCCCGCCCGATAGCAGCGCCCGGATGTGCAACGACTATCGCAGCCGCGTCGAGCTCGGGACGATCGAGCAGGAGTTCAATGACCTGCGCATTCCGCTCCGCTTCCCGGAGGGGCTGCCGAACATGGAGCCGCGCGACGACATCCGGATTACCGACCGGGCGGCGATCGTGCGTTGGGGCGGCGACGCGGCGGAGCTCGTCCAGCGCCGCTGGTCGTGGCCGGGGCAGGGGGGCAAGCCCGTCTACAATTTCCGCGGCGAGGGGCGCGAGTTCCGCACCGGCCGCTGCCTGATCGTCGCCGACGGCTTCTACGAATTCACCACGCCCAAGGCGCCGCGCGCCGACAAGCGCAAGGACAAGTGGCTGTTCACGGTGGCGGGCGAGACCTGGTTCTGCATCGCCGGCCTGTGGCGCGACAGCTCTGTCGGCGAGGCCTTCACCATGCTGACGACGCCGCCGGGGCCGGACGTCGCGCCCTATCACAACCGCCAGATCGCGATCATGCCGAAGGCCCGGTGGGCGGCCTGGCTCGGCCACCAGGTGCCGGCGTCCGAACTCATCGCGCCGTGCCCCGCGGGCATGCTCCACGTCGAGAAGGCCGGTTGACCGGGCGCGGCGATGGGTGGAGGTAAGCGCCTGTGAAAAGCCTGTTTCCCCACAGCGCGACGACCAGTGACATCACCGTGCGCGTCGCCGTCAGCTTCCTGCCCGAACAGTCCGAGCCGGCGCGCGGCCGCTGGTTCTGGGCCTATCATGTCCGCATCGAGAATGGCGGGCGCAGCGCCGTGCAGCTGATGGAGCGGACCTGGACGATTTCGGACGGGCGCGGCGCCAAGAGCGAGGTACAGGGCGAAGGCGTGGTCGGCGAGCAGCCCGTGATCGAGCCGGGCGGCGCCTTCGACTATGTGTCCGGCTGCCCGCTGCCGACGCCGACCGGCTATATGGAAGGCCAGTATCTGATGGTCAGTGAGCAGGGGCGCAGCTTCGCCGCGGCGATCCCGCGCTTCCCGCTGGTCGCCCCGGCCGTCACCACCTGATGTTCCCCAAGGAGAAGTTTATGCGAATGCCCCTCATCGCCGCGGCGGCGCTGGCCGGCGCCGCGCTGCCGGCGGGCGCCGCTCTGGCGCAGGGCGGCAGCGCCCGCCAGACGATGACTTGCCCGATCGGCGGCGTCAGCTTCGACTATGTGGTGCCGGTCACCACCCCGCCGCTCGGCGACCGGCCCGACGGCAAGCCGTACGGCAGCTCGGCGCCGACGCCGCTCCCCGAATGCCCGACCAACGGCCTCGTCCTCTACAAGGATTATACGCCCGACGAAGTGGCGAAGCTCGAGCCGCTGGTCGCCTCGGACCGCTACAAGGCGCTGCGCAAGAACGACACGCAATATTACCGCGCCTATTGGCTGATGAAGGAGATGGGGGTGCCGGCGCAGCTGTCGCTGCTCGCCCTTCTCCAGGCCGGATGGGAGACGGACGGCAAGCCGGCGCTGCGCGAGCGCTACCTCGCCGAGTTCGCCGAGGCCTCGGCGACGGCGGAGAAGCGGCCGAACGACCTGCGCTGGATCGGCATGGAGGCGCGCGCGGTAAACGCGCTGCGCGAGCTCGGCAAGTTCGACGAGGCAAAGGCGCGGCTGGCGGAAATTCCGATCGCGTCGCTCGACGTCAAGGTTCCGGAAGGGCCGCCGACCGACAAGAAGGTCGGCGAAGCGCGGGTGCGGCGCGCCTGGTTTACCTTCCTTAGCGCGATGGGCCCGGCGATCGACCGCAAGGACAATAGCCGCGAGCCCTTCGACCTCCTGCCGCGCAGCCTCGCCCTCGGCCGCTGCCTTGAGGAGGGGACCAAGCTCGGCGAGCAGCAGAAGGCGTTCTGCGAAAAGGAGAAGGAGGAGGTCGACTCCCTCCGCGTCGCGCGCGCCAAGGCGGAGGCGGAGATGAAGGCGCTGGCCCGCTCGCGCGAGCAGAGCGGGCGGTGAGGCCTGGTTAAGGCTTGGCCGCGCGCGAGGGGTCGGCGGTGAGGTCGATGAACTGGATGTCGGGCCTGGGCTCGCGCGCGATCCCGTGCGCGCGGACAATTTCTACCCACCGCGCGAGATAGGAGTAGCGGTCGACGCGGTAGCTGCCGGTCGGCGCGTCGACCGGGGCGTAGATGCGGCCGCGGATCGCGGTGAGCATCGCGGACGTCCAGCCCGTGGCTCCTTCGCTGCGAAGCAGTTCGGCGTCGCGAACCTTGCCGTCAGGGCCGATCCAAAACTCGATGTCCACCCAATTGCCGTTGAGGTTCTTTCGGCCGGTATATTGCCTGGTGGACGGCGCTCCGCTTTCGCGAACGATGCGATCCAGGTCCACCGATGGCGCGTAGAGGAGCGCAGCATGCGCCATATGGGCGTTGCGCAACTCCTCGATCAATGCGTCGGTGCTCTGCCGCTTGCCGGCCCGGCGATCGAGGGTGGCGAGGAGGAAGGGGGCGGCGAGCCGGCCGACCTTGGCGTCGGGATTGGGTCGGCGGCGATCTTCTCCAGCGCCTGCCGGGCGAAGCCGACGTCGCCGGTCTGCTGGAACAGCCAGGCGGCGCGGACGCGGGCGATCGCCGCAAGGTCGGCACGGCCGGCCGCGCGGGCGTGGCGCTCCGTCTCCTCGTAAATGTGGCGGGCAAGCTCTTCACGCCCGACCAGCACGTACATGTCGCCGCGCTCGACATCCGCCGCGAGGACTCGCGGAACGTCTTTCCCGAAGGCGGAGGAGAGGGTGCCATACATCGCCCCGACCGACAGTTCCTGCTCGTGCGCCTCCCCGATATGGGCGGCGAGCCGGCCGTTGGCGCGAAAGAGGTCGGAGACGTCGACCGGCAGCTCCTTCCGGTAGCGCTTGTTGCGGCCGACCGCCGCCGCCGTCACCGCCTGCGTATCGCGGTAGCGGCCGGCGACGAACAGATTCTCGGCGTGGGCGAGGCGCGTATATCCTCGGCCGGCGCGCAATGGCGGGCGAGGCAGGCGTTCAGGCCTTTTCCGTGTCGGAGAGGCGCGTGCCGGTGACGACGATGGTCTGGCCGGCTGCCGGTGGCGGCTGCTGCACGGGCTGGGTCGTCGGCACGAGGAGCAGGAGCGGGGCCAGCGGCAAGTGGCGGTCCAGGCCTAGGGTGCCGGCGCGGGCGGCGGCGAGGGCTCGTTGGTGAGGTCGAGATATTCGATCTGAACGTTGGGCGAGCGCTGGCGGATGTGGCTGCCGGTGACATCGCGCAGCCACCGCGCGGTGTAGGTGTAGCGCTCGATCCGATAGGTGCCGCCGGGCTCCTCGATCGGCGTGTAGATCCGGCCGGAAATCTGGCGCAGCAGCTGGCCCGCCCAGTCCAGGCTGCCGTGGCTGCGCAGCACCTCCGCGTCGCTGACCTTGCCCTGCGGCGTGATCCAGAAGCCGATATCGACCCAGCGCTCGGTGAAATTGTTGCCGGCGAGCATCGAGATGGCCGAGACCTGCTGCCCCGTCGCCGCATCGCCCTCGGCGAGCCCGTGCGGCAGGTCCAGCGCCGGCGCGTAGATCAGCACCGGCTTTTTGGCATGAAGCGATCGCATCACCTCGACCAGTTCGTTCGAGCTGGAGGCGTTGCCATGCTTGCGGTCGAGGCGCGCCAGCAGGACGAGCGCGGACAGCCGCCCGATCCGGTTCGGCTCCGAGGCATCGGCCGCGATCGTGTGCAAAGCGCGCTGCGCGGCGCCCGTCTCCCCTTGCAGCTCGAACGTGAAGGCGGAGCGGACGCGCGCGATGCCCGCGAGATCGGGACGGGCGCCCTTTGCGGCGCGCGCGGCAACGCTGTCGTAGAGCTCCCGGGCGCGGTCGAAGCGGCCCATCGAGGCATACATGTCGGCCCATTCGACATCGGCCATCAGCACCTTGGCATCGGTCTTGCCGAAGGCGTCGCCGAGAATGCCGCGCATGATGCCGGTCGAAAGCTCGTAATCCTGGCCCTCGCCGAGATGGACGGCGATGCGGCCGTTAGCGCGGTAGAGGTCGGAAACGTCGACCGGCAGCTCCTTGCGGTAGCGGTGATTGCGGCCGATCGAGGCGCGGGTGACGCCGCGCGCGTCGCGGTAGCGGCCGGCGACGAACAGGTTCTCCGCATGGGCGAGGGTCGCCTGGATGTCCTCCTTGGGCGGGCAGTGACGCGCGATGCACTCGCGCAGCGCCTTTTCGGTGTCGGAAATCCGGTTGCCGGTGACGACGATGGTCTGGCCGGCAGCAACCGGCGGCGCGGCCGGTGCAGCCGTGAGCAGGAGAAAGAGCAGCGGTGTCACCGTGAATTCCTTGGATCAGCGGGCTGGGCTTGGCGCCTGCCCCCCGCCGGCCGGGGAGGGGGAGGGCCCCGGCGCCGGATCGTTGGTCAGGTCGAGGAATTCAAGCCTCACGTTGGGCGAGCGCTGGCGCATGTGGCTTCCCGACACGCTCTCCATGAACCGCGAGGTGAGCGTGTAGCGCTCGATCCTGTACGATCCGTCCGGGTCCACGCTCGGCGTGTAGATGCGGCCGGAGATCGAGCGGAGCAGCGTCTTGGTCCACTCGCGCGTGCCTTCGCCGCGGAGGATTTCAGGTTCGCTGACCTTCCCCTCCGACGTCACCCAGAAACCGACGTCCACCCAATGCTTCTCGAAATAGGCATTACCCGTCTTAAGCCGCATTTCCGGCAACGCAAAAGAGGGATCCGCCTCCCATTTGGCTTCGTCGCCCTCAGGGAGGATGCCGGGCAAATCGAGCCGCGGCGAAAAGAGCAGAACCGGCCGCTTCGCCCGGACGGAGCGCAATTCCGTGAACAGGGCCTCTGAAGCCTTGCCGGTCTTGCCCTCATTGCGGTCGAGCCGCGCGAGCAGCACCAGCGACGACAGGCGTCCGATCCGCGCCTCCGGCGCCGACTGGGCTGCGATCCTTTCGAGCGCCTTGCGGGCGAGGGCGATCTCGCCGTCCATCGCATAGGTCCAAGCGCTGCGCACCCGGGCGACGTCGGCGATGCTCGCGAAGCCGGCGGCGCGGGCGCGCTTCTCGGCCGCGTCGTAGGTCGTGCGCGCCTGGACGAACTGCCCTTGCTTGGCGAACATGTCGCCGACTTCGACATCGGCCTTCAGCACCCGCGCATCGTCCTTGCCGAAGGCGTTGCCGAGGATGCCGCGCATCAAAGCCGTCGAGAGCTGGAAGTCGGCGACTTCGCCGAGATGCTCGGCGATGCGGCCGTTGCCTCGATAGAGATCCGAGACCGCGACCGGATATTCGCCGCGGAAACGATTGTTGCGGCCGATCGAGGCCTTGGTGACGTCGCGTGCGTCGCGGTAGCGGCCGGCGACGAACAAATTCTCTGCATCGGCGAGCGAGGCCTTGATGTCTTCCTCGGGCGGGCAGTGGCGGGAAAGGCACTCCCGAAGCGCCTTCTCGCTGTCCGAGAGGCGGGTGCCGGTGACGACGATGGTCTGGGACGGCGCCGCGGCGGGCGGGGGTGCGGACGCCGTGGCGGCGGCGAGGATCAGGAACAGGCTCATGTCAGTCCTCCCACGAGGTGATGGCGCGAAGCTACTGCGCTTCAATACTTTTGTCACGCGATTGCGCGCGCCGCCGCCGGTCAGCGCAGGAACGTCAGAAGCGGGGACATGAGGGCCCCCAGCCGCGCCTCCGCGACAGGCGCCGCCGGATCGTTCCAAACCGCGGCGGCGCCGACCCAGCTGCCGTCCTTGCGCCGGGCGAGAAAGGCCATGGCCAGAACGCCCGACTCGGAGCCGCCTTTGTATCCGAGATAGACGAAGTTGCCCGCCGCCGCCGGCAGCCCGGCGTTGATCGCGAGGATGTCCAGCGCAATCTTGTCGCCGCTGCGGCGAATCCAGTCGAGCGTGCGGACGAGATCGTCGGCCGACGCGAACCATTCGACCGCATCGATCGCGATCGGATTGGCGTTGAAGCGGGTGAGATCGAGCCGGTCGACGTCCGCGCCGGCAAGGGTGCGCAATATGGCGCGGCGCCCCTTCTCGTCAGCGGCCCTCCAGGCCTGGAGGAGGGCGGGATCGGCGGCCTTCAGCAGGAATGCCTCGCGCGTCGACAGGAACGGGCGGTTGCGCGGGTCGGGGCGGAGGCTGAGCTCGGGCAGCAAAGCTTCGACCTTCTCCCGCCCGACGAGGGTGAGCAGGGCGTCGGCGGCGGTGTTGTCGCTTTGCGAGATCATCAAAGCGGCAAGGCTGTGGAGGGTGATCGGCGCCCCCTTCGGCCAGCTCTGGAGGATGCCCGACGGCAGCGAGTGCGCCGAGAGCGGCACGACGTCGCTCCACTTGCGCTCCCCCGCCCGCACCTCACGCACAAGCTCCGCGAGGATGAAAAGCTTGAAGTCCGAACCCACCGCGAGCGCTTGGTCCGCGTTGGCCTGTACGAGGCGGTGCTGCGGCTCGTCGTCGAGTGGCCGGGCGGCGAGGCTGATGCGGCCGGGGAGGGCGCGAAAACCGGCGACGAGCGCCTCGGCGCTCTCCGCCTTGGCCTCGATCGCGCTGATCAGGAGGCTGGTGACGAGGTGCGGCGCCGCCGGATCCAGCACCAGCTCCACCCGCGCCGTCGCCTTCGGATAGTCGACGATGAGGATGGCGCTCAGGCCGCTCTTCGCGTCGATCGAGGCGATGCCGGCGGGGCGGCCGTAACTGCCCGAAAGCTGCGCTGCGATCGCCTTCATCCGCTCCGCCGGGATTTGGGCGAGGAAAGCGGGCGCGAGCAATTTCTCCGGCGCCTCTTCGCCGCGCAGCACCTGCAGCAGCTCGGCCGCGCGCTGGCGCAGCTGCGGCGACGGGTCGGCCGCCCGCGCGGCGCCCGGCAAAGCGAGCGCCAGCAGCATCAGCAATTTCAACAACCAGGTCCGCATTCGCCCACCCCCTGGACGCGGATGCTAAGCGTCGATTTCTTCCTCGTCCACCTCGGCGGCGTGGCTCTGGATGAAGGCGAAGCGGTGCTCCGGATTGCGGCCCATCAGCCGGTCGACGAGGTCGCGGACCTTGTGCTGCTGCTGATATTCCTCGGGCAGGGTTACGCGGATCATCGCCCGGGTCTTCGGGTCCATGGTGGTCTCGCGCAGCTGCTGCGGGTTCATCTCGCCCAACCCCTTGAACCGGCTGACATCGACCTTCTTGCCCTTGAACAGGGTCGCCTCGAGCTCGCCCCTGTGGACGTCGTCGCGGGCATAGGCGACGGTTCCGCCGGCCGACAGGCGATAGAGCGGCGGCTGGGCGAGATAGACCATGCCCTGCTCGACGATCTTCGCCATCTCCTGGAAGAAGAAAGTCATCAGCAAGGTGGCGATGTGGGCGCCATCGACGTCGGCGTCGGTCATGATGACGATGCGGTCGTAGCGCAGCTGCGCCGGGTCGCAGCGCTCGCGGATGCCGCAGCCCAGCGCCAGGGTGAGGTCGGCAATCTCCTGGTTGGCGCGGATCTTGTCGGCGGAGGCGGAGGCGACGTTCAATATCTTGCCGCGAATGGGGAGGATGGCCTGCGTCTTCCTGTCCCGTGCCTGCTTGGCCGAGCCGCCGGCGCTGTCGCCCTCGACGATGAACAATTCCGTCCCCGCAGGATCGTCGTTGGCGCAGTCGGTGAGCTTGCCGGGGAGGCGCAGCTTGCGTGGGGAGGTGGCGGTCTTGCGCTTCACCTCGCGCTCGGCCTTGCGCTTCAAGCGGTCGTCCATCCGCTCGAGCACGAAGCCGAGCAGGGCCCGGCCCCGCTCCATATTATCGGCGAGGAAATGGTCGAAATGGTCGCGCACCGCCGCCTCGACGAGGCGGGCGGCGTCGGGGCTGGTCAGCCGGTCCTTGGTCTGGCTCTGAAACTGGGGATCCCGGATGAAGACGGAGAGCATGATCTCCGCCCCGCCGACCGCGTCCTCGGCCTGGATGTCCTTCGCCTTTTTCTGCCCGACTAGCTCTCCAAAGCCGCGCAGGCCTCGGGTGAGGGCGGCGCGCATCCCCTGCTCGTGGGTGCCGCCGTCGGGAGTGGGAATGGTGTTGCAATAATAAGAGGAGCCGTCCTCGCTCCACAAAGGCCAGGCGACGGCCCATTCGACCATGCCGTGGTCGTTAGGGAAATCCTGGCGGCCCTTGAAGAATTCGGTGGTGGCGCAGGCGCGGTCGGCGACCTGCTCCTTCAAATGGTCGGCGAGGCCGCCGGGGAACTGGAACACCGCTTCGGGCGGGGTCTGATCGGAGATGAGAGCGGGATCACACTTCCAGCGTATCTCGACGCCGGCGAACAGATAGGCCTTCGAGCGGGCGAGGCGGTAGAGGCGCGCCGGCTTGAACTTCGCGTCGTCACCGAAGATTTCGAGGTCGGGGACGAAGGAGACGCTGGTGCCGCGGCGGTTCGGAGTCGGGCCGAGCTTCTCGAGCGGCGAGGTGGGTTCGCCGCGGGCGAAGGTCTGGCGGTAGAGCTCCTTGTTGCGGGCGACCTCCACCACCGTCTCGGTGGAGAGCGCGTTGACGACGCTGACGCCGACGCCGTGGAGGCCGCCGGAAGTCGCATAGGCCTTGTTCGAGAATTTGCCGCCCGAATGGAGCTTGGTGAGGATCACCTCGAGCGCGTGCTTGCCCGGATATTTGGGGTGCTCGTCGATCGGCATGCCGCGGCCATTGTCGGTGATGGTGAGGCGGTTGCCCGCCTCCAGCGTCACCTCGATGCGGGTGGCATAGCCGGCAACCGCCTCGTCCATCGAATTGTCGAGCACTTCGGCGGCGAGGTGGTGGAGGGCGCGCTCATCGATGCCGCCGATATACATTCCAGGCCGGCGGCGGACCGGCTCCAGCCCCTCGAGCACCTCGATCGAGGCGGCATCATAGTCGTTGGAGGGGGCGGCGGTGGACGCGAACAGGTCTGACATGGCGAATCTATAGGCGGCGAAGACTCGTGCTGCCAAGCGGCGCGGACAAGGACGCTAGACGCGGAGCGTAATGACGGCTCCGATCACCGCGATCCGTTCGACCTCCGCGTAGGCGGGCTCGTCGAGCTCCTCACCGAAAACGTCCGGGTCGATTTCCTCAATCGAGCAGGTCGCACCGCACTTCGCGCACACCGCCTTCAGCGCGGTCACCAGCGGCGCCTCGCCGCCCGTCACCGCCGCACCGGTATAAAGGAGGATCGAGCCGCCGGGCTTCAGGCCGGACAGCGCCTGCCTGACCCACTGCAGCGCGGTCTCGCCGCCAAGCAGCCCGCCTCCGTCGCGATAGGCCCGTGCCGCGGGATCGATCATGTACGGCGGATTGGCGATCACGAGGTCCGCTCCTGGTGGGACGCTTCCCGATTCCAACGTCTGCGCCTCGACGCCCGCCACTGCCGCGTTCACCCGCGCCAGCCGCGACGCGGCCGGGTTCAGGTCGACCAGCGAAAGCCTGGCCTCCGGCACCATGCGGGCAGCGCAGATGCCGCCTGCGCCGCTGCCCGCGCCCATATCCACCATGCCGGCGGGCCGAGCGAGCTCCGGCAGCCGGACTTGGAGGAAACGCGCGAAGCGGTAGGTGTCGGGGCCGAAGAAGACCGCGTCGGTATCGTCGGTCGGAAAGGCGGAGTGGAAGAAGAGGTCCTCGCCGAGGCTGGCGACCCTCAGCCGGCTGCTGCACCTGTCGCCGTCCCCCTCCAGCACACCCGCGCTCTCCATCAGCATCAGGCATTCGGCGGCCAAATCGCCGCGCGAAAATGGGCGGCTCCAGCCGAACACGTCGCGCAGCGTCGTTGGTCCCGACCATGTGCGGGCGAGCACGCGGCGATGGGTGGCAGGGGTCGGCGCGATGAACCGGTACCCTTGGTCCCGCAGCCAGTGGAGCAATCGGGCGAGACAAGCCTCGTCAGGCTCCATCGACAACGTCATCCCCTGCGACATGCGCCACGTCCATGAAGGTGCGCGCTGCATTTCGATCCGCCTCGTTGTCGAAGGCGATGTCGAGATCGGGCGCCGCCCCGAGCATGTGCAGCAGCGCCCACAGGGCGAAGCGGCGGCCGCGGTCCTTTTCGAGGCCGAGGTCGACCAGCATCCGCTCGATGCCGGCGGGAAGGGCGGCGGACGCGATCTGCGTCGGGTCGGCGGTGCCGAAATAGCGGCGGAGTTGGTCCTCGAGGTCCATGTGCCGCGTGTAGCGGGAGCGGGGACGGATCGGAAGCGTCGGCGGGGAGGGGGGTGGCGGCGGCCCTTTCGTGGGGGGGTGGGGCCGCCGCCGGCCGGCGGGACCAGAGAAACCGCCGGCTGCCACATGGGCTGCGAGCCTTGTGCCCGCTTCGGCAGCGCCGGGAAATACCGGGGCACTACGGTATCGGCGACTCGAAATTCGCCTCCGGCTTCCTATCTAAGCTGCTGCCCCCATTGAGCTTTGCCTGCTAAACCCTTGTCCCGCCTCGTACATATCGTCGACGACGACGCGCAAGTCCGCGCGGCCATGTCGTACCTCCTTTCGAGCCATGATTTTTCGACGCGGGTCTATGCCTCGGGGACGGAATTCCTGCGCGACGCCCCGCTCGACGCGGGCTGCCTGCTGCTCGACCTGCGCATGCCCGATCTCGGCGGCCACGAGGTGCAGGAGGAGCTTGCCCGGCGCGGCGCGACCCTGCCCGTGATCGTGATGAGCGGGCATGGCGACCTGGGCGCCGCGGTCCGCGCGATGAAGCTCGGCGCGGTCGATTTCCTGCAGAAGCCGCCGGGCGAGGCCGAGCTGGTCGCGGCGGTCGAGCGGGCGCTGGAGGGTGCGCAGCAGGGGCGGGGCCGGCGCAGCGCCCAGGTCGCCGCCGTCGCCGCCGTGGAACGCCTCTCCCGGCGTGAGCGCCAGGTCCTGCAGGGCCTGCTCAGCGGACATTCGAACAAGGCGATTGCCCGCCGACTCGATCTCAGCCCGCGCACGGTCGAGATGCACCGCGCCAACATGATGACGGCGCTGGGCACGGCGGCGCTCCCCGAAGCGCTGCGGATCGCGATCGACGCGGGCCTGCCCGGTTTCGATCCCGCGGGCCCCGGCGAGCCGGTGCCGGCCGCGGGCGACCCGCCGCTCGCCTCGGAGGCGGTGAAGCTTCAATATGAAGAGAAGCTCCGGCTGGTCCTGGAGGCTGCGGGGGACGGCGCCTGGGACTGGGACGTGGTCAGCGGTGAAATCCGCATGTCGCCGTTCCTGGTCGAACGGCTCGGCTTCGTGCCCGACGCGGTCCCGGACCGGCTGCAGCGCTTCGAGCGGTTTATGCATGAGGACGACCGCGCCGAGTGGCGCCGGCGTCTCGACGACCATCTCGACGGGCGCACCGACAGCTTCGTCTGCGAATATCGCATCCGCACCGCCGACGGCAGCTGGCGCTGGACCAAGGTGCGCGGCCGGGTCGTCGACCGCGACGCCGCGACGGGGGCTCCGCTGCGCATGCTGGGCGCGGTGAGCGACGTCACCGAGAGCAAGGCCGCCGAGGCGCGCGCGCGCGCGGATGCCGAGCTGCTGGCGCTGGCGCAGGCTGGCGCCGGCGCTGCTGTCTGGGACATCGACCTTGCAAGTGGGCGGGTGCACCTCTGCGCGCGGGGCCGGGGGCTGCATGGCCTGACGGCGGACGAGGCGGAGACGATGAGCCTCGATCGCTACGGCGCGCTGGTCCACCCGGAGGATCGCGACGGCGTGTTCGCAGCGATCGACGCGGGGGTGGCGAGCGGCGAACCGCACAGCATCGAATATCGCGTTCGCCTTTCCGACGGGCGCTGGCGCTGGCTGCTCGCCATCGGCAAGACCGTGGAAGAAGCGGAGGGGCGCCGCAGCCGCATCGTCGGCCTGACCCAGGATATCAGCGACCGTAAGCGGTCCGCGATCGAATTCACCCGCGCCCAGCAGGCGCTCGCCCACCAATCGAGCGAGCGGGCCATCGAGACACTGGGATCGACCATCGCCCATGAGCTCAACCAGCCACTCACCGCCATCGCCCATTTCACCCGCGGCATCCGCAATCGCCTGGCGGCGTCCGAGGGCCTCACCGACGCCGCCTTGGCGGAGGCCGTGACCGGCGCGGAACGGAGTGCGGGTTTGGCTGCGGACATCGTCCGGCGTCTCGGCCGGCAGATGGAAGGCGCGGATGCCGAGCGGGAGATCGTCGGCCTGTCGGCGACGCTACGCGAAGCCTGTGCCATCGCCCTGACGGAGGCGGAGGGGATCGCCTGCGCGTTCGATCTCGATGCCGCGGCGGACCGGGTGCTCGTCGATCCCGTCCAGATTCAGCAGCTGCTGCTCAACCTCCTGCGCAACGCCGTCGAGGCGCTCCGGGAGGTTGAGCCCTCAGAGCGCCGCCTGCGCATCGCCACGGCGCGCCTCGCCGTCGACCGGGTACGGGTAACGGTGGAGGACAGCGGGCCTGGCGTGGCGGCCGAAGACCGGCATCGGCTGTTCGAGCCGTTCGTCACCACCAAGGCGGGCGGCACCGGCATCGGTCTCGCCATCAGCCGCACGGTGGTGGAGGCGCATGGCGGGCGCATCTGGACGGAAGCCTCGCCGCTGGGCGGTGCCGCGTTCAGCTTTACCTTGTGGACGTGAGCCTCAGCTGGCGAACAGACCGCCGGTGGACCGCGGCGCGTCGCCGTGGATGCGATCGAGATAAGCGGAGGCGAGTTGATAGTGGACGCGCACCACGGCTTGGTGCTGCGCCTGCTGCGCCAGCGCGACCTCGGTTTCGGCGCGCTGCTGATAGTAGTCGACT
Source organism: Allosphingosinicella sp. (assembly GCF_036403745.1). GTDB lineage: Bacteria > Pseudomonadota > Alphaproteobacteria > Sphingomonadales > Sphingomonadaceae > Allosphingosinicella. Next base: position 60,708 of record NZ_DASWQI010000082.1, read on the forward strand.
TCTTCGTGGGACATGTGCGGGACGTTTTTCTTGGCTGTTGTTCTCTCGCCTGAAAAACGAGTCCCGTCCCGGCGCGTTCCGTGAAAAACCGTTAATCCAAGTCAATACGGCGGCGAAATTCTCCAGCTCCGCCGCCGTCCGCGCACGCCTTAGCGGATGCGCGGTCCGCCGAACGGCAGCGGCGGCGGCGGCCGCCGGTCGCGCCGCGGGATCTGCGCCTGATAGGCGACGCCGCAATGCGCGACGCAATAGGGAAAGCCCGGATTGGCCGGCGATCCGCAGAAGTGGAAGTCCGGCTCGCCGGGATGGCCGATCGGCCATTTGCAAATTTTCTCGTTGAGATCGAGCAGGCTGGTCTTGTCGGCGATCTCCGGGCTCGGCTTCGCCGGCACGAGGCGGCGCGGCGGAGCGGGCGGGATAGGCGCCTGTTGCTCGCCGGGCGACTGCCGCACAAACCCACCCGGGCCGATCGAGCGCACCAGAGGCTGCGGCGGCTGCGGCGCGGCGGCGGGGGCCGGCGCCTGCGGGGAGCCGTCGTCGCCCGCGGGCGCAGGCTGCGGGGCAGCCGCCGCCGGCGCGGCCGGAGCCGGACGCGCGGGCGCTGCCGGCTCTTCCCACGGCGCGCTCTCGGCTTCAGCCGCCGCGGGCGCGCCAGCTGGGGCGCTGCCGTCCTCGTTCGGCTTGACGGGCGAGGGGCGCGACTGGAGGCCGAGCCGGTGCGCCTTGCCGATTACGGCGTTGCGCGAGACGGCGCCGAGCTCCTCGGCGATCTGGCTCGCCGTCATGCCCTGCATCCACAGGCCCTTCAGCCGCTCGATCCTCTCGTCAGTCCACGACATTCGATGTCTTTCCTTCGCGGCTTGCCCGGCCTTGCGAACGCCACTAGCGACGACGCGATGAACGAGCAGCCTTCAAGCTGGGTCCGGGCCGATCCCGGCGTCCCGACGATCCGGAACGTCAACTGGTATGGCCTCAGGACCCTCTATGTGAAGGAGGTGAGGCGTTTCTTCAAGGTGCAGCTGCAGACGGTGTGGGCGCCGGCCATCACCACCCTGCTGTTCCTGATCATCTTCACGGTGGCCTTGGGGCGTGCCGGCAAGACCGTCGACATCGGCGCCGCGCACATTCCCTTCGCCGATTTCATCGCGCCGGGGCTCATCGTCATGGCGATGCTCCAGAACGCATTCGCCAATTCCAGCTTCTCGCTGCTGGTCGGCAAGATCCAGGGAAATATCGTCGATTATCTGATGCCGCCGCTTTCGACCGGCGAGCTGATCGCCGCGCTCGTCGGCGCCGCCGTCACCCGGGCGATCCTCGTCGGCTGCGCCGTCTGGCTGGCGATGCTGCTGTGGCCGGGCGTGCATGTGATGCCGCACCACCTCTGGGCGATCGCCTGGTTCGGCATTCTCGGCGCCGCCATGCTCGCCTTCTTCGGCCTGCTGACGTCCATCTGGGCGGAGAAGTTCGACCACGCCGCGGCCGTCACCAATTTCGTCGTCGCGCCGCTGTCGCTCCTCTCCGGCACCTTCTACTCGATCCACAATCTCGCCCCGGCCTTCCAGGCGGTGAGCCACGCCAACCCCTTCTTCTACATCATTTCCGGCTTCCGCTTCGGCTTCCTGGGCGTCTCCGACTCGCCCATAGCCGTCGGCGGCGCGGCGCTCCTCGGCATCGACATCCTCCTCGGCATCCTCTGCTACGCGCTGCTCAAGCGCGGGTGGAAGTTGAAGAGCTGATTTACAGCCGTCCCATCGGGGCGTAGCCTCTGCACCTTCTGGCAGAGGAGGTTCCCCGATGAACGTGACCCGCCTGGCTCTTATCATCACGGCGTGCAGCATCCTGGCCGCTCCCGCCGCGGCGCAGATGCGGCTTCCGTCGCAGCCGCCGATGAGCGTCAACCCGCCGCCGTTCGGGATCGACTCGATGAGTTCCGGCATTCCTGAGCGGGCGGCGGAGTTGCGCGGCGCGGTCGGCGTCGCCTTTCAGAAGGGCCTCATCCCGCGCGAGGAGGCGGAGCGGCTGTCGCTGCCGCTCGCCCGGATGCTCCAGCAGCTCCAATATCACGTCCCCCGCGGCTATCGCGAGCGGGTGCGCCTGCGCCAGCGGCTCGACGGCATCCAGGCCGAGCTCGACCGCGACCTTGCGCACAGCTGAGGCGCTCCTTCGCTGAGGAGCGTGTGTTGACGCGGCTGGCGCGGTCTCTCTAGAGGCGAGGGGCGGCGCGTGCCGCGTCCCCGCCGACCAGGAGCTTCGCAATGGCCATTACGCCTCTCATGCCCGTTTATCCGCGCTCCCCGGTGCGGCCGGTGCGAGGCGAGGGCGTCTATCTCTACGGGGAGCAGGGCGAGAAATATCTCGATTTCGCGAGCGGCATTGCGGTGAACCTCCTCGGCCACGGCCACCCCCATCTGACCAAGGCGATCCAGGAGCAGGCGGCGACGTTGATGCACGTCTCCAACCTCTACGGCAGCCCGCAGGGCGAGGCGTTCGCCAAGCGCCTCACCGACAACAGCTTCGCCGACACCGTGTTCTTCACCAACTCCGGTGCCGAGGCGGTAGAGTGCGCGATCAAGACGGCGCGCCGCTACCACCACCATCACGGGCATCCCGAGAAGAACGTTCTCATCACCTTCGGCAACGCCTTCCACGGCCGCACGATGGCAACGATCAGCGCGACCGACCAGCCTAAGCTGCGCGACGGCTTCGCGCCGTTGCTGCCCGGCTTCGCGGTGGTGGACTTCGACGATCTTGAGGGCGCCGCCGCCGCGGTCGACCAGCACACAGCCGGCTTCCTCGTCGAGCCGGTGCAGGGCGAGGGCGGAATCCGCCCCGCCTCGCCGGAGTTCCTCCGGGGCCTGCGCCGCATCTGCGACGAGAACGACCTCATGCTGGTGTTCGACGAAGTGCAGTGCGGCGTCGCCCGCACCGGCACGCTCTACGCCTATGAGCATTATGGGATCGAGCCGGACATCCTCGCCTCGGCCAAGGGCATCGGCGGCGGCTTCCCGATGGGCGCCTGCCTCGCCACAGAGAAAGCGGCGGCCGGGATGGTCGTCGGCACGCACGGTTCGACCTATGGGGGCAACCCGCTCGCCATGGCCGCCGGCCAGGCGGTATTCGACGTGATCCTCGAGCCCGGCTTCCTCGAGCACGTGACGCGGATGGGCGAGCGGCTGCGCGGCGCGCTGGAGCAGATGATCCCCAATCACGACCATCTCTTCGAAAGCGTTCGCGGCCTGGGGCTGATGCTCGGCGTCAAGATGAAGACCGACAGCCGCGCCTTCGTCACCTACCTACGCGACCACGGTCTCCTCACCGTCGCCGCCGGCGACAACGTAATGCGGGTCCTCCCACCACTGATCGTCGAGGACGCGCACGTCACGGAGTTCGTCGAGAAGCTCAGCGAGGCGGCGCGGCAGTACGAGGTTCCGCAAGCGGCGTAAGCTGCCTCCCCATCGCGAGATGGGGAGGGGGACCAGGTGAAACCTGGTGGAGGGGTAGGGGACGAGCGCTCGGCCCCGTACGTTCAAACCTCCCCCGGCACCTGCGAATACCCCTCCACCATGCTACGCATGGTCCCCCTCCCCATCTGGCGATGGGGAGGCACATGAACTTGAACCGCCCGAAGGCGTTCGCCACATCGCGGCCATGACATCTCCCCTCCCATTGACGACCGTCACCGCCAACCTGGATGAAGCGCTCGGCTTCGCCATTCCCGGCCGCAACGCGCGGGGGCGGATCGTGCGGCTCGGGCCGTTGCTCGACCACATCCTCTCCGCCCATGATTATCCCGCGCCGATCGCCCGCATCCTGTCCGAGGCGTTGGTTCTCTCGGCGCTGCTCGGGTCATTGCTCAAGGAGGAGGAGGGCCAGCTCACCATCCAGGCGCAGACCGAGCGCGGCATCGTCGACCTTCTGGTCTGCGACTACAAAGCGGGCGAGCTGCGCGGCTATGTCCGTTTCGATCCGGAGCGGCTGTCGGCGCTGCCCAGCCACCGCGACCTCGCGGCCCTGTTCGGCAAGGGCTATCTCGCCATCACCTTCGACCATGCGTCGGCGCAGGAGCGTTACCAGGGAATCGTGCCGCTGGAGGGCGCGTCCCTGGGCGAGGCAGCACAAAGCTATTTCTCGCAGTCGGAGCAGCTGCCGAGCGTCGTCCGCCTCGCGGTGGACGATACCGGCCATGTCGCCGGCGGCATGCTCGTCCAGCATCTGCCCGAAGGCGAGGAGGGGCGGGACCGGCTCCACACGCGGCTGGACGATCCGGAATGGGAGCATGTCCGCATTCTCGCCGAGACGGTGAAGGGCGCCGAGCTGACCGACCCGGCGCTGCCGCTCGACGGCGTGCTCTGGCGCCTGTTCCACGAGGAAGAAGTGCGGGTGTTCGAGCCCGTGCCGCTGGTGAAGGGGTGCCGCTGCAATTTCGATTACATCAAGGGCGTGATCGGCCGATTCGCCGCGGACGAGCGGGCCGGCATGGTCGACGAGGACGGCTTCATCAGCGTCGATTGCGAGTTTTGTTCGCGGGTATTTCCGATTTCCGTCAAGGACTTCGGCGACTGATTTCGATTTCCGGGGCGCCGCCGCCGATGGGCGCTTTCGATTCTGCCGTCATTGCCCCTATACGAGAGCGATGTGGCGGTGGGGGAAAGCACGGCCAGCGCTTGCGCTGGGGCTCGCCGTGGCGGCGGCGCCGGCGCTTGCGCTGGCGGGCAGCCGCGCCGCCGACGCGCTCGCCAAGCTCGAACATGGCCGCTGGCAGGTCCGCAGCGCCAGCCAGGCGGCGGTCCAGCATTCCGTCTGCCTCGGCGATCCGGCTTTGCTCTTCCAGGTCGAGCACGGTCCGCGCGGCTGCAGCCAGCAATTGCTGAGGACGGGCGAGCGCAACGCCACCGTAGAATATGTCTGCCGGGGCCGCGGCTTTGGCCACACGACGGTGCGGATGGAGACCTCGACGACCGCCACCATCGACACCCAGGGCTTCGTCGACGGCCACCCCTTTTCGTACCGCGCGACGGCCCGGAAACTGTCCGACTGTTGAGGAACGGGAGAAGTCGAGGGCATTAACCCTCTGTTTACCCTGATCCATGTATGGAAGAACTGTGTCCGCTTCTGCAGGCACGCTTTCCTCCCTAGCAGGCTTCACAGCCGAACCTGGGCCGCTCCTCACCGGGCGGCCCGTTCTTTTGGCGCCCTTGCCGCGCCGCCGCGGCTTCACTAGCTGGCGCGCCATGTCCGCATCCCCTCCCAAGGCCGTGACCCTGCTGTCCGGCGGCCTCGATTCGATGGTCGTCGCCGCTTTGGCGCGCGAGCGGGGCTTCGCCGTGCTCGCGCTGACGGTCGATTACGGCCAGCGCCACCGCATCGAGCTGGAGGCGGCAGCGCGAGTCGCGGCGGCTGTCGGCGCCGAGCGGCACATCGTCCTGCCGCTCGATCTCCGCGCCTTTGGCGGCTCGGCGCTCACCGCCGACATCGACGTGCCGAAGGATGGATTGGGGAGCGACGTCCCCGTCACCTACGTGCCGGCGCGCAACACGATCCTGCTCTCGCTGGCGCTGGGCTGGGCCGAGGCGGCGGGGGCCCGGGATCTGTTCATCGGCGTCAATGCGCTGGATTATTCGGGCTATCCCGACTGCCGGCCCGATTTCATCGCCGCCTTCGAGCGCCTCGCCGCTCTTGCGACAAGGGCCGGCGCCGGGGACGCGCCGTTCCGCATCCAGGCGCCGCTCCAGCACATGACCAAGGCCGATATCGCCCGCGAGGCGGCCCGGCTTGGGCTCGACGCCGGCATCAGCTGGACGTGCTACGATCCCACGCCCGACAGCTTGCATTGCGGCCGGTGCGACGCCTGCCGCCTCCGGAGCAAGGGGTTCGAGGAAGCCGGACTACCCGATCCCACCCGCTACGCCGTGCGGCCATGAGCTACGCGGTCAAGGAGATCTTCCTGACGCTGCAGGGGGAGGGAATGCAGGCGGGCCGCCGCGCAGTCTTCCTGCGCTTCGCCGGCTGCAACCTGTGGTCCGGCCGCGAAGCGGACCGCGCTGCCGCCCAGTGCCGCTTCTGCGACACCGATTTCGTCGGCACCGACGGGGAGAATGGCGGCCGGTACCAAGCCGACGCGCTCGCGCAGCAAGTCGCAACCCTCTGGGGCGAGGGCGATCGGCCCCTCGTCGTGATCACCGGCGGCGAGCCGATGCTGCAGCTCGATACAGCGCTCATCGACGCGCTGCATGCCCGCGGCTTCGAAGTGGCGATGGAGAGCAACGGAACCCTTGCCGCCGCGCCGGGGCTCGACTGGGTCTGCATCAGCCCCAAAGCGGGCACCGAGGTGGTGCAGCGCGCCGGCGACGAGTTGAAGCTGGTCTGGCCGCAGGAGGGGCTCGACCCCGAGGCACTGCTCGGCTGGGACTTCAGGAACTTTCTCATCCAGCCGATGGACTGCGCCGACGGCGAGGCCGCGATTCGCGCCTCGATCGGCTATGTCATGGCCCATCCGCGCTGGAGGCTGAGCCTCCAGACCCACAAGCTCCTGGGACTGCCCTAGAGCCGCTGTGCTCAGCCGCGCCGCTTCTTGCCCGAATCCTCGCCGCCCGCGCCGCCGCAGCGCGCGGTGAGCTCGTTGGCCTTGTTCCAGCAATCCTCGCCGAGGTTCGGAAGCTGCGGCACCTGCACGGCGTAGGGATTGTAGGCGAGCGGCTTGTCGAAGGCGGGTGCGAGGCTGCTGCGGACTTCGCGGATATGGGCGAGGGCGAAGGGGGCCAGTTCGCCCTTGGGGACCCGCAGCCCGCTCTTCAGCGCGTTGGTGGAGATCTGGCAGAAGCCCTGGATATTCATCGTCGAGAAGCTGTTGTAGGTCCGCGTCGAATATTGGTCGAACAGGTTGGCCCCCTTGGGGCCGCTGACCCGCAGGAAATATTTGCCGAGCGCGGCATAGGCTGCCGCGAGTTCGGTCGCGTGGTGGGCGATGAAGCCGTTATAGTTTTGCGTCGCGCGCATGTAGGACGATTGGCACTGGAGCGCCGACACGTTCATCGCCGCGCGGAAATTCCACAGCAGGGCCGCCCGCTGCTCGGCCAGGGTGGCGCCAGGAAGCGGCTCGCCGACGATCGGGTCGGAGGCTTCCACCGGTCCGCCCTTGAAGTCGGGATTGTAGAAGAAGAGCTGCGCAGCCGCGGGCGCCGGCGCGAGGCCCGCGAACGCGACGGCGGCGGCCAGCATGGCGGAAATTCGTCTCGGCATCATTGTCCCTCGCTCGTCCCCGTAGGTCGCTCGTCCCCGTGCCGCTCAGGATGGGCGTGCCGCTCCCGTCCGTCCAGTGGAGCAGGAGGCTCCCGTCGCGCCTGCGGCACGGTCCGCCACCCGCTTAAGCGCCTCGTCCGCATAAGAAAAGCGGGCGCATAAGAAAAGAGTGCGCATAAGAAAAGGCCGCCCGGTCGCCCGGACGGCCTTTCCGAACTGATGGCGTTGCCGCCGGCAATTACATGCCGGTGGTGTTGCCCGTGCCGGCGCCCGTCGTGGTGTTCGACGTCGTCGTGTTGGTGGTCGTGGCGGTCGACGCGTTGCCGGTGCCGGTGGTGCCGGCGGCGGCGCCGATGTTGGCGTCCGCACCGTTCACGGCGTTGACCGAGGTCACGTCGCTGGCGTTGCCCATCAGGGCATCGTCGGTCGCATAGTTGGAGGTGTTGTTGGTGGTGGTGTCGCTGCTGCCGCCGCAAGCGGCGACGAGCAGGGCCGCACCGGCGACCATGGAGCCGGTGAGGACAGTCTTGAAGAGGTCACGCATTTAGAAACTCCCTAGATTGGCGATTTGGCTGGGGTGGACCCTTTTTCTGCCCAAATCGGTTGCGCACACTAAACGGAAAGAGTGGGGCCCTCAAGCCTTCCCCGCACCCCCCTCGAGAGCGGCGAGGAAATCGCAGAAGCCCGCGGCCAGTGCCAGATCGAAATGTTGCTGCCGTGAAGACACTCCCATCTCGTCGAGGCTGGTCACCGGGAACTCGGCAATACCGCACGGCACTATGCCTGAAAAGTGGGAAAGTTCCGGCGCGAGGTTTACCGCAAAGCCGTGAAAGGTGACCCAGCGCCGCACCCGCACCCCGATCGCCCCCACCTTCGCCTCCCCCCTGGGCCCATGAGTCCAGATGCCGATCCGCCCCTCCGCCCGGAATGCAGAGACCCCGAGCCGACCCAGTGCGTCGATCACCCAGCCCTCGAGGCAATGGACGAAATGCCGCACGTCCTTGCCCCGCTTCTCGAGGTCGAGCAGCACGTAGCCGACCCGCTGGCCGGGCCCGTGATAGGTGTAGCGCCCGCCGCGCCCGGCGGCGAACACCGGAAAGCCCTGCGGGTTGAACAGCTCGGCCGGATCGGCGCTGGTGCCGGCGGTGAAGAGCGGAGGATGCTCGAGCAGCCAGACCAGCTCGCGCGCGTCGCCGGCGCGGATCGCCCCGGCGCGCGCCTCCATCTCAGCCAGCGTCTCGGCATAGGGGCTGAGGCCGGGGGTCACCCGCCATTCGATCTCGCCGGCCGCATCCATGCTCGCCCCATCCATCTTGGCCATGTCGGCGACCCGCCGCGCCGGCGCAACCCTCGCTTGATAGGCCGGGGCAGCGGCGGGTAAGGCTCCAGCGAACCGACGGGGGCACGACACGCAATGAAGCTTTCCTACAGCGCCATCTGGGACGATACGACGGCGCTGCTGCGCGCGCACGCCTCGCTCGTCGCGGCGCTGGCCGGCGTCTTCCTGTTCCTGCCCGCCCTCGTCGTCGCCTATCTCCTCCCGCAGCCGGTGGTCACCGACCCGAGCCGCGCGCTTGACGCCCTGGTCGGCTTTTACCAGGCCAACTGGCCGTGGCTGCTGCTCGCCCAGCTCGTCCGGATGGTCGGCGCCGCCGCCATCCTCCAGCTCGTCTTCGGCCCCCGCGGCACCAGCGTCGCGGGCGCCATCGTCACCGGCTTGCTCCTCCTCCCTTCCTATTTCGCGGCGCACTTCCTCGCGGAAATCGGAATGGGAATCGGCTTCCTGCTGCTGATCGTGCCCGGCGTCTACCTGATGGGCCGATTCGCGCCATTGGGCGCCGTCATCGTCGCCGAGCGGCGCCGCAACCCGATCGACGCACTCACCCGCAGCTTCGCGCTCAGCGCCGGCCATGGCTGGTCGCTGGCCGGGCTCGTCCTCCTCGTCGCGATCGCCGCGGGAATTACCATGGGCGTCGCCCACGCCGTCTCCGGCATCCTCTTCGTGCTCGTCGCCGGCAAGGCGTTCGGGACCCTCCTCGTCCAGATCGTGGACGCCGCCGCCGGCGCCGCCTTCACCACCCTGTTTCTGCTCCTCTACGCCGCCATCTACCGCGCCTTGAGCCCGAGCGCCTCGGCCGCCGTCTTCGAATAGGGCCTTGCCGGGCGGCTCAGCCGCCGCCGTCGATCAGCGGGATCTGCGGCGCGGCGTGGCGGGGCAGGAGGCCGGCGGGGCGGGGGTCGGGGAAGGTTTCGAACGCGCGCTTCACGGCCTTGAAGCCGGCCCGCAGATAAGCCTTGAGGGCGGCGGGATGGTCGAGCGTGCAGGTATTGACCTTGACCCGCGCCACCCCCGGCCGCCAGGCCAGCGCCAGCACCATCGCGAACAGCCACTTGCCGTGACCCTTGCCGGCGAGCTCCGGCACCAGGCCGAGGAACTTGATCAGGCATTCGCCGGGCGTGCGGAAATCGAGCTCCACGATCCCGACCTCGATCCCAGCCGCGTCGACGACCGCATGCACCTCCCCCATCTCGGCGCGCAGCCGCGCATCGTCGAAGGTGAGCCGCGAATACCAGAGCCACGGCGCGCCGACGCGGGCGAAGAGCAGCCGGTATTTGGCCGGCTCCGGCGAAGGCCAGCGAACGAGGCGGAGCGGCGAGGGCGGCATCGGGCGCAGCGGCGCTCGCGCGTGCATTTCGAGATAGGTGACGACGGCGCCGAGATGGCCGGGGGCGATGGGGGTGAGGCTCATCTCAACGGTCCCACGCCTGCGCGACGAGGAGCGCGCCGAGCAGGAGGAAGAGCGGGCTGTAGAGCCGCGTGTCGTAGCGCGCCCAGCGCGTGCCGCTCAGCGACTTGAAGAAGCCGACATAGCGGTTCGGCACGATGGCGCGGGCGACGAAGGCGGCGCCGACGGCGAGCAGGGCGCCGCGCGCCAGGCCGACGGGGAACGGCAGCGGCAGGCGGCCGGCATGGCCGAGCAGCAGCAAGGCGAGTGCGACGAGACCGACCGCAACGGCCCCCGCGGCGGGCCGCCACCGGGAGAGGCGGTGCGCCATCACCGGGCTACCGTCCGCCCGCTGGGGAAGGGAGACCGCGTAGCCGGTCCGACCGCCGAGCGCCCAGTGCAGGTGGAATGCGGCAGCGAACGCGATGATGGCTAGTGCGGGGACAAGCATCCGCGAAGCATATCAGCGGACCGGGCATTTGCCAGGTCTGTGTCCGCCAAGGGGCGGTCGAGCGGCGAGCGACTTCGTCTGGAGAAGCTGGACCGGGATGGACGCTGGGCCCTCGCTCCCGCGTTGATGAATTTGCCGGGCCTCACCTAGTAGGAGCCTCCCCCATTGCTGCGAGGGCCGCGATACCGTCTTCATCAGTCGCCGTGACATCGGTCACTTCAGCGCCCTGTGGCGTGGTCATGAACTTCTCCGCTATCGTGCAATATGCCAGGGCCCGCTGGCACGCCTTTTTGATGATCCGCTCAAAGCCCGCGACGAGATCCAGGTCAGCGTTTGTGTAGGTGAGAGTGCCGCCAATCTCTCGAAAGTTCCACACCTCGAAACCGTTGGTGTAGCGGTTCTCGTTGACGGGAACGGCCTCGCCCGACAATTCGTATATGTTGGTTCCCCACATATCGATGCGTTCGAAGGTCTGGGCTTCGTCCGCTGTGAGCAGGATGGAGGCTGTGGAGGAGAAGTCCTGTTCGTACCAGCGTGTGAACTTGATCTGCATCTGTGGCTCCTTTCAGAGTGGCAGGGGAAGGCCGACCGGAAGCCAAGTCAAGCCGACCGTGACGACGCCGTGCCGGCGCCAAAGAGGCTGGCGAGCAGCTCGGGCGAGAATCCGCGTTCGACGACATCCGGTGCACCCGTATTTGCCATTGATCGGGTTGTACCACTAGCAGTCCGCAATGGGCGGAAAGCGGAGGTCCGCCGTACGGGCGCGCCTGAGGGTTAGCTGTCATTCCGTTCCGGCGGCACATAGAGCTGCCCCTCGCCCCAGCCGGGAGGGAGGTCCAGGTCGTACTGTTTCACGTAGGTGAGCTTGCCGCTCTTGTAGAGATGGCTCTCCATGAGTTCGGAATGGACCACCTTCATCGCAAGCATGAGGGCCTGGATACCGTCCAGACCACAAGTATAGCTTTGCTGAGGACGATCGGGCCAGATTATCGACCATCGACACTCAAACTCGCCGCCGGGGGCCAACGCAGGCTGATGGAAGCGAATGGTGACTCTGTCATCGCCGCTTTCGAAAATACGTTCTACGAACGGTGCTTCGCTCATTCGCCATCGATCGCACGCGGCGAGCTCGGCGACAATTGGCGGGTGGCAGCTATCGCGCTTTCAGGCCAGACGTCCGCAATGGGTGGAAAGGGGACCCTAGCGCCACCTCCGACTGCGCCACAATAGCAGCGCAAAAGTCAGCATTGCGACGCCCAGAGCAACAAAGGCTGCGCCGAAAAAGGGCCCCATGCCAGCTTGTCCATCGGCATGAGGGTCGGACATTTCCACCTGCCAAGAGGCGAGGCGAAAGACGATCTGGTAGGCTGCGACCGATGCGGCCCCCGCTGCAAGCAGCGACATCGCCAGCCGTTTGATCAGCGTCCGCATGCGCCGGATGTGGCGCATTCAAGGGCTGTTCGCAATCCGTCGGTGATCGTCCGCTAAGGATGGAAAGCGGACAGGAAACCCGCGAGGATGCATCTGTGGACGAGTGGACACTGCCTCGCCAGCCAGTACAGGGCAGCGCCTGGAGGGCACTGGTGGCGGACGACAAGCTAAGCAGGCGCGAAAGGTTGATCGAGCTGCGCGGGCAGGAGGCGGGCCTGTTGCAGGCGATCGCCCTGCTCGACGCCCTGGCCGCCCCGATGATCGAGCGTCTCGAAGCTGATCCTGCTGGCCCCGCGAACCGCCAGCGCCGGCCGCGGATCAAGGCTTACCAGGTCGCCGCTACTAGGCTGCGCACGCGGCTGCGGAAGGTGCATCGGCTCGCCGAGCGGCTGGAAGCGCCTGAGGACGTGGCCGACAGCGAGGAGGCCGTGAAGAACGCTCTGAGAGACCTCGGCCTCTGAACCCCGGCTAACGAGATATCTCACCATTCGAGGTGCTGGGGGATCCCCTTACCCGCATCGTAAGGACTCCGCTGCTAGCCGGACAAGCGGGCTCGTCAGACGGGCATAGCGAACAGCGGCTCGATCCTTCGACGCCGAGTTCCATCAAGTGAACCTGAGACGCAAATGTCCGCAATGGGTCGAAAGCGGACATTTGAAAGCAGGGTGTCGAGACGTGCCGGGCTTGCCTGGCACGTACCTGACGCTAGGTTTCGAACCGGGTTCAGGGTGTCACCGGGGTTCGACGCAAGAAGGCGGGTCGACCCCGGATCAAGCCGGGCGTGACCGGCCCTCTCGGTCCGACGCAGCGTGTGGTCTGAACCAAATTGGTGCACAACATGCTTGTAAGTCTGTTCTATATGTGTTCTACTCTTCCCATGCAGGAGGCGGAGCGATCGAAGGACCGGCCGTGGCGGCGGCTGGATGCGGGGGCGAAGGCGGCGGTGGTGCTGGGGTTGATGGACGGCGCACGGGTGGTCGACCTGGCTGCGGGACTGGGGGTCACGGCGCAGGCGTTTCGCAATGCCCGCAAGCGCGATCCGCTGTTCGATGCCGGGTGGCGGGCGGCGCAGGCGGCGTCCGCGGAGGCGGAGCGGCGGGCGGCGCGGGAGAGGCGGATTTTGCGTTCGGGCGCTGTAGGGGCAGGCGAGGCGCTGGGCGGCGGCGAGGCGGGGCGCGCGGGCGCGGCGCTGGGCCTCGGCGAGGGCGTGGACGCCTGCGAAGATATGGCCGGCGAGGAGCGGATCGTCTGCAACAACCGGCGCCTGTTCCAGCGGCGCAGGATGCGGCACGTCCGCTTCGACGTGCGGCGACGGGGGGTGTTCCTGGCGCATTTCGCGTGGAGCTGCGACCTTCTCGCCGCGGCGGCCGAGGCGGGGGTGTGCGAGCGGACGGTGTACGTGCACCTGCGCACCGACGCGGAATTCCATGCCCTGTTCCAGGCGGCGCTCGAACAGGGTTATGCGTGGCTCGAGGCCGAGGCGGTGCGGCAGCGGCTCGCGGTGCAGCAGCGGTTGCGGGCGGCGCTGGAGGCGTCCGCGCCGGCGGCGGACGCGGACGCGGCCTCGTCATGTGCCGGGACGGAGGCGGAGCTGGCCGGTGAGTTTGAGCGGGTCATGAAGCTCCTGACGCGGTGGGACCGCAGGCAGGGGGGTGCGCCGGCCATAAGGCGGCACCGGCCGTCGGCCGAGCAGGCGTGGACCTTCGAAGAGGCGATTACGGCGCTCGAAAAGCGGCTGAAGGCAGTTGGGTTGTTGAGGAAAGGAGACGGTACGTCGGCCAAGGGGGCGGCTGACGCGCCTTGAGCGGCGGACGTCGCTCGCCCGCCGATGGAACTATTGCGCCCCCCAAACGATCTACCCTTGTCGGGACCCGGGCGTGTTGCCCGGTCCTTTTGTGCGCACCCCCGACCGACCAGGCCCGCGCGGCTTCTCTGCGCGGGCGGCGATCCGGCGCGCATCTGTATTTTGGAGTATATCATGATCCGATTGATGACGAGCGCCGCTTTGGCGGTTTCGATGCTGGCGGTCGCGCCGGCCAGTGCGCAGACCTACGGTTCCACGCGTGGCTACGCCTCCGTCCAGAGCAACGCTTATGGCTACGGCAACGACTTCTGGCGCGGTGCGCCGAGCGACACGTGGCAGCGGATCGACTACCTCCAGCAGCGCATCGACCGCGGCATGGCCGACGGCTCGCTCTCGCCCCAGGAGGCGCGCCGCGCCCAGATGGAGCTTCGGCAGATCCGCCGCGATGCGATGCGCCTGCGCCGCGGCGGCAGCTTCTCCGCCAGCAACTCGGCGATGGTGCAGAGCCGCCTCGACAACCTCAGCCGGAACCTGCGCTGGGCTCGCCACAACGGCGAAGGCGCCTATGGCAGCAACGGTTACGGCAATAACGGCTATGGCGAGCAGCGCGATTTGTCGCGCTACAACACCAGCTACGACGCCCAGCGTTATTATCGCGACGGCCCGCAATATAGCGAGCGCCGGCTCAGCGATGCGGACGAGGTCTATCGCGGTTCGGACGGCCGCTATTATTGCAAGCGCAGCGACGGCACGACCGGCCTCATCATCGGCGGCGCCGCGGGCGGGCTGCTTGGCAACGTCGTCGACGGCGGCCGCAACCGGGTCGCGGGAACGCTGATCGGCGGCGCGCTGGGTGCGCTGCTCGGCCGTTCGGTGGAGCAGAACAGCGACATTCGCTGCCGCTAAGCAGGCAGGGCAACGCGAGGCGCGCTTTCTTCGGAAGGCGCGCCTTTCGTTCGTCTGGAGCCTTTTTTCCTAGAGCCCGGTGGGGCCGTTGATCTGGTAGCTGGCGGGGCGGAGGTTCGGGTCGAGCCCTTGGACGGCCTCGTCCAAGGCGCGCAGGCGGGCGGCGCGCGCTGGGCGCCCGGTCGTCACGGCGTGGCGGGGAGGGAGGTGCGCGCGGACGGCGTCGGCGCGGTTCGGCATCGGCGCGTATTGCGTGGCGAGCAGCAGGGCTGCGAGTCCGAGCATCGCTGCGATCTCCCTCAGAACATTGTGCTTTTCCGCATAACCGGCGACGGGTGCCTGAGGTTCCGGACGCCGTGGGGGCGGCTGATGTCGGGGCTCAGCCGCCTTGGCGCGGGTTCGCCTTCAGCCAGTCCAAGACCCGGTCCGGCGCGCTTTCGCCATAGGGGTCGTCATCGGCGCCCTCGTCGTTGATGCCGGGCTCCTCGAACCATGCGACGATCACCTCGTCGTCGACCACGGCGGCGTAGCGCCACGAGCGCTGGCCGAAGCCGAGATGGTCCTTCTTGACCAGCATGCCCATGCGGCGGGTGAAGTCTCCGGAGCCGTCCGGCAGCAGCTTCAACGACTTGATCCCGAGGTGCTTGCCCCATTGGTACATCACGAAGGCGTCGTTGACCGAGAGGCAATAGACCTCGTCCGCGCCGGCCGCGCGCAGCTCCGGGTACATGGCCTCGTAGGCGGGGCATTGCTCGGTGGTGCAGGTCGGGGTGAAGGCGCCGGGCAGGCTGAACAGGACGACGCGCTTGCCGTCGAACACCCTGGCGCTGGGCAGGTCCTCCCAGCGGAAGGGATTCTCGCCGCCGATGCTCTCGTCGCGCACGCGGGTCTTGAACGTCACGTCGGGCACATGGCGGTTCAGCATGTCGGGCTCCTTCTGGTCCGGGTCGGCAACGCCGTGCGGGCGGGTCCGGGTCCAAGGGTCGTCAAGCGCGGGTGCGTTTGCCGGGAACAAGTGGCGGGGCCTGACATTCTGCCAGCGCGCCTCCCCCGGCGCCGGTAGGGCCGCGTTGCATCGGAACCGCATGGCATGCGGCGCCGGTGGGCCATTTCTCCAGCGAGGACGACCGACGTGGCCGCGAGCGACGACCGCCTATTTACAAGAGCGATCCACCCCCTGCATGCGGCCCTGTTGGCCGGCGCCGTGCCCTTGTTCTTGGGCGGGCTGCTCAGCGACCTCGCCTATGGGAATAGCGCGGAGATGCAGTGGAGCAATTTCGCCGCCTGGCTGATCGCCGGCGCGATGGTGTTCACCGGCTTCGCTCTGCTGTGGGCGTTCATCGCGGCGATCCGCGTCCGTTTCAGGGCGGGATGGCCGCTCTGGTGCTTCCTGCTGCTGCTTGCGGCGTTCGTGCTCGGCTTGGTCGACTCGTTCGTCCACGCCCGCGATGCCTGGGGGATCATGCCGGCAGCGCCGATCCTGTCGGCGATCGTGACCCTCGTCATCCTCCTCGCCGCGATGATCGGGTTGGCGAGCCTGCGCGCGGGAGAGGCGAAATGAAGCGGCTGTTCCTGATACCCACCCTAGCGGCCCTCGCGACAGGCTGCGGCGGCGGCGGCGGCGGTGCCGATCCGATGCAGTACGGCGGCGATCCGCAGCTGCCGGGCCAGCAGCACGCGCTGGTGCCGAGCATGAAGATCGCCAACCCCGCCTCCTGGGGCAACCAGCGGCCGACCGTGCCCGAAGGCTATACGATTACGGCCATCGCCACGGGCTTCGGCATCGCCCGCCAGACGCTGGTTCTGCCCAACGGCGACATCCTGGTGGCGGAGGGGCGCGGCGGCGGCGAGCCGGCGCTGCGGCCCAAGGACTTCATCGCCGGCTTCATCAAGGCGAAGGGGACGAGCGACGCCAAGAGCGGCAACCGCCTCACCCTGCTGCGCGACGCGAACGGCGACGGCGTTTACGAAGGTCGCACGGTCTTCGCCGACCATCTGAACGCGCCCTACGGCCTCGCCCTCGTCGGCGGCAATCTCTACGTCGCCAACCAGGACGCGCTGGTGCGCTTCGCCTACACGCCGGGCCAGACCAAGGCGAGCGGGCCACCCGTGACGGTCACGGACCTGCCGGCGCGGATCAACCACCATTGGACCAAGTCGTTGGCGGCGAGCCCGGACGGGCGCTTCCTTTATGTCGGCATCGGCTCCAACAGCAACATCACCGAGCGGGGCATGCTGGCTGAGGTCGAGCGCGCCAGGATCTGGCAGGTAGACGCGCAGACCGGCGCGCACCGGCCCTACGCCACCGGCACGCGCAATCCGACCGCGCTGGCGATCCAGCCCGGCACCGGCCAGCTGTGGGCCGTCGCCAACGAACGCGATGAACTCGGCCCCGACCTCGTCCCGGATTATCTGACCTCGATCAAGGACGGCGCTTTCTATGGCTGGCCCTACAGCTACTGGGGCCAGAACATCGACACGCGGGTACAGCCGCAGGATCCGCAGCTCGTCGCCTCCGCCACTCGTCCCGACTACAGCCTGGGATCGCACGTCGCGGCGCTCGGCGTATCCTTCTCGGCGCCCGCGATGGGCAGCAAATTCGCCGACGGCGTTTTCGTCGGCGAGCA
>NZ_DASWQI010000083.1:0-85940 GCF_036403745.1 Allosphingosinicella sp.
CGCCGCGCTCAAGATCGCCCACGCGTCGGCGCTTCGGCTGCTCGAATCGCGATTCTCGGGAAACCCGGTGCTGGGGAGCTGGCAGGCGGTGATCGACTATCTGCGCGCCGACATGGCCTATCTTGCGGTCGAGCGGGTGCGGGTCCTCTACCTCAATTCGAAGAACATGCTGATCCGCAACGAGCCGCTCTCCGAAGGTTCGGTCGACGAAGCGGCGGTCTATGTGCGCGAAGTGATCCGCCGCGCCTTGGACCACGGCGCCACCGCGATGATCCTCGTCCACAACCACCCCAGCGGCGACCCGCAGCCGAGCGCCCAGGACATCAAGCTCACCCGTGAGATCGCCGACGCGGCGCGGCCGCTGCACATCTCGGTCCACGACCATGTCATCATCGGCGCCCGCGGCGAATGCTCGATGCGCTCGATGGGGCTGCTCTAGGACGGCGCGAGGGCGACGTCCGGCGCGGACCTGGATACCCTGTGCATCGCCCAGCGCACCGCGACGCCGATCACCAGCAGGACTAGGCACCACAAGTCCGCCTCGAGGCCCGAGCCGTAGATCGCGAACAGGATGAAGAGGAAGGCGACGACGAGGGCGGCGCGCGATCCCACCGACCTGCTGAGCCGCCACGCCGACAGGACCCCGGCGAGGTAGACCACCAGCACCGCCGCGGTCGACAGCAGGATGATGAAGCTGAACAAAGTCTCGCTCGCCCGGCTGCTGTTGGCGAGGATCAGCAGGATGCTGAGGACCGCTGCCACCAGCTGCGACCCTATTGGCGTGCCGGCGCCCCGCGTCCACGTCATGAACGCCGGTAGGTCGCGCCGCAGGCCCATTGCGTAGCCGAGCTCGCCGGTCGCGAGGATGACGCCGTTGAGGCTGCCGAAGGCGGCGACGGCGATGGCGAGCGCGGCAATTGAAGCGATGCCGCCGCCCCATTGCAGCGAAATCGCATCCGCGAACGGCGCCGGCGACGCTGCGACCAGCTTTGCCGGCAGGAGCAGCTGGATGCTGGTGCTGGCGACCAGGTAGAGGAGCGCGACGAACAAGGTCCCCCACAGGATCGCGCGCGGGATCGTCCGCTCCGGATCGCGCACCTTACCGACCGGCGTCGTCGCGTTCTCGAACCCGGTGAGGGCGAAGAAAGTCAGCGCCACCGCGCTGCCGAGGTTGGCGACGTTGAACGGCGCCGGCGCGAGCGGCTGGAACGGCTTTCCCGCGCCACCCTGCAGGGCAAGGATCAGCCCGACCCCGACGAGTGGCACCAGCTTGATCGCTACCGTCAGGATCGACATGCCACCGGACGCCCGCGCGCCCATGGCGTTGACGCCGGTGAGCAGGACGACGCTCCCGATGGCCACCGGGATGACGAACCCGGGGCCCGAATAAGAGGGGTTCACCCAGGACAAAGCCGAGGCGCCGGCGATGGCGATCGCGGCCTGCGCCACCCAATTGGAGACCCAGAAGGCCCAGGCGGCGAGATAGGCGGGCGCGCGGCCCAGCTCGCGCTCTATGTTCGCCTGGATGCCGTCCCCGCCGAGGCGCGACAGGCGGGCGAGCGCGAAGGCGATGCACAAGGCGCCGGCGCTGCTCAGCAGCCAGGCGGGTATCGCATTGGCGCCAAGCGGCGCGAGGCTGACCGGGAGCATGAAGATTCCCGAGCCGATCATCGTGCCGACGACGAGCGCGCTTGTCATCCACAAGCCCATCCGGCGGTCGGCTGTGTCCCCCATCGGCATCGAAGGTGTCACGAAAGCGGCGCCGTGGCAACCGCGCCGCGCCCCGGCCGCCACCGTTCAGCCTTGCCCCCTTCCCGTCCCGCTCCGGGACTGGTGAAACACGCCGCTTGCGCGGGCTGATCCAGAGGGCGAGAGCGGCGTTGTCGCGCTGCAGCGTCCCTTCCGGGCGCTCATTCTGGGACAGGGACCATGGGCCGCAAGCCGTTCTTCTACGCCGCTTTGTTCGCGATGCTGCTGCAGACCGCGCCGGCGCCGGTGCCGGCCGAGGCGCAGCAGGCGCGCACACCCTCCCCTGCCCCTGCCGTCGGCCCGAGCGCCACTCCGGAGCGCGACGAAGCCCTCATTCCTGCTCCGCAGCCCGTCGCCGTCGCCGGGCCGACGACCGTTGCCGACGTGCACGTGGTGCGCGAGCTTCCCGTCCCCGGCTGGCTGGAGACCGGCCGCTTCGTCTGGAACGACGACGGCGTGCCGGCGGGACCGACGGTCATTGTCGTCAACATCCGCGGCCGCATGCTCTCGGCCTATCGGGGCGGCATTGAGGTCGGCCGCTCGAGCCTCATCTACGGCGCCGACGACAAGCCGACGCCGATCGGCGCCTTCAACGTGCTGATGAAGGACGCGCATCACGTGTCGCGGACCTATGGCAACGCGCCGATGCCCTACACGCTGCGGCTGACCAATGACGGCGTCTCGATCCACGGCTCCGCCATGGCCGACGACCTCGCCACCCACGGCTGCATCGGCCTGCCCATGCCCTTCGCGGCGAAGCTGTTCGCCTCCGCCCACATCGGCGACCGCGTCCTCATCTGGCAAGGCTGAACGGGGGCAGCCGCCAGGGCCGCCCCCCTCCAGAGGCCTTAGCGGCCGCGGCGGGCGTGGCTCCGGCCGCCGCGCTGCATGCAATTGTCGCGGACGGTGCGCGAGCAGGCCGGGTAGGACCGGCCGCCTTCATTGCCCATCGCCGGGCCGCCCTGACCCGTATAGCCGGCGCTGCCGCTGTTCCAGGTGGCGGTGCCGTTGGCGCTGGTCCCCGCGCCCATCGACGAGGCGGTGCTGCTGGTCGATCCGGTCGTGCCCCAGCCGCTGTCGGCGCTAGAGCCCGCGGTGGTCGAGGATGTGCCGGTGCCGCTCTGGCCCATCGTCTGGCCCATCGAGGTGCTGCTGCCGGTGGTGTTCGACATGCTGCTGCCGGGCTTGTTCATGTCGGCGTTCGATGTGCCGCTGGTCTGCGCGAGGGCCGGAGCGGCGATCATCATCGCGGCGCCGAGCATCAGGGACTTCAACATCGTGTCTCTCCTTGGGTTCTGTTCCACGGCCGCATCCTGAAAAGGCGCGCGGCGATAAGCTGACAACGAAGCGTCGGGAGGGCCCGTTCCTGTCCTTCGTCGCGCCGGAAGGGCGATGCGCCTGCGGCATCCCAATGCAGGTTAGCCGGCGGCGGCGGGCGGCATAACGGAGGTGAAGGAACCGCCGCGGCGTGTTACGCTCGCACCATGTCTTCCCTCGACCGCAGAAGCCTCCTCCTCGGCGCCGGCGCGAGCCTCGGCCTCGCCTGCTGCGGCCGCAGCGACTCGCGCCCGGCACCCGGATCGACCGGCAAGACGGGACGGCTGATCGCCGCCGCCCGCGCCCAGATCGGAATCACCACCCGCTACGACCCCGCCTACACCGTGATCGCCTTTCCCGGCGGCGACGTGCCGCGCGGCCGCGGCACCTGCACCGACGTCGTCGTCCGCGCCTATCGCGACGCCTTGGGGCTCGACCTCCAGGCGCTGGTCAACGCCGACATGCGCGCCGCCTTCGCCGCTTACCCGCACGGCTGGGGCCTGAAGGGACCGGACCGCAATATCGACCACCGCCGGGTCCCGAACCTCAGGACCTGGCTCCGCCGCCACGGCGCCGCCCTTCCCGTTCCGGCCGATGCTTCCGGCTGGCGCCCCGGCGACATCTTCACCTCGCTGGTCGGCGGCACCGGCACCCATATCGGCCTCGTCTCGGACCGGCGCGGACGGGCCGGGTGGCAGATCATCCACAATATCGGCGCCGGCACCCGCGAGGAGGACGCGCTCCTCGCCTGGCCGATCACCGGCCGCTACCGCTGGGCGCTCGACTGAGCTATCGCCCCGCCGGCAATCCCCCCGCGAAAGGCCGCCGATGATCCCCCGCTATTCCCGCCCGGAAATGGCCGCCCTCTGGACGCCGGAGTCGCGCTTCCGCATCTGGTTCGAGATCGAGGCCCACGCGCTCGACGCCATGGCCGAGCTCGGCATCGTGCCCAAGGAGGCAGCGGAGACCGTCTGGTCCGCCGACCGCAACTCGCCGCCGTTCGACATCGACCGCATCGACGCCATCGAGGCGGAGACGAAGCACGACGTCATCGCCTTTCTGACCCACGTCGCGGAGCGGACCGGGCCGGAGGCGCGCTTCCTCCACCAGGGGATGACCAGCTCGGACGTGCTCGACACCTGCCTCGCCGTCCAGCTCGCCCGCGCCGCCGACCTGCTCATCGCCGACCTGGACGGCCTCCTCGCCGTGCTCAGGCGCCGCGCCTACGAACACAAGCAGACGCCAACCATCGGCCGCAGCCACGGCATCCACGCCGAGCCGGTCACCTTCGGCCTGAAGCTTGCCACCTATCATGCTGAATTCGCCCGCAACCGCGCCCGGCTCGTTGCGGCGCGGGAGGAGGTCGCCACGGCTGCAATCTCCGGCGCCGTCGGCACCTTCGCCAACATCGACCCGCGGGTCGAAGCGCATGTCGCCGCCAAGATGGGCCTCGCGATCGAGCCGATTTCGACCCAGATCATCCCGCGCGACCGGCACGCCATGTTCTTCGCCACCTTGGGCGTCGTCGCCGCCTCGGTCGAGCGGCTCGCGACCGAGATCCGCCACCTGCAGCGTACCGAAGTCCTGGAGGCGGAGGAGTATTTCTCGCCCGGGCAGAAGGGCTCCTCGGCGATGCCGCACAAGCGCAACCCGGTGCTGAGCGAGAACCTCACCGGCCTCGCCCGAATGGTCCGCGCCTATGTGACGCCGGCGCTGGAGAATGTCGCTTTGTGGCACGAGCGCGACATCAGCCACTCGTCCGTCGAGCGCTATGTCGGCCCGGACGCCACCATCACCCTCGACTTCGCCCTCGCCCGCCTCACCGGATTGATGGACAAGCTCCTCGTCTATCCGGAGCGGATGCAGGCCAATCTCGACCGCATGGGCGGCCTCGTCCACTCGCAGCGAGTCCTCCTCGCTTTGACCCAGGCCGGCGCCAGCCGCGAGGATTCCTACCGCCTCGTCCAGCGCAGCGCGATGAAGGTCTGGGAATCGGACGGCCGCCTCTCCCTCCTCGACCTGCTCAAGGCAGACCCGGAGGTGACGGCGCTTGTCCCGCCGGACCAGCTCGAGGAAAGCTTCGACCTCGCCTACCACCTCCGCCATGTCGACACGATCTTCGCGCGCGTGTTCGGCGGCGAGGGCTGATCAGCGCATCCTGCTCTCTTCCGGCGGCAGGGATCGGTCGCAGCGAACCCCGACGACGTGTGACGCGTTTCTCCTCGGACCAGGACTTTCCATAACTAAGCTCAGCGCGACAAGTCCGAGAGCGGGTGTTCGGACCGGACGCCTGGTGCCGGGCCGTTATGGACACGCATGCGAAGCGGCGGAAGGTTCGGGCCTTCGCGCCGCCGCGCCCGTAACGAAGGACTTCAGCCTCGCTCGCGCTTTTTCATCGGGCAAAGCATCTTTGTGTAATGCCAGCTGATGTGCGTCAGCCGGGTCCCCTGCATGCAGGTGCTGGGCCCGGTAAACGGCGTACCCGTCCCGGCGATCGCCCGGTCGACCGCTGGGCGCGGACGCGCTGGGGTGATGTCGTAGACACGGGCGCCGTCGCGAACGACAAGGCAGCCGCCCTCGACGCCGCGCGCCGTGCACCCGGAGAATTGCACCGTCTTCGCCTCCGCCGCGGAAACTCCGACCAACGAAACAGCCGCCGCGGCGGCCAATGCCCACTTCCTCCTAGTCATCGGCTAACCCTCCATGTACCGGCCGGAGGGCGGTCATCGCGACGATAGCACGGTGGGGGGGACGGGGCCGCAAAGGTTGCATCCGCAACGGCGGGCAAAACGGTGACTGCGGGAGTGACGCGCACCTACGGACCGCGACGATGATCCGAGCGTTACCCCGTCGATCAGATCGAAAAGGGGACCGTCATGACCAAGCTCAGCACCAAGCAGCGCGACAAGCTCGGCGACGGCGCCTTTGCTTTCCCCAAGGAGCGCAAGGAGCCGCTGGAGAATGCCAGCCACGTCCGCAACGCCATCGCGCGCTTCAATCAGGTGACGGGCGTGAGCGACGACGAACGGGACGCGGCGTGGGAGCGGATCAAGGCGGCGGCGAAAAAATTCGGGGTCGAGGTCAGCGAGACGAGCTGGCGGGAGATTGGGAAAAGTTAGAGCTGGGCCCGGGAAGGCTCAGGTCAGCTCTCCCGCAGGGAAGCGAGTCCCTCCCGCGTTGCGACAGCCGCCGGCGTCAGCTTCGCTGCGTCCGCCCCGGCCTCGCCCATCAGGTGAAAGACCTCACGCCCCACTGCCATCAGGTAATCGGCAAGCGGATGTCATCACCTGATCGACGCCGCCGACGCAGAGCAGGACGGCCAATCGGTCAATCGTGCCGGTGGAGTGGCCGATCGTGGAGATTGGCGAGGGGGGCATTCAGCGGCTCCTTCGGCGCGGCTGTAATCCCTCACCCTGGCGCTTCGCGCCCGTCCCTCTCCCCTGCATGGAGAGGAATTAGCAAAGGCGGTGAGGGCCGTCATGGGGCTAAACCCCATGACGTCGGACGGGTCCGCCGAGCGACCCGCCGGCCGGCTTTGGCCGTCTCTTCACGCAGCTCCGGCGGCGCGGCTCGCGCCGGCGTCGCCGCGTTCGGCGGCCTCAGCCTACGCCGCTTTGGCCTGCTGCGTGCTGTCTTCATCCCCAGGGATCGGCCTCTTGTCGAACACCGCATCGACCAGGCCGAATTCCTTGGCTTCGTTGGCACCGAAGAAGCGGTCGCGCTCGACGGCCTTTTCGATCTCCTCGATCGGCTGGCCCGTATACTTGGCCATCAGCTCGTTCATCCGGTGCCGGATGCGGAGGATCTCCTTGGCCTGGATCTCGATGTCGGAGGCCATGCCCTGGGCGCCGCCCGAAGGCTGGTGGATCATGATGCGGGCGTTGGTGAGCGCGACGCGCATGCCCGGCTCGCCGGCGCAAAGGAGGAAGGCGCCCATGCTCGCCGCCTGGCCGATGCAGACGGTGCCGACGCGGGGGCGGATGTACTGCATCGTGTCATGGATCGCCATGCCCGCCGTGACGACCCCGCCCGGCGAGTTGATGTACATGAAGATGTCCTTCTTCGGATTCTCACTCTCCAGGTACAGAAGCTGCGCCGTGATCAGCGTCGCCATATGGTCCTCGACGCCGCCGGTGACGAAGACGATCCGCTCCCGCAGCAGCCGCGAATAGATGTCGAAGCTGCGCTCGCCCCGGTTCGACTGCTCGATGACGATGGGAACGAGGCCGGCGATGATGTCTGCGTGATCGGGCATGGGGGGACGCGTCCTGTTGAGAGATTGGATAGAGCGAACATCGGCGCTCCCGCGGGAACGTTCAAGGGCCCTCGCGGGTCGGCGCTTTCCCCAAGGCCATGTTCACGCTTCCCTTACCCGTCGCTGCCATAGCAGCCGCCGAAGCAAGACACGGGCGATGACGATGAGCGGATTGGGGAATTTCCTGGCGGCGGGGGCGGAGGCGGGCCGCGGCGGCGGGCATTCGGCGGTCGGCGCGATCCTAGATGCGGTGCGGCAGCATCTCGGCATGGAGATCGCCTTTGCATCCCGGTATGTCGGCGACGAGCGCGAGTTCACGCATCTCAGCGCCGACATCCCCCTGCCGAGCGCGCCCGGCGATCGTGAGCCGGTCGATCAATCCTATTGCTGGCACATTCTCAACGGCCGGCTTCCCGAGCTCATCCACGACGCGGCCGACTTTCCCTTCGCGCAGACGCTGCCGATCAGCGCCGCGCTTCCCGTGGGGGCACATATCAGCGTGCCGCTCCGCCTCGCCGACGGCAGCGTCTACGGCAGCTTCTGCTGCCTCAGCCGCAGCCCGGACCGCTCGCTGACCGAACGCGACCTCGCCACGGTGCGCGCCTTCGCCGACCTCGCCGCGGCGCAGATCGCGCTCGGCGAGGACGAGGCGCGGCGGCGCGCGGCGATCGTCGCGCGGACCCGCACGGCGATCACCGGCGGCGAGCCGACCATCCACCTGCAGCCGATCCACCGGCTCGACGCCGGCGCGACGGTGGGCGCCGAGGCGCTCGCGCGCTTTCCGGACTGGCGCGACCGGCCGCCGAACCTGTGGTTCGAGGAGGCGTTCGACGTCGGTCTCGGCGTGGCGCTGGAACTGGCGGCGGCGGAGCGGGCGCTGGCGGCCCTGCCGTTCGTCCCCAAGGGCCAGTATCTGTCGGTCAACGTCTCGCCGGCGACGTTGCTTTCCGGGCAGCTCGAGGCGCTGGTGAAGTCGCATCGCCGGGACCGGCTGGTGATCGAGATCACCGAGCATGCCCGGGTGGCGGACCATGACGCGCTGCGGCGGGCGCTGGCGCCACTGCGCGACCATGCCCGCATCGCGATCGACGATGTTGGGGCGGGTTATGCCGGCCTGCAGACGATCATCGCGTTTGCGCCCGACATATTGAAGCTCGACATGAGCCTGACCCGCGGCATCGACGGTGACCCCGCCAAGCGGGCGCTGGCGGTGGCACTGGTCCGCTTCGCCTCCGAGATCGGCAGCACGATCGTCGCCGAGGGGATCGAGCGGGAGGCGGAGCGCGACGTGCTGCTCGGCCTCGGCGTCGCCTACGGTCAGGGCTGGGCGTTCAGCAAGGCGATGCCGGTGGTGTCGGCCCAGCAAAGGATGCTCGGCTTGGACCTGACGAGGGCACAGGACGTAGCCGATCCCGCCGCGCCCCCCGAAGCGCTCCTGAAGCGCGCTGGCCGCTGCTGAGCCGATCCTCGGCTACGGCCCTTCGTGCAAGGGATCGGTGCCGGGCGGCGGGATGTCGTCGAGCTTGTCCCGATTCTCCTGCGCTTCCCGCTCGATCTCCTCGTCGTCCGAGGGTAGGTCCTGCTGCTCGCGGCCCATTGTTCTTCTCCTTCTGCCGCTTCCAACGCGCGCCGACGGAACCCGCTCCGGGAAAGGCCGGTTCAGAGGAACATGGCGCTTTCGGCACGGCAGGCCCACGACGCGGCGGGGCAAGGCGAGGAGACCATCGGCTGGACCCTCGAGCGGGGGCAAAGGAAGGAGCTGCTCCAGCAATTCCCGCCGGCCTACGAAAAGGTGATCGCCGACCATGTCACCCTGCGCTCCAAGGCGTCGTCAGGCGCGGCGCTGCCGGTGGAGAACTTGGGAGAAATCGTCGGGCGGGCCGACGACGGCGCCGGCGTGGAGGCGCTGGTGGTGGCGATCGGCGGCGGCGTGGACCGGCCGGACGGAAGCACCTACCATATCACCTGGTCTCTCGGCGAAGGGCGCGAGGCGAAGGAGTCGAACGATGTCATCCGCGACCATGGCTGGACGCCAATCGACCTGCCGATGCCGGTGAAGCTGCGCCCCGCGCGCCTGCGCTAAGTGGAACGCCAGCTTTACCTGGACTGCGACGGCGTCCTCGCCGATTTCGAAAAGGGCGCAACCGCCATCCTCGGCCTGCCGCCGCGCGCCTTCGAGAAACGCTACGGCGCCGGACGGTTCTGGGCGAAGCTCGCCACGGCGCCGGATTTCTATTTCAGCCTGCCGCTGCTGCCGGACGCGACGCGGCTGTTCGAGGCGGTGCGGCACCTCGATCCCGTCATCCTCACGGGGCTCCCCGGCGGCAATTGGGCGGCGGACCAGAAGGTCAGGTGGGCGGCGCAGCATTTCCCCGGCACCCGCATCGTCACCACGCTGGCCCGCAACAAGCGCGACCATGGCAAGCCGGGCGACGTCCTCGTCGACGACATGCTCCGCCACGCGCATCTGTGGGAGGAGATGGGCGGCGTCTTCGTCCATCACCGCAGCGTCGACGAGACGCTGGAGCGGCTGAAGGCGTATTTCCCGATCGCGGCTTGAGGGTCCCCGGCAGCCACATCTGATTTGCATCAAGCCGCGGCGCGCGCTATGCCGCCGACCGGCGCCGCCGTAGCGGAAGAAGCGCCATATTTTCAGATAGTTGGAGAGAGAGCCTCGTGAACAAGAGCCTTGCCTTCGCCGCCTCGGTCTTCGCGCTCGCCGCCGCGGGCCCTGCCCTCGCCCACGAGCCGCACGAGTGCCTCAACGAGGATTGCACCATCCAGTCGTTGATCGCCCCGGCCCAGCAAGGCGGGAAGGCGACGGAAGCGAATATCGATCCCACGAAAGAGGTCCATTACGGCACCTGGGGCTTCGACGTCGCCGGCATGGACCGCAATGTGAAGCCGGGCGACGACTGGTTCCGCTTCGTCAACGGTACCTGGGCGGCGCACACCACCATCCCCGCCGACCGCACCTCCTGGGGCGGGTTCGCCATCCTGCGCGACATTTCCGAGGCGCGGATCAGGAAGCTACTCGAAGGCTACAGCCCCGCCGACAAGGCCCACCCCGACCGCGCCAAGGCCGCGATCCTCTATCGCAACTTCATGGACGAGGGCGCGATCGAGCGCGCCGACGCGGCGCCGCTCCTCCAGCGCCTGGCGCCGATCCAGGCGGCGCGCTCGCGCGACGACATCGCCCGCATCATGGGACAGTCGGTCGGCGGCTTCGGCGGCAGCTTCTTCGGCCCTGGCGTCTCGGACGACGCCAAGCAGCCGGACATCTATTCGCTCTACCTGCGCCAGGGCGGCCTCGGCCTGGGCGACCGCGACCAGTATCTCGACCCCAAGTTCAAGCCGCAGGTCGAGCGCTATCGCGCCTATGTCGCGCAGATGCTGGGCATGGCGAACTGGCCCGACGCCGACAAGGCCGCGGCCAACGTCGTCGCGCTCGAGACGCGGCTCGCCGAGGCGCATTGGAGCCGCGCGCAGAACCGCGACCGGGACAAGACCTACAACATCATGACGCTGCGGGAGCTGCAGGAAAAGGCGCCGGGCTTCCCCTGGGCGACCTGGTGGCAGTCGGCTGGAATCGGCAAGGCCGAGCGCGCGATCATCTCCCAGAACACCGCCTTCCCGAAGATTGCCGCCGTGTTCGCGGACACCGACGTAGACACGCTCAAGGCGTGGGAAGCGTTCCGGATGAGCGACGAGCTCGCACCGATGCTCTCCAAGCGCTTCGTCGACGCGCGCTTCGCCTTCCGCAACAGGTTCATGAACGGCCAGGCCGAGCAGCAGCCCCGCTGGAAGCGCGGCGTCTCCTTCGCCGAGAACGCGATCGGCGAGGGCATCGGCCGCGACTATGTCGCCACCTATTTCCCCCCCGAATCGAAGGCGAAGATGGATGCGCTGGTCGGCAACCTCCGGACCGCGCTCGCGGGACGCATCCGCAACCTCGCCTGGATGGGGCCTGAGACGAAGCAGGAAGCGCTGGCCAAGCTCAGCCACTTCAACGTCAAGATCGGCTATCCCGACAAGTGGCGCGACTATGGCGCGTTCGAGGCGGTGCCGGGCGACCTCGTCGGCAATGCCGAGCGCGCCTCCCGCTTCGAGTGGAATTACCGCCGCAACCGCATGGGCAATCCGGTCGACAAGGCCGAGTGGGGCATGACCCCGCAGACGGTCAACGCTTACTATAACAGCGTCAAGAACGAGATCGTCTTCCCCGCCGCCATCCTCCAGCCGCCCTTCTTCGATCCGAAGGCGGACCCGGCGATCAATTATGGCGGCATCGGCGGCGTCATCGGCCACGAAATCAGCCACGGCTTCGACGACCAGGGCCGCAAGTCCGACGGCGAGGGCCGGCTGCGCGACTGGTGGACCAAGGAGGACGGCCAGAAGTTCGACGTCCAGGCGGCGAAGCTGGGCGCCCAGTTCGAAGCCTATCAGTTCGCCGAACTGCCGGGAATGCACATCAACGGCAAGGCCTCGATGGGCGAGAATATCGGCGATCTCGGCGGCATCCACATCGCCATGGACGCCTATCACGCGTCGCTGGGCGGCAAGCCGGCGCCGGTGATCGGCGGCTTCACCGGCGACCAGCGCGTGTTCCTCGGCTGGGGCCAGGTGTGGCGGACGCTGCAGAAGCCCGAGGCGCTGCGCCAGCAGCTGGTCAGCGATCCCCATTCGCCGGGCCAGGTGCGCGCGGTGGCGCCGCTCCGCAACATGGACCTCTGGTACGAAGCCTGGGGCGTGAAGCCGGGCGACCGGCAATATGTCGCGCCCGAGGACCGGGTCCGCATCTGGTAAGGACAGGGCGCCGGCGGTCATCGCCGGCCCCCTTTTTCTTGGAGAGCCGCCGGTGCCGGAGCGCGTCGCCTACAAGATCCTGACCGAGGAGCAGATGCGGGCGCTGGACGCGGACCGCTTCCAAGGCGCGCCGATCGACATCGCCGACGGCTACATCCACCTCTCCACCGCCGAACAGGTGGCGGGAACGCTCGACGCGCATTTCGCGGGGCGGGAGGACCTGTTCCTCGCGGCAGTCGACCTGGATGCCGCGGGCGAGGCCGTACGTTGGGAAAGCTCGCGCGGCGGCGTCCTCTTTCCGCACCTCTACGCCCGCCTGGCCAAGGCTCTGGTCCTGGCGAGCGGCCCGCTGCGGCGCGACGCGGCGGGGGACCCCATCCTGCCCAGGTGAAATTTAATCCACGTGCTTGCGCGCCTTCCCGCGCTGCGGCTATTTCCGTGCCAGCGGGAGACGGGAATGAAGCACTACCGGGTCAACAAGCTGGCCAAGCCTGAAGGCCATGTCGTGAAACGCAAGGACATCTTGGCGAGCAACGACCACGAGGCGGTGCAGCGCGCCGAGGGCGATCCCGATTGCCCCGTCTGCGACGTCTGGCACGCCGGCGAGAAGGTCGGCTCGATCACCTGACGCGTCGAGTACCCCGGCTTGGCGGGACGCCGCCGCGCGGCGCCCTTTCTACCTCCGGATCAGCGGCAGACGCGGACGCGATGTCCGTGACGCCACACGACCTTGGTCGGGCAGCCCGGCGTGGCGGCGTCGGCCACCGATTCGATGTCGCGCCCGGCGCCCCGCACCGTGTTGCAGGCGGGCAGCGTCGCGAGCAGCGACGCGGTGACGGCGATGGCAGCGGCTTTCTTAAGCACGGCTCGAACTCCTTACGCGGAACAGGTCTGGAGCCAAGCCAACGAGCGTGCGGTCGAGAGGTTGCGTGCCCCAACACACGCAAGCGCGGCACCTGCGGTACAAGGCGTTCGGAAAAACGGAAAATGGTGGGCGTGGCAAGGATTGAACTTGCGACCCCTGCGATGTCAACACAGTGCTCTACCACTGAGCTACACGCCCACCGAGGTCCGGCCGAAGCGCTGCTTCGCCGG
Organism: Allosphingosinicella sp.; assembly: GCF_036403745.1. GTDB lineage: Bacteria > Pseudomonadota > Alphaproteobacteria > Sphingomonadales > Sphingomonadaceae > Allosphingosinicella. The sequence continues at coordinate 13,223 of NZ_DASWQI010000083.1, forward strand.
AACCGAGCGGCCATGTAGCGGGCCCCAGGCGGCGGCGCAACCGGCTTCGCTCCGTAAAACGCGGCGGCTACAGGCGCCCGTGCTGGTCTTCGGACTGGAAGATGCGGTCGACCTCGAGCACCAGCTCGCGCAGGTGAAAGGGCTTCGAGAGCACCTTCGCCGACGGCGCGTCGCGGCCTGCCTTGAGCGCCACGGCGGCAAAGCCGGTGATGAACATCACCCGCATGCCCGGCGCGATCCCCGCCGCCTTCTGGGCGAGCTCGATGCCGTCCATCTCGGGCATGACGATGTCGGTCAGGAGCAGGTCGAAATGCTCCGCCTCGATGAGCGGCAGCGCGGCGGTGCCGCGGTCGACGGCGGTGACGTGATAGCCGGAACGCTCGAGCGAGCGCGCGAGATAGACCCGCATCGACTCGTCGTCTTCCGCCAGCAGGATCCTCGTCATGGCCGCTCCCAAAGCCGCAGGCGCCCGATGCGCTTGAGGCGGCTTCCGGCACCGATATGACGCATGCGCGGCGCCTTTTCCAGCGCCGGGCGGAGCTTATCCCCAGCCATCGGCGTTGCGTGCCAAATCCGGACTGCTTAGTCTCGAAATGCGAATGACCATATTCACCCCAGCCGCGACCCCCTTCCGCCGCCTCGGCCCCGAGAGCCCGGCCACGCCGGTGGTCCTCTCCGTGCCCCATGCCGGGCGCGACTATTCGGACGCCTTGCTCAACGCGTCGCGGCTGCCGCGACCCAAGCTCGAGGCGCTCGAGGACCGGCTGGTCGACCGTCTGGTGTGGCGCGCCGTCGCGGCGGGCGCCCCCGCCTTCATCGCCGACGTGCCGCGCGCCGAGATCGACCTCAACCGCGACGAGCGCGAAGTCGATCCGGCGATGGTGGTGCCGCGGCCTCGGCCGAGCCCGCTCGCCGACACGGCCCGCACCCGCGGCGGTCTCGGCCTCGTCCCCGCCCGCCTGGCCGGCGCCGGCGCGATCTGGCGCCAGCGGCTCGGCGCGGACGAGCTGGCGCGGCGGATCGAGCGGGTCCACCGCCCCTATCACGCCGCGCTGGAGGCGGCGCTGGAGGCGGCTCGGGCGCGGTTCGGGATCGCCGTCCTGCTCGATTGCCATTCGATGCCGCCGCGGCGCGCGGAGGGCGGGGAGCCGCCGGTGGTGCTCGGCGACCGCTACGGCACCAGCATCGCCCCTGCCCTCGCCGATGCGGCCGAGGCAGCGGTGCGGCAAGCGGGCTACCGGGTCGGCCGCAACAGCCCCTATGCCGGCGGCCACATCACCGCGGTCCACGGCCGCCCCGCCGAGGGCCTCCACGCCCTCCAGATCGAGATCGACCGCTCGCTCTACCTCGGCCCGGACTTGAAGGAGCCCGGCCCCGGGTTCGACCGCGTCGCGGCGCTCATCGCCGACGTCGCCGCCGCCCTCGCCGCCCGCGCGCTGGCGCCGCCGGACGCCATCGCCGCGGAATAGCCGGCGCGCCCGCCCTTGGGGCGTTGCAGGCAACAAAAAAGCCACCTCGCAAGAAGCGAGGTGGCCCAGTTCAGGGAGGAAGCGTCCCGAGGGACGCGACGCACCGCCGTAAAGGGGGAGAAACGACGGCGCGTCAGTACCAATGTAGGAAAAGGCCCTTTGGTTTCAAGGCGGTGGCGGATTTTTCGAAGCCCCGCGCAGGCGCCGTCATCCGCCACAGCGGCCCGAACAAAAGCGCTTTAGAGATGAATTCGAGGGGGGGCCTGCGCCCTCCTAGCGCAGCATCCGCGGCACCATGCGCCCGAGCACCTGGCGGTGCCCCTGGAGCTGGTGGGTCAATGCGCCAGCGATGTGGAGGAGCAGCAGGGCCAGCATCGTCCAGCCGAGATATTCATGATATTCCGCGAACTCCCGGCCCGTCGCCTTGCTGACGCCGAGCGGAGGGATCTTGAACAGCCAGAACCAGTTCGTCGCGCGGCCGTTGCCGGAGCTCAGGATCCAGCCGGTGACGGGCAGCGCGATCATCAGGCCGTAGAACAGCCATTGGGTGAGCGCCGCGAGGGTCGCCTCCCACCGCTTCAGCACCGCGTCGGCGCGGGGCGGACGGTGGGTGAGCCGCCACGCCAGGCGGGCGAGGCTCAGCGCCAGCACGGTGAAGCCAATCGACTTGTGCAGCGTCATCAGCACGGGCGTCGCGCCCTTGCCGAAATCCTCGTGGAAGAAGCCGAGGAAGAGGTTAGCGACGATCAGCGCCGCGATGATCCAGTGGAGGGCGACCGCGACGTTGGTGTAGCGGTCCGTCTCCATCCCGGTCATCGCCGGCGCCGATGCCATCAGGCGTTGCCCGCCGGAGCCGCCGCGGCGCCCGCCTGCGGGACCTGCGGCCCCTTGCCCTGCATCATCTGCTTCGCGAACACGTCGCGGATCAGCTGGACCGAAAACAAATGGGCGTAGATCAAGGCGAGCATCCCGTTCTTCTGCAGCTTGGACGATTCTTCCTCGGAGAGGTTCCGCAGCTTCTCCTCGTCGACCATCTGGAAGCCGCGATAGAGGAAGGGCTGCTCGGCGCCATTGGGCTGGATCGAGACTTCGCCCTCCATCAACAGACCGGTTTCCTTCAAATCGTTCATGAAGTTGACGGTGCGCTGGGCGGAGAGCTCGAACTCCTCGCAGAAGCGCAGGATGTTGTTGGTCGTCTCGCTCGGCTTGTCGCCGTCGAACAGGGGCTCGCCCTCGTCGAAGGCGCCGACCAGGCCGCTGGTCGGGTCGAAGCAGAGCGACAGCTCCTGCGCGTCGGGCTGCAGGCGGGCGAGCATGTACGGGTAGCGGCGGACATAGGCCGGGACGTAGACGTCGTCCTGCACCTTGCCGTCAGAATCGACGAAGACGTTGACGCCGTCATTGAGACCCATCAGCGCGAGCGGCACGTTCCCCTCGCCGCTCGAGAAGACGATCGGATAATTGCGCTGCGCGGAGACGAACTCGTCGATCGTGATCGGGATGGCGTGGGCGTTCGACAGGAACGGCGCGCGGTCGGCCGACTTGTTATGGTGATTGGGGTGCATGTTGCTCGAAAGCGGCTCGAGGCCGCCGTAGAAGATCGGCAACGCGTTGGGCGCGGGCTGGCTCGCCATGACTGAGGTCTCTCCATTCGGTTGAGAGCCGCCGCCCCCGCGGCCGCTCGTGTCGCCGCACCGTCTATGGGGCTTGGGCCCGGTGCGCAAGCACAAGGCTGCATGAGGCCCATCTATTTGCGATCACGTGCCTTTGCGTTACGCTGGAGCGGCGAGGATTGCGGGGATGACGATTAATCGCATGTTCAAGGGTCCGGCCCGACATGCCTCGGCCATGGACAAGACGGGATGCTGAAGCCGGTGGGCGCCGTTCTGCTGCTCCTCGCCGCGGGCGGGGCTGCGCCGCCGCGCCCGGCGCAGGCGCCGCCGCCGGGTTACGGAACCGTCATCATCCGCGAGCAGATCGTCGTGCGCATCACCCGCGGCCCCGCCGGGCCTGCCCTCGCCGCCTCCGCGGAGTGGAAGGAGAAGAAGGGCCCCAAATGTGTCCCCGCCAAGATGCTCGCCGGAGCGGCGGTCAGCGGGCCGCAGAGCGTCGATTTCCTCCTCCAGGGCGGCGGCCGGGTCCGCGCCCGCTTCGAGGCGGACTGCCCAGCGCTCGGTTATTATTACGGTTTCTACATCGCGCCCAATCCCGATGGCATGGTCTGCGCGGAGCGCGACGCGATCCGCTCGCGGATCGGCGGGCAGTGCGACATCCACAAGTTCCGCAGCCTGAAACCCCGCTGAGGCGCGGCTTTCCTTGACAATCGAGCCTCGTTTGCCCAAGCGGCAGGCGGTTGCGGCACCCCGGCGGCCCGCATCGTTTTTTCCGGATTTTTTATGAGCTTTGCCGATCTCGGCCTTTCCGACGAATTGCTCCGCGCAGTGGAGGAATCGGGCTACACCGAGCCCACCCCGATCCAGACCCAGGCGATCCCGTCCGTCCTGATGATGCGCGACATCATCGGCATCGCCCAGACCGGCACCGGCAAGACCGCCGGCTTCGTGCTGCCGATGATCGACATCCTCGCCCAGGGCCGTAGTCGCGCGCGCATGCCGCGCTCGCTGATCCTCGAGCCGACCCGCGAGCTCGCCGCCCAGGTCGCCGAGAATTTCGAGAAATACGGCAAGTACCACAAGCTTTCGATGGCCCTGCTCATCGGCGGCGTCTCGATGGGCGACCAGCAGAAGGCGCTCGCCAAGGGCGTCGACGTGCTGATCGCGACGCCGGGCCGGCTGATGGACCTGTTCGGCCGCGGCAAGATCATGCTCAACGATTGCAACCTCCTCGTCATCGACGAGGCGGACCGCATGCTCGACATGGGCTTCATCCCCGACATCGAGGAAATCTGTTCGAAGCTGCCGTCGCAGCGCCAGACCCTGCTCTTCTCCGCGACGATGCCGGGACCGATCAAGAAGCTCGCCGACAAGTTCCTGTCGAACCCCAAGACGATCCAGGTGGCGCGGCCCGCCACTGCCAACGCGTCGATCGACCAGCGCCTCCTCAAGGTCGACGCGCGCAAGAAGAAGCAGGTGCTGACCGACCGCCTGTCGGGTAACGACGTGCGCACCGCCATCGTCTTCTGCAACCGGAAGACGACGGTGCGCGAGCTCCAGCAGAGCCTGAAGCGCGCGGGCCTGCGCGCCGGCGAGATCCACGGCGACATGGAGCAGGCCGAGCGCATCCGCGAGCTCGACCGCTTCAAGGACGGCGACATCAATATCCTCGTCGCCTCCGACGTCGCCGCCCGCGGCCTCGACATCAAGGACGTCAGCCACGTCTTCAACTACGACGTGCCGTGGCATCCGGACGATTATATCCACCGCATCGGCCGCACCGGCCGGGCGGGCAAGACCGGCATCGCCATCACCCTCGCCACCAGCGCCGACGCCGAGGCGATCGACGCGATCGAGAAGCTGACCGGCGCGAAGATCCGCCCGGTCGACGCCATTGCCGGCGCGGCGCCCGTCGAGCCGGAGGCGGATGCCCCGGCCGAGGAGAGCGAAGCGCGTCCGCGCCGCAGCCGCGAGCGCGGCGGCCGCGGCCGCTCGGCCCCTGCCGAAACCGCCCGCGAGGAGCGGCCCCGCCGCGCCGAGCCCAAGCCGCGGCCCGAGCGCAAGGAAGAGGCCAAGGCGCCGCCGCCGGAACGCAGCCGCGAACGCGCGCCCGAGCCGAGCGAGGAGCGTCCCCACCGCAGCGAGCGGACGCCGCGACCCGAGCGCAAGGAGGAGGCTAACGCGCCGCCGCCGGAGCCTAAGCGCGAACGCGCGCCCGAGCCGAGCGAGGAGCGTCCCCGCCGCAACGCCGGCCGCGCCCGCCCCACATCCCAGGCCGAGGCCGATGAGGAGGGCTGGAACGGCCCGATCCCCGGCTTCCTCGGCCAGAGCTTCGGCACCTGATCCCACCCGGCGGCGGCTGATCGTCGCCGACGCCTGCCGCGACGCGAGGCCGATTCGCACGGCCGGCGCGGCTCTGCTACGGTTCCCGCGCCCAGGGGGGACCCACGCGATGACCAGAGCCACCAGAACCCTCATCCTGCTCGCCATGATCGAGATCTGCCTTGCGGTCGGCTGGGTCTATCTCGCCAACGCCGCCGCCACTTCGCACGGGGCGAGCCCCGACGCGGGGCGGGTGATCGGCCGGACGATGGGCACGGTGATGGGCGTCATCCTCGGCCTCGCCCCCTTCCTCTACCTCCTCGCGCGCAGCAACGACCGCAAGGCGGCAGCCCGGCGCCAGGGCGACTGAGCCGCCGCTCGCGGGCTAGTCGCGCAACGGGAGGCAGACCTCCCCCTCCGCCGCCTGAACGCCCCCGGTGATCCCGTAATGCTCGACCACCTCCGCCGGCATGCAGGCGCGGCGGCCGTCGGGCGCCACGCTCCACTGGACGAAATAATAGCCTTTGTCGGTTCGCTCGAGGAAGGCGAGGAAGCGCTTGCGGCCGATCAGCCCGGTACTGGCATGCCGCCAGATGCGGTGGACGACCACGTCCGGCGGCAGCCGCGGCCCGGCGAACCGCCGCACGATGCGGGCCGAATGCGCAAAAATCGGCCGCCCCAGGTCGATGCTGAGGGTGCCGTCCTCGGACGGCGTCTCCTCAGAGAATGTGTCGATGTAGGTGCCGTCGCCGATCTCGATGTAGGCGAGCGTGATCTCGCCAGAGCCGGGCGGCGTGTGGACCTCGACGGTCGGGGCCTGGGCCGCCGCGATCAGCAAGGCGAGGGCGATGCGCAATCGCCCTCCCCCCGCTTACCGGCCCGGCGCGGGCGCCGGCGGGGCGCCGGGGGCCGCCTGCGGGTTGCCGCGCAGGCCCATCGTCTCGAGCAGCAGCCGGCGGTCCGGCTCCGAAAGCACCTGCAGGTTGCGGATCGTCGCGTCGGTGCCGACGCGGGCGAGCTGGGCGCTGATGTCGTCGAGGCGGCGGAGGTCCGCGCCGACCCGCGCGACGTCGACCGGATTGGCGGCGGCGGCGGCGCGCAGCTCGGCGACGGCGGCCTCGCCCTGGGTCTGCAGCGTGCGGCCCTGGGCGGCGCCCTGCGGCGCACCGGCGAGGATGGCGCGGACGCCGGCGTCCGAAAAGCCGCGCTGGCGCAGCGACTGCTCGAACTGCGCCATCTGCTCGGCCTGGGTGGGCGGCGCGGCGGGCGCCGTCGCGGCCGGGGCGGGCTGGGCCGCGGCGGCGGCAGCGAGGAGGAGAGACAGGATCATATTTCGTGGGGCTCCTTGGTCACCATCCAGCTCTGGCCCTTCGAGACCAAAGCCTGGAGGTCGGGGGTCTTGCCGGCGCTGGCCTCCGCATTCTGGCGGACGACGGCGCTTTCGAAGGTGGGGGCGGGATCCTCGTAGAGAACGCCCAGCGCCGTCGGCCAGCCGCCGCCCAGGGGCATTTCGACCAGCATGTGCGCGACCGAGCGGTTCTTCGGATCGTGGACGAGCACGCCGGCCGCCTGCCAGTCGCCGCCCTCGACGTCGACGATGGCCAGCGCCAGCCGCTCGCGGTCGAGCGCAATGCCCTTGGTGCCGGCGGCGAACAGCATCGGCTCTCCCGCCTTCAGCCACAGCTGGTTCCCGGCATGCTCCTTGGCGGTGAAGGGCGCGAAGACGTCGTCATTGTAGACGATGCAATTCTGGTAGATTTCGACGAACGAGGCGCCCTTGTGGGCATGCGCGGCCTTGAGCACGTCGGGAAGGTTCTTGTGGACGTCGATGCCGCGCGCGACGAAGCGGGCGCCCGAACCCAGCGCAAAGGCGCACGGGCTGGCGGGCCGGTCGACCGAGCCGAACGGCGTCGACGGGCTGCGCGTGCCCACCCGGCTCGTCGGAGAATATTGGCCCTTCGTAAGGCCGTAGATCTCGTTGTTGAAAAGCAATATCTGGCAATCGAGGTTGCGCCGCAGCACGTGCATCGAGTGGTTGCCGCCGATCGACAGCGCATCGCCGTCGCCGGTGATGATCCAAACGTCCAATTCGGGATTGGCGAGCTTGATCCCGGTCGCGAAGGTCGGCGCGCGGCCGTGGATGGTGTGGAAGCCGTAGGTCTCCATGTAATAGGGAAAGCGGCTCGAGCAGCCGATGCCGGAGACGAACACGACATTCTCCGGCCGCACGCCGAGCTCCGGCATGGTCCGCTGCACCGCCTTCAGCACCGCGTAATCGCCGCAGCCGGGGCACCAGCGCACCTCCTGGTCGGTCGCGAAATCCTTCGCGGTGAGCTTGGTCATCTCGTTCATGTCTGCTGTCCTAACGCCCGCACCGACGCACGGGCCTCTTCACGTTCGGGTGTCCTGTTCGGCGGTAGCGGCTTCCCGGCGTTCTGCCAGTAAGACCGCGCGTCCCGGAGCGACATCTGATTTGCTCCGCCCGCGAAGTCCACGTCGTCCGCCTGGGCCGGATCATCCTCCCAGTTGCAGACGAGGCAGATCTCATAGCTTCCCCCTTCGGCGAAGCGCGTCTCACCGCAGCAGGGGCAGGCATGATCAGGCAAGGGCTTCCTCAATGGCCGCTTCGATCTCGGCGATCTTGAAGGGCTGGCCGCTGGTCTTGGTGAGCGGCCGGGCGTCGACCAGAAACTGGTCGCGGAGCAGCGTCTTCAATTGCCCCGTGTTCATTTCCGGTACGATGATCCGGTCGTAAGACCTTAGCAGGTCTCCGAAATTCTTCGGCATCGGCCAGATGTGGCGAAGGTGGATATGGCTGGCGTCGAGGCCCCTGCCCCGCGCCCGCCGCACCGCCTGGTGGATGGGCCCGAAGGTCGAGCCCCAGCCGACCACCGCCAGCCGACCGCCCGGTTCGCCGAGGCACACGTCCTGGCCCGGGATCGAATCCGCGACGCCGAGCACCTTGGCGGCGCGGGTGTCGGTCATCTTCTGGTGGTTGTCCGGCGCATAGTCGATGTGGCCCGTGCCGAAATTCTTCTCGATGCCGCCGATCCGGTGGGTGAGGCCCGGCGTGCCCGGCTTCACCCAGACGCGGGCGAGCTTGCCGTCGCGGGCGTAGGGGCTGAACGGCGCGTCCTCGCTTGGCTGATCGTCGTAGAACTCGACCGGAAACGGCTGATATTGAGACATATCCGGCACGCGCCACGGCTCGGCGGCATTGGCGATATAGCCGTCCGTCAGCAGCATCACCGGCGTCATATACTGGACGGCGATGCGGCACGCCTCGATGGCACAGTCGAACGCGTCGGCCGGCGAGCGGGCGGCGATGACCGGCATCGGCGCGTCGCCGTTGCGGCCGTAGACCGCCTGGTAGAGATCCGACTGCTCGGTCTTGGTTGGAAGGCCCGTCGAGGGCCCCCCGCGCTGGGAGTTGACGATCACCAGGGGGAGCTCGGTCATGATCGCCAGCCCCATCGCCTCGGCCTTGAGCGCGATGCCCGGCCCCGACGAGGAGGTGACGCCGAGCGATCCGGCATAACTCGCGCCGATCGCCGAGCCGATGGCGGCGATCTCGTCCTCCGCCTGGAAAGTGGTGACGCCATATTCCTTGAGGCGCGAGAGATGGTGGAGGATCGCCGAGGCCGGCGTGATCGGATAGCCGCCGAAGAACATCTTCAGCCCCGCGAGCTGGGCGCCCGCCACCAGCCCGAGCGAGATCGACTCCGCCCCGGTGACGGTCCGGTAGAGGCCCGGCGCCGCCGGGGCCGGCTCGATATGGTGCTGGTGGAACTGGCCGCCGATCTCCGCCGTCTCGCCATAGGCATGGCCGGCGTTGAGGGCGGCAATATTGGCTTCGGCAAGCTCCGGCGCCTTGGCGAACTTGGTGCGCAGCCATTCAATCAGCGGCGCCCGGTCGCGGTCGAACATCCAGAGCGCCAGGCCCAGCGTCCACATGTTCTTGCAGCGCAAAGCCTCCTTGTTGCCGAGGCCGAACGGCTTCACGGCGTCGAGGGTGAGCTGCGAGATGTTGAAGGCGATGACCTGCCATTTGGCGAGCGAGCCATCCTGGAGCGGATTCGCCTCGTAGCCGGCCTTGGCGAGGTTGCGGGCGCCGAACTCGCCCTCGTCGGCGATGATCAGGCCGCCGGGCTTCAGGTCTTGGGCGTTCACCTTGAGCGCGGCGGGGTTCATCGCCACCAGCACGTCGGGCGCATCGCCCGCCGTCTCGATCGCGGTCGATCCGAAATTGATCTGGAAGGCGGAGACGCCGAAGGTCGTCCCCTGCGGCGCGCGGATCTCGGCCGGGAAATCGGGGAAGGTCGCCAGGTCGTTGCCGGCCAGCGCCGTCGACAGGGTGAACTGCCCGCCGGTCAGCTGCATGCCGTCGCCACTGTCGCCTGCGAAGCGGACGACGACCGCCTCGGGCGCGGGATGGGCGCCGGCTTCTTCGGGTGTGAGGAGGTGCGTGGCCGTCGCCAAGATCGCTTATCCTTCGATGTGAACGGGTTCGTCTCTACCCGCCGCTGTGTTCGGCCACAACAGGTGGCGGCGCGGCGGGCTTCGCCTATGGAGCGGCGAGATAAGCAATCCCGATTCGCTTTCCAACGGAGTCTGCTGGTGGCAATCTACGTCCGGCCCGACGTGCGCACCTTCCTCGATTATCTGAACACCCTGCCCGGGCCCAAGAGCCACGAGGTCGGACCGAACGAGGCGCGGACGATGATGCTCGCCTCGCGCCACGTCGCCGACGCGCCGGTGGGGGAGCTGGCGGTCCTCCGCGACCTCGCCTGCCCCGGCCCGGACGGCAACACGATCCCGCTGCGGCTCTACGATGCGCGCGAGAGCCGCGGCCCCTCCCCGCTCATCCTGTTCATGCACGGCGGCGGCTTCGTGCTCGGCGACCTCGACACGCACGAGCCCTTCTGTGCGGAGATGGCGCGGGAGATGGACCTGCCGGTTCTGGCGGTCGCCTATCGCCTCGCCCCCGAGCATTCCTTCCCCGCCGGACCTGAGGATTGCATCGCCGCCGCCCGCTGGGCCGCTGCGAGCCCGGAAGAGCTCGGCCGGGAGGTGACCGGCCTCGTCCCCTGCGGCGACAGCGCCGGCGGCAATCTCGCCATCGTGATCAGCCTTGCGCTCCGCGACGAACCGGCCGCGGCGCCGGTGCTGGCGCAATGGCCGATCTACCCCGCCGCCGATCCCGAGCAGGGCTATCCCTCGTTCGAGGATTTCGGCGAAGGCTATCTCCTCACCCGCGACGGCATGGACTGGTTCGACCGCTGCTACCGGCCCCGCAAGCGCGACTGGCGCTACTCGCCTCTGGTGAAGAGCCAGGCCGGCATGCCCCCCACCCTGATCCTCACCGCCTCGCTCGACCCGATCCGCGACCAGGGCCGCGCCTACGCCGCCGCCTGTGCGCAGGCCGGCGTCGACACCGTGTTCCGAGAAGCGAAGGGCACCATCCACGGGTTCATCAACCTGCGCCGCGCCCTTCCCTCTTCCCAGCAGGATATCGACGCCTGCTTCGCAATATTGAAGCGGATGCTGAAGGAGGCGACGTCGTCATGACCGAGACCAGGGACCCAGCCACCCTCCCCTACCGCCCCGGCGCGGGGGTCATGCTGCTCAACCGCGAGGGGAAGGTGTTCGTGGCCCAGCGGATCGATTCGACGCTGGAGGCCTGGCAAATGCCGCAGGGCGGCCTTGATCCCGGCGAGACGCCGGAGGACGGCGCGCTGAGGGAGCTGGAGGAAGAGACGGGCATCCCCCGCGACAAGGTGGAGATCGTCGCCGCAGCGCCCCGGCCCCTCACCTACGATCTGCCCGCCGACCTTGTCGGCAAGCTCTGGAAAGGCCGCTGGCGGGGCCAGGAGCAGCATTGGTTCCTGCTCCGCTTCCTCGGCGAGGACAGCGACGTCAACATCGCCACCCCGGAGCCTGAATTCCGCGCCTGGAAGTGGATCGACCCGGAAGACCTCCCGAAGATGATCGTGCCGTTCAAGCGCGAACTTTACGAAGCGGTCCTCGAAGCCTTCCGCGACCGGCTCTGAGCCGCCGTCAGCCGCCGAGCTCCTCGCGCTCCCCCTTGCCGCGGTAGAAGTCGACCGCCAGCCACAGGCCCTGCGGCAGCAGATAGGCCCACCCACCGGCCAGGTAGACCTTGCCGTCAAAGGCGCCGAACGCGAACCAGGCGTAGCAGAGCGCGAAGCTGACGAGGTGCGCAGCCCACAGCCGCGGCATGCCCCCGTCCCAACGCCGCATCAGCCACAATGCGGCGCGGCTGAGCACCAGGGTTTCGACAAATGCGAGGGCGAAGAAGACGAGCATGGCGCGCATCCTGTCACGCGCCATCGGGCTTGGGAAGCGGGCGTCCCGGGGGTTACGCCGCCGCTTTTCCTCGGCTAGAGCTTCGCCTCATGCCGGAGGTGTTACGAGACGAGGCGGCGGTGCTCAGCATCGCCGCGGCTGCGCCGATGCTGGGCCAGGTCGAAGCCTGGGCGCGCGTCAACAGCGGCTCGGCCAATCTCGAAGGTCTGGCGCGCATGGCGGACCTCCTCGCCGGCGCCTTTGCAAAGCTTCCCGGAGAGGTCCGGCTGCTCGATCCGGCGCCGGTCGAGGCGATGGAGGCGGACGGCTCGCTGAAGCCCGTGGCCCATGGCCGGAACCTCCACTTGAGGGTGCGCCCGGAGGCGCCGGTGCAGGTGCTGCTGACCGGCCACATGGACACGGTCTACGGCGCCGACCACCCGTTTCAGCGGCTCGAATGGCTCGGCGCCAAGATGCTGCGCGGCCCCGGCGTCGCTGACATGAAGGGCGGCCTCGCCGTCATGCTCGCCGCCCTTACCGCGTTGGAAAGCTGGGAGGAGCGGGAGCGGATCGGCTACGAAGTGGTGATCAATTCCGACGAGGAGGTCGGCTCTCCCGGTTCCGCCGCCCTCATCGCCGACGCCGCACGGGGGAAACGCGCAGCCCTGACCTACGAGCCTTCCGCGCTTCCCGACGGGACCCTCGCGGGAGCCCGCCCCGGCAGCGGCAATTTCTCGCTCCACGTCCGCGGCCGCAGCGCCCATGCCGGGCGCAATCCCGAGGAGGGCCGCAATGCCCTCGTCGCCGCCGCCGACCTCGCCTTGCGCCTCGATGCGGCGAAGCGGCCGGGGCTCAGCGTCAACCCGGCGCGGATCGACGGCGGCGGGCCGAACAACGTCGTTCCCGATCATGCAGTTCTTCGCATAAACATGCGGCCAGCGGCGCCCGCCGACCAGGACGAAGCGTCCGCCGCCCTCCACGAGGCGATCGCCGCCGTCTCCGCCGCACGCGACGTCCGCATAAACATGCACGGCGGCTTCGGCCGTCCACCCAAGCCGCTCGACGCCGGCGCCGAAAAGCTCTTCGATCTCGTCCGCCGCTGCGGCGCGGAGCTCGGCCAGCCCATCGCCTGGCAGGCGAGCGGCGGCGTGTGCGACGGCAACAACATCGCCGCCTGCGGGGTGCCGGTGGTCGACACGATGGGGGTACGCGGCGGCGCCATCCATTCCGCCGACGAATATCTGATCGTCGAGAGCCTGGCCGAGCGCGCCCAGCTTTCGGCCCTGGTGCTGATGCGGCTCGCTTTGGGGGAGGAATTGTGAGCTTTCGTGTGCGCCCGGCGGGCAATGACGATTTCCAGGCGATCTACGAGATGGCCAAATTGACGGGCGGCGGCTTCACCAACCTCCCGCCTGACCGCGGCGCCCTGGTCGAAAAGCTGATCCGCTCCGAAAAAGGCTTTGCATCGGACGCCACCGAGCCGACCGACGACCTGTTCCTCTTCGTGCTGGAGAATGCCGACACCGGCCAGATCCGCGGCACCTGCCAGCTCTTCTCGACGGTCGGGACCGAGGCGCCTTTCTATTCCTACCGGATCGGCACCCTCACCCAGACGTCGAAGGCGCTCGGCAAGACCTTCCGCGCCCAGATGCTCAACCTCACCACCGACCTTGAAGGCTCGTCCGAAGTCGGCGGCCTGTTCCTCCACCCGGGCGAGCGCGCCGGCGGCCTCGGCCTCCTCCTCGCCCGCAGCCGCTATCTGTTCATGAAGCTCCACCGCCCGCGCTTCGCCCGCCGGGTGATCGCCGAGTTGCGCGGCGTCATCGACGAGAGCGGCGGCTCGCCCTTCTGGGACGCGATCGCCGGCCGCTTCTTCGCGATGAACTTCCAGGAAGCCGACGAATTCAACGCCGCCCACGGCACCCAGTTCATCGCCGACCTGATGCCAAAGACGCCGATCTACACCGCCATGCTCCCCGAGACCGCAACCCACGTCATGGGCATCCCGCACCCCTCCGGCCGCGCCGCGATGCGAATGCTGGAGCGCGAGGGCTTTCGCCAGGATTGCTATGTCGACATCTTCGACGGCGGTCCGACGATGGTCGCCAACACCGACGACGTCCACACCATTCGGGACTCGAAGGAATTGGTCCTCGGCGCGGTCGCGGATCAGGTCGAAGGCCCCGGCATGATCTTCGCCGCCGGCACCCTGCGCCACTTCGCCGCCGCCTGCGGGAATTTGCGCCACGAGCCGGATGGCACCGGCACCCTCGACCGCCGCACCGCTGCCCTGCTCGGCATCCAGCCCGGCGACACCTTCCTCGCTATGAGCCGCTGATGCCGATCGCCGAGATCAATTTCGACGGCATCATCGGGCCGAGCCACAATTATTCCGGCCTCAGCCTCGGGAATATCGCCTCGGCCACCAACAAGGGCCTCGTCTCCCACCCCCGCGCCGCGGCGCTGCAGGGGCTGGAAAAGATGCGCCACAATATCCGCCTCGGCCTCGCACAGGGCCTCCTCCTCCCCCACCGCCGTCCGGACCGGGCCTGGCTCACCAAACTCGGCACGACGATCGAGCACGTCCCGGCATCCCTGCGCCCCGCCGCTTTCTCCGCCTCGGCGATGTGGGCCGCCAACGCCGCCTCCATCTCCCCCGCCCCCGACACGCGGGACGGCCGCTGCCACCTCACCGTCGCAAACCTGCGCACCATGGCGCACCGCAGCCACGAATGGCCCGAGACCCTCGCCCAGCTGCGCCTCGCCTTTGCCGCCGACGCCTTCACGGTCCACCCGCCGGTCCCGGCGACCTTCGGCGACGAGGGCGCGGCCAACCACATGCGCCTCAGCGCCAGCCACGGCGCCCCAGGCGTGGAGGTCTTCGTCTACGGCCACCGCGGCGGCACCTACCCGGTCCGCCAGCACGAGGAAGCGAGCCGTGCCGTCGCCCGCCTCCACGGCCTCGATCCGGAGCGCGCCCTGTTCGTCTGCCAGTCGGAAGCGGCCATCGCGGCCGGCGCCTTCCACAACGACGTGGTGGCGGTCGCCAACGAACATGTCCTCTTCTGCCACGAACAGGCCTTCGAGGACCGCCCCGCCTTCTACGCGGACCTGAAGCGCCTGCTCCCGGAGGCGGAGATCGTCGAAGTCCCGGCGAGCGCCGTCACCCTCGAGGACGCGATCCGCTCCTACCTCTTCAACGCCCAGCTGGTGACGCTCCCCGACGGCGCCGGCATGGCGCTGATCCTTCCCGAGGAAGCGCGCGATACCCCCTCGGTCTGGCGCTGGCTCGAAACGATGGTGGCCGGCAACGGCCCCATCCGCCGCCTCCACGTGGTCGACGTCCGCCAGTCCATGGCCAATGGCGGCGGCCCCGCCTGCCTGCGGCTCCGAATCGTCGCGGACCCGGCGACGGTGGACGCGCGATTCCTGGTCGATGAGGCGAAGCTCGACCGGCTGGCCGAGGTGATCGAAGCGCACTGGCCCGAAGCCATTGCACCGAACGATTTGCTTGAGCCGGCCCTCTGGGCGCAGCTGGACGGAGCCCGCGCCGCGCTCCTCCAGGCGCTGGACCTCGCCGAGCTCGCCTAACTGCCTCCCCATCGGGACGATGGGGAGGGGGACCACCGAAGGTTGTGGAGGGGTATTCCCATCCGCGGCGGAGGAGCACTTTCCACGACGAACTCAGTGCGGCAAATACCCCTCCACCACCCTTTGGATGGTCCCCCTCCCCATGAGCTTCGCTCATAGGGAGGCAAGGTTTAAGCCTCGTCCGGGCTCCAGAAGATGTCGACCGGCGATTCCACGGTCGAGAGCAGCCGCCCGATCGGAGCCGACGATAGCGGGCCCTCCTTGATCGCCTGCTCGAGCACCTCCCTTTTCTTCGCCCCGGAAATGACGATCATCATCGCCCGCGCACCGGTCAGGGTCGCTGCCGTGAGGGTGACCAAATCCCCCTCTCCGCTCTTCACGCCGACCGCCCGCCGCCCGCGCGGCGCATCGAGCACACGTCCCACGTCGCTCCCGGCAATGAGACCGGCGGTGCCGCCCTGCTCATCCATGCCGAGGCAGACGAAATCCAGCGGCCAGCGCTGCAGCGACAGCCGCGCATCCGCCAGCCGCGCCGCCTCCGCCGGATCGCCGAGCGCGCTCTCGTCGACCACCGACACGATGTCCGCGCCCTTGGCGCCGAACCAGCCTTCCAGCATGCGGTAGCGGCTCTCCGGCGCCCCCAGCCCGACCAGCCGGTCCGCCGTCGGCACCAAAGTCACCTTCGCCCATTCGAAGCCCTTGGACTTGGCCAGCGCCGAGAAGAGCGGGTCGAGCCCCGCCTCGCCCGGCAGCGCCAGGCGCGCATCGCCATGCGCTTCGATCGCGCTTTCGATGACGAAGCCGATATCGCCCGCCGCCTGCGCCGCAAGCTCGGCCGCCGAGTCGAACTCCCACCATTCCAGCTCGTCCATTCGTCCCTCTTCTCGCTTTGCGTGGTGTCCGGAACCGTGCGCGCGCCACGCGGGTTCCTTCCTGTTGCGGGGGCCGTAGAGGAGTTCGCCCATGCCTGCCAAATCGAAAGCGCAGCAAAAGGCCGCCGGCGCCGCCCTTTCCGCCAAGCGCGGCGACACGCCCAAGAGCAAATTGAAAGGCGCCTCCAAATCGATGGAGGAATCGATGAGTGAGAAGCAACTCGAGGAATTCGCCGCCACCAAGCGCAAGGGCAAACCGGAGCATGTGGGGTAGGGCATAGCCTCCCCTCCCGGACCGCCCCTGCCAGACGCTCCTTCCGCACCTCACCTTCCGGATTTCCGGGAGGGGAGTAGGCGCTAGCCTTTCCCCCAGCACCCCTTATCCTTACCGCGTGTCCACCCGACCCCCCGACGGCCGCATTCTCGCCCGCCGCCTCATCGAGGCGCTGCCCGAGCCGAGCCTGATCGTCGCCGACGGCCGCGTCCTCGCCGCCAATGGCGCGGCCCGCGCCGCCCTCGGCGATCATGTCGACAACTCGGACATCCGCCTCGTCCTGCGCCAACCGGCCGCGCTCGAGCGCCTGCTCGGCGACGCGCCCGCCGCGGCGGACGAAGTCGAGCTGGTCGGCCTCGGCGGGCCGGAGCGGCGCTGGATGATGGCGGTGGCGCCGCTCGCCGTCGGCTGGCGCTTCGTCCGCCTCACCGACCGCAGCGAGGCCCACGCCGCGGAGCGCATGCGGGTCGATTTCGTCGCCAATGCCAGCCACGAGTTGCGCACGCCGCTCGCCACGCTGGTCGGCTATGCCGAGACGCTGCGCGCAGAGGGTGAGGCGCTCGATCCCGAGACCCGCGCCCGTTTCACCGCCATCGTCGACGACGAGGCGCGGCGCATGCAGCGCCTCGTCGAGGACCTCATCTCCCTCTCGCGCATCGAAGGCGAGCGCTTCAGCCCGCCGACCGACGCTGTCGAGATCGACTGGTTGTTCGAGGAAGCGAAGCGCAATTGCGCCACCGCCGCCGGAGACCGCGGCTGCCGCGTCGAGATCTCCGTCGCGGCCGGCCTGCACCCGGTGGCCGGGGACCGCGCCCAGCTCCTCCAGCTATACGACAACCTCGTCGGCAACGCCCTGCGCTACGGCAAGCCCGGCAGCACCGTCCGGCTGGAAGCGGCCGCGGACGGCGCGACCGTCCGCACCCGCGTCTCCGACGAAGGCGAAGGCATCGCCAAGGAGCATATCCCCCGCCTCACCGAACGCTTCTACCGCGTCGACGCCGGCCGCAGCCGCGCCCAGGGCGGCACCGGCCTCGGCCTCTCCATCGTCAAACACATCGTCGAACGCCACCGCGGCCGGCTGAGCATCGACAGCGAGCCGGGGGTCGGAACGACGGTGACGGTGATCCTGCCGGTGGCGGCGTAGCTCCTCCCTGTCGCGAAGCGATGGGGAGGGGGACCATGCGCAGCATGGTGGAGGGGCCTTACCGAGTCTGAGAAGGCCCCTCCACCACCCTCCGGGTGGTCCCCCTCCCCATCCGCTGCGTGGACAGGGAGGACTGGAGTAGCCCCACCCCCCATTGTCACAAAAGAGTCTCCAGATTTTCCTATTTCCCTAGCCACCGGGGCGGGCCGGCGAATCGGCCGTCCGGAGGGAGATTCCACCTTGCGCACTTTCGTCCTCGCGGCTCCAATCGCCGCCTTCGCTCTCGCCGCCTTCGCCCTCGCCGCCTGCAGCCAGAGCGGCGGCAACCAGAGCGCTTCGCAAGCCGCGGGCGGCGCCAACGCCATCACCGGCGCGGGCTCGACCTTCGTCTATCCCGTCGTCGCTGCTTGGTCGTCCGACTACAGCAAGTCGGCGGGCGCCAAGGTCAATTACCAGTCGATCGGCTCGGGCGGCGGCATCTCGCAGATCAAGGCCGCGACCGTCGATTTCGGCGCCTCGGACAAGCCGCTCGACCCCAAGGAGCTCGCCGCCGCCGGCCTCGCCCAGTTCCCGGTGGTGATCGGCGGCGTCGTGCCGGTGGTGAACATCGCCGGCATCGCGCCCGGCAAGCTCCACCTCACCGGCCCCGTCCTCGCCGACATCTTCGCGGGCAAGGTCTCGAAGTGGAATGACCCGGCGATCGTCACATTGAACGCCGGCGTCCCGCTGCCCGACGCCAAGATCGCCGTCGTCCACCGCTCGGACAGTTCGGGCACCAGCTTCAACTGGACTCACTACCTTGCGCAGGTCAGCCCCGCCTGGAAGGCGGGCCCCGGCGAAGGCACGTCCGTCTCCTGGCCCACCGGCGTCGGCGGCAAGGGGAATGAGGGGGTGGCGGGCTATGTCCGCCAGATCCCCAATGCGATCGGCTATGTCGAATATGCCTATGTCGTTCAGAACAAGATGAACTGGGCGGCGGTGCAGAATGCGGCGGGCGTGTTCGTCTCCCCCGGCACCGACAGCTTCCAGGCCGCCGCGGCCGGCGCCGACTGGAAGAACGCGCACGATTTCTTCCTGGTGATGACCAACGCGCCGGGCGCCGGCGCCTGGCCGATCACCGCCACCACCTTCGTGCTCATGCACAAAGAGCCCAAGGACAAGGCGCGCTCCGACGCCGCGCTCAAATTCTTCCGCTTGGCGCTGGCCAACGGCCAGGACCAGGCGAAGAAGCTCGATTACGTGCCGCTGCCGGCGCCTCTGGTCGCGCAGGTCGACGCGTACATCGGCGCCAACATCAAGTGAGCGATCCCGCCCACCGGCGCGGCGCCGGCGGGGAGAGGCTGTTCGGCCTCACCACCGCCGGCGCCGCGTGGCTCGTCCTCCTGCTCCTCCTCGGCACCGCGGCGTCGATGGCATGGGGCGGGCGGCAGGCCTTTTCGACCTTCGGTTTCGGCTTCCTTACCAGCCGCGAATGGAACCCGGTGGAGGGCCATTTCGGCGCGCTGGTGCCGATCTACGGTACCCTCGTCACCTCGGCGATCGCGCTGATGATCGCCGTCCCCGTGTCGGTCGGCATCGCCCTGTTCCTCACCGAGATCGCGCCGCGCTGGGCGCGCGGCCCGATCGGCATAGCCATCGAACTGCTCGCCGCCATTCCCTCCATCATCTACGGCATGTGGGGCCTGTTCGTCTTCGCGCCCTGGCTCGGCGCGCATGTCCAGCCCTGGCTGATCGAGCATCTCGGCAACACGCCGATCCTCGGACCCTTGTTCGAAGGCGCGCCGATCGGCATCGGCATGCTGACCGCCGGCATCGTGCTCGGCATCATGATCATCCCCTTCGTCGCCGCCGTCGCCCGCGACGTCTTCGCCGCCGTGCCGCCGTCGCTGCGCGAGGCCGCGGTGGCGCTGGGTTCGACGCGCTGGGAAATCCTCAGCCGCGTCACCCTGCCCTACACGCGCTCGGCGATCGTCGGCGCGGTGTTCCTCGGCCTCGGCCGCGCATTGGGCGAGACGATGGCCGTCACCTTCGTCCTCGGCAACGCGCACGACCTCTCCGTCTCGCTGCTGATGCCGTCCAATTCGATCGCCGCCACCATCGCCAACGAATTCACCGAGGCCGACACCGATCTCTACCGCTCCTCGCTCATCGCGCTGGCCTTCCTGCTCTTCGTCGTCACCTTCATCGTCCTGTCGCTCGCCAAGCTCCTGCTGAGCCGGATGGACCGCAGCCTCGGGCGCACCCACTGATGTCCGCGCGCCAGCTCCGCCGCCGCATCGCCGATCTCGCCGCCTTCGCCTTCGCCTGCGCGGCGACGATCTTCGGGCTGATCTTCCTGTTCTGGATCCTGTGGACCACGTTCCGCTACGGCGTCGCCGCGCTGAAGCCCTCGCTCGTCACCCAGATGACCCCGCCGCCGGGCGAGGATGGCGGGCTCTTGAACGCCTTTTACGGCAGCGGCGTGATGGTGCTTCTCGCGGTCGCCCTCGGCACCCCGATCGGCATTGCCGCCGGCACCTACCTCGCCGAGCACGGCCGCTTTTCGCGCCTTGCCGCCATCGTCCGCTTCGTCAACGACATCCTCCTCTCGGCGCCCTCGATCGTCATTGGCCTGTTCGTCTACGAGCTGGTGGTGCGCACCATGGGCCATTTCTCGGGCATCGCCGGCGCGCTGGCCCTCGCGATGATCCTCCTCCCCATCGTCACCCGCACCACCGACGAAGCGCTGCGCCTCGTCCCCGACACGATGCGCGAGGCGGGCTTCGCGCTCGGCCTGCCGCGCTGGAAGGTGACGGGGCAGATCCTCTACAAGGCGGCCCGTGCCGGCATGCTGACCGGCATCCTCCTCGGCCTCGCCCGGATCAGCGGCGAAACGGCGCCGTTGCTGTTCACCGCCCTCAACAACCAGTTCTGGAGCGCCGACCTCGCCCAGCCGCTCGCCAACGTGCCGGTGGTCATCTTCCAATATGCGATGAGCCCCTACGACCAATGGCACGCTCTGGCCTGGGCCGGCGCGCTCACCCTCACCGCCTTCGTCCTCGCCCTCAACGTCTTCGTGCGCATCCTCGCGCGCAAGGGAAATTCCAGATGAGTTCCGCCCCGCCCGCCGCCGGGCTCCACATCGCCACCGGCGCCGACGCCGAAGTGCACGGCGCGCCGACCGCGCTCGCCATCCGCAACCTCGATTTCTTCTACGGCAAGTCGCAGGCGCTGACCGGGGTCGAGCTCGACGTGCCCGCCCGGGCCGTCACCGCCATCATCGGCCCGTCGGGTTGCGGCAAGTCGACCCTGCTGCGCACCATCAACCGCATCTTCGAGCTCTACCCGGAGCAGCGCGCCGAGGGCGAGATCATCTTCGAGGACCGCAACGTCCTCGACCGCAAATTCCCACTGTCCGAACTGCGCCGCCGCATCGGCATGGTGTTCCAGAAGCCGACCCCCTTCGCCTCCTCGATCCGCAACAACGTCGCCTTCGCCCTTTCCTATTACGAGAAGCTCTCGAAGGCCGAGACCGCCGCGCGGATCGAGGATGCGCTGCGCCAGGCGGCTTTGTGGGACGAGGTGAAGGACAAACTCGATGCCAGCGCCCTTTCCCTCTCCGGCGGCCAGCAGCAGCGCCTGTGCATCGCCCGCACCATCGCGGTGAAGCCGGAAGTGATCCTCCTCGACGAGCCCACCTCCGCCCTCGACCCCATCTCGACGGCCAAGATCGAGGAGCTGATCCACGAGATGCGCGCCCGCTTCACAATCGTCATCGTCACCCACAACATGCAGCAGGCCGCCCGCGTCTCGCAGAAGACCGCCTTCTTCCACCTCGGCAGCCTCGTCGAATATGGCGACACCTCGCAGATCTTCACGAATCCGCGCGCGCCGCGCACCAAGGACTATATTACCGGCCGGTACGGCTGAGAGGGACGCAACATGGCCACCACCGGAAACACCCATACGCTCAAGGCCTTCGACCAGGAGCTGGACGCGCTGCGCGCCCTCATCAGCCAGATGGGTGGCCTCGCCGAGCATGCCATCCGCGAATCGATGCGCACCCTCATGCAGCGCGACCTCGAAGGGGCGCGCGCGGTGGTCGAGGACGACCGGAAGCTCGACGCGCTGGAGGCGGAGGCTGAGGGCCGCGTCGTCCAGCTCATCGCCCTCCGCGCGCCAATGGCCGACGACCTCAGGGAAGCGATCGCCGCGCTGAAGATCGTCGGCGTCGTGGAGCGGATCGGCGACTATGCCAAGAACATCGCCAAGCGCGTCCCCCAGCTGGGCGATGCGCGCGACCGGATCGAGCCGGTCTCGCTGCTCCCCGAAATGGCGCGGATCGCCGCCGAGATGGTCCACGACGTTCTCGACGCCTTCGTCGAGCGCGACGCCGACAAGGCCCGCGCCGTGTGCGAGCGGGACCGCGCCGTCGACGATTTCTACAATTCGATCTTTCGGGCGCTCCTCACCTTCATGATGGAGGACCCGGCGAACATCACCCCCTCCACCCACCTCCTGTTCGTCGCCAAGAATATCGAGCGGATCGGCGACCATGCCACCAACATCGCCGAAATGGTGTGGTTCGCGGCCACCGGCGAGCGCCTCGCCGACCGCCAGCGCGGCGCCGACCCGCTCGCGCCGGCGTGAGGGCCACGGCATGACCCGCCCCCGCATGCTGCTGGTCGAGGACGACGCGATCCTCGCCGATCTCCTCGTCTGGCATTTCGAGCGCGAGCAGTTCGACATCGCCCGCACCGGCGACGGCGAGGAAGCTTTGCTCCTCGCCGAGGAGCAGGTCCCCGACATCGTCATATTGGACTGGATGGTCGAGGGAGTCTCCGGGATCGAAGTGTGCCGCCGACTCCGCCGGTCCGTGAGCACCGCCAACGTCCCCATCATCATGCTCACCGCCCGCGGCGAAGAGAGCGACCGAGTCCGCGGCCTCGAAACCGGCGCCGACGACTACCTCACAAAACCCTTCAGCCCCCGCGAACTCATAGCCCGCGTCCACGCCGTCCTCCGCCGCGTCCGCCCCGCTTTGGCCGGCGAGACCCTCCATTATGCCGACCTCGAAATGGACGTCGCCCACCACAAGGTCCGCCGCGCGAGCCGCCTCGTGCCCTTGGGCCCCACCGAATTCCGCCTGCTCCGCCACTTCCTCGAGCATCCCGGCCGCGTCTTCTCCCGCGAGCGTCTCCTCGACACCGTCTGGGCCCATGACAGCGACATCGAGCTGCGCACCGTCGACGTCCACGTCCGCCGCCTTCGCAAGGCGCTCAACCATGGCGACCAGACGGACCTCATCCGCACCGTCCGCTCTGCGGGCTACGCCCTCGACGCGGAGACCTGAGCCCGCGCCCCACCGCCGTCAGAGCGTCACAGAGTCAGCGTCGCCACCCGCAACCCGGGCCCGTCCACAGCGCAGACCAGCGCATCCACGCGCTCGAAGCAGCCGGTCAGCGGAACCGGCAAGGTCGCCCGGGACCAGGTCTCTCCGCCGTCGGGTGAGTAAAGCACCCACCCCTTCTCTCCTTTCTCCTCAAACACGAGTGTGAATCTGCCGAGACCGTACGGCCCGCGGAACCAGGCACCTTCCTCGACGGCTTCGATGTACCGCTCGAAGAACACCCGGCTCCAGCTGCGGCCGCCGTCCGGCGTGCGCCAGATCGACGCATAGCCTTGGCTGTCCCCGGCCATGAAAGAATGGCGCTGCACAAGGGCGAAGCCGCGACCGTCCGGCCGGAAGGTGAAGCCATCGACCGCAGCTTCGCATCCTGTCTCCTCCGGCGTCGGCGAAAGGCGAGGGATGCCGGTCCGTGCCCAGCTCTGTCCGCCGTCCGGCGTGGCAAGGACGATCGTCTCGTGGGCCGCGCACCCGGCCACGACGAAGCGCTCGCCGCCGGCATAAGCTGCTGCGTCCGGCCAGAATTCCTCGGGCAGCGGCGTGGTCGTCCAGTGCAGTCCCCGGTCGGCAGTCACTTCGAACGTGGTCTTGCCGGTGAAGGGATTGTGCGTGAAGGCCGCCCCCCGCCCGCCGCCGCGATTGATGATGGCGTCGCCATAGTCGGGCACCGGCAAGCGCCGCCAGCGTCTCCCGCCGTCCACCGTGAAGGCATAATGCGGCTCGGCCCCAACCCCGTTCGGCACGGCAGTCCACCCGTCGCTGCGGGTCGCGAAGGACGCGATCGTCGCCACATTGTGCGAGTAGCTGCCCCGAACCTGCCGCCACGTGCGCCCGCCGTTGCGTGAGCGGAGGATCGTCCAGTCCCCCAGCCCCGCCTGCCCCGGAGGCGTGAAGCCCGCGCCCCAGAGCGATTGCCCGTCGGCAAACTGCACCGCTCCGAGCATAGTCGCCGAACAGCCGCCGCACCGCCCCCGGGCGACAGTGACGCGAAACGGCAACGGGCCGGTCTCCGCAGGCGCAGGGGCCGCCCCGCTGGGAACGCCCACCAGGAAAAGCGCAAGCGCGGCTAAGGGTTTGGAGACCATCGGTGCATCATGCCAGCGCCGCCGCGGCTGGCAAGCTCCGTTCGTCTAGCGCCCCGTGCCGCCCTTCCACTCGAGCATCCGGTCGAGGCTGCTCACCACCGTCGGGTGATAGGCGTTCCGCGCCGTCGCATAATCGTGCCGGGCGATCGCCATCCCCCATTCTCCCTGCGCCCTCAGCGCGCGGTAAACCGGGAAGATCAGCAGTCCCCGGCCGACGCTCGGCAGGAAATTCGCTATCGAGGCCCTCGCAGGATCGTAGCGATTGCCGATCGCCAGCACGAGCCACGCCGAGCGAATGTAGGCATTCGAGGTCGTGGAGAGGTTTAACCTCCGGTCGAGCTCGCCGAGCCGCGCGGCGCTCTGGGTGCGCGGCAGCCCGTTCAGGAAGCGCAGCCACTCCTGCGTCGACCAATTCTTCGTATCCACAGATGCGATCGGCGCGCCTGCATTCACCCGCGCCAGCATTTGGTCGATTTTGGCGAGGGTCGCCGAGCGGACATGGACCGCATTGCTCGGCAGCCCGGGCTCGTAAGCCCATCGGTCAAGCTGCAGCTTCGCCTCGAGCGCCGCGTCGCCCCGGACGAGGTTGGCGCGCAGGTCCGCGAGGAACCCCGCAGTGGTCTGCGGCTGGAAGGCATGGCGGTCGAAATAGGACCGGAGATAAGCGTCCCACCGCGGCCTTCCGACCGTATATTCGATGGTCCTGAGGAAGGTCGAACCCTTGCTGTAATCGAGCTCGCCATACGTCCCGCCGGGCTTGCCGTGCAGGCGGGTCGCGTCGGGATCGGGAGCGGCCTTCAAGTCGCGCTGGAGATTGTCCCACAGGAGGTCGGCGAGGGTCGCCGCGCGCTCCTTGCCGTACAGCGCCTCGTCGATCCGGTTCTCGAAATAGGTGGTGAAGCCTTCGTTCAGCCAGCTATCCGACCAGGTCGCATTGGTGACGAGATTGCCCGACCAGCTGTGCGCCAGTTCGTGCGCGATCACGTCGACGTTCGATTTGTCGCCGGTGAAGATGGTCGGCGTCGCGAACGTCAGGGTCGGGTTCTCCATCCCGCCGTAGGGAAAGGAGGGTGGCAGCACCAACACGTCGTATCGCCCCCAGCGATACCTGCCGTAGAGCGCCTCCGCGGTGCTCACCATCCTTCCGGTGTCGGCCAATTCCGCTGCGTCGCGTGCCAACACCGACGGCTCGGCATAGACGCCGGTGCGACGGTCGATCGCCTGGAAACGGATGTCGCCGACCGCCAGCGCGATCAGATAGGGCGGGACGTTGCGGTCCATGCGAAACCGGTAGCTGTGCCACCCCTTCCCGGCCGGCTCCCCCGCCGGGGTCAGGCGCTCGGCGCTCATCACCACGACGAGGTCGGACGGAACCGTGATCTTCGCGGTCCAGCTCTGCCGGATGCCCGGACTGTCCTGCGTGGGGATCCAGCTGCGATTGTTGATCGCCTCGCCCTGGCTGAACAGATACGGGCTCGTCTTGCCCGCGGTCAGCGCCGGCGCCAGCCAGCCGAGCGCGCTGGCGCCCGGATCGGACTCATAGGCGATGACGATCCGCCGCGTGGTGCCGATCTCGACCGCGAGCGGCGCGCCCTTCTCCTCGTCATAGGCGCCCACAGACCATTTCAGCGGCTTCCCGGCGGCATCGGTGATGGAAGAGATGACCAGCTTGTTGTCGTCGAGGATGATCTCGCGCGCGTCCGGCCGCGCCAGGATATCGAGCGCCGCCGTGCCGCGCATGACATGGCGCGTGAAGTCCGCGGTCAAATCGAGGTCGACATGCGTGACGCGCGCGATCTGCGGCGCCGCATAGGTCAGCACGTCCTTCGCTTCGGGCGTCGTCAGGATCGGCGACGGCGCATCCGGCGCGGCATGGGCCACGCTCGCCGCCGCGAGGGCCGCAAGCAGGAAAAGGCGAGTCATCAGCGATCCTTCCGCGACGTGGGTGAAAGGCGCTTCGAACCTTTGCCCCCGTGTTGCAAGGCCTGCGCGGCGCGTGAGCTCCCACGCGAGCCGGCGCTAGGAGTGGGCGCCTGTGCCATTCGGTTGTAAGCGGCGATCGGACGTGGTGAAGGAGCCGAGATGACGCTGATACCGTTCCACGGCGCCGCGCCGCGCATCGACCCCACTGCCTTCGTCGCGCCCGGCGCGGTGCTGATCGGCGACATCGAGATCGGCGCCGAGGCGAGCATCTGGTACAATTGCGTGCTGCGCGGAGACGTCAACCGTATCCGCATCGGCGCGCGCACCAACATTCAGGACGGCTCGGTGATCCACGTCGATTCGCCGCATCCGGGCGCCGAGGCGGGCCACCCGACGATCATCGGCGAGGAGGTGCTGATCGGCCACCTCGCCATGGTGCACGGCTGCATCCTCCACGACCGCGCCTTCGTCGGCCTTGGCGCGATCGTCATGGACGGCTGCGAGATCGAGAGCGGCGGCATGCTCGCGGCGGGCGCGATGCTGACGCCGGGCAAGCGCATTCCGGCGGGTCAGCTCTGGGCCGGCCGCCCCGCCCGTTACCTCCGCGACCTCAGCGAAGCGGAGCAGGCGGCGAACCTCGCCGGCGTGTTCCATTATGTCGAGCTGGCGAAAGCGCACCGCGCGGCGCTTGGCTAAAGTCGGACGCCGTGCGGGAGCCTAGCGGCTGAGCGAGGCCTCCAACCGCCGGATGCGGGCGGCCTGATCGGCGGCGATGCGCTCGATCTCCGCGGTCGCGGCGTGGAGACGCTCGACGTCGGCGGGGGCGAGCGGCGTCTGGCGGGCGCGGGCGGCGGCATAATCGTCGAGTTCACCCGAGACGCGGGCCAGCGGGGCCTGGGCGGCGACGGCGCGCGACACCGCCTGCTGCGCGATCACCCAGCTGTCGGAGCCCGGCGCGCCCGCCCTGGCGGTGGCGGCGGCGGCGGTCTCGTAGGCGCCGGTAAAGGCGCCCTGGGCGGCACGGGCGGCGGCGATGAATCGCTCCGCGCGCGTGCCGACGGACGCATCGGCGGGAAGCGGCGGCCGGACCTTTGGCGGCGACATCTGCTCGGCGGCATAGTCCCGCTCCGCCGGCCGCTGGGCGAGCGAGGGGAAATCGCCCTCGTTCGACGCGCAGCCCGCCGCGAGCGCGGGGAAGGCCAGGAGGGTCAACTGTGCGTGCTTGCGCCGGAACATCGCCTTCGCCCTATCCCCCGGCGCAGGCGCCCGCAACGGGCTTGCGCGTCGTCCACCTTGCCCCTATGTCGCCCACTCCCAAGCGCCCGTAGCTCAGCTGGATAGAGCATCAGACTACGAATCTGAGGGCCGGAGGTTCGAATCCTTCCGGGCGCGCCATTTTCCCAACAGCTTCGCCGAACAGTCGCGTTGCGCGGGCGCTTGCCCCCCGGACGCGGCGGCGGCATTGCCGCTGGCATGTTCGCGTTGCTTGCCGCCACCCTTCTGCAGTCACCGCCGTCTGCCGACGACGAGGTCCATCGCCGCCCGACACAGGAGCACCGCGCCGCCTCTCGCACGCCGCGCGATGCGGACGACGACGATGACGAGGAAGGGCGCGTCGATCCCGCCGATCCGATCGTGGTGACGGCGCACCGGCTCGACGCGGCGCGTACTGGCGTCGACGCCGCCTTGGGCGCCACCGTCTATTCCCTGACCAACGAGGGGGTGGAGAACCGGCCCGGCGGCGAGACGGGGAGCGTCGCGGCGATTCTTTCCCAGACGCCCGGCGCCGTGCCGGTGGGGACCGGCCTCGCGATCCGCGGCTCGCGGCACACGCAGGTACGGATCAACGACGTCATCGTGCCGGAGGCGATCTCGGACCCAGCGGAACATCTCAGCGCGCGCCTGGCGGAGGCGGTGCGGGTGATGACCGGCACTCTGCCCGCCCAATTCGGCTTCGCGCCCGGCGGTGTCATCAGCGTCACCACCAAGAGCGGCGTCTACCAGCATGGCGGGCAGCTCGAGATGTTCGCCGGCACCGACGGCCTCATCGAGCCCGCCGCGGAATGGGCCGGCGCCGTCGGAGGCGTCAGCCTGTTCGCATCCGGAAGTTATGAGCGCGAACGCACCGGCATCGCCGATGCGGGCGGCCATATGACGAACGACGTCCGTCGGGGCGCCGAGGGGCTGCTGTTCGCCGACCATGTGCTGAGCGACAGCGACCGGGTCTGGCTGATCCTGGGGGGATCGCGCGAGCGGCATTCCATCGGCGCCACCGGCATCCCGGCGGGAACGGCTGCCGGCGACGACGGCTATGCGGTGGGAAGCTTCCAGCACAGTTCGGGCGGGCTGACGTTTCAGGCCTCGCTGTTCGCCGCCCATGCAGTCGACGCGGCGCGGTTCGCAGTCGCGACGCGGGAGCGGCGCACGTCTTTCGGGACGCAGATCGACGCGGCCCAGCAACTCGGCTCCGCGCACGTCCTTCGCGGCGGAATCCTCGTGAGCCGGGTCTCGGTCCGCGAACGCGATGGCCGGAGCGATACCAGCCTGCACCGCACCGCCTCGAGCGTTTATCTGCAGGACGCGTGGACGATCGCCCCCAATGTCACCTTCAACCCGGGCGTCCGGGTCGAGTGGCTGAGGGGTGGGGGGAAGCGCGCTGCGATCGAACCGCGCGCGAGCATCGTCTGGACTCCGTCTCAAGGCCTCAGCGCCCATCTCGGCTATTCCCGATACGCCGCGGCAGCGCCGCTCGGCGAGGCGGGGGGGGCCGCTTTGCCGGAGGAGCGGGACGATTATTTCGATGCCGGCGTCCAGCGCAAAGTCGGGGCATTCACGTTCGGCGTGGATGCCTATGTGCGGTCGGCGCGCAACTTCATCGTGGCGCGGGAGACGCCGGGCGAGGCGGCCGCCGCGGCGTTCGGCTTCAGGCGGGCAGAGCTGCGCGGGCTTGAACTCTCCGGGACCTTCGCGCGCGGACCGGTGACGGCCTGGGCCAACCTTGCCTTGTCGCGGTCGCGGGGGCGGTCGATCGTCGCGAATGCCGGGCTGCCTCCAGCCGGTGTGATCGCGGCCGCCGGCGACCGCTGGCTGCGCCTTGGCGAGGACCGCCCGGTCGTGGCGTCCGGCGGCTTCACCTGGCGCCTCGACGAACTGAGTCTCTCCGCCGATGCGGTCGCGTCGAGTGGTGCCGTGGGGAGCAGCACGGCGCCCAACGCAGCGCGGTCGCCTTTTTTCGCAGTCTTCGGCCTCGCCGCCGTCTACCGCGTACGGCTCCTCGAGCGGCCGGCCGACCTGCGGCTGGACCTCACCAATGCCGGCGGCGCGCGCTACGTCACCCGCGACGCTTCGGCGCTCGAAGGGGGGTGGACGACGCGCGGGCGCGGCCGGGCCCTGACCGTCGGTATCGAGCAGGGCTTCTAGGTCACCAGCGAGGCCGGCCCGAACCTCCTACCACTCCTACCAGGGCGTGTCCTTGCCGCCGTTGCGGACGCCGCACGCCGGGTCGCCCATATTGTAGTTGCAGCCGGCATCGCCATTGCCTTGCTTGCGGTTGAGGCCGAGCCGCTCCTGCCGGCGCATCTCGTCCCATTCCGCCGCCGTGTGGCATTCCTTGATGGTGGCGAGGCGCGAGCCGATCGGGGCGCGCATCTGGCAGACCATCTTGTTGGGGTCGTCGTTCTTGTGCCGCGGCGTCGAGGCCGAAGCGATCGTCGCGGCGCCGCCGGCGGCGAGGATGCCTGCAAGAAGAAGCTTCATCATCGGCCGAACTCCCTTCGCCTGCGAAGCTGCCCTAGTTTCAAGGCTGCGGCAAGACGCATGGGAAGGCGGTGAAGACGAACGGCCGGGGCCGTTCGCCTTCCCCTGAGACAAGCCTATTTGATCGTCTGCGCCATATAGGCCTCGACCCGCTTCACCAGCGGCGCCGGCAGCGGGACGTAATCGAGCGCCGCGGCCTGGGGCTGGCCCTTCTCGAGGGACCATCGGAAGAATTTGAGCGCCTGCTGGGTGCGCTGCGGGTTCTTCGGCTGCTTGTACATGAGGACGAAGGTGGTGGCGGTGATCGGGTACGAGTTCGCCCCCGGCGCATTGGTCATGACCAGGTAGAAATCCTGCGCATGCGACCAATCGGCCGACGCCGCGGCGGCCTGGAACGAGCGGGCGTTCGGCGCGACGAAGCGGCCGGCCGAATTCTGCATCACCGCGTACTTCATCCTGTTCTGGATGACGTAGGCATATTCCACGTACCCGATCGAATTGGGCACGCGGTTGACGTAGGCGGCGACGCCCTCATTGCCCTTGCCGCCGATGCCGGTCGGCCATTGCACCGACGTCCCCTCGCCCGCCTTCATCCGCCAGATGTTGCTCACCTGGCTGAAATAGTGGGTCATGTTGAAGGTGGTGCCCGAACTGTCCGAGCGGTGGACGACGCTGATCTGGGCGGCGGGGAGCTTGAGGCCCGGGTTGAGCTTGCGGATCTGCGGGTCGTCCCAGCGCTTGACGTCGCCGAGGAAGATCCCGGCCATCAGCGGCCCGGAGAGCTTGAGCTGGCCCGGCGCGATGCCCGGAATGTTCACGACCGGGACGATGCCGCCGATCACGATTGGGAACTGGGCGAGGCCGGCGGCGGCGAGCTCCTGGTGGGTGAGCGGCTTGTCGGTGGCGCCGAAATCGACGGTGCCGGCCTTGATCTGGGCGATGCCGCCGCCCGAGCCGATCGACTGGTAATTGACCTGCTCGCCGCCGAGCTTGCGGAAGTCGCCGGCCCATTTCGACAGGATGGGATAGACGAAGGTCGAGCCGGCGCCGGTGATCTGCGCGAGCGCGGCGGTAGCGCTGCCGGCGGCGAGCGCGAGAGCCGCGGCGAGCGGCGCCGCCTTGCGTGAGAAGCTGGTCATATTACCCCCTGGGGATGAGTCGTCGGCGAAGCGGCGAGGCGCCGTCCGCGGGGCCGAGTCGTAGCCGCGGGGCGTGACGGGGGCGGGACTGGCATATGACTGTTTCGCGTCAGCCTCTTGCCTCAGGACATATCGCGATTCCCCGATCTGTCACAAAGGGCCCGTACGACTCGGCGCCAGCCGGGGCGAGGCCGAGTCGCTCGAAGAGGGGAATGCTTCACATGACCATCCGTACGTCGCTGCTCGCCGGAGCGGGGCTCTTGGCCCTCATGCCCGCCGCGCCCGCGCTTGCTGCCGCCAAGCCCGCGCACCGCCCGGCCGGCGACACCGCCGCGATGAAGGCGGAGCTCGAGGAGCTGCGCTCCGAAGTGGCGGCGCTGACGGCGCGGCTTAACGCGCAGGAGGCGGGCCAGAAGCAGGCCAGTGCCGACGCCCAGGCCGCGCAGCAGGCCGCCCAGGCCGCCGCCGCCCAGTCGCAGGCGCTCCAGGCCCAGGTCGCTGCCGCCACCGCCGCGGTGCCCGGCCAGGTCAAGGAGGCGCTCGGCAAGCAGCCCAAGCCGAAGCCGAGCTGGGCGGACGCGACGACCTTGACGGGCCGGATGTTCTTCAACGTCAGCCATATCGACCAGAAATCGGACGGCGCCACCGTCGGGCGGAGCACCGCCTTCGACGTCAAGCGTTTCTATCTGACCGTCGACCACAAGTTCAACGACATCTGGTCCGCGAGCGCCACCACCGACATCAACCTCATCGCCAACACCAACACCGTCACCGGCACCGCCAATTCCGGCACCGCCCAGCCGGGCCAGGGGACGACTGCACCGACCCCTTTCCCGAAGACGGTCGGCGAGACGCTGTTCCTCAAGAAGGCGTTCGTGCAGGCGAAGTTCGACCCCGCCTTCACCGTCCGCGTCGGCGCGGCGGACATGCCGTGGATCCCGTTCGCGGAGGACGTCTACGGCTATCGCTATATCGACCAGACGCTCACCGACCGCACCGGCTTCGCCTCCTCGGTCGACTGGGGCGTCCATGCGCTCGGCACCCTCGCCGAGGGCCACGTCAACTACGCCGTGTCGGTGGTGAACGGGGCGGGCTACCGCAACCCGCTCCGCTCGGAATCGGTCGACGTCGAGGGCCGGGTCAGCGTCAATTATCACGGCTTCGTCGCCGCCGTCGGAGGCTATGCCGGCAAGCGCGGCGCCGACACCTTCACCCCGTTCAGTCCGACCAATAATGCGGTGACCCCGGTCCAGACCGGCACCAACGTCCAGACCCTCCACACCGCCACCCGCGTCAATGCGCTGCTGGCTTATACGAGCGACGCCGTGCGGGTCGGCGGCGAATATTTCTACGCGCGCAACTGGAACCAGGTGACCAAGGTGCCGAGCGATACGTCGGACGGCTGGTCCGCCTTCGCCTCCTACCGCCCGGCACCGCTCGTGGGCGTCTTCGCCCGCTACGACCGCGTGAAGCCGACCCGGGATCTCTTCCCCGCCATCACCGATCAATATTTCAACGTCGGAATCTCCTACCAGCCGGTGAAGCTCATCGAGTTCGCTTTGGTCTACAAGCGCGACCAGGTGAACCACGGCTATTTCGCCCCCGGCAACAACAACCCCTCCAACTTCGCCTTCCCGATCGGCGGCCGCCAGAGCGGCACCGCCGACGAGATCGGGGTGTACGGCCAGTTTCGCTTCTAGCGGGGCAGCGGGGGGAATGCCGCTGCGCTTTCGCTTGCCAAGGTGTTCGGCCGGGGGGCAGCTATGGCCCGAGGAGGATCGCGTCGTGGGTGCAGTTGTGAAGATCGCCGTGACCGCCGCCGGTCTGGCGATCCTGTCAGCCGACGCCGGGGTCGCGGCCGACGTTCCGATGAAGATCGGCACATACGGCCTCCAGAGCGAACGATTGTCGGGTGAGACGACGCTGGTGGCGAAGAATGCCCAGGTCCTTGGCGAGGTCGCGGTGGTCGCGACGGTGGATGTCGATGGACGGGTGATCGACGCCGCGGTGGACGACAATTTCAGCAAGCTCGATCCGGCGCCTGCCCTCGCGGCGGTTCGCAGCTGGCGCTTCCGGCCGCAGACCTTCGACGGCAAGCCCGTGATAGCGGTTGGGGTGGTGAGGATCGCTTACCGCGTGCCGGAGGAGCGCGAGGCCGTCGCGCCGCCATTTCCGGATGCGGCGGCGGCCGATACGGAGATCGTCCTGGAGCGGAGCGCCTGCTACGGACCCTGTCCCGACTATGCGGTCAGCATCAGGGGCGACGGGACCGTCCGATTCAGCACCGGCGGCGCGGCGTTCAAGGGGACTGCCGGGGAAGTACACCTCGCCTACATGGGGAACAACGTCTTGCTGCCGGGCGCGCATATCGCGCACGTCGATCCTGCCACCGTCGCCCGCCTCGTCGCGAAGTTCCGCAACGCCCGTTTCTTCGGGCTCAAGCCGTCCTATGAAGCGTCGATCACAGACTCTCCGACTTACAAGCTGACCGTTCGCGCCGGCGGGAAGACCAAAAGCGTCACGGACTATGTCGGAACTTGGGCCGGAATGCCGGAGGAAGTGTCGGCGCTGGAAGACGCGGTCGACGAAGTTGCCGGCAGCGCTCGTTGGGTGAGCGGCAACGCCACGACGATCAAGGCGCTGGAAGGAGAGGGATTCGACTTCCACTCGGCCGCGGCTGCCGAGCTCGCGGCCGATGCGATGCAGCTCTCATCATCACCCCCTCAGGTTCGTGAGGCGGGGAGGCTTGCTCTGGCCCTGATCGAGCGCGGAGCACCGCTCGGCACTGCCGTTCGCGTCGAAGGAGGCGTGCCGCCCATCGGGACCGCGGTCGCGCCTGCCGCCGACACCACTGGCGCGCTCCTTGCGTACTATGCGGCGGTGAGGGGGGACGAGGCGCTGTTCGATGCACTGGAGCGCAGGGGTTGGGTGACGCGGCTGCCGCGCGCACTGCGCACCCAGGCTCTCGCCTACGGGGCCGGGTGCAGCACTGTCATCGCCAAGGCGCTCGTGCGTGCGGGTGCCGATCTAATCCAGAAGGGCTCGGGCACGCTGCTCACCGCCCTTCGCAGTGGCTACGGGGTTTGCCGCGACGCCGGAGAGGCGCGCGTGCTGGAAATGGCGGAGACGGCGATCGGGCTGGGCGTGCCGCTCGAGGCGCGCGACGATTTCAACTGGACGGCCCTGATGGGCTGCGACTCCCCGGCGCTTGCACGGCTTCTCATCGCCCACGGCGCCAACGTCAACGCCCGGGCCGCGGAGGGCAAGACGCCGCTGCTGGCGACGGATGACGACCGGGTGGCCCTGATCCTGCTGCGGGCGGGGGCCGATGCGACCGCGCGGACCAAGGACACGAATGTGCGGCGGGAGGCGGTAAAGGGGCATATGCCGGCAACCCTGGGGTGGCTGGACGCGCACGAAATCCAATGACGCTGAGAGCGCGAGGGCGATCGGCTCTCGCATTCAAAGCCGATTACCTCCCGTGCTACTCCGCGGTTGCCGCAAAGAAGCTGATGGCCGCCACCTGCCGGCCGGCCGTCCAGACGAAGGCTTCGATGGTGCCGCGGGAGGGACAGGTCCAGTGGACGACCACGGCGGCACGGGCTTCTGCTCCGCCGGTCGTGTGATAGTCGGTCGAGGCGTCGGTGCGGCGGCATCCCCGGATGTGCTCGACGAACGCTTTCAGCTTGGAGGAAACGGGTTTGAGCCCGCGCTGGTCGGAGATGAGGACGTCTTGGGTCAGCGTTGCGCGGGCTCGGTCGAGGTTCCCCGTCGCCACGGCGTCGAGGAATAAGCGGGCAGCGACGGGCATGTCGGGCGGCGAACCATTTGGTGTCGCCAGCGCCGCCACCAAAAGCGAAATTGCGTTCATGCTCTTCCCTCCCTGGCGCTACGACCTCGGTGCGCTGGCGCCCGGACGTTGCTTGCGGAAGTGCCTAGGGCTGAAGGTGTATCACGCCCGCGGCCGTCGAACGGAACCCGCACCCTTCGTGAAAGGACGAGAGGTGCGGCTCATGGCTGCGGGCATTACCGGACATGGCGGGCGATTGCGACGCTGCCACGCTTGCGTCCTCCCTGTCCGCGCAACGGGCCGCACGAAATGCGGTGGAGGGGCCGTTCTGCGGCCGCGAGGCCCCTCCACCGCGTTTCACGCGGTCCGCCTCCCGATTGGCTTCGCCAACCGTGAGGACTGCGAGGCTCGCCCGTAAGAAACCCTCCCCTGCCGCGACTATCTGCAGGAGAAGGGGTGTGGATGACGCAGGATGAGCGATATCTGCAGGCGATGGCGGAGTTCGGGCCGGCGCTGGGGCGCCTGGCCCGGGCGTACGAGGCCGATACCGACCTGCGCCACGATCTGCTGCAGGACGTGTCGCTCGCGCTGTGGCGGAGCTTTGCGGGCTTTGCAGGGCAATGTTCGCTGCGCACCTGGGTCTACCGCGTCGCGCACAATACGGCGATCTCGGTGCGGGTGCGGCGGCGCAAGGGGCGGCTGGTCAGCCTCGACGAGCTGGCCGACATTGCGGCGCCCGACGACCCGGAAGGCGCCGTCGGCAAGGCGCGCGTGCTGGAGCGCCTGCACGGCCTCATCCGCCGCCTCGCGCCGCCGGACGACCAGGTGATGCTGCTCTATCTGGAAGACCAGGACGCGGCGGCGATCGCCGAGATCACCGGCCTGTCGCCGGGGGCGGTGGCGACCCGCATCCACCGCGTGAAGCAGCTCCTGACGCGCCGGTTCCAGCAGGACGACGACACATGACCGACCCCAGGACCATCTGGAAAACCCAGCCAAATGAGGAGAATGCCATGAGCGATCTCGCCGCAGTCCGCGCCCGCGCCGCCCGCTACGAAACCGGCGTCCGCCTGCGCAATGTCGCGCTTTATGCCTATTCGGCGTTCAGCATACTCGTGTCGCTCTGGCTCGTCGCGCGGGGGGCGTTCCCGGCAATGCGCACTCCGATGCTGCTGATGGTCGCGGCGCATCTGCTCGTGCTGTGGCAGATCAACCGGCGGATCAACGCGCGCCGCCTCCCCGCCGAGATCGCGGCCCGGCCGGCGCTCGACTTCCACCGCGGCGAGCTGGCGCGCCAAGCCGAGGGCCTATCGCATGCCTGGCTGTGGTACATGCTGCCGTTCCTCATCCCCTTCCTCTGGGAACTCGGCATCATGGCGAGCCGCATCCACAGCGGCGAGGCGCCGCCGGAAGCGCCGCGGCTGCTCGTCGTCTTCATCGTCGTGGCCGTCTGCTTCTGGACGGCAGTGCTGCTCGCCTTCGCGCGCGCGGCGCTCAAGGCGCAATTGCAGATCGCACGGCTGGACGCGCTGAAGGCGGAGTAGCCGCCGCGCGTCCCCGCTGAGGGAGGATCAGCGCGCCGGCAGCCAGCTGCGCCAGCCTTCGAGGATGGGGAGGATGCTGGCATGGTCGTCGGTCCAGCCGGCAAAGCCCGGGCGCGGGCGCAGGGTCACCCAGTTGCGCCGGTCCGCGCCGCTTGCATCCTCGAGCCGCTGCAGCGCCTTTGGGTCCGGCGACATCGCGATCCAGATCGAGATGCTCATGTTGTGGACCACTTCCTCGATGCTCGGCTCGTACTGGAAACCCGCCGCCGCCCAGCCGTCGGCCTTGGCACCGGCGGCGAGCACCGGCGCGAGGTTCAGATAGCGGTTCGAGATGTGGACGAGGAGCAGGCCGTTGGGGGCCAGCGCGCGCCGGTAGACGCCGAGCGCCTCGCGGGTGAGGAGGTGCATCGGCACGGCGTCCGAAGAGAAGGCATCGACGGCGAGGATGTCGAGGCGGTGCGCGGGCTCGCGCGACAGGCTGATGCGGGCGTCGCCGATCACGATCTTCGCCTGCGGTGCACACCCCTTCAAGAAGGTGAAGCGGGTCCTGGCAATCCGCACCATCGCCGGATCGATCTCGAACACCCGCCAGTCCTCGGTCGGGAGAGCATAGCAGGTGAGCGTTCCCGCCCCGAGGCCGACCACGCCGATGCGGGCGTTGGGGCCGTAGAGGACAGGCGCCGAGGCCATGGCGTGTCCGACCCCGGAGCCGCGGGCATAATAAGAGGTGGGGACCAGAGCCTCGCCCGGCAACGCGCTCTGGACGCCGTGGAGGGTGGTGCCGTGGGTGAGGATCCGCGCCGGCGGAAAGGCGCGGCTGTTGACGGTGTAGATGCCGAAATAGGAGCGGGTGCGAAGGCCGCGCTCCGACTGGTAGAGCTTCTGCCAGCCGCCATAGCTCAGCATGAGCGCGAGAAAGGCGAGCGCGAACGGCAGCCGCCGGCCGATGAACAGCAAGGCGAGGAGCGCGATTCCGACGCTGAAGATCGCCGCCCAATTGGTGTCGATCCAGTCCGCCACCCGCATGTCGCCGGCGTAGGAGAGGCCGAACGCGACCGCGAGAAGCCCCCAGCCGACCGCGCGCGGCATCCGCTCGATGATCGGAAACAGGGCCCGCTGCGGCACCAGCAAGGCTGCGGCGAGCATCAGGATCGGATGCTCATAGGCCCAATCGTAGAGGATCGGCGCCAGGATCGCGCAGAAGATGCCGCCCACCATCCCGCCGGCGGCCATGGCGAGGTAGAAGCCGGTGAGCCGGTCCGGCGCGGGCCGCAGCCGGTAGAGCGCGGTGTGGAGCGCGATCGCCGTCACCAGCAGCACGCCGAGGCCGATCGTCGCGTTGAACAGGGGCTGCGCCGCCCCTTCGCTGAAGGCGAAGCCGCCGCCGATCAGCAGCACGATCGGCGCCACCCGGGTGAAACCGTTCGCCGCCCGCCGCCGGTCGGCAAAGGCGATGGCGAAACTCAGGAGATAGAGGCCGAGCGGCACCACCCACAGCATCGGCACGGCGACGACGTCGGTGGTGAGGTGGGTGGTCGTCGACAGCATCAGCCCCGAGGGCACCGCGGCATAGCCCATCCACAGCAGGATGCGGCGCAGCGGCGGCGCCGGCGTCGTCGGCCGGTGCCGCTCCTCCACCGCATGTGCGGGGATGGTGAGGGCGCAGAGGCCGACGAGGAGGACCAGCAGCGCGTAACCGCCGGTCCAGAGCAGGCTCTGCTGCTTGAGCGTCAGCAGCGGCTCGACCAGCAGGGGATAGGAGAGAAGGCCCGCGAAGCTGCCCAGGTTCGACGCGGCGTAGAGCGCGTAAGGCTCGCCCCGGGCGCTCTCCAGCGCATACCAGCGCTGCATCAGCGGCGCCTGGGCCGAGACGATGAAGAACAAGGGCCCGATCGACAGCAGCAGGAACCATGGCGCCCACACCGCCGGCGAGACGCCTTCGGGCAGCGTCTCCGCGAGGAGCCCGATCGGCAGCCACAAGGCCGCCAGCGCAAACAGGCCGATATGAATGCCGGCCTGGAGCCGCGGCCGCACCCGGGTGACGAGGTGGGCATAAGCGTAGCCGGCGAGCAGCAGCGCCTGGAATACGACCATCGCGCTGTTCCAGACGGCGGGCGCGCCGCCCAGCCGGGGCAGCGCCATCCGCGCCACCATCGGCTGGACGAGGAAGAGGAGGAAGGAGCCGGTGACGATGGTCGCGACGAACAAGGGCTTGGCGGCGCGTTCGAACAGCCCCCGCTCCGCAACCACCGCCTCGCTCATGCGCCTTGCTCCCCCAGCAATCCCGCAACGTTGCGCTCCAGCGCCGCCAGCGTCTCGTCGATATGCTCCAGAT
This sequence comes from Allosphingosinicella sp., assembly GCF_036403745.1. Lineage (GTDB taxonomy): Bacteria > Pseudomonadota > Alphaproteobacteria > Sphingomonadales > Sphingomonadaceae > Allosphingosinicella. The sequence continues at coordinate 51,772 of NZ_DASWQI010000083.1, forward strand.
GGGTGCGGAACGACAGGATCGCGCAGCGCAGATAGGAAGCGCCGCCGATTCGGGTGCCGCTGAGGAACACCCTCCCCTCCTCCTGGATGCGGCGCAGGAGTGCGTCGTTGAACGCGTCCGGGTCTCCGGATGCCGGGACGTAGCGGAAGGCTACGACCGACAGGTCGGGCGCCGGGCCCGCATGCCACCCCTCCATTGCCGAAAGCCGCGCGTGGAAGTAGCGGGCGAGGCCGATCTTCTCCGATTGGGCGGCGCGGAAGGCGGCGACGCCGGCGAGCTGCAGCGGCAGCCACAGCCTCAGTCCGCGGAAATGCCGCGTCAGCTCCGGCGACAGGTCGGCGGGCGACGGGCCGACCGAACTCTCGCCGAGCGGCTGGAGATAGTCGGCCGTGGCGCTGAACGCGTCCGACAGGAGCTGCCCGTCGCGCACCAGCACCGCGCCGGTGCCGTAGGGGAGGAACATCGTCTTGTGCGGATCGAGGGCGAGGCTGTCCGCCCGCTCGATGCCGGCGAGCCGCGCGCGCCCCTCCGGGCACAGCATGAACAGCCCGCCATAGGCGCCGTCGACGTGCAGCCACGCGCCATAGCGGGCGCAGAGGTCGGCGATCTCCGGCAGCGGATCGACGGCGCCCGTATCCACCGTCCCGGCCGACGCGACGACCAGCCACGACCGCACCCCGTCCGCCTCGTCCCGCTCCAGCGCCTCCGCCAGCGCCTCGATGCGCATGCGGTGGCTCTCGTCCGTCGCAATCCGCCGGCGCGGCGCCCGCCCGCGGCCGGCGATGTGCAGCGCCTTGTCGACGCAATGGTGGACGAACTCGGTCGAATAGACCGCGCCACCGCCGTCCGGATCGCGCGCCTCCCGCGCCGCGACGATGGCCACGAGGTTGGCGATGCTCCCGCCGGAGGTCAAAGTCCCCGCCGCCGCGGCCGGGAACCCGACAACTTCGGCGAGCCAGCCGGTCAGCGCATTCTCCATCCGCACCGCCCCCGGCGCGGCGGAGGCGAAGCCGGCATATTTGTTCGACGCGGCGGCGAGGAAATCGCCCATCGCCGCGTGGAACAGCCCGCCGCCCGGTATGTAGCCCATGAAGCGCGGCGAGGCGGTGGTGATGCCCGGCGCGTCGACGCATTCGGCGAGGTAGCCGAGCGCCTCCTCCGGCGCCCTCGCCTCCTCGGGGAATTCGGGGGCGAGCCGCTGCGCGAAGACTTCGTCGCGGCTGCGGTAGGACGGCCCCTCGGCCAATGCGGTCCAGAAGGATTGCGCGTGCGCGACGGCGCGGGCCATCAGCGCCTCGCGCGCCTCCTCTCCCGGTTCGAGCGGCGCCGCAGCCGCCCGCAGCGCCTCCAACGCAGCGCGCGTCTCGTCCATCAGCGGGCGAGCAGCCGGGCCGCGTGCGGCGCGTGGTAGGTCAAGACTCCCGAACAGCCGGCGCGGCGAAAGGCGGTCAGCGTCTCCAGCACCAACGCGTCGCGCTCGCCCGCGCCGGCCGCAACCGACGCCTCGATCATCGCATATTCGCCCGACACCTGGTAGGCGAAGACCGGCACTTCGAACCGCTCCTTCACCCGCCGTACGATGTCGAGATAGGGGAGGCCCGGCTTCACCATCACCGTGTCGGCGCCCTCCGCCAAATCCATCGCCACCTCGCGCAGCGCCTCCTCGGCATTGGCATAATCCATCTGGTAGCTCTTCTTGTCGCCCTTCAGCAGGCCGCGCGATCCCACCGCGTCGCGGAACGGGCCGTAAAAGGCCGAGGCGTACTTGGCGGCATAGGCCATGATCTGGACGTTGCAGTGGCCGCGCTGCTCGAGCGCGTGGCGGATCGCGCCGACCCGCCCGTCCATCATATCGGACGGCGCGACGATATCCGCGCCCGCTTCCGCCTGCACCAAAGCCTGCTCGACCAGGATGGCGGACGTGACGTCGTTCATCACATAACCGCGCTCATCGACGATCCCGTCATGCCCATGCGCTGTGTACGGATCGAGCGCCACGTCGGTGAGGATTCCCACCTCCGGCACCGCCGCCTTCACCGCCCGGATCGCCCGGCAGATGAGATTGTCGGGGTTCAGCGCCTCGCCCGCATCCTCGGTGCGCAGCTCCCGCGGCGTGTTGGGAAACAGCGCAATGCACGGGATGCCGAGCTCCCGCGCCTCCCTTGCCCGCGCGACGATCCCGTCGACCGACCAGCGCGACACGCCGGGCAAGCTGGCGATCGGCTCCTCCACCCCCTCCCCTTCGGCAATGAACAAAGGCCAGATCAGGTTCGACGGCGTCAGCACCGTCTCGGCGACCATCGCCCGGCTCCAGGCGGAAGCGCGGGTACGGCGAAGGCGGGCGGCGGGAAAGGCTGCGGACATGGCCAAGGCTCTAGCGCGCGCTCCCGCGTTCGGGAAGCGGGGGCGGCGAGCAGCTTCCTTGTTTCGCCTGCGTATCGGTGGCATTCTCCCGGCAGCGGAACACGGCCGATGCGCCGACGCCGGCGCGGCGGCCATGCTCCTCGAACGGGGGAGAATGACCATGAAACTGCGCCTTGCCGCCCTGCTGCTCGCCGCGAGCCTCGCCGCGGGCACCGCCGCCCAGGCCCTGCCGAACCCGATCCTCTACATGACCGGAAGCGAGGCCTATTCCGCCGGCGGCAAGAACTGGATCCGCCACCGCTACGACGTGCTCAACAAGGACGCCTATCCCGATACGATGTTCGCGCAGGCCCCGGCACTTCCACCCTGCGGCCTCAACACCAAGAGCGCCCGCAGCTGGATCGACATCTACGACAGCCGCGGCAAGCGCCTCTACGGCTTCTGCGCGCTCGGCAAGGCTTCCGACCTCGGCAGCATCTGGTTCGCGACCGAGGAGGGCACGGTGGCGCCGAGCTACATCTACATCGAGATCAACGACCGCCAGACCAACACGAAGTACAAGTCCAACCTGGCCGACACGACGCTCTAGCGACGAGGGCACGAGACGGGGACACTCGTATACGAGTGTCCCCTTATCCCGTTCGGCTATCCCGCCGGGTTGAGCCTTCCACCCGGCTCGGCGTCCGCGAGCGCCTCCTCGATACACTCGTCCTCGCCGACCGGCGCGGGGCGGCCGCCAATCTGCATCCGGCTCTTCCGCCAGCCGCCGTGGAGGTAGAAGGCAATGCCCAGCGCCATGTTGGAGAAGGAGCTGACCGGGAAGCTGAGCCACAAGGCGTCGGCGCCGAGCCGCGGATACGCGCCGAGGGCGAAGCCGAGCCGCACCGGCACCAGGCCGATGAACAGGATGAGCAGCGGGCCGATCACCGACCCGTTGGCGCGCACCGTCCCGAACAGCACCAGGGTCACCCCGAACATCAGGAAGCTCCAGGTGGCGAGCAACTGGATGTGCCGCGCTATGCCGAGCGCGGGGCTGTTACCGCCGAGGAACAAGGCCAGCGCCGGGCGATCGGCGATTGCGAGCAGCACGACCAGCACCCCAGTGATGAGGAGCGCGAACATCACGCCCGAACGGGTGATGGCGCTGACCCGCTCCCACTTGCCCGCGCCGATATTCTGCGCCGCCATTGCGCTCACGGCGGCGCCGAGCGCCATCGCCGGCATCTGGAGGTAGGTCCACAGCTGCATCGCAACGCCGAACGCCGCCGTCGTCGCCACGCCCTCGCGGTTGACGAGCCCGACCAGAGCCAGCGCCGAGGCGGAGATGACGATCATCTGCAGGCCCATCGGCAGGCCCTTCACCAGGATCGTCTTCAGGATCGCCGGATCGGGCTTCAAATAGGCGAGCTCCTTGCCCCGCAGCCGCAGCGGCAGGTCGCGCACGTACATGTAGATCATGAGCCCGGCGAGGCTGGCATAATTGGCGATCACGGTCGCGGTCGCTGAGCCGGCGATGCCGAGCTTCGGCGCCGGCCCGAGCCCGAGAATGAACACGGGGTTGAGGCCGCTGTCGAGCACCACCGCGAGGATCATGAACCAGAGCGGCGTCATCGCATCGCCGGCGCCCCGCATGGCCATCATCAGCATGATCAGGATCAGCGAGGAGGGAATGGCGATGAAGATCACGCGCAAATAGGCAAGCGCCAGCGGTGCCGCCCCCGCCGGGGTGGCAAGCAGCTTCAAAAGGTTCGGAGCGAAGATCCACCCCAGTACCCCGATCGCCACCGCCACCAGGATGAACGCGCCGAGCGCCGTGCCGATCACCCGCCGCGCCCCGTCGACGTCGCGCCGCCCGAAGGCCTGGCCGATGAGGATGGTCGAGGCCATGCCGAAGCCGAACACGAACGCCATGCACAGGAACATGACGATGTTGGCGTTCGATGTGGCCGCGAGCGCGTCCTCGCCGAGGAAACGCCCCACCCACACCGCGTTGATCGAGCCATTGAGCGACTGCAGGATCGAGGAGCCGAGCGTCGGCAGCGCGAAGGCAAGCAAAGTCGGCGCGATGCGCCCGGTGGTGAGATCGCGGCCCCCGCCGGGGCGGCCGGCCGGAGGGCCGGGGCGCTGTGCTGCTTCGTCTGCCATGACGGCTCCTTAACGAAGAAACGCGGGTCGACACCAGCCGAAACCCTCTCCCCTGCAGGGAGAGGGGAGCTAGCCCAGCCGCGCCAGCGCCGCGCGATAGCGTTCCGCGTCCGATGCCTTCTCGGCATGGTCCGCCCGCGCCTTTTCCACCGCCTCGGGCTTGGCGCGCTCGACGAAGCTGGGATTGCCGAGACGCCCCGCGAGCGCGTCCCGCTCCTTCTCCGCCGCCTGCGCCGCTTTCTCGAGCCGCACCTTTTCGGCGGCGATGTCGATCACGCCTTCCAACGGCAGGACGTAGGTCGCCTCGTCCACCACGACCTGCGCCGCCCCGCCTGAAGCCGCCTCGAAGCTCAGGCTCTCGATCCGCGCCAGCCGCCGCAGCGCCGCCTCGTGGCGCGCCAGACGCTCGTGCGTCCGCGCCTCGCCATCCCGCACGTGCAGCGCCAGCCGCGCCGCCGGCGGCACGCCGAGCTCGGTTCGCGCCGCGCGGATGCCGCTCACCACCCGGATGAGCCAGTCGATCTCCGGCCCGGCCTCCGCATCGAGCGCCCGCGCGTCGGGCATCGGCCATTTCGCGACGATCAGCGGAGTGGGCCGCGCGTTCGCGCTCCACAGCTCTTCGGTGATGAACGGCATGAACGGGTGGAGCATGACCAGGATCTGGTCGAGCACCCAGGCCGCCACGGCCTTGGTCTCGTCGTCCACCTGCCCCTTGATCAGCTCCAGATACCAGTCGCAGAAGGTCGCCCAGACGAAGTGGTAGAGGCCGTTCGCGCTCTCATCGTAACGGAATTCGGCGAGGCTGAGATCGAGCGCTTGGACGGCCTGTACCGTCTCGCCGATGATCCACCGGTTGACCATGTTCTCCGCCTCAGGCGCCTCCAGCGAGACCGAGGCGCCGATGCCGTTCGACTGGCAGAAGCGCGCCGCGTTCCACAATTTCGTCGCGAAGTTGCGATAGCCCTCGACGCGCCTCTCATCCAATTTGATGTCGCGCCCCTGGCTCTCCATCGCCGCGAGCGTGAAGCGCAACGCGTCGGCGCCGTAGCGGTCGATGAGGACGAGGGGATCGACCGTATTCCCCTTCGACTTGGACATCTTCTGGCCCTTGGCGTCGCGCACCAGGCCATGGAGGTAGAGCGTCTTCCACGGCCGCTCGCCCATGAAATGCAGCCCCTGCATCGCCATCCGGGCATCCCAGAAGAAGATGATGTCGAAGCCGGAGATCAGCACGTCGTTGGGGTAATGCCGCCGCAGCGCCTCCGTCTCCTCGGGCCAGCCGAGCGTGCCGAACGGCCACAGCGCCGACGAGAACCACGTATCCAGCACGTCGCTGTCCCGCCGCAGCGGGCGGTTGCCTGCTTCGCGCTGGGCCTCGGCCTCGCTCTCCGCGACGAAGACGTTGCCGGCCTCGTCATACCAGGCGGGGATCTGGTGCCCCCACCAGAGCTGGCGCGAGACGCACCAGGGCTGGATGTTCTCGAGCCAGTTGAACCAGGTCTTCTTCCATGTCTCCGGCACCACGCGGATCTCGCCCGAGCGCACCGCGTCGATCGCCGGCTTGGCCAGGGTCGCTGCGTCGACATACCATTGGTCGGTCAGCCACGGCTCGATAATCGCGCCGGAGCGATCGCCGTGCGGAACCTGCACCAGTCGATCCTCGACGCGCTCCAGGAAGCCCTCGGCGTCGATCATCTCCACCACGCGAGTGCGCGCCTCGAAGCGGTCCAGCCCAATCAGCGCCTCCGGGACGAGTCCGTCCTGCGTCTGCACCACGCGCCCCGCCGCATCGAGCATGTTGAGCATCTCGCCGGCCTTGAAGCCCGCACGCTTGCCCACCTCGAAATCGTTGAAGTCATGGCCCGGCGTGATCTTCACCGCGCCCGAGCCAAGCTCCGGATCGGCATGCTCGTCGACGATGACGGGGATGCGCCGCCCGGTGATCGGGTGCTTCAGCCGCTTGCCGACCGCGCTGCGGTACCGCGCGTCGTCCGGATGCACCGCCACCGCCATGTCGGCCAGCATCGTCTCCGGCCGGGTCGTCGCGACATGGATGAAGCCGGAGCCGTCCTCATAGGGATATCTGAGGTGCCAGAACTTGCCCTGCACCTCCTTGGTCTCGACCTCGAGGTCGGAGATCGCGCTCTGGAACTTGGGATCCCAGTTCACCAAGCGCTTGTCGCGGTAGAGCAGGCCCTCGCGGTAGAGCTGGACGAACACCTTCAACACGGCACGGCTGAAGCCCTCGTCCATGGTGAAGCGCTCGTTCTGCCAGTCGCACGACGCGCCGAGGCGGCGGAGCTGGCGGGTGATCGCCCCGCCCGATTGCGCCTTCCACTCCCAGACATGGTCGATAAAGGCCTCGCGGCTCATGTCGGTGCGCTTGACGCCCTGGCTGGCGAGGTTGCGCTCCACCACCATCTGGGTCGCGATGCCGGCATGGTCGGTGCCGACCACCCAGAGCGCGTCCTTGCCCTGCAGCCGCGCGTGGCGGACGAGCACGTCCTGCAGCGTTACGTCGAGCGCATGGCCGATGTGCAGAGATCCCGTCACATTCGGCGGCGGGATGACGATGGTGAAGGGCTCCCTGTCCCCCCGCTCCGGGCGGAACAGCCCCTCCTCCTCCCAGCGCTTATACCAATGCGCCTCGATGGCCGCGGGATCGAAAGTCTTGGGAAGCTCGCTCATGCGCGGCGCTTAGACGAAGGGGCGGCGGAGGGGCAATGCGGGAGGTTCGTGGCGGCGCCGGTGTGGAACCGTCATCCCGGTGAGAGCCGGGATCTCTTGGACATTAGCCGCGGCGCCTTTTCCGGATGGAGATCCCGGCTTCCGCCGGGATGACGGGAGTTACAGGCTCTTCCCCGTGATCCGGGCGATCTCGCGGGCGACGAGCTGCTCGATGATCTCGGGCAGGTTGGCGTCGAGCCAGTCCTTGAGCATCGGCTTCAGCATGTCGCGCACCACCGCCTCGAGCGGGCCGTCGCCTACGGGGGCGGGCGCCTCGCTGCGCTCCCTGACCGCCGACAAAGCGGCAAGCGCCTTCTGGCTCGCCGCCGCGGCGTCGTCGGAGACCAGCCCGCCCTCGTCCGTCACCGGGTCCGAGAGCTCGAGCACGTCCTCCTCGACAGGCGGCCTCGCCTCGACGGGACGCGAGCCGCGCGCCGGCCGCGCCGGCTGGGCACGGCTGTCCTCGGCGATGACGCGTTTGATGGAGGCGAGTATCTCCTCCATCGACGGTTCCTGGTGAATCTCCCCCATGGCGAGAGACTTATCGCTTATTGCCGCGGCGCTGTCACGGGGGTGTTTGGCACATTCGGCGGCCCGTAGGTGCGCGTCGCGACCGGCACCGGCACCGGGTCGTCCGACCAGTCGCTGGTCCGCCGGATCGAGCGCTTATAGTGCGGAACCGGGTCGTAGAGCGTGCCGCCGTCGAGATTGAGGTCCTTGGCCTCCGCCTCGCCCATCGCGTTGAGCAGGTTGAACCCGGCGACATAGGCGTCGCGCCGCGCCGTCACCAAAGCGACCTGGCTGTTCAGCAATTCCTGCTCGGCATTGAGCACGTCGAGGACGTTGCGCGTGCCCACCGTCTGCTCGGCCCGCACGCCCTCCAGCGCCAGCGTGTTCGCCGCCACCGCCACTTCGTTCGAGCGGATCGCGAGCTGCGCCGCCTGATAGGTCGCGAACGCCGCGCGGGTGTTGGCGACGATCAGCCGCTCCGTCTCGACGCCGCGCTCGAGCAACTGGCCCTGGATCGCCTGCGCCTGGCGCACCTGCGCACTGACCAGCCCGCCCTGATAGATAGGAATGCGCGCCTGGACGCCGATGCCGGTTGAGGTGGTGTTCTCCGGCGCCAGCGGCGACAGGAACTGGCGCTCCGCCGTCCCCAAATAATTGGTTTCTCGGGCCGAGCCGATCGCCGAGACGGTCGGCAGCCGCCCGGACCGGACCACCGCCACGTCCCGCCCCGCGGCGCGGATCTGCGCGGCGATCGAGGCGATGTCGGGATTGTTCTGGATGGCGATGTCGACCGCCTGGTCCGCCGTCGCCGGCAGCTGCGGCAGGGTCGGCGGCGGGGCGAGATCGCCCGGCGCGAGGCCGACGACGCGGCGGTAAGTCTCCTCGCTGGTCTGCAGCCGCCCCTCGGCGGTCGACAAAGCGGAGCGGGCAAGCGCGAGGCGCGCCTCCGACTGCGCCACGTCGGTGCGGGTCAGGTCGCCCACCTCGAAACGGTCGCGCGTCGCCTGGAGGTTGGTCTCCAGCACCTTTACCTGGTTGCGGTTCAGATCGACGATCGAGCGGTCGCGGATCACGTCCATGTAGGCGCCGACCGCGGAGGTGAAGACGTCGCCCTCGGTGGCGCGCAGCTCGGCACGGCCCGCCGCGACCCGCTCGTTGGCGGCGCCGATCTGGTTGCGCACCCGGCCGCCGTTGAACAAAGGATAGCTGACGTCGATTCCCGCCGACAGGTTGCGGCCGTTGCCGCCGCCCGTCCGGGTGAGGTCCTGGTTGACGCCGGCCGTGCCGGAGACTTGCACGCGATTGCCGGCGCGGGCGACCGCGACCGACTCGTCGAGCGAGCGGACCTGCGCGCGTTCGGCCATGATCGTCGGGTTCGTCCGATACGTCTCCGACAAGGCGTCGCGCAGCGTCTGGGCGCCGGCGGCGCTTCCCGCGATCAGTGCAGCGGCCCCCGCCGCCGCCAATAACCCACCCCGCATCAAGCTTACTCCAGAATATGTTGCGCCGGTCCGGCGGATAGAATTGCCGTTCAGAATGTGAACGCCTTCGGCTTCTCGAACTGCGGCAGGATCGCCGCCGCCGCGTCGGCGAAGGCCGCGATTCCGAACCCCTCTCCTGCCTTGCGCCCGAGCGCCAGGCGCGTCACTCCGTTCTCGACGATCCCCGTCGCCAGCTTGCCCTCGTCCTTCAGCTGGTCGATCAGCGCCTGCGGCACCGTTTCGACGGCGCCGTCGATGAGGATGAGGTCATAGGGTGCGCCGGCGGCATGGCCCTTGGTCAACGGCCCTTCGACGAACGTCACGCTGGTATCGGCAAGCGCCGCGCGGGCGGCCGCCGCAAGCTCCGCATCCTCCTCGACGGCGACCACCGACGAGACGAGCTTCGCGAGAACGGCCGCGGCGTAACCGGTCGCCGCCCCGATCACGAGCGCATTACCCGCCTCCTCCGGCGCCGCTTCGGTCAGCAGGCGCCCGAGCGCCATCGGGCTGTTGAGCTGGCGCCCGGGTTTCAGCGGCACCAAGGCGTCCGCATAGGCCATGGCGATGCGCTGCGCCGGCACGAACCGCTCGCGCGCCACCTCGCCCATCGCCGCCAGCACCGCCGGATCGTTGGTTCCGGTCGTGCGCAGCTGGCTCGCGATCATCGCGCGGCGCATATGCTCGAAATTATGCTCGGTCATTTCGTCTCAATCGCATAGCTGTCTTAGTAATGCAATACACCGTGTGGCGTTCCCCGCTTCTATCGGGCGCGCCGACGAACGCCAAGCGCTCGCGACGTCCCGATCGCAGTTCGTGTCTGGCAGCAAGATCAGCAAGGGGCGTGCCACTCCGACGCCCTCCTTTCCGCGACGAAAAGCGGCGCCGTCCGTGTCCGAAATCGGACATAGCCGTCCGGAAGCGGACGCACCCCATGTTTGACTTTCGCAAAACATCGTGGCGTTCGCGTAACAAAAGCTTTCAATTGGAAAAGACGAAGACTAGTAGCCCAGCCGACTCGTAGTTGAGGAGGAATGCGTGCAACAAGATGGTCGTCTGCTCGAATTGACCGCAGATATCGTCGCGGCGCATGTCGCGTACAATACGGTCGCCGTCAGCGACGTGGCATCGCTTGTCGAGCGGGTCCACGAGGCGCTGGCGAAGCTCGGGACTGTCGAGGACCAGCCGGAGCCGGAGGCGAAGCCCGCGGTTTCGGTGCGTTCGTCGGTGAAGCCGGACCATCTCGTCTGCCTCGTGTGTGGAAGCCGACAGAAGACGCTGCGGCGCCACATCGGCGTTGCCCATGCGCTGAAGCCGGAAGAATATCGCGCCCGCTTCAACTTGCCGCCCTCGTATCCGATGGTCGCGCCCGATTACACGACGCGCCGGCGCGAGATCGCCCACGCTCTCGGACTTGGCCGCAATCGCCGCGGCAAGGGCAAGCAGGCGGCGGCCCCCGCACCGGCCCCGGAGAGCGACGCTCCCAAGCCGAGGCGCGGTCGCCGCAAGGCCTGAGCCGGCGCACCCTGAGACCTGACGCGGCCTAAGACCGCGAAACTACGGCGGATTGACTTTCGCCGGTCGCCCCCGCATTTCGCCCGCGGCGGCCCGATGGCGGAGTGGTTACGCAGAGGACTGCAAATCCTCGCACGCCGGTTCGATTCCGGCTCGGGCCTCCATCTTTCCCAGCGCAACCGAAGCGCAACACTGCGCCTTCGAACCGTTTCGGCGGCTTGTTTCGCGTTGCCTTTGAGGTGCAGCCAAGTAAAGAGACTCCAGACCGGCCTCTCGCAAGGCCGTCGAAACAGGGAGCTCTAAATATGGCAATGTCGACAAAGATCGGCCTTTTCGCCGCGGCCAGCACCGCGGCATTGGTCTTCGCCGGATCGTCCGCGCACGCGCAGGGCGCAACCTGCGCCACCTATGCGGCCGGCGTCCCCGTTCCGCCGGCGCAAGGCACCGCCACCGGCACCAACTCCACCGCCTGCGGCAATCTGGCCAGCGCGACCGCCACCTCGTCGACCGCCGTCGGCGACCGCGCCTTCGCGAGCGGCAACTTCTCGACCGCGATCGGCGACTTCGCCGCCGCCACCTTTGTGTCCTCGACCGCCGTCGGCGACGCGGCGAGCGCGCTCGGCACCAACGCCACAGCGGTGGGCGCCAACGCCAACGCCACCGCCGCCGACACGGCTGCCTTCGGCGCCGGATCGCAGGCCACCGGCCTCGCCTCGACCGCGCTGGGCAGCAGCGGCGCCACCACTGGCGGCGCGACACGTCCGAACATCGCCGCGGCCGGCTTCAGCACTGCCGTCGGCACCGGCAACCAGATCGTCGCCGGCTCGACCGGCAGCACCGCGGTCGGCGACTTCAACACGATCTCGGGCACTTCGTCCTTCTCTGCGGCTTTCGGCAGCTTGAACACGGTGACGGGGTTGAACGGCGTCGCCATCGGCAACGGCAACACCGCCAGCGGCGCGAGCTCAAACGCGATCGGCAACGCCGCCTTGGCGTCCGGCGCGAACTCGATCGGCGTCGGCACCCTTGCCACCGCCAGCGGCGCGCAGGGCACTGCGATCGGCAACAGGACGACCGCCAGCGGCACCTCGTCCAGCGCCTATGGCGACCGCTCTGTGGCTTCGGGGAACTTCGCAACCGCGCTCGGCGATTTCGCCGCTGCCAGCGGTCTGCAGTCGACAGCGGTCGGCGATGCCGCCAGCGCCCTTTCCACCAATGCCGCGGCGTTCGGCAGCAACGCCAACGTCTCGGCCGCGGCGACCAACGGCACGGCGCTCGGCTCGCAGGCGAACGTTACCGGCGTGAACGGCACCGCAGTGGGTTGGAGGACGACGGCGTCCGGCCAGTCGTCGACCGCGCTCGGCGACCGCGCCGTGGCCTCCGGCAACTTCGCGACCGCCCTGGGCGATTTCGCCGCCGCCAGCGGCGTCCAGTCGACTGCCGTCGGCGACTCCTCCAGCGCGCTCGCTCAGAATGCGACCGCGGTGGGCCGGAACGCCAACATCACCAACGTCGCTGCCGTCAATGCCACGGCGGTCGGCGCCAACACGACGGCCAACTTCGCCAATTCGACGGCGATCGGCACCGGCGCCACGACCACTGCGGCGAACCAGGTCGCGATCGGCGGCGCCGGGTCGACCGTCCGCTTCGGGGGCTACACGACGGCCGGCGTGCTGGTGAACGATGTCAACGGCAACGTCACCACCAACACGACTTTGCTCGGCAACGTCGCCACCTTGCAGACCAACGTCGCGACCAACACGGCGAACATCGCCACCAACACTGCGAACATCGCGACGCTCAACACCACCGTCGCATCGCAGGGCAATTCGATCCTGGCGCTGCAGGGCCAGACGGCGAGCCTGTTCAACTTGAGCGACATCAACCGCCGCGACATCCGCAAGGCCAATGAAGGCGTCGCCATGGCGCTGGCGATGGACACGCCGTTCCTCCCGTCCGAGGCGAATTTCGCCGTGTCGGGCGGCGTCGGCTACTTCCGTGATCGCCTCTCGGGATCGGCTTCGTTCGCCGCCCGCGTCGGACCGATGACGTCGTTCACCGGCGGTGTCGGCGTCGGCTTCGAGAGCGGCTCGGTCGGCGCCCGCGCCGGCTTCCAGCACGCGTGGTAAGAACAAGCGTTCAATTCAATGGCGGGCCGGGGCGACATGCCCCGGCCCGTCTTCTTGTGACGGCGTGCCTCGCGGCCTTGTGCGGCACGTCTGCCGTCGCAGCCCCGCAGCCTGCGCAGGTAGCCGCTCCGGCCGCCGCCACCCTTGGCGTGCCCGATACGACGACGATCCACAGGCTCCTCTGGTCGACCATGGCGGCGCTCGCCCACGCCAACGACACCGGCAATTATTCGGTGATCCGCGATCTCGGCGCGCCCGCGTTCCAGACGACCAATTCGCCCGCCACTTTGGCCGCAGTCTTCGCACCCGTCCGCAACCAGAACATCGACCTGAGCGTCACCCTGGTCGTCACGCCGGCCTTTCAGTTTCCGCCGGCGCTCGTCCAGGGCGGCTTGTTGCGGCTGAGGGGCGTGTTCCCGTTGCGGCCGAACGCCATCGGCTTCGATCTGCTCTACCAGAACGTCAACGGCCAATGGCGACTGTTCGGCATTGCCGTTGTGCCACTTGTGGCCCAAACGCAACAACCTGCGCCCACTCGGCGTTGAGGGGTCGGCATCCAAACTTGAGACGCTTGAACTTTGAGACGATTTCGTTAGATCGTAGCGACAGCAGGGAGATCCAGAATGCGTAATGACACCAAGAAGGACATTGCCAAGCGCGCATGGCTGCGTCCGGAATTCCAGCGCCTTCAGGCCGGTGCTGCCGAGAGCACGCACAACGCCAATTCCGACGGCGGCGGCGGCAACCAGGGCTCGTAACGCTGCCCTGACGAGTTTTGGCCTGACCAGTTTTGGCCTGACCAGTTTTAGGAGGCCCTCCGCCGCGAGGCGGGGGGCTTTTCTATGAGTGCTGTCGCCGGCCTGTGGACATTCGACGGCGGCGCGGTCGCGGCGGACGGCGATGCCTGCCGCGCCATGCTCCTCGCCCAGCAGGCCTACGGCCCTGACGCCTGCGATGCCGCGCATCTTGGCAGCCTCAGCCTCGGCCGCAATCTCTACAGGCTGCTGCCCGAAGACCGATTCGACCGCCAGCCGCTGATGTCCGGTGACGGCCGCTTCGCACTGGTTGCCGATGTGCGGCTGGACAATCGCGAGGAGCTTCTCGCGGCGCTCGGCATTTGCAATGACCGGGGCGAGGGCCTCGCCGATTCCGCCATCCTCCTTCACGCGCTGGAACGGTGGCAGGAAGGCGCCGCGGACCGGCTGCTCGGAGACTTCGCCTTCGCGTTCTTCGACGCCACACGGCAGCGCCTGCTCCTCGCCCGCGACGCGCTCGGACAGCGCCCGCTGTTCTGGCATCGCGGCCCCAGGCATTTCGCCTTCGCCTCGATGCCGGCCGGCCTCCACGCCCTTGGGACGATGGCGGCGGAGGCGGACGGCCGCAGCCTCGCCCGCTACCTCGCCAGCCTGCCGCTCGACGGCCCCTCGAGCTTCTACCAAGGTATTCAGCGAGTCGAGCCGGGCCACATCGTCGCCGTCTCCCCGGAGGGCATCGAAAGCCGTCGCTACTGGACCCTGAGGCCGCCGCTCCTGCGGCTCCCGAGGTTCGAAGATTATGTCGAAGCCTATCGCGAAGAGCTCGACGCGGCCGTGAGGCGACGGCTGCGCGGCGTGGAAGGCGTCGTCGCCACCCATTTGAGCGGCGGCTGGGACAGCAGCGCCGTCACCGCCACCGCCGCCCGCCTCGCCCCCGCCACCAAGATCCTGGCGCTGACGGCGGCGCCGCGAACCGAGCAGCCTGCCCCCGCCAATCGATTCGCCGACGAAAGCGCGCTCGCCGCCGCGACGGCCGCACTCTATAGGAACGTCGAGCACGCCATCGTTCCCCACCCGAAGCGCTCGCCGCTGGCCGACCTCGACGGCAACCTCGCCGCCTTCGGCCGCCCGAGCTTCAACCCCTGCAACCATGTCTGGCTGTCGGATCTGCGCGAGCGCGCCCGCGGCGCCGGCGCCCGCATCCTCCTCACCGGCGAGATCGGCAATTGGACGATCAGCGCCTCGCCCAACACCCTCCTCGCTGACTATCTGCGCAGCGGCCGCTGGCTCGGTTGGCTGCGCGAGGCGATGGCGATGGTGCGCGGCCGGCGCGCCCGCCTGCGCGGCGTCCTCGCCAGCTCGTTCGGGCCCTGGGTGCCGGATACCCTGTGGCGGCTGACGCAGCCTTTCTCCTCGGCGCCGGACCCCGCCCGCGTCACCGCGCTCCGCCCCGCGTGGCGCGCCGCGCTCGAGGCCGAGCAGCGCGCCCTCGGCGTCGGCCACGCCCGCCGCCCAAAGGACTATTTCGCCTACGCCCGCGAGGCGTTCCTCACCGAGATGGATTTCGGCCAGTATCGCAAGGGGATCCTCGGCGGCTGGGGCATCGACAAGCGCGACGCGACGGCCGACCGGCGCCTGGTCGAATTCTGCCAGGCGCTGCCGCTGGAGATGCTGCTGAGCCGCGGGCAGCGGCGTCCGCTGGCCCGCGCCGCGCTCGCCGACCGCCTCCCCGCCGAGGTCCTGGACGCGCGCGGCAAGGGCTATCAGGCCGCGGACTGGCACGAGGCCCTGACCCGCGACCGGCCCGCCATCTCCGCCGTCGTCGACAGGATCGAGGCCGATCCCGCCGCCTCCTCGATAATCGATGTTCCGTGGCTCCGCGCCGCGCTCGCCGAGTGGCCGACCGAGGGCTGGCACGACCGGCGAATCATCGTCCGCTATCGCATCGCCCTGCTGATGGGGCTGTCGGCGGGCCACTTCGCCTTGTCCACGCGCGCGAGCCCGGTAAGGCCCGAGCGATGACCGCCGTCTCCCACGACTCGCTCTACGCGCTCTTCGGCCTCACCATCGCATCGGACATAGAGCTGCCGCTTCCCGCCGCGGCGCCCGACGCCGCCATCGACGTGACCGTCGCCCACGGCCCCGTCGCGGTCGAGGGGGACCATGGCTGGGGCTATGCCGAAGTCCCCGGCGGCACCTTGCTGTCGGTGGAGACGGTCGGCCGCTTCCTCATCTGCGGCGGCAGGCGGATCCTCGTCGAACCGCTGGCGGCGGCGTCGGAGCGCAACATCCGCCTGTTCCTCCTCGGCTCAGCTTTCGGCGCGTTGCTCCACCAGCGCGGGCTGATGCCGCTCCATGCCAATGCCGTGGTGATCGACGGCCGCGCCTTCGCCTTTTGCGGCCATTCGGGCGCCGGCAAGTCGACCATGGCGGCGTGGTTCCACGACCGCGGCCACCCGATCCTCTCCGACGACGTCTGCGTCATCGGCTTCGCCGCCGAGGGCACCGCCCTCGCTTATCCCGGCATTCCGCGCGTGCGCCTCTGGCGGCAGGCGCTCGAGGAAACCGGCCGGCTGGTGGACGATTACGAACGCTCCTTCGACGCCGTCGACAAATATGACGTGCCGATCCCGGCCGGCAGCCGCACCGAACCGGCCCCCCTGGCGGCTGTCTACCTCCTCGCCAAGGCCGAGGACGGCGCGCAGGCCGGCACCATCGACCGCCTCACCGGCATCGCCGCCGTCGAAACCCTCGTCTCCAACACCTATCGCGGCGCCTATCTCGCCTCGATCGGCGGGACGGGTCCCCACCTCGCCGCCTGCGTTCGCATCGCGAAGTCGGTGCCGATCTTCCGCGCCGCGCGCCTGTGGGGCTTCGACGCCTTCGGCGCGGAGGCCGAGCGCCTCGACGCCCACGCCCGCAGCTTGGCTCAGGGCGCGCGGTAGACCACGCCGCCCTTCATCACCATCCGCACCGCCCGCACGGCCGAGACGGACCGCGTCGGGTCCCCTTCAACCGCGACGAGATCGGCAAGCAGCCCCGGCTTAACCGCGCCGACCTTGTCGGCGATCCCGAAGATCCGCGCATTGCCAGAGGTCGCGGCCACCAGCACGTCCGCCGGACGCATGCCGTAGGCGGCCATCAGCTCCATCTCGCGCGCATTGTCGCCATGCGCGAACACGCCCACGTCACCGCCGACGCAAATCGTCACGCCCGCCGCCAGCGCCGCGGCGAAGCTCTCCCTTTTCTCCCGGATGCCCGAGGGTTCCGGCGCCTGGCCGTTCCATCCCCGGTAGCGCGAGATCGCGTCGCCCGCGGCGACCGTGGGGCACAGCGCCACGCCGCGCTCCTTCATCAGCCTGAAGACCTCCGGCGTGCCCGCATCGCCATGCTCGATCGTGTCGACGCCGGCGAGGATGGCCCGGCGCATCCCCTCGGGAGTGCCGGCGTGGACGGCCACCTTCCGGCCGGCGCTGTGCGCGGCCTCCACCGCCATCTTCATCTCGTCGAGCGTGAAGGTGGGCCGGCTCGCCTCCCCTGCCCGCCACCGATAGTCGCCGTAGAGCTTCACCCAGTCCGCCCCGGCCCCGATCTGCCGCCGCACGGCGGTCAGCAGCCCGGGCCCGTCGGCCTCTTCCGCCCCGCGTGCCGCAAATTCCGGCTCGCCGTTCTTGGGACCGTAGGCACCGGTCGCGACGATGGCGCGGGTCGAGACCAGCATCCGCGGGCCCGGCACGATCCCCTGCTCGATCGCCTGCTTGAGCCCGACGTCGGCATAGCCCGCGCCTTCGGTGCCGAGGTCGCGGGTGGTGGTGAAGCCCGCCATCAGGGTCGCACGGGCATGGTTGACGGCGCGGGCGGTGCGCAGCGCCAGCGGCTCCTTCAGCACCTGATCGTCCCACGGCGTCTCGTTATAGGGGTGGAGGAAGAGGTGCGAATGTCCCTCGATCATCCCCGGCATCAAGGTCGTTCCCGGCAGGTCGACGACCCGTGCTCCCGCCGGCGCGGCGAGATTCGGCCCCACCGCCTCGATCCGCTCTCCGCGCACCAGCACCGACCAGCCCTCGTGCGGCCGCGGATCGACCCCGTCGAACACGCGCGCCGGCCGCAGCAGCACCGCCTGCTGGGCCTGCGTCTGCGCGCCGGCGCTGCACGGCAGAAGAATGAGCAGAAGGGCGAGGAGGAAGCGCATCAAAGTGTCTCCGGCAAATTCGTGCCGGCACCATAAGCGGGGGCCCCGGCTGCGCAACGCCTCAGATCAGCGGCCGGCGCTCCATGATCGCCCGCAGCCGATTCTTCGCCCGCTGGCAGCGCAGCATGACGGCATTGGCCGAGATGCCCAGGATAGCCGCCATCTCGCCGTAGCTGAAGCCTTCGAAGCACAAGACGATCGCCTCGCGCTGCGGCACCGGCAGCAGCTGGATCGAGGCGTCCAGCCTGCGTTTCTGCTCGTTGCGCAGCGCAACCTCGTCGGGCGGCGGCGCCGCGCAGGGCAGGTCGACCGGCAGCGCCACCTGTCGCGGCTCGCGCGCCCGCCGCGCGACGTGGGACATGCACCTCTTCTGGGCCACCGATGTCGCGAAGGTCTTGAGCGACGCTGCGCCGCGATAGCCGTCGAGCGCGATCCACAGGGCAAGCTGGATGTCCTGGACGAGCTCGCGGCGCAGCATCGGGTCCGATTCGTGGGTGAAGGCGATGCGCGTGATGGTGCGAGTGCAGGAGGCGCTCACCTCCGCGAACAGTTGCTCTTTGGCTGCTTTCGTGGCCATCTGCCCCAGCCGCCCCCCTGAAAGCGACCATTTTCCCCGCGGCGAACCTGCCCCACCCTTCGGGCAAAAGCAATTCGTTCTGCGAAAAAGGATTGACAGAAATCCATGGAAAGAACGGAGCAGAACAGTGGAACCATGGATGTCCGGAGCAGTCATCGCTTCGACGTCCCGGCGCTCGAAAGATGGATGCAGGACAATGTCACCGGTTTCCGCGGTCCTCTGAAGGTCGAGCAGTTCCGCGGTGGACAATCCAATCCGACCTACAAGTTAGTGGGCGGCGGCCGCGCCTACGTCCTGCGCCGCAAGCCGCCCGGCAAGCTGCTCCCCGGCGCCCACGCCGTCGACCGCGAATATCGCGTGCTGGCAGCGCTTGGCCGGCAGGGATTCCCCGTTCCGCCGGTTCATGGCCTCTGCCTTGACGAGTCGGTGATCGGCACCGCTTTCTACGTGATGGACATGGTCGAGGGCCGCATCTTCTGGGAGGCCGACTTTCCGCAAGTCGAGCGCGATGTGCGCAGCGCCTATTTCGACGCCATGAATGCGACCGTCGCCCAATTGCACGGCATCGACCCCGAGGCGGCGGGGCTCGGCGACTATGGCAAGCCGGGCAATTATTTCGAGCGCCAGATCGGCCGCTGGTCGAAGCAATATCTCGGCGACGTGGAAGCGGGACGGGTGGCGGCGATGGACCGGCTGGTCGAATGGCTGCCGGCAAATATCCCCGCCGTGGGCAACGAGAGCCGGATCATCCACGGCGACTTCCGCTGCGACAACATGATCTTCCACCCGACCGAGCCCCGAGTCGTCGCGGTTCTCGACTGGGAGCTCTCGACGCTCGGCCACCCGCTGGCCGACTTCAGCTACCATCTGATGATGTACCGGATGCCGGTTGGCGCGACGACGGGCCTCGCCGGCCTCGACCTCGCCGCGCTCGGCATCCCGTCGGAAGCGGACTATGTTGCAGCTTACTGCCGGCGCACCGGCCGCGACGGCATCCCCAACCTCGATTTCTACATAGCCTTCAATATGTTCCGCCTCGCCGCCATCGTCCATGGCATCAAGGGCCGGGTGGTCCGCGGCACCGCGAGCTCGGCCCATGCCGAGCGGATGGCGGCCGGTCTCGAGCCGCTCGCCGCCCTCGCCTGGGCGCAGGCGGTCCGCGCCGGCGCCTGAGCTTTGCTCCGTTACGGAGTTGACATGATCCGTTCCTGATGATCCTTTCCGCCCCCGTGGGGCAGATTGGAACCATGGGGCCGGCATGGGGATGCGGGCGAGGCCGGCATGGCTGAGCCGCGGCGCATCGTCTCGATCGTCGGCACCCGCCCCGAAGCGATCAAGATGGCGCCCGTCGGCGACGCCTTCGCCGCTACCCGCGGCATCGCGCACAGTGTAATCCTCACCGGCCAGCATGGCGGCCTCTCTGACGCCATCCGCGACATCGCGATCGAATTGCCCGGCGACTCGCGGCCCCGCACCCCCGCCCGGCTGCGGGAGCGCCTCCACGGCCTGCTGACGCCGCATCTGAAGCGCCTCGCGCCGCAGCTCGTCCTCGTCCACGGCGACACCAGCAGCGCCCTCGCCGGCGCCATGGCCGCGCGCGACTGCGGCATCCCCATCGGCCATGTCGAGGCGGGCCTGCGCTCGTTCGACATGCGCCAGCCCTGGCCCGAGGAAGGCAACCGCATCGCCATCGACACCCTCTCCGACCTGCTCTTCGCCCCGACCGAGGCCGCGGCCGGCAACCTCCGCCGAGAAGGCCGGGTGCGCGGCGCCGTCCACGTCACCGGCAACACCGGCATCGACGCGGTGCTCCGCGAACTCGCCCGCATCGCCCCGGAAAAGCGGATGCGCGACACCGGCACGCCGCTCCTCCTCGTCACCTGCCACCGCAAGGAGAATCAGGGGCCACCCCTCGAGGCGGTGTGCCGGGCAGTGCGGATGATCGCGCGCAGCCTCTATGTCGACATCGTCTTCATCCTCCACACCAACCCGCTGCTCCGCGCCGCGGTCCCGCCGCTGCTCGGGCGGGAGCGCAACGTGCGGCTGATCGAGCCCCTCCCCTATCCGGAGATGGTCGCCCTCACCGCCCGCTCCACCCTCATCCTCACCGACAGCGGCGGCCTGCAGGAGGAGGGGCCGGCGCTCGGCAAGCCGATCCTCGTCCTGCGCAACGTCACCGAGCGGCCCGAGGCGCTCGGCAGCGCGAGCCTCGAGCTGGTCGGCACCGATCCCACGGCCATCTTCACCGCCGCCGCCGCGCTCCTCGCCGACCCGGAGCGGCTCGCGCGGCTCTCGGTGCCGAGCTTCCCGTTCGGCGACGGCCAGGCCGCCCCGCGCATCGCGACGCTGATCCAGCGCTGGTTCGACGCGCGCGAGCGCCGCCCCTTCATGCTCCGGCCCGCCGCAGCCGCGTCAGCAGCCTCTCCCGCGACGCCAGCACCTCGGCCTGCCGCTCGATGAGGACGTCGCGGCCGAGGAAGTGGCCGGTAATCCGGAGCCCGTCGAATATGTCCCCCCATTCCGCCGCGCCCCCCGCCAGCAGGAAGGGCGGCAGCGTCATCAGCCGGTCGGCATAGGCCCCTGCCCCGCTTCGGCTGACCGCACGGCCGCTCTTCGGGCTTACGAAGGCGAGGTCCTCGCTGGTCCCCGTCGCCGCGCATTCCGAGAGGTCGAGCCCATAGCCGAGCTCCGACAGCAACAGCAGCTCGTAGCGCACCAGGGCCGCCGCCCAGGCCCGCGCCGACGGCGCCGCCTCGATCGCCGCCAGCAGCCCCTCCAGCGCCGCGTAGAGCCGCGGATAAGGCTGCCCCTCCGGCAGCGTCACGGCGGTGAGCGACGTCGCCCAGTCGATCGCCGCGGAGGCCAGAGGCTCGGACAGCAAAGCCCCGCGGCTCACCGTCAGCTCGACCGACAGCTGGGCGAGCTGCTCGTCCGTCCGCGACCGATACTCGGCCTGGACCAAATTCCCCGCCATCAGCACCGGCTTCAGCCGCCGCGACCGCCCGCCGCGCACGAAGCCGGGCTGCACCCCGTCCGCCGGCGTCAGCGCGCGAACGATGGCGCCATGCTCGCCATGCGCCCGCACCGCGCAGATTATCGCTTCGGTGAGGAGCCGCACCCGCCCGCCTCAGCCCGACGGGTGGAAATAATCGTAGATGCCGCGCGCCATCGTCCGCGAGATGCCCGGCGCCTTTTCAAGGTCCTCCAGCGCCGCCCCGCGCACCGCCTTGGCCGTGCCGAAATGCATGAGCAGCGCCCGCTTGCGGCTCGGCCCGATGCCCGGCACGTCGTCGAGCGGCGAACTCACCATCGACTTGGCCCGCTTCTGCCGATGCGCCCCGATCGCGAAGCGGTGCGCCTCGTCGCGCAGCCGCTGGAGATAGAAGAGCACGGCCGAGTTGGTCGGCAGGGTGATCTCGCGCCCGTTCGGCATGTGCATGACCTCGCGCCCGGCATTGCGGTCCGGGCCCTTCGAAATGCCGACCACCGGCACGTCGTGGATGCCGGCGCATTCCAGCGTCTCCAGCACCGCGTTCAATTGCCCGCGCCCGCCGTCGATCAGCAGCAGGTCCGGCCACTCGCCGCGGCTCCGGTCGGGATCCTCGGCCTCGAGCCGGGCGAACCGCCGCCCCAGCACCTCGCGCATCATCGCGAAGTCATCGCCCGGCACCGTCTCCGGCCGCTTGATGTTGAACTTCCGGTAGGCGTTCTTGCGGAAGCCCTCCGGCCCGGCGACGATCATCGCCCCCACCGCATTGGTGCCCATGACATGGCTGTTGTCATAGACCTCGATCCGCTCCGGCGGCTCGGAGAGCTCGAACAGCTCCGTCACCGCCCGCATCGTCTTCGCCTGGGTGCTGGTCTCGGCGAGGTGGCGATCGAGCTCCTCCTCGGCGTTGCGATTCGCCTGGCTGATCATCCGCACATGGTCGCCGCGCTTCGGCACTCTGAGGGTGACCTTCCGCTCCGCCCGCTCCGACAGCGCCTCCCCCACCAGCTCCGCCTCCGGCACGTCGCGGTCGAGGAGGATGGTCTTGGGCGGCGGCACCTCCTCGTAAAATTGCATGAGGAAGCTGGCCAGCACCTCCTCCTCCGGCACGTCCGCCGTATGGGCCGGGAAGAAGCTGCGATGCCCCCAATTGTTGCCGCCGCGGATGAAGAAGGCCTGGACGCAGATCGTCCCCCCCTTCGCCGCCAATGCGAAGATGTCGGCGTCGCCCAAGCCCTCCGCCGCGATGGTCTGTGTCCCCTGGATGAAGGTCAGAGCCCTGAGCCGGTCGCGGAACACCGCGGCAAGCTCGAAGTCCATGCCCGCCGCCGCCGCTTGCATCGAGCCCGCAAGCTTCTGCTGCACCTGCGTCGATTTGCCGGCGAGGAAGGCCTTGGCGTCCTCGACCAATTCGGCATAGCCCGCCTCGTCGATCCGCCCCACGCACGGCGCCGAGCAGCGCCTGATCTGGTAGAGCAGGCAGGGCCGCTTGCGTGTCGCCAGGAACGTGTCGGTGCAGCTCCTCAACAGGAACAATTTCTGCAGCGCATTCAGCGTCCGCGTCACCGACCCGGCGCTGGCGAAGGGCCCATAATATTGCCCCTTGTGCCGCCGCGCCCCGCGATGCTTGCGCACCTGGGGAAACGGATGGTCCTCGCGCAGCAGGATGAAGGGGAAGCTTTTGTCGTCCCGCAGAAGGACGTTGTAGGGCGGCCGGTAGCGCTTGATGAGCTGCGCCTCGAGCAGCAGCGCCTCCGCCTCGGTATTGGTGGTCACGATCTGCATCGAGCGCGTCTGCGCCACCATCCGCTGCAGCCTTTTGGTCAGCCGCGACACCTGCGTGTAATTGGTGACCCGATTGCGCAGCGCCCGCGCCTTGCCGACGTAGAGCACGTCGCCCTTCGCATCGAGCATGCGGTAGACGCCGGGCCGCACCGGCAGCGTCCGCACCACGTTGCGGATCGCCGCCACCCCCTGCTCGATGTCGGGCTGGTCCGACCCGCGCACCGTGTAGGCGGACTTCTCCTCGTTGAAGCGGTCGGTGGGGCTGCCGTCGGTCACTCCGCCGATGTAGGTGCGGCAGGTCGATTAGGCCACAGGCGGATGGCGGGCGGTCCGGCGAAGAGACACCGGGGTGCAGGATTGGTGACAGTCACTGCGGCCTCTCACTCACCGCGTCCGATCTCCAGCGCGATGCGCCGTGGGCGGGCCCAGGCTGCCGGTGCGGCCGCGAAGCCGGCAGCGATGGAAACCGCCGCCGGGGCTCCGGCCGGGCAGATCGTCCAGACCCACGTCCGCGCCGCGTCGGCGCCCGAGGGCGGACGCTCTTCGCCGGCGCCGAATGCCGCCTGCATCTGCGAGAAGCGGGGCGACCAGCGGTCGAGATGCAGCGCGACGATCGGATCGGGAGACGGCTGGATGTGGACGTCCGCCAGCTCCAGCAGCCTGCTCCCGTTCAAGGGAGCGAGCGAGGCCGCGATGGTTTCAGGCGACCGGGCATCGGCGAACGCCAGCCGCCTCGCAATCTCCTCCAGCTCCCGCGACGCATTGGCGACGTTGTCGAGAAGCTGTGCGTTGAACCCCGGCCGCCAGACCGCATAATATTCGGCGTGCCAGGCGCAGGAGAAGAGCCCGAACAGCTGGTCCGCGTGCCATTCCGATATGCCGGTATACGCCGCCCGCGCCGAACAGAGCGGGCATTCATCCCATAGTTCCGCATCCATCGGCCAGGTCCCGCCTCATGCACGGCGGAGACTTCGCTTGCGAGGCGGCCCTGTCAATCGGGCCCTGCCTCCGCGCCGTCGGATCCCCGGTGTCAGGTACGCGTACCTGACACCGAAGCCCTTGACACCGAAGCCCTGAGCGGCCGGCGGCGCTTTCAGTCTTTCGCGATCCACTTACCGGCTCCTGGACAAGGCTAAGCTTGAAAGCCAGGCGCGGGCAGCATAAGCGGCAGCGCTCGTCTCCCCCCTCGAAACATTAGCGGATCAAACGTGCCTTCATTCAAACAGCCTTCCTTCCAGGACCGTGTCGCCTCCGCCGGAAAGGCGAAGCAAAAGGCGCTGGAGCAACTCAAGGCCAAGCCGCCCGTCGACGAAGCGGAGATGGCGGAAAAGCGCCAGGCCTGGGAGGCGCGGGAGCAGGCGCTGGCGCAGGAGCGCGCCGCCAAGGCCGAGGCCAAGGCGGCGGCGAAGGCGGAAAAGGCCGCGGCCAAGGCGGCTGAGATCGCTGAGGCCGAGGCCGCCGCGGCCCTCAAAGCCGAGCGCCTGAAGCCGGCCAGCGCGGCCGACATGAAAGCGGCCCGCGACGCCCGCTACGCCGCCCGCAAGGCGCGCAAGTAGGCCCAGCCTCTGCTTGCCCGCCACGGGTGATCGATCATCGTATCCGCGGATTGCGGAGAATGGCTGATGCGCCCTTCCTGAGCAGCAGGAGCCCCGCATCGTACGGCGTGGCGATGGCTTCCTTGAGGAGCGCGACCCCGTAGCGGCGCACCTTAAGCCTGCCCCAGCCGTTGGGGACGTCCGGCACCACCACCCGGTAGCCGAGGAGGCGCAGCAGCAGCGCGCAGCGGCGCTGGTGATAGGTGCTGGTGCAGACGATGACCCGCTCGCAATCGCCGCGCTCGCGCAGGATCCGGTCGCACAGGCGGACCGACTCCAGCGTGTCGCGCGCCGCACACTCGACGAGGATCAGGGCGGGATCGACGCCCCCGGCGATCAGCCCGTCGCTTGTGACCTGCGCCTCGGGCGGTCCGTGCCGGCCCTTGCCGCCAGTCGCGAGGAACATCGTTCCGGCACGCCCGCGGCCCCACGCCAGGGCGCCCTCGATGCGGTGCCGAAGGACGGGGCTCGGCCGCCCGTCCGGGCGCACGCCCGCGCCGAAGACGATCACATAGTCCATGAGGTCGAGGGGGCTCCGATCTGCAGGCGGTGACGAAGGGAGGTGGCCCGGGGACGACGCGGCCCGCGCTACAATATCCCCGTCTCCTTCAGCCAATTCTCCAGCAGCGAGGGCCAGATGTCCACCGAATGCCCGCTCGGGCGCAGGCCGAAAGCGTGGCCGCCCTTGGCGAAGAGGTGGATTTCAGCAGGAACCCCCGCCGCTTCGAGGGCGCGCGCATAGACGACGCTGTTGCAGATCTCGTCGGTCGGATCGTCCCAGGCCTGGAGGAGGAAGGTCGGCGGCGTCTTCTTCGTAACCTGGATTGTGGGATCGAGAATGCGGCCGGTGCGGCACAGATGGCCGGGATAGAGCGCGACGGCGAAATCGGGGCGGCTGCTGATCCGGTCGACGGCATCGGCGGGCGTGTAGGCGGGCGCGAGGATATTGCTGGTCTGCGCTACCAGATAGCCGCCGGCGGAGAAGCCGAGGACGCCGATCCTGTCCGGATCGACGTGCAGCGAGGCCGCCTGCGCGCGGACCAGCCGGACCGCCCTCTGCGCGTCCTGCAGGGCGAGCAGGCGCTTCGGCGTCACCGCGCAGTCGCACGCTTCATCATAATGGTGGTTGGTGCCCGGCACCCGGTATTTGATCAGCACGCAGACGATACGGCGAGCGGTCAGCCAGTGGCAGGCTTCGCTGCCTTCCAGGTCGATCGCGAGCTGCTGGAAGCCGCCGCCGGGGAAGACGAGCATTGCCGCACGCTTGCCGGGCGCCTTGGCGGGAAAGACCGTCATCGTCGGCGCCATGACATTGTAGACGCCGGTGACCGGCAGCCCGGCGAACCGCTTAGGGTTGGTGCCCGTCCGCGAATATTCGGCGGCGCGCTTCACATCCTCCATATCGGGAGCGCCGGCAGGCCAGAGAGGCACCTGCGTGAGGCCGGGCGGCGGCTTCCACACGCCGATCGTGGCGCCATCGGCTGTCGCTTGGGAAGCCGGCGCAGGCGGTGCGGCCTGGAGAACCGGCGCGTTGGGCGTCGAGCGGGCAGATACGCCGCCTCCGAGGCCGGGCAGACTCAGCGCAAAGGCCACAAGTATCGAGGTTCGCCGCACACTTCGCCTCCCGCAAGGAGGCCAGCGTCTACGGGCGCCGTTCAAATGTCCAGCGGAAGGTCATGGTAGGAATGAGGCTGCCGGCCGGGGGCGACGGCTCGGCAAAGGGGCCGCCGCCGGCGCGCCATCGCGCCGGCGGCGCCCCGGGGATCAATGGTGGTTGACCGTGGTAGTGGTGGTCTTCGTCACCGTCCGCACGTGATGGCGCCCGTGGCCCCGCATGGCGTGATGGCGCATCATGTGGTGGCGCCGCATGGCGTGGTCGCGCATCGCGTGGTGCCGCATCATGGCGTGGTGGCGGGCGCGGGCGTGGTGGCTGGAGGTGGTGACGGTGGTCGTGGTCTTGGCGATCACATGGTGGTTGGACGCGTCCGGCCCGTGGGCAGGCTGGGCGGCGGCGGCGGTGGCGCACAAAGCGGCGGCGACCGCGGCGATCATGAACTTGGCTTTCATCACTCTCTCCTCGACAAGGCTCCCGGTGTTCCGGAACGCCCGCGTACCGACTAGGCGCGTTAGAGGGGCGGTGGCAATGGCGCATGCACTCCGCGCCGGCGGCGTTCAGCCCCCGCGCGGCGATCGGCCGTACTTGTGATAAGCCGGTGCCATGACCAGTCCCGACGACTTCCGCCGCCTCGCCCTCTCCTTCGAAGGCGCGGAGGAGCGAAGCCACATGCGCCATCCCGACTTCCGCGTGAAGAACAAGGTCTTCGCCACCCTCGGCTATCCGGATGAGGCGTGGGGCATGGTGCGGCTGATGCCAGAGCAGCAGGAGGATTTCATCGCTTTGGCGCCGGAGGCCTTCCAACCGGCGAACGGCGCGTGGGGGCGGCAGGGCAGCACTTTGGTGCGGCTCGACGCGGTGGACCTGGAGATGCTGGAGAACGCCCTCGCCGCGGCGTGGCGGCGGCGGATGGCTTAGTGCCTCCCCAAGCCGAAGGCTTGGGGAGGGGGACCAGGTGAAACCTGGTGGAGGGGTATTGGGAGGGCACAGCGAGGGGGAATACCCCTCCACCACCCTGCGGGTGGTCCCCCTCCCCATCTGGCGATGGGGAGGCAAAGGAGCCTCAGTGCGCCGCGCCCAACTCCGCGATGGTCTTGTCGACCATCGCCTTGTCGCCTTCCGGCGTGAGCTTGTCGGCGATGAGGTGGGCGGCGGCGGCGGCGGCAGCGCGGGCGGCGCGGGCGCGGACCTCCTCGATCGCGTGACGCTCGGCGGCGGCGATCTTGTCCTCGGCCATGCGGGTGCGGCGCTCGATCAGCGACGCGGTGTCGGTGCGGGCCTGCTCGACGATCGCCTCGGCCTCGTGGCGGGCGCGCTCGAGCATCGTCGCGCGCTCGGCGTCCGCCGCGGCGGCCTTGGCTTCATATTCGGCCTTCAGCGTCTCGGCGTCGCGGCGCAGCTGCTCCGCCTCGTCCAATTCGGCGCGGATGCCGGCGATCTTCTTGTCGAGCGCCTTGCCGACCAGCGAGGGGACCCGCTTCCACAGCAGGAGGGCGATGACGAGCACCATCGCCAGCGCGATCCACTGCGGCGCCGCGAGGAGGCCGAAGGTGGCGGGCTCGGGATGATGTTCGGGCGCGCCGATATGCTCGACATGCGCCGCGTCGGTGGGCTGATCAGCCATTCGAAACTGCCTTTACCGCCTGGGCGGCCTGGTCGGAGCTCACGGTCAGGCCGGCGAGGCGCTGGACCATGTCCTGCGCCGCCTCGGCCGCGACCGCCTCGATATCGGCGAGGGCGGCGTCGGCCGAGGCGCGGATGCGCGCTTCGGCCGCTTCGGTGCGGGCGCCGATCTCGTCGTTCGCCGCGCGGACCCGCTCCTCGTTGGCGCGGGCGCTTTCGGCCTTGGCCTCACCCGCCAGCTTCACCGCCTCGGCGCGGCTCTCGTCGAGCCGGGCGCGGTAGGCCGCTTCGACAATATCCGCCTCCGACCGTGCGGCCTGGGCGGCGGCGAGGTCGTCGGCGATGCGGCGGCTGCGCGCGTCGACCGTCGATTCGATCTTCGGCAACATGAAGTGGCCGATGCCGAAATAGATGACGGCCAGCACCAGGAGCAGCCAGAAGAACTGCGAATAGGCGACCGCGGCGAGCTGGTTGAGCTGAGGCATGGCTGGTGGTGACAGTCACTAGTGACTGTCACTCTTCCTTCTTAGCGGGCGTAGAGGATGATCATCGCCACGGCGAAGGCGATGAGACCGAGCAGCTCGGCGGCGGCGAAGCCGATGAACAGGCGGCCCTGCTGGCTGTCCGCGGCGGCGGGGTTGCGGATCGCGCTCTCGAGGAACGAGCCGAAGACGTTGCCGACGCCGATGGCGGCGGCGCCGACGCCGACCGCGGCGAGACCGGCGCCGATCACCTGTGCAGAAGCGAGATCCATGATATTCTCCTTTGAGTTTTCAGATGCTTAGTGAAGCAAGTTGCTAGTGAAGATTTACCGCGTCGTTGATGTACAGCGACGTGAGCAGGGCGAAGACGTAGGCCTGGATCGCGCAGACCAGCACTTCCAGGGCGAGCACGCCGGCGATGAAGATGAACGACAGGATGCTGATCGCCGGGCCCATCACGCCGCCGGCGCCGAAGCCCTGGACGACGAAGCTGCCGAACACCTCGACGAGGATGTGGCCCGCGATCATCGCCACGAACAACCGCAGCGCGAGGCTGAACGGGCGGACCATGAACGAGACGAACTCGATCGGCACGATCAGCAGCTTGAGGATGAAGGGCGTGCCGTGGGGCACGAACAGCGAGAAGAACTTGAAGCCGTGGCGCCAGAAGCCGGTCGCCAGCACGATGCCGAAGCTGATGATCGCCATCACGCCGGTGACGGTAAACTGGCTCGTCACCGTGAACGGCTGCGCGCCCACCAACGCGAACGGCATCAGGCCGAGCAGGTTGGCGAACAGGATGAACATGAAGATGGTGAAGACCCAGGGCACATATTTGCGCCCCTCAGGCCCGACATTGGTGGCGAGCATCGAGGTGACGAAGCCGGTCACCCCCTCGACCATCACCTGCCAGCGGCCCGGCACCAGCTGGCGCTTCATCCCGCCGAGCATGAACACCCAGACGAGGCCGAGCACGATCAGCATCCACAAAGCGCTGTTCGTGAACGCGAACGGATTGTGATCCAGATGGCCACCGAGCGAGGTGATCTGGAACTGGTGCATCGGATCGATCTTGGTCTCGGCGGCCACGTCTTACTTCCCTCGCGCCGTCATTGCGGCTTCTGGTTCGAAATCTTCCACACTTCCCACATGGCGACGCCGAACCCGACGAACAGCATCGCCACCCAGATCCCATGCGTCCCCGCCACGCGATCGGCGACATAGCCGATCAAGGCGCTGCCGAGCGGGTAGCTGACCAGCACGGACAGGATACGCATGCCCTGGGCCTGGCCGGTCTGGGGCGCGCGCTCCGTCGGGCCGGACCGCTTTCCCTCCGCCTGCCGCGCCTGCCGCAGCCGCGCGTCGAGAGAATCGAGGCGCGCGTCGCGGGGAAGCTCAGGGTCCTCTTGAGGCTCGCTCTCCGCCATGCCGTTTCGTCTTCCATGTGCAGCCGCGCCTTGTCGAAAAGCGCAGTCGCATTAAGGGCGTGGGACATGCCGGCGAACGAACCCGCCAAGGCGCCGCCCCTTTAGGAAGGGGGTGGAGGCAAGTCAACAAGGGTGGTGGGGAATGGCTAGGGGACAGCCTATCTGGCTGTCCCCGTCCGGCGTGTGAACGGGGACAGTCAGATAGACTGTCCCCTCGATCGCTACGCCAGCAAGGTCGTGAAGAAGACGACGCCGCCGAGCCAGGTCGTCACGAACAGGCGCAGGTCGCCGCCCCCCACCCGGGCTGCCGAGCCCCCTCCGATCGCCCCGACCCGCGCGCGGCCGAAGCTGCGGGGGGTGCGGGCGACGAGGGGCGAGAGGCGGTTCATGGCGCCGGGTTAACGCGCCCCTAACCACGAACTCAAGCCTCCCGGTCCGCCAAAAAACTGGCTGTGCCGCAGCGGTACATTTGATCCAGGTTAGCAACATTCCCGCACAAAGCCCGCAACCCGCGCCCGGATCGTGAGTTGTTGTGGCGGCAGCGTAACAAAGGGCCGAGGGGAGAAGGATGGGCGAAGCGCGAACCGCACGTCACCGCCTCCCTCTCATTGCCGCAGCCCTCGCCCTCCCGCTGGCCGCGTCCGCCTTCCTCTTCGCCAGCCGCAACCACGCCCAGCCCGCCCCCGTCTTCGAGGCGCCGCGCCCGACCGGCGCGATCCCCGCCGCCGCCGCCTCGCCGCCCGAGGACGGCCAGTGGACGATGCCGTCCAAGAACCCGGCCTCGACCCGCTATTCAGGCCTCGACGAGGTCCGTCGCGAGAATGTCGACCAGCTCAAGGAGGCGTTCAGCTTCGACACGCTGAACCGCAAGGGCCAGGAAGCCGCGCCCATCGTCGTCGGGTCGACGATGTACATCACCACGCCCTTCCCGAACCAGATTTGGGCGCTGGACCTCGCCAATGGTGGCAAACCCAAATGGGTGTTCCGCCCGCACCCCGAGAAAGCCAGCCAGGGCATCGCCTGCTGCGACGTCGTCAACCGCGGAGCGATGTACGCCAACGGCCGGCTCTATTTCACCACGCTCGACGGCAACGTCTTCGCGATCGACGCCGGCGACGGCCACCAGGTGTGGCGCGCCAAGCTCGCCGAGATCGCCAAGGGCGAGACGATCACGATGTCGCCGCTCGTCGTCGAGGGCAAGGTGCTGGTCGGCAATTCAGGCGGCGAGATGGGGGTGCGCGGCTGGATGATCGCGCTCGACGAGGGCTCCGGCAGGATCGCCTGGAAGGCCTTCTCCACAGGCCCGGACAAGGACGTCCTCATCGGCCCCGGCTTCAAGCCCTGGTATGCGTCAGACCGCGGCACCGATCTCGGCGTCCATTCGTGGCCGGCCGAGGCGTGGAAGATCGGCGGCGGCACCACCTGGGGCTGGATCGCCTACGATCCGGCGCTCAAGACTGTGTTCTACGGCACCGGCAATCCCGGCCCGTGGAACGCCACCCAGCGCCCCGGCGACAACAAGTGGACCACCGGCGTCTTCGCCCGCGACATCGCCACCGGCCAGGCCAAATGGTTCTACCAGTCGAGCCCGCACGATCTGTTCGACCATGACGACATCAACGAGCAGATCCTGCTCGACATGCCGATCGGCGGCAGGATGACCCCGGTGCTCGTCCGCCCGGGGCGCAACGGCTACATGTACGTGATCGACCGCCGCACCGGGCAGGTCTATTCCGCCGACGCCTACGGCTTCATCAACGCCATGAACGGGGTCGATCTGAAGACCGGCCGGCTCCAGATGGTGAAGGGCAAGGAGCCGAAGGAAGGCCGCGTCACCCGCAACATCTGCCCGACCGCCTCCGGCGCCAAGGACTGGAACCCGTCCGCATTCTCCCCCCGCACCGGCCTGCTCTACGTCCCGCACGAGAATATCTGCATGGACGAGGGGGTGATGCAGGCGAACTACATCGCCGGCACGCCCTATGTGGGCGCCGACGTCAAGATGTACGCCGGCCCCGGCGGCTGGCGCGGCGTCTTCACCGCCTGGGACGTGGTGCGCCGCAAGCCGGCGTGGGAAGTTCACGAGGATCTGCCGCTCTGGTCCGGCGCGCTCGCAACCGCCGGCGACCTCGTCTTCTACGGGACGATGGACGGCTGGTTCAAAGCCTATGACGCGGTCAAGGGCCGCCTGCTGTGGAAGGTGCACCTCGACAGCGGCATCATCAGCCAGCCCGTCACCTATCGCGGCCCCGACGGCCACCAATATGTCGCGGTGCTGACGGGCGTCGGCGGCTGGGCCGGCGCCATCGTCTCGGCCCAATTGGACAAGCGCGACGGCTCGGCGGCGCTCGGCATGGTCAACGCGATGAAGGACCTGCCCGACAAGACCGAGCCCGGAGGGAGGCTCCATGTCTTCGCCCTCCCGCATTAATCCGTTCCTCCCCATGCGCGCAGCGCATGGGGAGGGGGACCATGTGAAACATGGTGGAGGGGTATTTCCCAGCGCGCGGGCGGGCCCGAATACCCCTCCACCACCCTTCGGGTGGTCCCCCTCCCCATCGCCTTCGGCGACAGGGAGGAACAGGTGGCTCCTCCTCCCCCTCCTCCTCCTCTCCGCCTGCGACCGCGAGCAGCGCGACATGGCGGGGCAGCCGAAGGCGGAGACGCAGGCGTTCGTCGCCAAGGGCGATCCGCGCGCCGCGGAATATGCCAACAACGCCTTCCACATCGCGCAGGGCCAGCGGCTCTACGCCTGGTTCAACTGCTCGGGCTGCCACTTCCATGGCGGCGGCGGCATGGGCCCGCCGCTGATGGACAACAAGTGGCGCTACGGCGGCAAGATGGAGGATATCGTCGCCTCGATCCTCTACGGCCGTCCCAACGGCATGCCGGACTGGCGCAACAAGATCACCCAGCAACAGGCCTGGGAGCTCGCCGCCTACGTCCACTCCCTGTCCGGCGCGGTCCGCAAGGACGCCGTCTCCGCCCGCTCCGACGCAATGGCGACGACGCCGCAGCAAAGCCTCGGCAACCGCCCCCACCCAGTAGATGAAGGCCAGGCGCCGCCCCTGCCGGGAGAGCCGAAATGAGGTGGGCTGCCCTCCTCCCCCTGCCGCTCTTCGCCGCCCTCGCCGGCTGCGGCGGCATTCAGACGGTCGGCGGGCGCGAGGGGCGCGATGCGGCGCTGATCAACGACCTCTTCACGGTCTTCTGCATCGTTACAGGCCTGTTCTTCGTCGCGATCATGGCTTTCCTGTTCGCGAGCTATTGGCGCCGCCGCGGCTTCCGGGGCGACCGCATGCCCGAGGAGGACGAGGCGCTCGCCTCCCCCACCCACGACCGGCGGCTGAAGCTGGGCCTGTTCCTGTGGGTCGGCGCCGTGACCGGCGGGCTGATGGCGCTCGCCATCGCCAGCTTCTTCACCGACCGCAGCCTCGCCCAGCCGAACCAGGCCGGGCGCCCGGTGGTCTCGATCGAGCTGGTCGGCAACCAATGGTGGTGGGACGCGAAATACCATTTCCACGATCCGTCGAAGGATTTCCGCACCGCGAACGAGCTGCACATCCCGCTCGGCGCGGCGACGATGATCTATCTGAAGTCGACGGACGTCATCCACAGCTTCTGGGTGCCGAACCTGGCGGGCAAGCAGGACCTCATCCCCGGCCACGTCAACGACATCGTCCTGGTGCCGACCAAGGCCGGCCATTATCGCGGCCAGTGTGCCGAATATTGCGGCCTGCAGCACGCGCATATGGCGCTCGACATCGTCGTCGACACGCCAGCCGATTACGCGCGCTGGCTCGCCCGCCAGCAGCAGCCCGCGCAGATGCCCGCCGATCCGCAGGCCCGCGCCGGCTTCGACTATTTCATGAACAAGCAGTGCAGTGCCTGCCACAGTGTCGCGGGGACGCCCGCCAACGGCCAGGTCGCGCCGAACCTCACCCATATCGCCAGCCGCGCCACCCTCGCCGCGGGCACATTGCCCAACACCAACGGGTCGCTCCACGCCTGGATCGCCGATCCGCAAGGGGTCAAGCCGGGGAACAACATGCCCTATATCGGTCTCAACGCCGACGAACTCCACGCCGTGGTCGCCTATCTGGAGACGCTGAAGTGAGGGCCTTCGCTTCCCTGCCTCCCTGCCGCGAAGCAGTGGGGAGGGGGACCACCGAAGGTGGTGGAGGGGTATTGTCACCCCGCCCTCGTTTCACATGCGAACCGCTGCTTCCCCGGCAATTACCCCTCCACCACCTTCGGTGGT
>NZ_DASWQI010000084.1:0-15339 GCF_036403745.1 Allosphingosinicella sp.
TGGCGGGCCCTCGGCTCAATGGTCGGCCGGGCGGGAGCCTTCGCCGCCATGCCGGGTTTATCGGTTGACCGCCCCCGGTGCGGGCCCCATGTGGAGAGCAGATGCTCTACGACGCCTATGAAATGCAGCGTTCGCTGCTCGCCGGAGCCAGCACACTCGCCAATATCGGCGCCGGTTGGTTCCAGAACCCCGCAAACCCATTCGCGTACAGCCACATGGGGCCCATCGTCGCGTCCGCGCTCGATGTCTTCGCCCATGCGGCGGCGCCCCGCGGGAAGCCCGAATTCGGGCTGGGCCAGACGATCGTCGATGGCCGCAAGGTCGCGGTCACCGAGGAGATCGTGCTGAGGAAGCCGTTCGGCCAGCTCAAGCGCTTCCGCCGTGAAGGCGTCGAGGGCGGGCCCCGCCTGCTCATCGTCGCGCCGATGTCCGGCCATTATGCGACGCTGCTGCGCGGCACGGTCGAGCGGATGCTGCCCCGCCACGACGTCTACATCACCGACTGGCGCGACGCGAAGCTGGTGCCGACCGATGCCGGCCGCTTCGATCTCGACACCTATATCGATTATCTGATTTCCTTCTTGGAGCACATTGGGCCGGGCGCGCACATGCTGGCCGTCTGCCAGCCCTCCGTGCCCTGCTACGCCGCCGCCGCGGTGATGAGCGCCGACAAGCACCCGGCCCGCCCCCGCACCCTCACCATGATGGGCGGCCCGATCGACACAAGGAAGGCGCCGACGGCCGTCAACACGCTGGCGACGCAGCGGCCCTTCGCCTGGTTCGAGAACAACGTCATCGCCACCGTCCCCTACACCTATCCGGGCGCCGGACGGGCGGTCTATCCGGGCTTCCTGCAGCTTGCCGGCTTCATGGCGATGAATTTGGGCGACCACCTCACCAGCCACTGGGAGATGTTCAAGCATCTCGTCGACGGCGACGGGGAAGGCGCGGACGCGACCAAGCGCTTCTACGAGGAATATCGCTCGGTCTGCGACATGACGGCCGAATTCTACCTGCAGACGGTCGACACCGTGTTCCAGCGCCACCTCCTCCCCAAGGGCGAGATGATGCACCGCGGCCGCCGAGTCGATCCGGCCGCGATCACCGACGTCGGCCTCCTGGCCATTGAGGGTGAGCGCGACGACATTTCGGGGATCGGCCAGACCAAGGCGGCGCTCGACATCGCGACGAAGCTGCCGACCAGGCACCGCAAATACCATCTCGCCAAGGGCGTCGGCCATTACGGCATCTTCAACGGCTCCAAATGGCGCGAGCGCATCGCCCCGGTCGTCGAAGACTGGATCGCCGCCCACGACGGGTGAGGGTCGTTCCGACGAAAGATCTGCGCACCGGCAACTCCCCCGTTCGTCCTCGTCCTCCCTGTCGGCGGAGCCGATGGGGAGGGGGACCGGACGAAGTCCGGTGGAGGGGCCGTCCTGACTCAGCAAGGCCCCTCCACCGCGTTCCGCGGTCCCCCTCCCCATGAGGCTGCGCCTCACAGGGAGGACTGAAAGTCGATACGGCCGAGGCCATCGACGAGCTCAGCCCGAGCCGCGCGGGTGACACAGGTGGAAGCTTGTAAGGTAAGTCGCTGCGGTTCTTGAATAATTGCCCGCCGCCCCCATCTCCCCCTCACTGTTCAACAACTGAAAGGAGGTGGTCTGATGTCTCATTGTCCCATGCCGAACGCGGCGGATCGTCTGAGCGCAGCCTCCACGGGGGCTCGCGCCTGAAGATTACGGCCGCTTTCGGCTGACAATGCAAAAGGCCGTCCGGGCAACCGGGCGGCCTTTCGTCGTTTCAGGCTGCGTCGGTCGCGGCGCCTCAGGCGTTCTCCGCCTCCAGCGCGGCGAGCACCATCCGCTCCCACATGTCGGCGTCGCCGGCCTCGGCCATCGCCGGATCGGGCTCGCGCAGCGTCCGCAGGATCGAGCGCGCGTCCTCGGCATAGTCGCGCCAGGTCGCATCGACCCGGTCGCCGGCCGACTTCTCGTCGCCTTCCGCGTTAATGCTGGCGACCCGCCCGGCGATGACGCGGGCGATCCGCTCCACGATCGAGGTGTTCGACACCGGCATTGGGATCCTCCTTCGTTTCGAGACGACAACCAAGGAAGGCGCGAAAGGGTTTCCGCCCGACCCGAGGATAAGCGGAGCCCCCAAGTCAACCGCAGCCCAAAGTATAAGGGCCGCTCCCTTTCGGAAGCGGCCCCCGGCCTTTTAGCCTCTCCGTAAAAAGGATCAGTCGGCGCTCTCGGGGCCGCCGACGGCGACGCGGGTGGCGGCGGCGGCGCGGCGCTGCACCGACTGGAGATATTCGCCGGACTGCAGGAAGGGGATCGGGTTGACCGCCTTGCCGTCGAGGCGAACTTCGTAATGGAGGTGGCTGCCGGTCGAGCGGCCGGTCGAGCCCATATAGGCGATGAGCTGGCCGCGCTTCACATGCTGGCCGGCGGAGACGATGTAGCGCGAGAGGTGGCCGTAGCGGGTCTGGATGCCGTGGCCGTGATCGAGCTCGACGAGGTTGCCATAGCCGCCGCTGTTCCACTCGGCGCGGCCGACGAGGCCGTCGGCGGTGGCGTAGATCGGCGTGCCCATCGGACCGGCGAGGTCGATCCCCGGGTGCATCGCGGCGCGGCCCTTGAAGGGGTCGGAGCGGACGCCGAAGCCCGAGGTGAAGTTGGTGTTGTGGACCGGCTCGGTCGACGGAATGGCGATCGTGCCCTGCTCGAGCTGCTCGAGCTTCTTCCAGCTCATGAACAAAGCCTTGAAGTTCGGATCGGCGGCGTGGGCGGTCTCGACCGGCTCGTACGGGCCGCCGACGCCGGTCGCGGCGACGCGCTCCGGCTGCAGGCCCAGGCGGCGGATTTCGGCCTCGGTGACGCTGTAGCGCTGCTGCGCCACCGCCTTGATCGCCTTGACGTCCGCCTGCATCGCCTGGACTTCGCGCTGCATGCGCACGACGTCGGCGGGATTGGCCGGGGTGCCGGCGACGGCGAGCTGGGCGGTCGCGAAGATCGACCAGAAGAGAAGAGTGATGGCGGTGAGGACGACGAAGAGCTGGAGGCCCGGGGTCACCCGGAAGCGGCGCAGCGACTTGCCGTCATGAAGGAAAATATCGCGGGACTTGAACAGCTTGCGGAACGTTCCCGTAAGGCCTGCGTTGGTCGTCGAGATCGGCACTAGCTATCCTCATCTGGCTCGTCCGGAACACGGACAGGGTCCGCGCGGACGCGCCTAAAAACTTCGTGGCGAGAGCGGTTTAGACCCTCAAATCCGTCAGGAGTTGCCCCCTCCGCGACTGGATGGCTGGGAGACTGTTAAACATATCCTTCCGCGGCAAGCCCGGCGTAGTAATCGCGGGACAGACCGGCTTCATCGCGCGCCGAAGCGTTGAACGGAGGCTTCAGGCTGCCCCGGAAATGCAGCGCCACCAGTCGTTGCCACTCCGAAACAGGCCCGATTCTGCGCGATTCACAGGCCCATCCGAACCATTTCGTGCCGACCGAGACGTGGCGGATTTCATCGCGATAAATGCGCCCCAGGATCGTCGCGGACGGCGCGTCGCCGGCGGCCTCGAACCGGGCGATCGTCGGCGGCGTGACGTCCAATCCGCGCGCCTCCAACACCATCGGCACCACGGCGAGACGGGCGAGCGGATCGTGCGCCGTCGCCTCTGCCGCCTCCCATAAGCCCGCATGGGCCGGCATCGCCCCGTAGAACGAGCCGAGCGCCTTCAATCGCCGGTCGAGCAGCGCGAAGTGCATCGCCTCATCGGCGCCGACGCTGATCCAGTCGTCGGCGAACGCCCTCGGAAAGCCGCCGCCGAACCGCCCGGCCATATCGAAGGCGAGGTCGATGGCCGCGAACTCGATGTGCGCCAGCGCGTGCAGCATCGCGATCCGCCCCCGCTCCGACCCGCCACGCCCGCGCTTCGGCATCGCCGAGGGCGCCAGCAGCTCCGGCCGCGCCGGCCGTGCGGGCGCAGCGGGCATAATCACATCGAAACGGTGCGCGAGCTCGCCCCGCCGCCAGGCGCGGGCGGCGGCGCGTGCGGCCTTGACCTTGTCCAGCGGCTCGGCGGCGAGGAGGACGTCGCGGCAGGCCTCGGCCAGCGTTGCCCCCGTCACGCCGTGTTCTTCGCGGACGTCTGGGGATGGTGCGGGACGAGGATCAAAGTCTTGCCCTCCACGCGCCACGAGGCGAGCTTGGAGAGGAAGTTCATCCCCAGCACGTCCATGTCCCCGAAGGCCGGCGACACCACCACCTTGAGGTTGCGCGCGACGACCGTGCCGATGCGCAGCTCCGGCACCGACGCCGTCTTGGCCGGCACCGCGCCGTTGGCGGTCTGGATGATCACCGGCACCGGGTCGATGTCGCTCTTCAACCCGGCTTCGGCCGCCGTGGCGGTGGAGAGCGCGGTCACCGTCGCGCCGCTGTCGATCAGCATCCTCCGCGGCACGCCGTTCACCGAGACGTTCGCGAAGAAATGCCCGTTCTGCGCCATGCGGATGCGCACCTCCTTGCCGACCACTTCCTGATCATCGAGGTGCAGCCGCTCCGTCAGGCTGCCGAGCCAGGGGCTGAGCGGCGCCCGCTCCACGATGACGATCGCCGCGACGGCGACGAGCGCCAGCGAGAAGAGGATGCGGATCGCCCCGCCCACATACGGAATGCGGGTCAGCATCGCGATCAGCAGGAAGGCGCCGCAGGCGAGCAGGACGGGGGTCAAGGGGATGGTGTGGAACATGGCTGCAGCCGATGTAGTGCACGCCCCCCCCGCTGGGGAGGTGCGCGCGGCTTATTGCGGCTGGACCGGCGCCGGCGCGGCTCCGCCGAAGGTGACGGTGGTGGTCGTCGTCGGCACCAAAGTCACGTTGGAGCCCGGCGCGCGCGGATCGACGCGGTGGACGATGTGCGGCGTGACGACGATGTAGAGCTCGGTCTTCGAGCTGGTCTTGCGGTCGGTGCGGAACGCCTGGCCGAGCAGCGGGATGTCGCCGAGCAAAGGCACCTTGGTCTTGGTGCTGATCACGTTCTCCTGGCTCAGCCCGCCGATGATGAACGCGTCGCCGTCGCGCACCGTCGCCGAGGTCTCGGCCTGTCGCTGGCTGATCGTCGGGTAGCCCTGGCTGAAGCCGGTGACGCTCGAGACGACGCAGAAGACGTGGCTGGAGACGAAGCCGTCGGCGCTGACCCGCGGCGCGATCTGAAGCGTCACGCCGACATTCACATATTGGACCTGCTGGCTCACCCCGTTGACACCCGAGAGGGTGATGGCGGTGAGGATCGGCAGCGCGTCGCCGGTGATGATCTTGGCCGTCGATCCACTCTGCGCGGCGATACGCGGCTTGGAGACGATGCGCCCGTTGCCCTTCTGGATCTGGGCGTAGATCGCCGCCTGCACGCTGGCGCTGAACAGCCGCCCGCCCTCGCGGATGCCCGGCGGGATGAACTGGCCGGTCTGGCCGGTGATGACCGCGATCTGGCCGTTGGAATTGGCGAAATCGATGCCGACCGCCCGCGCCCCGCTCTCGGTCAGCTCGACGAACTGGGTCTCGAGCACCACGCTGTCCAAGGGCACGTCGATCGTGTCGATCATCCGCTTCATGCGGGCGATGTAATCGGGCGATCCGCGCAGCCAGACGGCGTTGAGGCGGCGGTCGATCGCCATGCCGGCATCGATCGACTGTCCGAGCGGCATGTCGTCCGAGCCAGGCGCCCTCGCGGTCGGGCCGGGATTGTAGCTGCTGCCGGTGAGGCTGTTCGACCCGAAGGCGGGCTCGCGCGGTACGAACAGGTCGTTCGACTTGACGCTGGCGGCGGTGCTCAGCAGGCCGACGATCTCGCTGACGTCGGCATATTTGAGCTGGACCAGTTCGAACGTGTCGCCGGCGGTGTAGCCGAGCGGCGTCGGCACGTCGCTGGCGACGACTCCGGGCCCGTCGCCCTTCACCGTCACGGCGGGCGCGCTGGTCGAGACGGTGACGTCGATGGTGCGGTCGCCGCTCGCCGTTGCGGTGACGCTCGCGGGGGCGCTGACGGTGAAGCGAAGGATCAGGACCGTCTCGACCTGGTCGAACGTGATCTGATGGACGAGGCCCTTAAGCCCCGGCGGGGTGATTGCGCTCGGCCCGCGCAACGTCAGCGCAAGGCCGAGGGCAGGGCGGTTCACGTCGTTGCCGACCGGGGCGAAGCCGTGGGCGCGGGGATCGAAGGCGAGCTGGAGCCGGGTCTCGGTCGGCGAATCGCTCAGCACGGTGACCTTGGTCAGCGACGAGGGAGTCGGCGTCTGCGCCCCGGCCGGTGCGGCCCAGGCAAACAGAAAAAGGAGGAGAAGGAGCAGGCCCCCGAAGAGCGAGCGCTCCGGCAATCGGTTCACGGGCGGTCCAGCTGGTTTGGCAAGATGTTGAGAGGCTTAAGGAAAGGAGCGGGCCTGGGCAAGCCCGGGGCCCGCTCCTCCTTAGGCAGGCCTTAGAACGGCGCGGTGCCGTTCGGGGTGCCGTTGCCGGTCGGGCCGTCATAGCCGACGCCCGCGGTGCAGAAGTAGGTGCCGCCGCAGGTGCCGTTCGAGCCGCTCGTCACGTCATTGAGCGACGCCTTGTTGGCGTAGATCGATGCCGCGCCGGTCGGGGTGTGGCCGGTGACGCCGTAGATGCCGCCGATCAGCGGGGCCGAGACGCTGGTCCCGCCGAAGACGAGCCAGCCGGAAGCCCGGCGGCTGGTCGGGCCGTAGACCGCGACGCCGGTGTTGGGATCGCCCACCGCCGAGACATCGGCTTCGACGCGCATCGTGCACAGAGCGTCGGTCTGGAAGCTGGGCTTCGCATAGACGGTGCTGCAGCCCGAGCCGCCCGAGGTCCAGGCCGTCTCGCTCCAGCCGCGGGCGTTCGAGGCGCGGACGAGATGGGTGCCGCCGACCGCAATGACGTGCGGCGAGGAGGCGGGGAACTGCGTGCCGTAGCCCGAGTCGCCGGTCGAGACGGTGACCGCCTTGCCCGGCTGGTTGTAGGCGGACTCATAGGTGGCCGAGCCGCTCTCGCTGCCGCCGTAGCTGTTCGAGATCACGGTCACGCCCGGCATCGCAGCGGCGGTGCGAACCGCGGCGGCGAGGTTGGCCAGCGTCGCGCTGGTCGCCTGGACGAGGACGATCTTGCAGCCCGGGCACATGGCGCTCGCCATGTCGATATCGAGCGCCTGCTCCTGGCTCCAGCCGGTGTCGGTGGCAGGATAGCTGCCCTGGACGCCGCTCTGGTTCACCTTCTTGAAGCAGCCGTTCGCGGTCGTGCAGGCTGGGAGGCCGTATTGCGAGCGATAGACGGCGAGGTCGGCTTCCGCGTTCGGATAGCCGTAGGCGTCGACGATCGCGATCGTCGTCGTGCCGTTGCTGGTGATGTTGTAGGCCGAGCGGAGGTCGGTCGGGCCGTAGCCGGAGGGAACGACGTTCGGCGTCACCTGGCCGTTCAGTTCGTTGCCGCGCGCGTCGGTGACGACATGCGCATGGCAGCGTGCCGTGCCGTTCGGATTGCCGCGGGCGCAGGCCACCTTGTGGTAGACGTTGCCGCTCCGCTCGAGCTGATCTTGCGCACTTGCCACGGTGCCCATCGTCGCGCCGCAAACCAGCGCGAGGGCTGCTAGCCCCCATTTCCTAACATGCATTTTGTTACTCTCCCGTTCGCGGCCAGGACGACCGCGACGAGGATGCTGACAGGCATTTTCCTAAATGCAAGCAGCCACTTAGGCCTTCCGGAAAATTAACGCCATTTTAGGTGCTAATGACGACGAGCCGTGCCGGGAAGAGGACGACTAGTGCGACGGCAGGGGAACCGTCATTTCGCTTTTCGATGGTATTTTTTCAGTCTCCATAGAAAAGGCAGGAGACGCTGGTCTACCCCTCGACTGGTCACGAGCCGTCGCAGATTCGTGCAGCGCCTCACCTGACTTTCTAATGCGTAAAAACTACAAACCCACGCTCAAAGGTCATCGAAGCGCCGTCTCAAGATTACGACGGCGTTAACCTTTTCGTGCGGCCATCGCCAATCCGAATCGCGAATCCTCTATGCGGGACTTGCGCTCGTCTCGGCCACAACTGCCGTCGCGCTTGCGACTGCGAGACGCGGGATGATCCTGTTCATCCCCGATGCTGTGGAACCAGCACCGGGTCAGGTATGATGAATAGGTGATTTCGGCTTGGCAACAGTGTTTCTACGGCCCCAACCTAAATTTTTGTTCATCTGCCGCGACTTGCCCCAGCCTCCGAAAGCCTCGGCGCACACGCACGTCAGCGCTGATTGCGGAGAGGGCCCGGCCGATCCATACCGGTGGCAATGCCGATCCTCGCTGCCCTCCTCGCCGCCCTCGCCGCTCCTGCGCCCATGCCCTCCACACCCCATTGGCGCGTCGATTGGGGCGAGCCGCGCTGCATGCTGATTCGCGAGGGCGGCGCCAGCGATCCTTATCTTGCGATCCGCTACGTCCCGGGTGAGCGGCGTCCGGAAATCTGGATCATCGATCCCCGCTGGAAGGCGCGCTCGTTCGGAAACACCGGCGCGATCCGGCTCCTGCTCCGGCCCGATGCCGGCGAGCCGGTCGGCCGGTTCCTGTTCCTGCCGGTCGGCAAGACCGGCCGCTATGCGCTCGCCGCGGAAGATGGCGGCGAGGATTTCCTCGACCGCTTCTCCCGCGCCAACGCCGTCGGCCTGCAGCGCAAGGATGGCGAAATCCTGAGCATCGCGACGCCCGGGGCTGCAAAGGCCGTCGCCGCGGTGCGCGCCTGCGAAGACAACATGCTCCGCGCCTGGGGCATGGATCCGGTGGTCTACCGGAGCCTCAGGGAACGGCCGAAGCCGATCAATGTGGTGCAGTGGCTCGCGCCGTCCGATTATCCGGACTCGGCGGTGCGCGAGGGCGTGTCCGGCGCTTCGGTCACGAGGTTGAACGTTACTGCCGAGGGCAAGGTCACCAGCTGCGCCGTGGTCGTCCCCAGCGGCTCGCCCGATCTCGACAAGGCGACCTGTTCGGGGGCGCTGCGCCGCGGGCGCTACGAGCCGGCCGTCGCCGCCGACGGCCGGAAGGTGGCGAGCCTCGTCATCTTCGTCGTGCGCTGGCAGATCTTCGGCTGAGATGGCGCGGCCGCACCGCCTCCCTATCGCCCTCCCACTCGCCGCTCTCCTCGCGGCGGGCTGCGGCGGGCCGAAGGCGTTGGCCCTGCCCGACGAGCCGGTGGCGCGGGCCGCGACATGCGGCGTCGTCGCGACCGCCACCGCGCGCGGCGCCACCGCCGACATCAAGGCGCCGCTGCCGATCGCGGCCGAGGGGCACATCCTCCACTACGCACTGCTCGCCGCCTCCCCCGACAAGGGCTTCTCGTCCGAAACCGCGGGCGCGGTGGTCCAGCGCATGCGGTCGCTCGAGCCGGAGGTCACCGGGGGTAAGTGGCAGGATCTGGTGCCCGCCTGCCGCGCCGCCTTTCCCGAAGCCGAGAAGAGCGACGCTGCGCTTCCTGCGGACCGGCTCGACGCGCAACTCGGCTGCAGTGGTCTCGCCCAGTTCACCGCGACGGCACTGGAGCCGGCCAAGTCGACTTATGGAGCGCAGCTCGGCGAATATCGCCGCCTCCGGGCCAGGCTCAGCGACAAGATGGGGCCCGCGCTCCGCGCCCGCGCCGGCACCGCTCCGGGGGCGCAGCGCCGCGCCGAGGGCGAGGCGATGGCGAAGATCGTTCGCGCCGGCTCCCCCGTCGCGGTGCTCGCCGCCTGTGCGGCGCGCTTCGGCAGTTAGAGGCGTCGGTTCCGGCTGGGCGACTCGCGCGGTTTTTGTTATGAAGGCGGCATGATCGCCTCGCTCCTCGCCGCGTTCGCGGCCGCCGCTTCGGCCCCTGCCGTCGACTCGCAACCGCATTGGCGGGTCGACTGGGGCGAGGCGCGCTGCATGCTCTTGCGCGAATCGTCGGACGCCGCGCCGGCGCTTGCGGTCCGCGCCGTGCCCGGCGACCCGGAGCCGGAAGTGTGGGTGATCGACCCGCGCTGGACGGCCGCGGCGCTCGGCGATCCCTCGGCCATGCGGCTGGTGCTCGTCGGCGACGGCGGCGCGCCGATCGACCGGCTGCAGCTCCTCCCGCTCGAGCGGACCGGCCGCTACGCGCTTGCCGCGGATGCGCCCGGGCGGGATTTCTTCGCCCGGCTCGGCCGCACCAACGCCATCTCGGTGCAGAAAAAGGG
This sequence comes from Allosphingosinicella sp., assembly GCF_036403745.1. Taxonomy (GTDB): domain Bacteria; phylum Pseudomonadota; class Alphaproteobacteria; order Sphingomonadales; family Sphingomonadaceae; genus Allosphingosinicella. The sequence goes on from NZ_DASWQI010000084.1 coordinate 10,218, forward strand.
GCTCGAAATCCTTCGCCTGCCGGTCCCCGGCGCCGCCGAGGCGGTTGCCGCGGCGCGCAGCTGCGAGGACGACATGCTGCGCAAATGGGGCGTCGATCCCGCGGCGTTCCGCGGCGTCAAGGCACCGCCCCGCCCAATCTCCCCCCAGCGCTGGATCCGCTATGAGGATTTTCCAGTCTCTGCTCTGAGGGCGAACGAGGCAGGCACGTCGGTCGCCCGCGTCGATGTCGGCACCGACGGAAGGGTGTCGGGCTGCACCATCGTCTCCGGCAGCGGCTCGGCCGAGCTCGACAAGGCTGCGTGCACGGCGCTTCGCCGCCACGCGCGCTTTGAGCCGGCGGTCGGCTCGCAAGGGAATCTGGTCCCCGGCTTCGCCATCCATGCCGTCCGCTGGGCGTCGGTCGGCGACAACCCGTCGCTCCGGACCAGCTCCGAGGCATCGCAGCTTGCGGTAAAGGAGCGGCTTGCCGTAGCGCCGGGGCGGTGACGCCGCTCCCGCTGCTCGATCCCCTATTGCGTTATCTCGACTGGGCCGGCGTCGCCGTGTTCGCCCTGTCCGGTGCGCTCGTCGCCGCCGAGAAGCGCCAGACCCTCGTCACCTTCGCCTTCTTCGCCGTCGTCACCGGCATCGGCGGCGGCACGGCGCGCGACCTGCTGATCGGCGCTCCGGTCTTCTGGATCCACGAGAATGCGACGTTGCTGATCTGCCTCGCCGCGGCCCTGCTCGTCTGGGCGCTGCCGCGGCGGCTGTGGCGCGGCCGGGCCTTGCTGTGGCTCGATGCCGCCGGCCTCGCCGCCTACGCCACCTACGGCGCCGCCAAGGGCCTTTCCTTCGGCGTCGCGCCCTGGCCGGCCGCGGCAATGGGCGTTCTCACGGCCTGTCTCGGCGGCATCGTCCGCGATGTGCTTGCCGGCGAGCCTTCGATCCTCATGCGGCCCGAACTGTACGTTACCGCCGCGGCGCTGTCCTCGGCGCTGATGGTCGGCTTGCTGTCCCTCGGCCTCGACGCGCCGGTGGCGGGGATCGCCGCGGCGCTCGCCGGCTTCGCGCTGCGGGCGGCTGCGATCGGCCGCGGCTGGTCGCTCCCCGCTTACACCAGGTAAGGCCCGCCCACCGCCTCGAGCGGCAGCGGCTCGGGCGGCGGGTCCTGCTCGGTGGCAAGGCCGCGCTGCCACAGCCCCACGTCGAGCCAGCGGCCCAGCTTGTAGCCGACCCGCGCATAGGTCCCCGCATGGTCGAAGCCGAGCCGCTCGTGCAGCCCCACGCTCGCATCGTTCGGCAGCGCGATCGCCGCGATCGCCTGCGTATAGCCCTGCGCGACCAGCGTCTTGAGCAGCGGACGGTAGAGGGCGGTGCCGAGACCGCGGCCCGTGGCCTCGGCTCGAAGGTAGACCGTGGTCTCGACGGCGAAGCGATAGGCGGCGCGGGCGCGGAAAGGGCAGGCATAAGCGTAGCCGGCAAGGCTGCCGTCCTCCGCCTCCCCCACAATCCACGGATAGCGCCCCGTAACCGCCTCCATCCGCCCCCGCATCTCCTCCGCCGAGGGCGGGTCGAGCTCGAACGTCACCGCGCTCGCCGCTACGTAGCCCGCATAGATCGCCGCCACCGCCGCCGCGTCGTCGGGCGTGGCGGCGCGCAGCTTCATCGCAGGAACAGCCCGGTCAGCCAGGCGAAGAAGCCGTTCGCCGCGGGCGCGGCCGGAGCGCCCTGCGGCGGCGCGCATTCGAGGCAGCGGGCCTGGATCGCCGGGCCGGAGACCAGCCGTTCGACATCGCCCATCGCCGCCATCAGCTGCAGCCGCGGCTTCATCGCGATGCGGCTGAACGCGTCGGTCGCCTGGTCCCGCTCGTCGTCGTCGTTGCGCGCCAGGCTGGCGATCAAGCTGTCGGTGAAGCTCGGCTGCTTCTCCAGCCAGGCCGGCTTGGCGTCCTTGGGGTCGATATGGGCGCGCCGCGCTGCATCGGCGATGGCGTCGTCGAGAGTACCGAACTGATCGACGAGGCCGAGCTGGCGCGCGGTCCCGCCGTCCCACACCCGGCCCTGCGCGATCTGGTTCACCCGGTCGACCGGCAGATGCCGGGCGTTCGAGACGAGGGTGAGGAAGCGCCGGTAGGTGCCCTCGACGCCGAGCTGGATCATCTGGCCCGCCTGGGGGGAGGGGCCCTTCATCAGGTCCGGCTCGCCCGACAGCGGCGTCGTCTTCACCCCGTCGGCGCCGATGCCGAGCTTGGCAAGGCTGCCCTGGAAGCTCGGCAGGATGCCGAACACGCCGATCGATCCGGTGATCGTCGAAGGCTCGGCGAAGATGCGGTCGCCCGCCGTCGCCACCCAATAGCCGCCCGACGCGGCGACGCTGCCCATCGACACCACCACAGGCAGCCCCTGCGCCTTGGCGGCGAGCACCCCCTGGCGAATCCGCTCGGAGGCAAGCGCCGACCCGCCGGGCGAATCGACGCGCAGCACGAGCGCCTTCAGATTGCCGCTCCGCATGCCTTTTTCGATGGCGCGGACGATCGTCTCGGCGCCCGCGGTGCCGGGACCGGCGTCGCCGTCGACGATGTTCCCCGCGACGGTGACGATGCCGATATTGCCGCCGTCGTCGCTCGCCGGATTGGTCTCGACCCAGGCCCGCATCGGGATGCGCCGGAAGCTCCCCGGCACCGCCTTGTCGCGCACGCCGGTGATCTGCGCGATCCGCCGTCCGAACGCCTCGCGGTCCGCGACATGGTCGACGAGCCCCGACGCGAGCGCCGCTTTAGCCATGTCGCCGCCCGAGGCCTGGATCCGCGCCGCCGTGTCGGCGACGTAGGTGGCGACCTGCGCCTTGGGCCGCGCCCTGGCGACATCCTGCTGCCACGTCTCCCACAGCGCCCCGGCCAGCGCCTGCGCGTTGAGGCGGGCGTCGGGGGACATGTCGTTGCGGATGAACGGCTCGACCGCCGCCTTGTAGGTGCCGACGCGATAGACGTTGGCAGTGACGCCGAGCTTGTCGAGCAGGCCCTTGTAATAGAGGTTGGTGTGGCCGGGGCCGGTGATCAGCACCCCGCCCATCGGGCTCAGCCACACCTCGCTGGCGTGCGAGGCGAGCAGGTAGGAATCGTCGTCATAGGCGCTGGCATAAGCGAGCACCGGCTTGCCCGCTTTCTTGACCGCGTCGATCGCCGCGCCGGCGTCCGAGAGCGTGGTCTGGCCGCCGCCGGTGAAGATGTCGAGGTCGAGCGCCACCGCCTGGACCCGGTCGTCGGTCGCCGCCGTCTGGAGCGCCTTGACGAGATCCCTGAGGCGCGTCGCGCGGACGCCGCCGGAGCCGCGCACCACGTCCGACGCCTTGGCCTGCGACGGCTGCTCGACGATCGGGCCGGAGAGATCGAGGTAGAGCGCGCCCTTGTCGCCGGAGCCGACGGTCGGCCGCGCGCTCATCATCGCCCACAGGAAGCCGAAGAAAATGAGCATGAGGAGGAGGACGAGCCCGTCCTTGATCCCGACCAGCAGCCGCCACACTTTCCCTGCGAATTTCATGCCTGCCTCACGTCCCACGCCTGCGGGCGAACCACCCGCGCTCTTATCCCTAGATGGAGCCGCGCGGCGCCAGGGGGAAGGCGAAAATTTCGGAGGTCCGCCCTTGACCGCCGATGAACGCCCCTTAGATGGAGCCTGTCTGGCACTCACGCCATGCGAGTGCTAACAAAGTTCAATCCCGCGGCCGCCGCGCACCTTCGGGGGGCACGTGCGCCGCATTAAACCACGAAGAGGTGACGCGCATGAACTTTCGACCGCTTCACGACAGGGTGCTCGTCCGCCGCATCGAGGCCGAGGAAAAGACGGCCGGCGGCATCATCATCCCCGACACCGCCAAGGAAAAGCCGCAGGAGGGCGAGGTCGTCGCCGCCGGCACCGGGGCTCGCAACGAGGCTGGCGAAGTCCACCCGCTCGAGGTCAAGGCCGGCGACCGGGTTCTGTTCGGCAAATGGTCCGGCACCGAGGTCCGCGTCAACGGCGAGGACCTGCTGATCATGAAGGAAAGCGACATCCTCGGGATCGTCGGCTGACTTTCGGGCCTCCGCGCGAAGGCGTGGAGGTGAGACTTTACTGTGACTTTCTGAACAAGGAATCGAAACAATGGCAGCGAAAGACGTACGCTTTTCGCGTGACGCCCGTGAGCGCATCATGCGCGGCGTCGACATCCTCGCCGACGCGGTGAAGGTCACCCTCGGTCCCAAGGGCCGCAACGTCGTCCTGGACAAGAGCTTCGGCAGCCCCCGCATCACCAAGGACGGCGTCACCGTCGCGAAGGAGATCGAGCTCAAGGACAAGTTCGAGAATATGGGCGCGCAGATGCTGCGCGAGGTTGCGTCGAAGACCAACGACCTCGCCGGCGACGGCACCACCACCGCCACCGTGCTGGCCCAGTCGATCGTCCGCGAGGGCATGAAGTCGGTCGCGGCCGGCATGAACCCGATGGACCTGAAGCGCGGCATCGACATCGCCGTCACCAAGGTCGTCGAGGACCTCAAGGCGCGTTCGAAGCCGGTCGCCGGCTCCAACGAGATCGCCCAGGTGGGCATCATCTCCGCCAATGGCGACACCGTCGTCGGCGAGAAGATCGCCGAGGCGATGGAGAAGGTCGGCAAGGAAGGCGTCATCACGGTCGAGGAGGCCAAGGGTCTCGAGTTCGAGCTCGACGTCGTCGAAGGCATGCAGTTCGACCGCGGCTATCTGTCACCTTACTTCATCACCAACCCGGAGAAGATGCAGGTCGAGCTCACCGATCCTTACATCCTCATCCACGAGAAGAAGCTGTCGAACCTTCAGGCGATGCTTCCGATCCTGGAAGCGGTCGTTCAGTCGGGTCGTCCGCTGCTGATCATCGCCGAGGACATCGAGGGCGAAGCGCTCGCGACTCTGGTCGTGAACAAGCTGCGCGGTGGCCTCAAGGTCGCGGCCGTGAAAGCGCCGGGCTTCGGCGATCGTCGCAAGGCGATGCTCGAGGACATCGCGATCCTGACCAAGGGCGAGATGATCTCCGAGGACCTCGGCATCAAGCTCGAGAGCGTCACCACCGCGATGCTCGGCTCGGCCAAGCGCGTGTCGATCGACAAGGACAACACCACCATTGTCGAT
>NZ_DASWQI010000085.1:0-89400 GCF_036403745.1 Allosphingosinicella sp.
TGCGGACGATCGGTGCCGAGGAAGGTCGATGCCTTCACCTGGTCGATGATATTGTCGATCGAGAGGCCATGGGCTTCGAGTCCGACTGCGTCGATCACCGCGTCGGGGCCGATCCCGCCGGTCATGTCGAGCAGCGCCGAATAAATGTCGGTTTCCTTGAAGTTGAGGACCTCCGCCCCAAAGCGCTTCGCCAGGGCAAGCCTTCCGGGGAAGTGATCGATCGCGATCACCCGTTCCGCGCCCATCAGGAAGGCCGACTGAACCGAGAACAGCCCGACCGGCCCGCAGCCCCACACTGCGACCGTGTCGCCGGGCTCGATCTCGGCATTCTCCGCCGCCATCCAGCCCGTGGGCAGGATGTCGGAGAGGAACAGCACCTTGTCGTCGTCGATGCCGTCCGGGATCACCACCGGCCCGACGTCCGAATAGGGGACGCGGAGATACTCGGCCTGTCCGCCGGCATATCCGCCGGTCAGATGCGCGTAACCGAGCGCGCCCCCCATCGGATAGCCGTAGAGCGTTTCGGACATGTCCGAGGTGGTGGCAGGGTTCGAATTGTCGCAGGCGCTAAACTGCTGCTTCGAGCAAAAGAAGCAGGTGCCGCACGAGACGGTGAACGGGATCACCACCTTCTGCCCGACCTTCAACGTGCTCTTCGCCCCGACCTCGACCACCTCGCCCATATTCTCGTGGCCGAGGATGTCGCCGGCCCGCATCGTCGGGATGTATCCGTCGTAGAGATGGAGGTCCGACCCGCAGATCGCCGCGGAGGTGATCTTGATGATCGCGTCGCGTGGGTTGACGATCTCGGGATCGGGAACGGTGTCGACGCGGACGTCGTGGCGGCCGTGCCAGGTGAGTGCGCGCATCGTGCCTAGCTCCTCAGAGATACTGTTTTGTGGGGTCCTCGGACGCGCGGCCCGAGGGGCTGGCGGACGAGGTCACCTCGCCCGTCTCCATCAATTGCTTGAAGCGCCTGAGATCCCGCCGCGCCTGCACGTTCGGCTCGCGCTGGAGGAGCTTGGCGACGGCCCGCCCGAGGGCGCCGAGCGGCGGATCGTAGCTGATCGTCGCACGGACCCAGGTGCCGCGCCCCGGCGGCGCATCGAGGAACTCGACCTTGCCGGCATTGCGGACGCTGGCATCCTCCTCCGACTCCCAGGCGATCAGGCGCCCAGGCTGCTCGTCGGTGATGCGGCTGGTGAAGACGATCTCGGTGCCGCCCGGCGCGGCGATGGTCCAGCGCGAGCGCGTGTCGTCGATCATCTCGACCGCGCGGACATTGTCCATGAACCGCGGCAGGTTCGAAAAGTCCCGCCAGAAGGTATAGAGTTCCTGCGCCGGCCGGTTGATGGTGACCGTGCGGCTGACGAGGGCATCCCTGCCGCGGCGGCCGCGCAGGGTGGAGGGCGGCGCGTCGCTGATCAGCGGCCCCTCGCCCGGATCCATGGCCTTGCGCGCGAAGAAGAGCGCGATGCCCGCCGCCGCCGCGACCGTCGCCGCCCCGATCAGGGTCTTCTGCAAGGCGTCGCCGCCTTCGCCGCGCGTGCCGTCCCTGCGCCTCTCGGCCATGTTCGGTCCTCCTGCTTGCTGCGCTCCGTTAACCGTAAGCCCGAGCGGAAGTTCCTCGCGAAAAGAGGCGCTTGGTCGCAGGCCCAGCCCGGCCTACAGGTCGGCGCGATGTCGTTCCTGCAGCGCACGATTCAGGGCCAGGTCCACCGCCTCGTCGGCTTCGGCGAGGGCGCCACCGACCTCGACAACCCGCCGGGCGATCCGGGCCTGTTCGGCCCAGGCTCGGCGGCGTGGCGGGTGCACAGCGACTTCACCGCGATGATCACCGGCGGCATCGCCGCGCTCTTCCTGCAGATGCTCCATCCGCGCGCGCTCGCCGGAGTCTGGGACCATTCGCGCTGGCGCGAAGACACGTTCGGGCGTCTACGGCGCACCGCCCAGTTCGTCGGCGGCACCACCTATGGCGGCACTGCAGAGGCGGAGCGTCTGATCGCGAAGGTGCTGAGCATCCACGCGCACGTGCACGGGCAGCTGCCGGACGGCACGCCGTACAGCGCCGACGATCCCGATCTCCTCACCTGGGTCCATGTCACCGAAATGCGCTGCTTCCTCGAAGCACGCCTGCGCTACGGGCCGGGCCCGCTGCTCCCCGGCGACGAGGACCGCTACTTCGCAGAAACTGCCGTCATCGCCCGCAAGCTCGGCGCGGCCTGGCTGCCCCAGACGCTCGCGGAGGCGGACGCCTATCTGGCGGGGGTCCGGCCGGAGCTGCGCCACGACGACCGCACCCGCGAGGTCGCCAGCGCGCTTCGAGCGCAATCGGCCCCGAATCCGCTCCTCGCGCTACCGGGCCGGCTGTTCCTGCGCGCCGGCATCGCGCTCCTGCCGGAATGGGCGGCGGACATGCACGGCTTCACCCGCCCCGCCCTCGGCGCCCCTTCCACCTTCGCACTGCGCCGCCTCGCGTCGCTGCTCCGCTGGGGAATACGGGACGGCTCCCCCGCGCGAGGCGCAAGGCGCCTCGGACTCCCGCTCGACAACCTCACCGCCCCGCGCCAAAAGGCGGCCAGCTGAAGGAGAGGCCGATGTCGCTTGCCGCCGATCTCAAGTCTCTCACCAAGGCGCAGCGCAGTGCGATCTGGGCGAGCTACCTCGGCTGGACGCTGGACGCGTTCGATTTCTTCCTGATGGTGTTCATGCTCTCCGCCATCGCGAAGGAGTTCGGCACCGACGTCAAGGCGGTAAGCCACGGCGTTTTCCTGACGTTGGCGGCGCGGCCGCTCGGCGCCTTCGTCTTCGGATGGCTGGCCGAGCGGTTCGGGCGACGACCGATCCTGATGATCGACATCATCCTCTTCTCGGTGCTCGAGCTCGCCTCGGGCTTCGCGCCCTCGCTGACGTCGCTGCTCATCCTGCGCTTCCTGTTCGGCATCGCCATGGGCGGCGAGTGGGGGATCGGCGCCAGCCTCGTCATGGAAAGCATCCCGCCGAAATTGCGCGGACCGGTCTCAGGCCTACTGCAGAGCGGCTACCCGTCCGGCTATTTCATCGCCAGCCTCGTCTATTTCCTGCTGTTCGACCATATCGGCTGGCGCGGCATGTTCATGGTCGGCATCGCGCCGGCGCTGCTCGTCATCCTCATCCGCATGCATGTCGAGGAAAGCCCCGCTTTCGAGGCCCGCCGCGACAAGCCGCGGGTGAACCCGGTCGTCGAGCTCGCGCGCCACTGGAAGATCGCGCTCTACCTCGTCGTGCTGATGACGGCGTTCAACTTCTTCAGTCACGGCACCCAGGATCTCTACCCGACCTTCCTCCAGAAACAGCACCATTTCGACACCCACACCACCGGCATCCTCGCCGCAATCATGAACCTGGGCGCGATCGTCGGCGGCATCGGCTTCGGCATCTGGTCGGAGCGACTGGGCCGTAAGAAGGCGATCATCGTCGCCAGCCTGCTCGCGCTGCCGGTGATCCCGCTCTGGGCATTCGCGGGGACGCCATTGCTGCTCGGCCTTGGCGCGTTCCTCATCCAGGTTGCAGTCCAGGGTGCCTGGGGCATCGTGCCGGTGCATCTGAACGAGCTGTCCCCGGCGCTGGCGCGCGGGCTGTTCCCGGGCTTCGCCTACCAGCTCGGCAACCTCATTGCCTCGTGGAACGCGCCGATGCAGGCGGGCATAGCGGAGAGCCACAGGGACAATTACGGCCTTTCCCTCGCTCTCGTCGCCGGCGTCACCGCGGTCGTTCTCACCATCTGGACCGCGCTGGGCCCCGAGCGGCGGGACGTCGATTTCGTCGAGGAGGCAAGGGCCACGTGAAGGCGACCATCTACCACAACCCGAACTGCGGGACCTCAAGGAAGACGCTCGACATCCTGCGCGAGTCCGGGGCCGACGTGACGGTTATCGAATATCTCAAGGCGCCGCCCAGCCGCGAGGAACTCAGGCGCCTCTACGCCGCCGCCGGCATCAGCGCGCGCGACGGTCTACGGGCTAAGGAGGAGGAGGCTGCGCCGGTGCGGCAGGCGGAGGACGAGGCGGTGCTGGACGCGATGATGGCGAACCCGAAGCTCATCGAGCGTCCTTTGGTCGAGACCGAGAAAGGGGTCCGCCTCTGCCGGCCGCAGGACAAGGTGCGCGAGATCCTCTGAGCCATGGCGTGTTGATCCTCCGGCCCCTGCAGGCGCACTCCCGCTGATGGCGGTGATCGACCCCGACGTGCTGCTCAGGGCCTATGCGATCGGCGTCTTTCCGATGTCCGACGCCCGCGAGGCCGAGGAGGTCTTCTGGGTCGAGCCCAAGCGGCGGGCGGTGATCCCGCTCGACGGCCTCAAGGTCTCCCATTCCCTTCGCAAGACGATCCGCTCGAGCCGCTTCCAAGTCACCGCCGACACCGCGTTCGAGCAGGTCATCCGCCGCTGCGCGGAGCGCGAGGAGACCTGGATCAACAGCCCCATTGAGGCAAGCTTCATCCGCCTCCGCGCCCTCGGCTTCGCCCACTCGATCGAATGCCGGCACGAAGGCGAACTGGTCGGCGGCCTTTACGGCGTCGCCCTCGGCCGCGCCTTTTTCGGCGAGAGCATGTTCTCGGCCGAGACCGACGCGTCCAAGGTCGCCCTCGCCTGGCTGGTCGCGCGGCTGAAGGTCGGCGGCTATACCCTGCTCGACTGCCAGTTCATGACCGACCATCTGCGCAGCCTCGGCGCGGTGGAGATCACCAAGAAGACCTATCTGGGGTTGTTGGCCGCCGCTGTGTCGCCCGCGATGTCGGCCCTCGCCGGCGGCAGCGTCGGCGCGGCAGGCCTGGACGGCGCCGCCGCGGCAGGCTTGCGCGCCGGAGACTTCGGCGCACTCGACCGGTTGCTGGCGGAAGCCACGCCCGGCGGCGCCGTTGCTTCGTCGCCCGGGCGCTTCATCGCACAGCTCTTGGGCCAGACGTCGTAGATCGGGTGCTCGACGACGTTCAGCGACGGCGTTTCCTTGTAGAGCCAGCCCGAGAAGACGCGGCGGTAGCGGTCCTGCGGGTCGCGCGGCTCCTTCACGTCCAGTTGGACGAAGGCGCCGGTGAGCCGCTGCGCCTCCCACGAAGCCGTCGTCTCGCAGGCGCGCAGCCGGACGATGGCGTCGCCGACCCGGATCGCCTGGCCGGGCTTCAACGTCAGGTCCTGCGACAGGCCGTTGCGCTTGTTGAGGAAGCCCAGCACCGCGACGCGCTGGCCCATCGGCGTCGTACCGGGGACCTCGGCCGTCACAGTCTGCGGCACGTCGACCGTCTGGGGTCCGCCATTGCCGCCCACGCCGCGCTGGCCGCTGCCGCCCTTGCCGCAGCCGGAGAGCGTAAGCACGGCCGCGAGGGCGAGGACGAACGGCCGCGTCGTGCGCCTCATCCCTGCTCCGGCGTCCAGGCCTCATAATCGCCGCTCGCCGCGGCGCGGCGGCCGCCACGCTCGATGGCGCCGGCGGGGCGATAGGCCTGCGGCGTGCCGGTGAGGTTGCCGGTGCCGGGCTTCAGGAACTTGGGCGCCGGCGGCAGCGATTCGTCGGGCAGGCCGTCGATCTGGTGGTGCATCCAGCTATGCCAATCGGGCGGGATCCGCGCCGCGTCGTTCAAGCCGTTATAGACGACGAAGCGGCGGCCGCCCTTCTTCGCCTCGTAATAGACGTTGCCGAGCGCATCGCTGCCGACCTTGCGGCCCTTGCGCCAGATTTCCAGCGACGTGCCGAGCGTCGCGCCGTCCCACCAGGTGAAGATTCTCTTGAAGAAACCCATGGCTGCCCGCCTAGCGCCCTTGGCCGCGCCTGCGCAAGCCGCCGCTCAGCGCGGCTCGACCTCGACCGCCAGCGGACCCTTGCGGCCCTTGGCGATGCGGGCGCGCAGCGGCTCGTCGGGAACGAGGTCGGAAAGGCCGCCGCGGCGCACCGTCTCCATGTGGACGAAAATGTCCTCGCCGTCCTCGGCCCCCTCGCGGACCACGAAGCCGTAGCCTTTGAGGCGGTTGAACCATTTGACCCGCACCGGCTCGAATTCGCCGGCTTCGTCGATGAGGGCGGCGGGGTCGACGCGCTCGGCCTTGGCGCCCGTCGCCGGGCGGCCCGGCTCCGGAACCACGGCGGTCGAGAGGTCGATGGAAATTACGCGCCGCGCCTGCAAGCCCCGCTCCTGCTGCGCGACAAGACATTCGACGATCGCGCCTTCAGGGAGGCTGCGCCGGTCATGCTCCTTGAGGATGCTGAAATGGACGAGGACGTCGCCGGGCACGTCGTCGCTGACCAGGAAACCGAAGCCGCGGGTGGCGTCGAACCACTTCATGGTGCCGGTGATGTGGAGGAGGCCTTCCTCGCCGGGCGCAGCTTCCCCTTCGCCGGGCTCAGCTGCGGCGGGATCCTCAGCACGCATTTCCCGGCGCGACGTCATGAACGGCCGATCTACCTTAAAGTGCGAGCGACGACTATCATGGCTCTCGCGGCCTTGTGAACTGTTTCCGCTGCTTTTTTAGAAGCTGTCCGGTTCAGGGACCTCTCCCGGCGCGGCATTGACGATGCGGCGGACGAGGTCCAGCCGGTGGCCGGCGCGGAGCATCGCCGCCGCCGCCTTGTCGCGCTGGGGCCGCTCGAGGGCGGCTTCCGCATAGGGCCCGATGCGGCGCCGCTCGGCGAAGCGCAGGGCCGCGGTAAAGGCCTGCGCCTCCGCATCCTCCCGCGCCGGCGCCGAATCCTCCTCGCCGATACCGGCAGCGTGCAGCGCGTCCTTCACCCGCCGCTCGCCATAGCCGCGCCGGAGCAGCGAGGAGGCCTTGGCAGAGGCGAAGGCGCGGTCGTCGACATAGCCGAGCTCCGCGAAACGGGCGACGAGACGCTCGACCGGCGGCTCGCTTTGCCCCTCCCACCCGCGTTCGCGCAGCTTGCGGCGGAGGTAGGTGGCGAGCTTGGCGCGTGTCGTCGCATAGCGGCCGGCATAGAAGAGGCCGAGCCGTTCGAGCCCCTCATTATCGAGAGGTGGCCGAGGGTTTCGCTGTCGTTCAGCTTTCACGCGCCATGATTGTGCCACAGTCGGACGGGATTATAAAAGCCCGCCACCATCCATTGGCTCAGCCGCCGCGCCCGATGCGCGGAAACAGACTCGAAGAGGTAGCGACAGATCGTGCCGGAACCCGTTCAGCCGACGCCGACCGACGACAGCAATCCGCGCCGCTTCGCGGACTTCGAGACGCTCGGGGCGGCGCTGGATTATGCGGCGCAAGGCGTGCGCGGCCTCAATTTCCACGATCCGCGCGGCACTCTGGTCCGCGCCTACACCTTCCGCGAGCTGCGCGACGACGCCCTCGTCATGGCGCGCCGGCTGATCGCCGAGGGCGTTGCGCCGAAGGACCGGATCGCCCTGGTCGCCGAGACGGGCCCCGAATTCGCCGCCTTGTTCTTCGGTGCCGTCTACGCCGGCGCCTGGCCGGTGCCGCTGCCGCTGCCGACCTCGTTCGGGGGCCGCGATTCCTATATCGACCAGCTCTCCGTCCAGCTTGCGAGCGCCGATCCGACCCATCTCTTCTACCCGGCCGAGCTCGCCGGCATGGCGGGCGCCGCGGCCGAGGGTGCCGGGGTCAAGGGGGTGGCCTGGGAAGACTTCGCCAACGAAGCCGCTCCGGAGGCCGATCTGCCCGAGGCTTTACCGGAAGACATCGCCTACCTCCAATATTCGAGCGGCTCGACCCGCTTCCCGCACGGCGTCGCCGTCACCCATCGCGGGCTCTTGAACAACCTCGCCGCGCACAGCCACGGCATGGAAGTGGTCGAGGGCGACCGCTGCGTCTCCTGGCTGCCCTGGTATCACGACATGGGCCTCGTCGGCTGCCTGCTCTCGCCCGTCGCCAACCAGGTCTCGACCGATTACTTGAAGACCGAGGATTTCGCCCGCCGCCCGCTCGCCTGGCTCGATCTCATCAGCCGCAACAAGGGCACCACCCTCTCTTACTCGCCGACCTTCGGCTACGACATCTGCGCCCGCCGCATCGGCAGCCAGTCCAAGGTCTCCGAGCGCTTCGATTTGTCGCGCTGGCGGGTGGCCGGCAACGGCGCCGACATGATCCGCCCGGACGTGATGCAGGCCTTCGTCGACGCCTTCCACGAGGCCGGCTTCAACGCCAAATCCTTCCTCCCCTCCTACGGCCTTGCGGAGGCGACGCTTGCGGTCTCGATCATGCCGCCGGGCGAAGGCATCGTCGTCGAGCTGGTCGAGGAGACGACCTTGGCGGGCGACGGCAAGGTCCACCGCGACCGGCCGCAGCGCTACCGCGCCATCGTCAATTGCGGCCGCCCGGCGCGCGGCATGGAAGTCGAGATCCGCGAGGAGGACGGCACCCCGCTCGCCGACCGCCAGATCGGCAAGGTCTGGTGCCGCGGCACGTCGGTGATGGTCGGCTATTTCCGCGACGAGGAGGCGACCAAGGCCTGCATGGACGCCGGCGGATGGCTCGACACGGGCGACATGGGCTACATGTCCGGCGGCTATCTCTACATCGTCGGCCGCGCCAAGGACATGATCATCATCAACGGCAAGAACCACTGGCCGCAGGACATCGAGTGGGCCGTGGAGCAGCTTCCCGGCTTCAAGGCCGGCGACATCGCCGCCTTCTCGATCACCACCCAGGGCGGCGAGGAGACGCCCGCGGTGCTCGTCCAGTGCCGCACCTCCGACGCGGAAGAGCGCGGCCGCCTGCGCGACGCCATCCGCGAGCGGGTTCGCGCGATCACCGGCATGAACTGCGTCGTCGAGCTCGTCCCGCCGCGCACCCTGCCGCGGACGAGCTCGGGGAAGCTGTCACGGGCCAAGGCGAGAAGCCTCTATCTCACCGGCGAAATCCAGCCCTACGATATCGCGGCCTGAGCCGCTCCGCCCCGCGGCCCCTTGCGCCATTTCCTCCCCCCGTCTAACGGGTGGGGGGCCTAGGAGTGTAGCTCAGTTGGTAGAGCATCGGTCTCCAAAACCGAGGGCCGTGGGTTCGAGTCCCTCCACTCCTGCCAGGCCGTAGCGAGGCGCGCAGCGACAGCAGGGCACCGCTGCTGCAAAGCACGTGGAACTTGTCACGCCGGCCGTCCGCTCAACGGAGACGGAGATCCGCATGATGCTTCTCACGCCCCTCGCCGCCGCGCTCGGCTTCGCGCTCGCCGCCCCGGCACCACCGGACGTGAGCAGCACCTGCGCCGACAATCCGACGCTGCTCAATCCCCGCGCGCTTTCGCAAGCCGAAATCTCTGCCCTCCTGCACGTTCGCGACAATCCCGACCTCAAGGTGACCGGCATCGACGGTCCGTCCTTTGCAATGTCCGGTCCCTGCGTGGCGACGCTTCGGACCGTCGCCACCAATTTCGTGTTCGCCAACGGCCGGACGGTCTGGATAGGCTTCCCGCCGCTCAAGCTCGTTCCCGCCCCCGCGGGCGACCGCTATGCCACAAAGATCCTGCCTGTGCCGATCGACGCCGCGCTTCACACCATCGGGGGCGCCAACGTCGGGTCCAGACACAGGCTCGTCTACCTCAACAGCGTCTATCTCGACGGGCACAGACGCATCGGCCTGTGGAAGAACGGCGGGCTGTGGGCGGTGGAGACGATCACCTGTACGCCCGGCGGCGCGTGCGCCGGCCCGGTTCCGCTGCTGACCTCGACGCACCCGATCCGTGAGATCGGCTACATGTCCTCCCCCGACGGCACGCACGGCGGCTCCCTGCACCTGTGGGTCAGCGGCGACAGCGGGCAGGACTATTCGATCCGGCTGCTGACGACGTCCTCGCCGCGCTGAGGCAGCGGCACTTCGCCAAGACGCAAGAGGCACGGCGCAGGCTCTGCCGCCCCGGGTGGCCCCCTTCCACCCTTCCCCCGAACCTCCCGCCCTTGCCTTAACCCCGTCCGCTCGCTATCTCGCGAAGCTCCCATCCATGGCAATCCTCTGGCCGACCGGCGCTCCGGTCCCCGGCGGCTGCCCGAGACTGCAAGGACGCGCCGCCTTGGCCAAAGTCAGCCCCATCGAATTCTTCCGCCAGGTCCGCGCCGAATCGGCGAAGATCGTGTGGCCGAGCCGCAAGCAGACGGTGACCACCGGCATCATGGTGCTCATCATGACGAGCATCCTCGCCATCTTCTTCTTCGGCGTCGATGCCGCCTTCCAGGCGATCGTGAAGGGGCTCCTCAAGCTGGTCAGCTGACGCCGCGTCCGGCCTCGCCCGCAACCCCGCCCAACAAGGGGGAGACGGGCGCGGCGCAACCCGCTAAGAACCCCCTTCGCAAGACATCGACGAACGACCCCGCGGCCGCGCCCCAAAGGCCCCCCGCACAGAGAGACAGACAGGAAGCAAGAGTGTCCCGCTGGTACATCATCCACGCTTATTCCGGCTTCGAGAACAAGGTGCGCGACGCCATCCAGGCCGACGCCGCCCGCATGGGCCTCGAGCAGCTCGTCGAAGCCGTCGAAGTCCCGACCGAGAAGGTGACCGAGGTCCGCCGCGGCAAGAAGGTCACCAGCGACCGCAAGTTCTTCCCGGGCTACGTGCTCGCCAAGCTGAACATGAACGACGACGTCTACCACCTCGTCAAGAACACCCCCAAGGTCACCGGCTTCCTCGGCTCCTCGGGCAAGCCCCAGCCGATCAGCGACGCCGAGGCCGCCCGCATCCTCAACACCAAGGAGGAAGCCGCCGCCGCCGCGCCCAAGACCAAGATCAACGTCGACTATGAGATCGGCGACAGCGTCAAGGTCCTCGACGGCCCGTTCGCGAGCTTCAACGGCATGGTCGAGGAACTCGATTTCGACCGCGGCCGCGTCAAGGTCGGCGTGAGCATCTTCGGCCGCGCGACGCCGGTCGAGCTGGAGTTCGAGCAGGTCGAGCGCGTGAAGTAAGGGCCCGGCCCCTCATCCCGGACCTGATCCGGAATCCACGTTCTCCTTCGAAGAGGCCGGGGCGAAAGCCTTGGCCTTTTTCATTTCACGCGGAGGCGCGGAGAAGGGAGAGTTCACGGAGAGACGCAGAGGCACGGTGATACCGCAAGCCGATGGAGGGCCAGCCTGCTCGCAGCCACCGAGAACTCGACAATAGCACAGCTTGAGAGGATCATCGTTTAGCGTGCATAAGCGCACGGAAGTCGCGGATGCAGGAGGCTCTCCTCTACAAATGCCAAATTTGAACGCCAACCTTATCAAGCGCATTCAGCGCCTTCCGAAGCCAGCGCGTACATCTGACGCGCTGCAGCCTATCTTCGAAGCGATCAGCAACAGCATCCATGCCATCTATGCCCGATGGAAGGAATCAGCCGCGTTCAAGGGAAAGATCGAGGTATTTGTCAACACAGGCCGCAACAAGCGCGATGTGTGGGTCACAGTCGAGGATAACGGCATTGGTCTCGACGATGAAAATTTCGAAGCCTTTCTTACGACCGATACGGATCATAAGATCTCTTTTGGCGGCAAAGGCGTCGGCCGCCTCCTTTGGCTCGATTGCTTCGGCTCGACGCGCGTGGTTTCGCGCTACCTCCAAGAGGGTCAGATGCGGGAAAGGAGGTTCACATTCCGGCTCAGTAACAGCGATCAGGTCACTGATCTCGTTGAGTGCGCAGCAAGCCCGGGCAGCTCGGCTGGGACGTGGATCAAATTTTCGGATATCCGAGAAAAGGCCTATCTGGATAAATTTCCTGCGCGAGGGGAATACATATTCCAGCACGTGTTTTCGCATTTTTTGCCAGTATTCGTAGGCGGGAAGTCACCAGATATCCAAATCAATTGTGGTGATGAAACCCGGACTTATCCCGCTGACATGGCAGAACACATCAGCCGGCAGGAATATCTTAAAAACTTACGATTCAACGATGTCGGTTTCTTCGAGCTTACATTGCTGGAGTGCCATAAGACGGCCAGCGCCAGCCTTGGCGGCAACCACTTCGTACATTTTATCGGCAATGATCGCACAGTCGTGTCGCAGTGCATAGATGCGAAGCTCGGGATCGGCTATTTTGGTCCAGAGAAGGACCGCGTGTTCCACGCCTGTGTGTTTAGCTCATTTCTCAATGAGCACGTTAACCAGGAGCGCACCGGATTCACATTCGACGATCATATCCTAGATAGTATCGTCAATGAAGTCTGCATGACTCATATCGAGGCTTTCCTAGCCGAGCCCCTCGAGGAGCAGAGCGAGCGGCAACGGGCGCAAATCGCAGTGATCGTGGAGACATATCCATCCGTTAAATTTGGTGACGTAGAGGAGCTTCAAAACTACCTGCCGACCGGCGAGAACAAGCAGGATGCAATCTACGGACATCTCGCGCGCCAGCGTTTCCGCCGAGACGTTAAGCAGGCTCAGGCAATCCGCAGCACATTTGAGACACTAAAGGGCGGGAAAGTCACAGGCGAAGCTTTCTATGGCGCTGTCGCTCACGCGGTGCAAAGCCTGGAAGAGGCCGAGTCACGAAGTCTCGCGGAGTATGTCATTCGGCGAAAAGCCGTCCTCGACTTCTTGTCTCTTCTTCTTGAGAGGGTAAGGCTAACCGAGGGCGACAGCGCCTATCAGACCGAGTCTGTGGTCCACAATCTCATCTGTCCCATGAGGATTAGGACAGTCGGTGAGGAACTCAAGATTGTACCATCGTCTCACGAACTCTGGGTTCTCGATGAACGTCTTACATTCGCGGAGTATTTCAGCTCTGATCGACCCTTCAAGGAACTCGGGCAGGCTTTCGAAAGCGAAGAGCGCGCGGATGTGCTGGTCTTTAATACCGTTCACTCGCTTCGGGACTCAGACGAGAGTTCAAGAGTTCTGCTCGTGGAATTTAAAAGACCCGGGCGTAAGAGCTACGATAACGACGAGAACCCTCAGCAGCAGGTTGAGAGGTACGTGCGGATCCTGAAGGCTGGTGGCCAGATCGATGTCAGAGGTCGCCCAATTAAATTGACCGACAATACCGTCTTTAATTGTTTTATAGTCGCCGACATTGTGGGAAGGCTGGACGACTGGACATTTTCGTGGGAGAGGGTGGCGGGTACGGGCGGCCGGCGTTATGTCCCGCGGGATGGTTTTCTTGGATCGATCGAACTAATCGGCTGGGATGATCTCCTTAGAGATGCGCGTGCTCGGAACGCTGCCTTTTTCGAACGAGCGGGTTTGAGCGGACGCAGTTTCTTCTCCGCCGAGTGACGGTTCCGGCCAACCCGGACCGTCGCCGCGACTCACCTGGCGAACGGGACACTCGCCGTGACTATCCATCTGCGCTGATCAGGATTTTACCCGGTCCAGCATCTCCGTCGCCTCCTCGCCAAGCGCCCGCGCTATCTGGATAAACTCCGGCACGCCAAGCTTCCGCTGCCCGCGCTCGTAGTTCGAGACGAAGCTCTGTGTCCGTCCGAGCGCCTTGCCGAGCTGGGTCTGGTTGAGGCCCTTCGCTTCGCGCGCCTCGACGAGGATCTCGCAGAGCCGCTGGGTCAGTCGTTCGCGTTCGTCTGCCGGGCCCGCCATGGGGCTGGCGTAGGTAGCGGACTAGTCTATGCAAAGTTGGCGTAAGTCCGGACTGGAGGGAAGAAGGTGGGTTCCGGATCAAGTCCGGAATGACAACAGGGGGTTGCCCTCCCCTCCCCTACACCGCCGCCCCAGCTATCTCCGCCGCGGCGGCGAGCCACGCCCGAAGGTTCTTCGCGGTGGTGGGTGTCAACGCCGGCGCCTGCGCCGGGTCCGCTGGAGGGGCGACGAGGGTGGCGGCTTCGAGGCGCGTGAGGTGGCTGGCGAGGGTCGCGGGGGCAAGGCCGGCCGCCTCGGCTAGCGCGGCACGGGACAGCGGGCGTTGTTCCAGGGCAGCGGCGTAGAGCTCGAGAAGGATCGTGAGAGCGGTGTCGGTGACGGGGACGCCGAGGAACTCGGTCCGCAGCCGTCGGACGTCGAGCAGGGCGCGCACCCAGCGGGGGTTCGTCTCCGGCAGCGCGCCGTGCTCGGCCAAGGCGAGGAGGTCTGCCGTGGGATCGAGCGCATGGGCATGGACCAGGCGTGCCGCCTCCTCCAGCAGCACACCGATCTCCGCAAGGCTCGCCGCGCGGATGCGGCCGTCGCGTAGGCCCGCGGGTGCGTCGCTTCTCGCCATCACGAAGCACATTATTCGGTTTTGTTATATTCTGCCAGCGTATCCTTCGAAAATCGCAACCGCCAAGCCGCGGCCAAAGAAGTTGAAACGCCATTCAACTCGCCGCCCCCAGCCGCGAAAATCGCCCGTGCCCCTCGCCCCCACCCCCCGCTTCGCGCCGGCACGGACACGGTAGGCACACGGTTACCACCCTGCATCGACACGGTAACGACCCGGCACCGACACGGTAACGACCCTGCATCGGCACGGTAACGACCCGGCACGCGCACGGTAACGACCCGACACTCGCATGGCTTCGGCACAAGTCCTGGTGGCCACTGCGCTTGTGGATTTCGGCTGCTGTTTATGCTATGTTCCAACGATGATCAGGATAGCGAACGCCTCGATACGTCGGTGGGATTGGCCGCGACTCGCGCGGGCCGGCGATCTGCGCCACGCGGCTCTGATTGAGAAAATCGATCGAAGACGCCGATTTGATAGAGAGGATAATTATTTTTCACGAAACTTCGAAACTTCGAAGCTTCCGCCCCGCCGCCGCGCCTGCCGTCGTCCGACCGCCCGGGTCTCAGCGCCCCGGCATGTTCGGGGGCGTAACGGTCTGCTAGGGCTCCTGGCCGTGAGGCGGGGAGGGATGGCATGAAGCGGGCGGGCGCGGCGTTGCTGGTGGTGCTGATGCTGCTGCTGGCGGCGGCGCTGGCGTTCAAGGGACAGCTGACCCAGCCTCCGCCGGTCGCCGCCGCCGAGGCGGGGCAGTTCGATGCAATGCGGGCGAAGGCGCGGCTGGCGCGGCTGCTGGGGGACCAGCGACCGCATCCGGTCGATACCGCCGCCGACGATGCGGTGCGGGGGCGCCTGGTGGCCGAGCTGCAGGCGATGGGGCTGCAGCCGCGCGTCACCGACGACTGGGCCTGCGGCGGGAGCAAAGGCGGGCGGTCCGCGGTGTGCGCGCGCATCCGCAACGTGGTGGCGACGATCGGCGATGCCGCGGCGCCGCACCAGCTGCTGCTCGCCTCCCATTACGATTCGACGCCGGTGGGGCCGGGCGCGTCGGACGACGGCATCGGCGTGGCGACGATGCTGGAGGTCGCCTCGCTCCTGAAGGGGCGCAAGCTGGCGCGGCCGGTCGCCTTGCTGTTCGACGAGGGCGAGGAGGCGGGGCTGCTCGGCGCGCACGCCTTTTTAGAACATGATCCGCAGGCCGCGCGGATCGAGAGCCTGATCAATTTCGAGGCGCGCGGCGTGACGGGGCCGGCGACGATGTTCGAGACGAGCCGGCCGAACGGCCCGGCGATCGGCGCCTTCAAGGCGAGCGCGGCACGGCCCGTCGCCAATTCGATGACCGCGGATTTCTATCGGCTCATTCCCAATTCGACCGACGTCACCGTCTTCGCGGCGCGGCCGTGGACGATCCTCAATTTCGCGGTGATCGGCAACGAGACGCGCTACCACAGCCCGGGGGACACGGTGGCCGCGCTCGATCCGGCCAGCCTCCAGCATATGGGGCGCCAGGGTCTGTCGGCGGCCGTGCGGCTGACCGAGGCCGGATCCGGCGCCATTGGCGGTGGAGGCGGCGGCGAGCGCATCTATGCGGACGTTGCCGGGCGGGTGCTGATCGTGCTGCCGCGGACCCTGGGGCTGGCGCTGTTCGGGCTGCTGGTCGCGGGCGTGGCGGTGTTCGCCTGGGGCCGGCGCGACGGCTTGCTGCGCGGGGCCGGCGCAATGATCGCGGCGGTGCTGGGGAGCGCGGCCCTGGTGTTCGTGCTGCAATGGCTCACCGGCATGGCGCGGCCGGGCAGCTTCTGGCGGGCGCATCCCGACGCGATGGCGCTGGCGGTGGATCTGGCGGCGCTGGCGGTGTCCGTGGGTGCGCTGGCCTGGGTGGGGCGCGGGCTGAGCCGGGAGCGGCTGCGGGCGGCGTTCTGGCTGGTGTTCATGGTGCTGAGCCTCGGGATCGTGTTCGTCGCGCCGGGGGCGGCGATCTTCTCGCTGATCCCGCCGCTCATCATGCTGGTCGGCTGGCTGGCGGGGCAGCGGGCGCGGCGGGCGGAGACCGTGGCGGCTTTGCTGGCCTGGGCGGCCTTGTTCCTGACCTGGGGGCCGCTGGTGCATCTGAGCGAGGTGCTGCTCGATTTTTGGAGCGCCTGGCTGTTCGCGCCGTTCGCGGCCTTGCTGGTGCTGCCGGCGCTGATCGAATTGAAGCCGCTCGGGGCGTTCCGGCCTGCGGCTCTGGCGCTGGCCGGCGTCGCGGCAGTGGCGGCGTGGGGGGCGATGCTCGCGCTTCCCGCCTATTCGGAGGACCGCAAGCAGGGCTTCCGCATCGAATATGCCTGGGACGGGACGGCCGCCAAAGGGCAGTGGCTGGTCGGCAATGGCGGCGTGCCGCTGCCGGACGGATTCCCCCAGCGCGGCGCGTTCAAGGCTGCGGTGAAGCTGCCGTGGACGGCGAGCAGCCGCTGGACAGCCCCGGCGCCGGCCATCCCCCTCCCCGCCCCCCGCATCGAGCGGGTGGGCGAGCGGCCGGGATCCGGCGGACGGATCGTGGCGGTGCGGGTGGCGGCGAACGGGGCGGACGACGTGCTCGTCCGGTTCGAAGGCACGGCCCGCGTCAGGGCGTTCGGCACCGGCGGCTCGAACGTGGCTTTCGGGGCGGAGGCGGGCAAGGAACCCTACCTCTTGCGCTGCACCGGACGGAGCTGCGACGGCGCCGTGTTCGAGGTCTCCCTACCCGCCGCGCCAGCCGAAGCGACGGTGATCGGCATCCGCGACAGCCTCCCCGCCGCCGCCGCGCCGCTGGTGCGGGCGCGGCCCGCGACGGCGCAGGCGCAATACGGCCCCGACGCGTCGATCAACTGGACGAAGGTGCCGCTCTAGCGTTTGTCCTTCACCGTCCGGTCGAGGAAGTTGACGATGGTCTGCCAGACGTGGGTCTGCGGGCCCTCGCCGGCGATGGCGTGGGTGGCGCCGGGATAGACCATCAGCTCGAACGGGTGCTTCTCCTTCTGGAGCTTGGCGATGAGGCTGGTGGTGTTCTCGAACACGACATTGTCGTCGGCCATGCCGTGGACGACGAGGAGCGGGTCGCGGATGTTGCTGGCCTCGTTTAGGGTGTCGCCGGCCTTGTACGGCTTGGGGTCGGTGGCCGGGTTGCCGAGATAGCGCTCGGTGTAGAAGGTGTCGTACAGCTCCCAGCGGGTGACGGGCGCGACGGCGGCGCCGGCGGCGAACACGCCGGGCGCCTTTTCGAGCAGGCGCAGGGTCATGTAGCCGCCGTAGGACCAGCCCATCACCGCGACCCTGGCCGGATCGACGAACGGCTGGCGCTTCAGCCACTCCACCCCGGCGAGCTGGTCCTCGACCTCGACGGTGCCGGCGGCGTGGTAGATGCCGCTCTCGAACTTGACGCCGCGCCGGTTGGTGCCGCGATTGTCGATGGTGAAGACGATCCAGCCGTGCTGGGCGAGATATTCCTGCAGGGGAAGAGCGCCGTACCAGCTGCGCGTCACCTGCTGCCCGTGCGGGCCGCCATAGACGTAGAAGAAGACCGGGTAGCGCTTGCCGGGCTCCCGGCGCGGCGAGAGCATGCGGTAGTGGAGCTCCGAGCCGTCGGGGCCCTTGAGGGTGCCGAACACGGGCTGGATATGGCTGTCGAGATAGGGGGCATAGGGATGGTCCGGCCCGAGCCGGTTCTCCTCCACCCAGGCAAGGCGGCGGCCGCTGGCGTCGGCGAGGTAGGTCTGCTGCGGCTGGGCGGGGTTCGAGCGGGTGACGAGGAGGTGGGTGGCGGCCTTGTCCATGGTGACGCCGTTCGACCAGCCCGCCTCGGTGACCCGCATTGGCTTGCCGGGCTTGTCGTAGGAGACCCAGTAAAGCTGCGGCTCGATCGGCGTCTCTTGCGTGCCTGTGAAATAGACGCGCCGCGCTTTCTCATCGACGCCGGCGACGCGGTCGACGGCCCATTCGCCGCGGGTGAGCTGGGTCCATTTGCCCGCCTTCCAGCGGTAGAGATGCGAGAAGCCGGAGCGTTCCGACGACCAGATCAGGCTGCCGTCCTTGAGAGCGCGCAAATTTTCGGTGAGGTTGACCCAGGTCGGCGACGTCTCGCTGAACAAAAGCGTGGAGGCGCCGGTGGCGGGGTCGATGCGCAGGACGTCGAGCGTCTTCTGGTCGCGGCTCATTCGCTGGACGAGCACGGCCTTGCCGTCGGCCGTCCAGTCGACGCGGGTGAGATACTGGTCCGGGTTCGGCCCGAGATCGGCCTTCACCTTGGAGGCACCATCGGGCGTCATGATGTAGAGGTCGACGATCGCGTTCTTCGTGCCGGCCGCGGGGTAGCGCTGCTCGACCAGCTTCGTCCCCTCCGCGCCGATGGCGGCGCGGGTCACGACCTGCACCGGGCTCTCGTCGACGCGGGCGACGGCGAGGTAGCGGTCGTCCGGCGACCACCAGTAACCAGTGTGGCGGTCCATCTCCTCCTGGGCAACGAACTCGGCCGCGCCCCAGCTCAACGTGCCGCCGCCGTCGGTGGTGAGCGGATGCTCGGTGCCGGTGGCGAGATCGAGGACGAACAAATTCTGGTTGCGCAGGAACGAGAGGTAGCGGCCGGCTTCCGAGACCTTGGGGTCGATCTCGGTTTCCTTTGTGGCGGTGAGGCGGCGTACATTGCCGTCGAGGGTGGCGAGGTAGAGATCGCCGTCGATGGGCACGAGGATCGACTTGCCGTCGGGCGCCCAGGCATAATCGGTGATGCCGCGGGTGCCGGCGATGCGGAGGCGCTCGCGGCGCATCTTCTCTTCCTCGGAGAGCTCGGCGCCGGAGCCGATCTTCTTCGAATCGACCAGCATCCGCGCCTGTCCCGTGGCGGCGTCGATCGCCCAGAGATCGTAGCGTTCCTTTTCGTCGGGCCGGTTCCTGAGGAGGGTGACGAGGCGGCCGTCGGGCGAGAGCCTCGCTAGGCGCGGGCTGGGTCCGGAGAGCGCGGGGCTCTGGAACACGCGCTCGAGCGTGAGGTCACGCGCCGCGGCGGACGTGACGGTGGCGGTCAGGAGGAGAAGCGGGAGAAGGATCTTGCGCATGGCGCTTTCCTAAAGGCAGGCGCGGAAAAGGGAAGATCGTGCGCGAACGTGCCTCCCCAGGAGCGAAGCTCGTGGGGAGGGGGACCACCCGCAGGGTGGCGGAGGGGTAGTATAAGGGGCACCGGGGGGCTGCCCGCGCGCGCCGCTCCGGGTGCGCGGGAATACCCCTCCACCACCCTTCGGGTGGTCCCCCTCCCCATCCTGCGGATGGGGAGGTAGAAAAGCTCAGCCCTCGGCGGTTTCCGTCTCGGGCGTCGCGGTCGCGGCGGGCGCCTTGGCGCCGGCGCCGGGACGGGTGTCGCGGCGCTCGGCGATGCGGGCGGCCTTGCCGGTGCGGCCGCGCAGATAATAGAGCTTGGCGCGGCGAACGGCGCCGCGGCGCACGACCTCGATCGAATCGACGTTCGGCGAATAAAGCGGGAAGACGCGCTCGACGCCTTCGCCGAAGCTGATCTTGCGGACGGTGAAGGAGCTGCCCATGCCGCGGTTGGCGCGGGCGATGCAGACGCCTTCGAAATTCTGGACGCGGGTGCGGTCGCCCTCGACCACCTTGACGCCGACGCGGAGCGTGTCGCCCGGACGGAATTCGGGGATGGCGCGGGCCTGGGTCAGGTTTTCGATCTGCTCGGCCTCGAGCTGCTGGATGAGGTTCATGTCGTCTCGTCTCTCTAATCGTCGTGCCGCGCGCCAGAGGGCGGTGGCCTTCGCGCGTCCCCGTGACGCGCGATCAGGTCCGGCCGCCGTGACCGTGTGTCCGCCCGGGCGCGCTCGGCGCGCCACGCGGCGATCTTCGCATGATCCCCCGATCGCAGCACTTCAGGGATCGTGCGCCCTTCCCATTCAACAGGTCGGGTATAATGCGGATATTCGAGAAGCCCCTCATTGAAGCTCTCTTCCTCACCGCTTGAGGCCGCGCCCATTACCCCGGGAAGCAGCCGAACGCAAGCATCGAGGAGGGTCAGCGCCGCCATCTCCCCGCCCGACAGCACATAGTCGCCGATCGAGACGGGAACGATGGGCCGCGCCTCGAACAGGCGCTCGTCGATCCCCTCGAAGCGGCCGCAGAGGATGGAGACGCCGGGGCCGGCGGCAAGGGTGCGGACGAAGTCCTGGGTGAGCGGGCGGCCGCGGGGGGTCATGGCAAGAAGCGGGGCGGCGGGGGCTTGGGCAAGAGCGTGGTCGACGGCAGCGGCGAGCACGTCCGCCCGCATCACCATCCCGGCGCCGCCGCCTGCGGGGGTGTCGTCGACGGAGCGGTGCTTGTCGGTCGCGAAGTCGCGGATCTGCACTGTCTCCAGCGACCAGATGCCCTCGCGCAAGGCGCGGCCCGCCAGGCTGGCGCCCAGGGGTCCGGGAAACATTTCCGGGTAGAGGGTGAGGACGGTAGCGGACCAGGTCACGGCTTGACCCAATTCTCGATCTTCAAGTGCGGTAGATCGGCGAAATCCTGCTCGTTGTTGGTGACCAGGATTCGCCCGGCCGAGATGGCATGGCCGGCAATCAGCCTGTCGAAGGATCCGCGCCTGAACGGGAGCGCCGCATAGGCACGGGCGGCTGCTTCGTCGAAGGGCAGCACCTCAACTTCGCCCAGAAACGCCTGCAACTCATCGGCATCGTCCATCGCCTCGCCGTATCCCACACCGACCTCGGCTAGAGTCACTGCCGAAATCGCCACCGTGCCCTCCGGCTGCTGCGCAAGGCGATCCTTGAGAGCGGCGCTACGACCGAGGAGCGCGTAGATGCAGATATCGCTGTCGAGGAGGAAGAGAGACTCATCCATCCTCGTTCAGCCGCTTGCCCTCCCAATCGAGCCGTCGCTCGACGAAGACGCGGTCCTCCGGCGACAAGAGCTTCAGCCCGGTGGCCTTCCCCCAGAAAGCATCGACGTTCAGCTTCCGCTTCTCGGCCGGCACCGTCTCCACGCGAACGGTCCCGGGCGTGAGCTCGACCAGCCTCACCTGCTCCCCCTCTTTGAAGCCGAGGGCCTTCGGCAGGCGCAGGGCGACCGAATTTCCCGACTTGAACGTCTTGCCCACGTACTCACTACCCATGTGACTCACCTCGTAGATACGGCACGTATATACGGTGAATGCACTTCTGAATCAATGCGCCGGCGCGAACCTCAGCGCCTGGATCGTTGGCGGGCTCGTCGGCGCGAGGAGCACGTCGCCTTCGATGCGGCCGCGTTCGCAAGACCAGGTGAAATGGGCCTGGAGGTTGCCGGCGGCGGTGACGGGGCCGTCGGTGCGGCAGTCGCCGACCTCCGCCTTGGCGCGGGCGAGGTCGGCGGCCCAGCTGGCGGCGGTGCGGTCCAGCAGGAAGTTCATGGCGAGGCTGGTGCGGGCCGCGTCGACGCTGCCGGCGCGCCACATGGTCGCAGCGGCGGCGTAGGCGGCGCGGACGGCGGGGCTTGGCGGGATGGCGCGCGGCGCGGGCATCCAGCCCGCCTTCTGGAGCGCTGCGGCGGCTTGCCACAAGGCCGGGGCCGGCGCGCCGTAGGTGCGATTGGTGAAGGCGAAGAGGCCGATCCCGCGGTTCGGAAACAGCAGCATGTAGGAGCCGTAGCCGGGATAGCCGCCGCCATGGGCGAGGCTGAGGCCGAGGTCGCAGTCCGCCATCACCCGCAGGCCCATGCCGTAGGTGAACGCCTGCGTGCAGCTCGCCGGGCCGCCGGGGCGGGTGACGAGCTGGGGGAAATCGAGACCCTGGCTGAGCTCACGGACGCTGGAGCGGCGGACGGGGCCCGTCTCCGGCCCGTCGCGGGGCGGCCAGGCGGAGAGGAGGAAGGCGATCCACTTTGCATAGTCCGGCGCGGTGGTCTGGACGCCGCCCATCGCCCCGAAGGCGCCGCGGGCGAGGTCCGGCTCGCGCTTCCAGGCGCCGTCCTCCCAGCGATAGCCGAGGGCGCGGCGGGCCTGCGGCGCCTTGGTGTAATCGTAGCCGGTGGACGTCATGCCGAGTGGGCGCATGATCTCGCTCTGGATATAGTCCTCGAAGGGCCGGCCGGAGACGTTGGTGACGATGCGGCCGAGGATGGCGAAGCCGAGGTTCGAATATTCGTACGCCGTCTGCGGCGCGCGCTGGAAGGGGACGCCGGTGCGGAGCAGGCGGGTGAAGTCCGCCTCGGGCATCGGCGTCTGCCGATCGCCCCAGGGATCGTCGGTGACGAAGCCGGCGGCGTGGCTGAGGAGGTCGCGGACGCGGATCCTCGGGGAGTCGGCCGTGGGGTATTTCCAGCCGCGCATCTCGGGGACGTAGGTTTCGGCCGGCGCATCGAGCGAGAGGCGGCCGGCGTCGCGGAGCTTGAGGATTGCCAGCGCCGTGAAGGCCTTCGACATCGAGGCGATGCGGAACAGCGTCTCGGGCGCGACGGGCCGCTTCGACTCCGGGTCCTGCACCCCCATCGTGCGGACGAGGACGAGGCGGCCGTCCCTCACGACACCGTAGACGAGGCCCGGAATGTGGGCGTCCTCCATGTAGCGGCGGAAGATGGCCTCGAGCTCCGGCGCCGCGGCTTCGATCGATGCCGCGGGCGGAGGCGGCGGCGGTGGCTGGGCGCCTGCGGGCCGGGCGGCGCCGAGAAGCAAAGCTGCGAGGATCGTGATGCGCATAAGCGTCGGCTCCGGCTGGTCGGGCGCGAGGCTAGCCCTACCGCGGCCCCCGTGCCAGACGGGAACTTGTCGCAGCCCGCGGCGCTGGTGCCGGCCATGAGCGAAGAGCCCTGCTACGATTGCCTGGTCATCGGCGGCGGCCCCGCCGGCCTCACCGCGGCCATCTACCTCACCCGCTACCACCTCTCGATCCGGGTGGTAGATGCGGGGAAGAGCCGGGCGAGCCTCATCCCCTGCACCCACAATCATGCCGGCTATCCCGGCGGCATCTCCGGCAAGGAGCTGATCGCGCGGATGACGGAGCAGGCGCAGATGTACGGCGCCGCGATCGTCGCCGGCCGGGTGACGCGGCTGGACCGGATCGACGGCGGCTTTCGCGCCGAATGGGGCGAGGGATCGGTGATGGCCCGGACCGTGCTGCTTGCCACGGGCGTGACCAACCGCCGGCCGCCGATGGATGAGGATCTGCACGACGCGGCGCTGGCAAAGGGGCTGATCCGCTATTGCCCGGTCTGCGACGGCTATGAAGTCACCGACAAAAGGATCGGCGTGATCGGCAGCGGCGGGCGGGGAGTTGCCGAGGCGGTGTTCCTGCGTGGATTCACGGCGGACATTACCTTGATCGCGCCGGATCGGGCGCACGAGCTGGACGCGGACGACCAGGCGCGGCTGACGGAATTCGGCATCGAGGCGGTGGACGGACCGTGCCAGGCCGTGGCGGCGCACGACGAGTGCATCGTCGTCGACACGCCGGAGGGCCATTACACGTTCGACAGCGTCTATCCCGCCCTCGGCTCCGACGCCCATGTCGAGCTGGCGCAGCAGGTCGGGGCGACGCTGAAGGAGGGCGTGCTGGTTGTCGACAGCCACCAGCGGACATCGGTGCCGGGGCTTTATGCGGCGGGCGACGTGGTGCTCGGCCTCGACCAGATCAGCCACGCCATGGGGGAAGGCGGAGTCGCGGCGACGACGATCCGCAACGATCTGGCGAAGGAGCGGCCGATCCTGCGGGAGCGGCTGAGCGGCTCGATCCGCGCCAAGGCTTCCGAAGGGGCCTGAAGCGGGTCGGCGCCGCCGGTCCCCCCTGCCCTATTCCAGATGGCCCTCGTGGAGGTGGAGGATGCGGTCCATCTTGGCGGCGATGCGTTCGTTGTGGGTGGCGACGAGGGCGGCGCTGCCTTCGCCGCGGACGAGCTGGAGGAATTCGGCGAAGACGATGTCGGCCGTCTTCTCGTCGAGATTGCCGGTCGGCTCGTCGGCGAGAACGAGGAGCGGGCGGTTGGCGAGCGCGCGGGCGACGGCGACGCGCTGCTGCTCGCCGCCCGAAAGCTTGGACGGGCGGTGGGTCAGGCGCTCGGCAAGGCCAAGGGTGGTGAGGAGGCTCGCCGCGCGGTCGCGCGCCTCGGCGTCGGTGGCGCCTTTGATGAGTTGCGGCAGGACGACGTTCTCGAGCGCCGAGAAATCGGGCAGCAGATGGTGGAACTGGTAGACGAAGCCGAGGGCGTCGCGGCGCAGGCGCGTGCGGCCGTCATTGTCGAGGCTCGCCGCCTCCTCGCCTTCGATGCGGATCGAGCCTTCGAAGCCGCCCTCGAGCAGGCCGACCGCCTGAAGCAGGGTCGACTTGCCCGAGCCCGACGGGCCGAGGAGAGCGACGATCTCGCCGGCGCGGACGTCGAGATCGAGCCCTCGCAGCACGTTGATAGTGACGCCGCCCTGCTGGAAGCTGCGCTTCAGGCCGCGGACCGAGAGGATGGCCGCTTGGATGGCCACACCGGGGTCACTCATAGCGGAGCACCTGGACCGGATCCGTGCTGGCCGCCTTCCAGGCCGGGTAGAGGGTGGCGAGGAAGCTGAAGAGGAGCGCCATGCCGACGATGGCGGCGACTTCGACCGGGTCCGGTTTCGAGGGGAGCTCGGTGAGGAAGCGGACCGACGGATCCCAGAGGTTCTGCCCGGTCAGCATCTGGACGAAGTTCACCAGCCCCTGGCGGAAATAAAGGAAGAGCGCGCCGAGGAGCAGGCCGGCGAAGATGCCGAGCACGCCGATGGTGACGCCGACGGTCATGAACACCTTGAGCAGCGCGCGGCGGGTGGCGCCCATCGTGCGCAGGATGGCGATGTCGCGGGTCTTGGCGCGGACCAGCATGATCAGCGACGAGAGGATGTTGAACACGGCCACAAGGATGATGATCGAGAGGATGACGAACATCACCACCCGCTCGACCTCGAGCGCCTGGAAGAGGGAGCTGTTCTGCGAGCGCCAGTCGCTCAGGAAGGCCCGGCCCTGGAGGCGGAGGACGAGCGGGTGGAGGATCTTGTCGACCTTGTCCGCGTCCTCGGTCTGGATTTCGATGATCGAGACGGTGTCGCCCATCATCAGCAACGTCTGCGCGTCGCTCATCGGCATGATCACGAACGCCTTGTCGTAATCGTAGACGCCGACTTCGAAGATCGCGGCGATGCGGTAGGAGACGATGCGGGGGACGGTGCCGAACGGGGTGGCGGGGCCTTCGGGGCTGATCAGGCTGATCTGGCCGCCGACGCTGGCGCCGAGCGCCTCGGCGAGGCGGGCGCCGATCGCGACATTGCCGGAGCCCGGCTTCACCTCGGCCATCGAGCCTTGAACGATCTTGCCCTGGAGGACCTTGTTGGCGGCGATGTCCTGCGGGAGCATGCCGCGTACCAGCACGCCTTCGACGCGGCCGGAATAGCTGCCCATCAGCGGCTGCTCGACCAGCGGGGTGGCCGAGACGACGCCGGGGGTACGCTTGGATTCGGCGAGGATCTGCTGCCAGTCGGGCAGGCGGCCGCCATAGCTCTGGACGACGGCGTGGCCGTTCAAGCCGATGATCTTGTCGAACAGCTCGGCGCGAAAGCCGTTCATCACGCTCATCACGACGATGAGGGCGGCGACGCCGAGCATGACGGCGATGAGGCTGATGGCGGCGACGAGGAAGATGAATCCCTCGCCCTTGCCGGGGAGGAGATAGCGCCGCGCGATCATCCGCTCGTAGCGGTTGAGGATCACCTTCCCCCCTCCCCTTCAGGGGAGGGGCCGGGGGTGGGGGATGTCGGATTCCTCTGCGTGGAGACAGGCCCCACCCCAACCCCTCCCCTGAAGGGGAGGGGCTTTGTTGCGGCAGCCTTCATCCCGCCAGCCTCGCCAGGGCGCTTTCGACGCTGAGCTCCTCGCGCTGGCCGGTGGCGCGGCGCTTCAGTTCGACGACGCCGCGCTCGACCCCCTTGGGGCCGAGGATGAGCTGCCAGGGGAGGCCGATCAGGTCCATGGTCGCGAACTTGGCGCCACCGCGCTCGTCGCGGTCGTCGTAGAGGGTCTCGACGCCGGCGGAGTGGAGCTTTGCGTAGAGATCGTCGGCCGCTGCGGCGCAGCGCGGGTCGTCGGCGCGCATGTTGATGAGGCCGACCTTGAACGGCGCCACCGCCTCGGGCCAGACGATGCCGGACGCGTCGTGGCTCGCCTCGATGAGCGCGCCAACGAGGCGGGAGACGCCGATGCCGTAGCTGCCCATCTCCGGGTGGACCTGCCCGCCGTCGGCGGTCTGGACGGTCATGCCCATGGCGGCGGTATATTTGGTGCCGAAATAGAAGATGTGGCCGACCTCTATGCCGCGCGAGGTCCTGAGGTCGGCGCCGGCCGCGGCCTCGCGGGCCTCGTCGCGCTTCTCATCGGTGGCGGCATAGTCGCGGGTGAGGCCGCCGACGAACGCCTGGAGCGTCTCGGCGTCGTCCGCGTCGACCCCTTGCGCCTCGGCCGAACGGTCCGCCTCCCACGCTTTGTGGTAGAAGACCTCGCTCTCGCCGGAGGGGGCCAGGATGATGAATTCGTGGCTCAAATCGCCGCCGATCGGCCCCGTGTCCGCCTGCATCGGGATGGCGGTGAGGCCCATCCGCGCGAAGGTGCGCAGGTAGGCGATGAACATGCGGTTGTAGCTGTGGCGGGCGCCGGCCTCGTCCAGATCGAAGCTGTAGGCGTCCTTCATCAGGAATTCGCGGCCGCGCATCACGCCGAAGCGGGGGCGGACTTCGTCGCGGAACTTCCACTGGATGTGGTAGAGGATGCGCGGCAGGTCGCGGTAGCTCTTCACGGCATCGCGGAAGAGCGCCGTGATCATCTCTTCGTTGGTCGGCCCATAGAGCATGTCGCGGCCGTGACGGTCGGCGATGCGCAGCATTTCGGGGCCGTAGGCGTCGTAGCGGCCGCTCTCGCGCCACAGGTCTGCGGCCTGGAGCGTCGGCATCAGCATCTCGATGGCGCCGGCGCGGTCCTGCTCCTCGCGGACGATCCGCTCGATATTGGCGAGGACGCGCTTGCCCAGCGGCAGCCAGGCGTAGATGCCGGCGGCGGTCTGGCGGACGAGGCCGGCGCGGAGCATCAGCTGGTGGCTGACGACCTGCGCGTCGGCGGGCGTCTCCTTCATGACGGGGAGGAAGTAGCGGGAAAGGCGCATCTTCGGGCGGCGGTCCTTGGCAAGGCGGGAGCGAGGTTCGAGCCTCTACGGAGCGGGCGCGGGCATGGCAACCGCGGGGGGCAACCGCACTGGACTGGTGCACGCGCCGGCGGGCGGCGCGGCCGCTGTTGCCGCCCCGACACAGGGTGGCAGCAAAACAGCACAAGTGCTTGATAAGGGCGTGACACGGGGCGCGGCCGGGTCCTAGCACGTCCCCACGAAGCGAGGGCTCGAAGGCCCCGGTTCGGGGAGGCTTCCTGCCCCGTGTCGCCAAGCGAGGTGGCGGCGCGTGCGGGCGGAGGGTTCCGCTACAAGGGGGTTGACGGCCTCACGGTCGTCAAACGGGTGCCCGGGCAGCGATGCCCGGGCACTTGTCGTTCAGGGCCAAGTGGTACTTGGCCCCGGGGCAGGAGGGGTGCGGGATGGGTGCCGTGCTGCTGCGGGGTGCTTGCCGGGCGCGTGCCGGGTCACTGCCGGGCCGTTACCGTGCGGATGCCGGGCGGGAGCCGGGTCGCTGCCGGCTGCGAACGGGCCCCTCACCGGACTTTCACCGGAAAATGCGACGACGGGACCCAGCGATCGCGCCGGCGGGACCTGGCCGAGCCCCGCGGCAACCGCGAGAAAGAGTGCGGGAGGGGCTGGAGCGCCCGCCTTTGCGTGGTTTGACGGACCAAGAGATCAAAGATGTTGCCGGCGGCAACAAGTTCGTTTCGTACACCAATAGCGATGGGTCGGTTTTCACCGAGGAGTGGAGCGACGACGGCAACACCTTCTATGGCCTCACCGCCGACTGGAGCGGTGCCGGGAGCAGCAGCTCTGATTCCTTCAACTGGGGATGGGGTGCTATCGCGACCGCTGGCGGCGTCTATACCGGCGCGGAGTACGGCACCGCCGCGGCGGAAGGGATCGGAATGGCCGTGGAATATGGCGTGATCGGCGCGGAATATGGTGCACTTGCCGGTCCTGTCGGCGTGGCGGTGGGCGTCGTTGTGGGAGCAGCTGCCGGTTATGCGGTCTACACCTACGGGCCTCAGGTTCTACAGAGCATTGACTCCGCGCTTCAATAAACACTGCAGCAGGATTCCTGGATGTCTACTAGCCCGATCTCTATCTCTTATGTAAGGCGGGGGGCCAGTGGCTGGATCTTGCTATTGTCAGATTGGCGGAAGGCGGTCGTTCTGGTGGCGGCGACAATTGTCGTCGGCGCTGTGGCGGCCGCTTTTCGACCCGAATATCCGATTTACGTGATGTCCGGTTTCGGTGGTGGGCTCGCGATGCTCCGCTTTTCGGATACCGCGCAGCTGCTTTGCGGCTCGGATGCGGTCCACATGCTAAGGCTGCGTCTCGAGCGTAGCCGCTTCCGAAAAAGCGTTGCGCCTGAACGCTGGACGCCGCCGCTCCCGAGATATCTCCGGTGGGAGGATGCCTTCGTGGAAATCGAGAAAGTGGATTCGGCGGCCGATGCGCGATACCGGGTGAGCGGCCCCTATTCGTACCTCATCCGGCTCAGCCGCGGCCTGGCGGCCTAGGAAGGCGCTCGGCACCAATGCTTGGACCTGCTTTAGCGAGCGGGGAGCCTCCGGAAACGGAGGGGCTCCAACATCGTTGACGGCCGTTGTACGCTCTGAGCTTGGAAAGCGACGGATGATGGACCCTTTCGATATCGCCAGCGCGTTCGAGCGCGAACGGGTCATATTGGGCATCGCCAGCGGCGCCGGGTTTCTTTCGCTCTATGCCGCGTTCCTGCTCATCTCGGAGGGCGACCTTCACTCCACCTCCGGCATCGTCAAGATCGCCGGCGGAGCTTTGGTCGCCTGTGCCGGGCTGATCGGATTCCGGTTGTACTGGAACCGGATCTAGCCGCAGCGCCGACCCGGATCGACCACGGAGAACAGTACGTGCGCAAATCGTCTTTCGCCATTGCGCTTCTCGCCTCGCTCGTCGCCGGATCCTGCCGGGCTGCCCAAACTGCGGAGCCGTTCACGGTTCGGCAGGAAGGCCGCACCCTCTTCTTCGCGGGCGAGCTCAAGGGAGACGCCGCCGCGGCTCTTTATCGCAGCCTCGTCCAGCCGGCGACCGCGCTCGACACGCTCGTCATCAACAGCCCCGGCGGCGAGGGGGACCAGGTCCTGCCGATTGCTTCGGCCGTCGCGCGCGCCAAGCTCAAGGTGGTGGTCCGCGGCATGTGCATCTCGGCCTGTACGCAGATATTCATCGCGGGTGCGGCAAAGGAGATCGAACCGCACTCCATCGTCTCCTTCCATTCCAGCGCCACCAGCATGGCGGAGTATCTGAAGGCTTCGGGGCTGCCGCGTGGGGGAGAGGTCTTCGCGCGCGTCGAAGAGGCCGAGAGACGCTTCTACCTGAGCTTGGGCGTCGATCCCCGCCTGCCTCTCGTCACCGCCGCGATGATGAAGCCGCTCTGCATCGTGGAGGACCCTTCAAGGGCGGTCGCCGACGCAGGGCGCTACGGGATCGGCTGGCAGCACAGCACCGTCATTCTCAACCACAACCAACTCGAGCGCCTGGGTGTCCGCAACGTAAGCGGCTACTGGCCGACCGCGTCGGCACTTCGGGACGATCTTCGGGGGCTGGGCTTTCGCGACGCATTCCAGCCCGAGTACGATGCCGCGGCGAGCGAACCGCCGGCGAACGTCGCCGCGAAGCCGCTGCCGAGGTGCGGAGCGGCCGTTGGCCGGGCTCCCGCCTAGAGCGACGGGCGAGGACTTGCCGGCGTCGCCCCGCGGCGGCCACTGATCCCCCGGCCTCGGTTCACACCAACCGGCTCTGCTTCACCGCCGCCTCGATAAAGCTCGCGAACAAAGGGTGCGGCTCGAAAGGCTTGCTCTTCAGCTCCGGGTGGAACTGCACCCCCACGAACCATGGATGGTCCGGCCGTTCGACGATCTCCGGCAGCGCCCCGTCCGGGCTCATGCCGGTGAAAAGCAGCCCCCCCTCCTCCAGCGCGCCGCGATAGTGGACGTTGACTTCGTAGCGGTGGCGGTGGCGTTCCGAGATGTGCGCGGCGCCGTAGATGCTGGCGACGTGGCTGTTGCCGGCGAGTACCGCTTCGTAGGCGCCGAGGCGCATGGTGCCGCCGAGGTCGCCGTTCGCTTCCCGCCGTTCGCGCAGGCCCTCCTTGCTCATCCATTCGGTGATGAGGCCCACGACGGGCTCTTCCGCTTCGCCGAATTCGGTGGTGCCGGCGCCCTTCATTCCCGCGAGGTTTCGCGCGCCTTCGATGCAGGCCATCTGCATGCCGAGGCAGATGCCGAAGAAGGGGACGCCGCGCTCGCGGGCGAATTGGACGGAGGCGATCTTGCCTTCGCTGCCGCGCTCGCCGAAGCCGCCGGGGACGAGGATGCCGTGGACCGGCTCGAGTTGCGAGGGGATGTCGGTCTCGGGATGCTCGAACAGTTCGGCGTCGAGCCAGCGTATGTTGACCTTGACGCGGTTGGCCATGCCGCCGTGGACCAGCGCCTCGGTTAGCGACTTGTAGGCGTCCTGGAGGCCGACATATTTGCCGACGACGCCGATCGTCACTTCGCTTTCCCAGTTGAACAGGCGGTCGGCGACGTCGTCCCAGCGGCGCATGTCGAGGGCGGGGGCGGTCTCGGCGAGGCCGAAGGCGCGCAGCACTTCGTGGTCGAGGCCGGCCTCCGAATATTGCGCGGGGACGGCGTAGATCGACTTGGCGTCGAGGGCGGGAATGACCGCTTCCATCCGCACGTTGCAGAACAAGGCGATCTT
The DNA here is from genome assembly GCF_036403745.1 of Allosphingosinicella sp. GTDB lineage: Bacteria > Pseudomonadota > Alphaproteobacteria > Sphingomonadales > Sphingomonadaceae > Allosphingosinicella. The sequence goes on from NZ_DASWQI010000085.1 coordinate 31,015, forward strand.
CGCGCGGTCGCTCTCGGGCAGTTCGCGGTCGACGCGGCAGAGGAGGATTTCGGGCTGGATGCCGAGCGACGTGAGTTCGCGCACCGAATGCTGGGTCGGCTTGGTCTTCAGTTCGCCGGCGGCGGCGATGTAGGGGACCAAAGTGGTGTGGATGGAGAGGGTGTTGTCGCGCCCCTCCTCGTTCCTGAACTGGCGGATCGCCTCGATGAACGGGAGCGATTCGATGTCGCCGACGGTGCCGCCCACCTCGCAGATCAGGAAATCGAGATCGGCGTCGAGATCGCCGCGGATGAATTCCTTGATGGCGTTCGTGACGTGGGGGACGACCTGGACGGTGGCACCGAGATAATCGCCGCGCCGCTCTTTCGAGAGGATGCCCTGGTAGATGCGGCCGGAGGTCACGTTGTCCGACTGGCGGGCGGGGACGCCGGTGAAGCGCTCGTAATGGCCGAGGTCGAGATCGGTCTCGGCGCCGTCGTCCGTCACATAGACTTCGCCATGCTGATAGGGCGACATCGTGCCGGGATCGACGTTGAGATAGGGGTCGAGCTTCCTGATGCGGACCTTGTAGCCGCGCGCCTGGAGGAGCGCCGCGAGGGAGGCCGCCATCAGGCCCTTGCCGAGCGAGGAGACCACGCCGCCGGTGATGAAAATGAACCGCGCCATGGGAGCCCCGGATAAGCGGGCGAAGGGCCCGGGGGCAAGGGCGCAGACTCGAATATTCGCATCGAAGTGGCACTTCGATGCGGGTTGCAGGCCGAGGGTGACGCGGCCGCCTGGCGCGGCTAGGCCGCTTGGCCATGAAGATAGCGATCGTCGGGGCGGGATATTCGGGGACGATGGCGGCGGTGGAGGCGGCGCGGGCGGTGCCCGGCGCCGACATCGCGCTCGTCGACAGGCGCGGGACGTTCGCGGCGGGCGCGGCTTATTCCACCACCAGCGGGTCGCATCTCCTGAACGTGCGGGCGCGGGGGATGAGCGCCTTTGCCGGGGAGCCCGACCATTTCGTGCGGTGGGTGGAGGCCGAGGGGATCGGCGGGCCGGACACGTTCGTGCCGCGGCGAGACTATCGGCGCTATCTGGAGGGCGTGCTGGCGGCGGTGCCGGGGGTGCGCCGGGTGGCGGGTGAGGCAGTGGCGGTCGCGGACGGGGCCTTGGTGCTGGCGGACGGGGCGCGGCTGGCGTTCGACGCCTTGATCCTCGCCGGCGGGAATTATGGCGGACGGCTGCCGGCGAAGGTCGAGGTGCCGGCCGTGGATGATCCGTGGAGTCGAGAAGGGATAGAGGCGATTCGGGCGATGGCGGGGCAGGAGAAGGACGTGCTGCTGGTCGGCACCGGCCTCACCATGGTCGATGTCGCGCTGACCCTGGTGGACGAAGGCTGTCGCGGGCGGATGGTGGCGGTCTCGCGCCGGGGCCTGCTGCCGCGGCCGCATGAGGAGCCGGCGTCGCCGCCTTACGCGGTGGAGGCCCCGCCGAGGCTCGGCGACCTCGTGCGCCAGACGCGGGCGGGGGCGCCGTGGCGGGCGGCGGTCGATTCGCTGCGGCCCCACAGCCAGTATCTGTGGCGGGGATTTTCCATCGACGAGAAGAAGCGCTTCCTACGGCATTTGCGGCCGTGGTGGGACGTCCACCGCCACCGCATCGCGCCGCCCGTGGCGCGGCGGATCGAGGCGCTGATCGGCGAAGGGCGGCTCGAAGTGCTGGCCGGGCGAGTCCGCGGCGGCGATGCGGAGAGCGTGACGGTGGCGCTGCGCGGCGGCGGGGAGCGGCGCTTCGCGGTCGCCGGGGCGATCAACTGCACCGGGCCGGAGGGGGCCATCGCCCGCATCGGCGATCCGCTGGTCCGGCAGCTGCTCGACGCGGGGCTGGCGCGGCCGGACGCGCTGGGGCTGGGGCTCGACGTCGACTCGTCGCACCGGGTGATCGGGGCCGACGGCGCGGCCTCAGACCGCATTTACGCGGTGGGGCCGCTCACGAAGGGGGCCTTGTGGGAGATCGTCGCGGTGCCGGACATCCGCCACCAGGTGCGCGACGTTGCCCTGAGCCTCGCCGGCTAGCGCCTTACTGCGCGAGGGGGACGCCGCCCTTCGGCGCCGGCGCCTTGGCGGGCGGCGGGGTCTGGGCGGGACCGCCGAGGGAGCCGGCCGGCGGCAGGGTCCGCGGCGCGAGGGGCTGACCGCTCGAGACCGGCGCGCGGACGTTGGGATCGATCTGGACCGGCGCGCGCTGGAAGGTGGCGAGGCCGGAGAGAATGATCGACAGGACGACGAACAGGGTCGCGAGGATCCCGGTCGCCCGGGTCAGGAAGTCGGCCGCGCCGCGGGCCGACATCAGGCCGGACGGGCTGCCGCCGACGCCCAATCCACCGCCCTCCGAGCGCTGCATCAGGATCACCGCGACCATGGCGGCGGCGATCAGCGTCTGGACGATCAGGAGGAAGGTGTACATGCGGGCCTCGGGTCGGGTGTGAGATCGTCATGCCAGCGGAAGGCTGGCCTCCCCGTGGGTGAAAAGCGCGGCGGCTAATCCCCCTGGGCCCCAGCCTTCGCTGGGGCGACGGGTTGCGCGGACTTAGGGGAACCTTGCCCCAGGTTCAACTCTTCGCCGCCGCCTCGATGATCGGCACGAAGGCCTCGGCGGTGAGGCTGGCGCCGCCGACGAGGGCGCCGTCGACATTGTCGCAGGCGAACAGGCCGGCGGCGTTCGCGGCGTTGACCGAGCCGCCGTAGAGGATGCGGATGCGCTGGCCGGCGTCCCCGAAGCGGGCGGCGAGCTGTTCCCGGATGACGGCGTGCATCTCGATCGCGTCTGCCGGGGTGGCGGTGCGTCCGGTGCCGATCGCCCAGATCGGCTCGTAGGCGATGACCAGCTCCGCGTCGGCGCGCAGCTCGGGCAGCGAGCGATCGAGCTGGTAGAGCACCTTCTGGCAATGGGTGCCGGCCACCCTCTCCTCCTCGACCTCGCCGACGCACAGGATCGTCTGCAGCCCGGCGGCGAGCGCGGCCTCCGCCTTGTCGCGGACGAAATCGTCGCTCTCGCACTGGTCCTGCCGGCGCTCGGAATGGCCGACGATGACCAGCTTCGCGCCCGCCTCGACCAGCATCGCGGCCGAGACGTTGCCGGTATGGGCGCCGGACGCGGCCGAATGGCAATCCTGCGCGCCGATCGAGATGCCGCCGGCGCGGGCGATGGCGAGGGTGATGAGGGTGAAGGGCGGGCACAAAGCAACGTCGACCCCGGCGGCTTCCCGCGCGGCGGCGGCGATGGGGGCAAGCTCGGCCAGGGCAGCGCGGCTGCCGTTCATCTTCCAGTTCCCGGCGACGAGCTTGCGGCGGACGTGCATGTTGGCGGAAGGCTCCCGGTTGGACCCTCGCCGCCTAGCAACGCCGACTCCCTCTGCCAAGGGTGGGCTCTGCCAAGGGTGGGCCTGCCAAGCTTGCCGGGCCGCGGCGCGCCTTCTATGACCTCGCCAAGCTCTCCGTCAGTCCAGGGAAATCCATGCTCACCTTCTTTCGTCGCGGAATCATGTCCAAGATCATGCTGGGCGTGCTGTTCCTGAGCCTGGTCGCGATCGTCATCACCGGCTTCGGCACCGGCGGCATGGGCGGCCTCGGCGAGCTTGGCGGCCTCGGCGCCTCCACCGTCGCCAAGGTCGGCGGTGAAGCGATCACCAGCGACGACCTCAGGGACAACACCCAGCGCCAGCTCGAGCGCTTCCGCCAGCAGCAGCCCGAGCTCGACATGGCCCAGTTCGTCCGTCGCGGCGCCGTCGACGAGGTGCTGGAGCAGATGATCAGCGCCGCGGCGACGATGGACTTCGCCAATTCGGTCGGCATCGTCGCCTCGAAGAAGATGGTCGACGCGCAGATCGCCGCCATTCCCGCCTTCCAGAACGCCGCCGGCAAGTTCGACCAGGGCCTGTTCCTGGCGGCGCTGCAGCGCGAGCGGATCACCGAGGACCAGTTGCGCAAGGAGATCTCGACGCGGCTGATCGAGCGCCAGGTCGCCCTCCCCGCCGGCGGCTCGGCCTCTGTGCCGCAGGCGCTGGCGCTGCAATATGCCGCTTTGCGCCTCGAATCGCGCACCGGCAGCGTCGGCGGCGTGCCGGCCGCGGCGATGGGCGGCGGCAACGAGCCGACCGACCAGGAAGTCGCTGACTATTACCGCAAGAACGTCGCCCGCTACACGATCCCGGAGCGCCGCGTGATCCGCTACGCCTTGTTCGGCATCGACACGCTGGGCGCTGCGGCCAAGCCGACCGACGCCGAAGTACAGACCGCCTACGACCGCGACCAGGCGAATTACGGCCCGCGCGAGACGCGGACGCTGTCGCAGGTGGTGCTGACCAGCGACGCCGCCGCCAAGGCCTTCCAGCAGAAGCTCGCGGGCGGCACGCCGTTCGCGCAGGCGGCGCAGCAGGTCGGCTTCGGCGCCGCCGATATCGCGCTCGGCGCCAAGACACGCGACGAGGTGACCAAGCTCAGCTCCGCCGCCGTCGCCAACGCCGTCTTCGCCGCCCAGAAGGGCGCGACCGTCGGCCCGATCCGCGACCCGCTCGGCTGGCACATCCTCAAGGTCGAGGACGTCAAGACCGTCGCCGGCAAGCCGCTCGCTTCGGTCAGGGGCGAGATCGCCACGCGGCTCGAGGCGCAGAAGGGGCAGGCGCTGCTCGCCGAGCTTGCCGCCCGCATCGAGAACAAGGTCGGCGACGGCGCGAGCTTCGACCAGGTGGTGCGCGACGAGAAGCTGGCGGTGGTTCAGACTCCGGCGGTGACGGCGGCGGGCGGCGCGCCCGACGCGCAGGACTGGAAGGTGCCGCCGGAATTCGCCGCGGTGCTGAAGGGCGCGTCGCTGCTCGGCGCCAACGAGCCGCCGCAGATCGCACCGGTGCTGCCGAACCAGAAATATGCGCTCGTCAGCGTCTCGCAGGTCATCGCCGCGGCGCCGCCGCCTTATGCCAAGGTCCAGCCGCAGGTGAAGGCCGACGTCGTCGCCCAGCGCGCCGCCGATCGTGCCAAGGCGGTGGCGCAATCGATCGTCTCCAAGATCAACGCCGGCGTCGCGCCGGCGGAGGCGTTCCGCCAGGCCAATGTCGCGCTGCCGCCGCTGCAGCCGGTCACCGCCGTTCGCCGCGACATCGCCAAGCCCGGCCAGCCCCCGTCCCCGCCGCTGCAAGTGCTGTTCAGCCTCCCGCGCGGCAAGGCGAAGATGATCCCCGCGCCGCAGAACCGCGGCTGGCTCATCGTCTATGTCGACACCATCGTGCCCGGCGACGCTGCCAAGGGACCCGAAGAGGTCGAAAAGGCACGCGGCGAGCTCACGGCAGGCCTTGGCGACGAATATGCCCAGCAGCTGGTCGGGGCGATCCGCGCGAGCCTGAAGATCCGCCGCAACGAGACCGCGCTCGCCAAGTTGAAGGGCGAGCTCGCCGGCAACCGCCCGACCAGCTGAAGCGGCGGTCCGGGGCCGGTGATCCTCGTCGTCGACAATTACGACAGCTTCACTTGGAACATCGTCCATTACCTGGACGCGCTCGGCGCCGAGGTGCGGGTGGTGCGCAACGACGCGCTGAGCGCCGACGAGGCGCTGGCGAGCGGGGCGCGCGGCTTTCTGCTGTCGCCGGGGCCCGGGCGGGCGGAAGAGGCGGGGATTTCGTTGGACCTCGTGGCGGCGTGCGTGGCGGCCCGGCGGCCACTGCTCGGCGTGTGCCTTGGGCACCAGGCGATCGCCGTCCATTTCGGCGGCAGGATCCTGCGCGCGCCGCGGCCGATGCACGGCAAGGTCTCGTCGATCCGCCACGACGGCAGCGGCCTCTTCGCAGGCCTCCCCTCCCCCTTCGACGCGGTGCGCTACAATTCGCTAACGGTGGCGGCGGAGGGCCTGCCGGCGGAGCTTATCGTCAACGCGATTGCGGACGACGGGAGCGTGCAGGGGCTGCGCCACGCGGACCTGCCGCTGCACGGCGTGCAGTTCCATCCAGAGAGCGTGGCGAGCGCGCAGGGGCACGCCTTGCTGGCTAACTTCCTCACCCTGTGTCGGGGGGAAACGGACGCTGAACAGGGTGCGCAGAAAAAAGTAGAACAGGCGCTTGACAGCCGCGCATGATGTTTCCTATAGGTTCAGCGTGTGTTCCATAGGGGGATGAGCGATGCTGACCCGCAAGCAATCCGAGCTTCTGACGTATATCAACCAGCGCCTTGGCGAGAGCGGTGTTTCGCCCTCGTTCGAGGAGATGAAGGACGCTCTGGCGCTCAAGTCAAAGTCCGGTGTCCACCGGCTGATCTCGGCGCTCGAAGAGCGCGGCTTCATCCGCCGGCTGCCCAACCGGGCGCGCGCACTGGAGATCCTGCGCCTCCCCGACGGCAAGGGCGGCATCGCGGCCACCACCAGGACGGGCGGCGTGCCGGTGCCCCAGGCGGCCAATGACAGCGTCGTCGAGCTGCCGCTCCACGGCCGCATCGCCGCCGGCCTCCCCATCGAGGCGATCGAGGGTCAGAATACGCTTCCCGTCCCCGCCGCCCTACTCGGCCCGGGCGAGCATTATGCGCTCGAAGTGGCCGGAGATTCGATGGTGGACGAAGGCATTCTCGACGGCGACTATGCCCTGGTGCGCAAGACCGAGACGGCGCGCGACGGCGAGATCGTCGTCGCCCTGATCGACGACAATGAGGCGACGCTCAAGACCTTCCGCCGCGAAGGCCAGATGATCCGCCTCGATCCCGCCAACCGCCGCTACGATCCGCAGCGCTACCGCCCCGACCAGGTCCGCATCCAGGGCCGCCTGGCCGGGCTGCTGCGGCGGTATTGATACTGACCGAAGGCTAGGCCCCCTCCCCCTCCCTTCAGCCAACTGACGTGGGTGAGGGGAAGGGGCGGAAGTTCCCCGTCATCCCGGGAGGGACCCCATCAAAGTACTACTTTGATGGGAACGCGAAACCCGGGATCTCGTCGGGTGAAGGGCACCGGCGCCTCTCCCGCGTAGAGGTCCGGTCTTCCCCGGGAGAACGGGATAGCGCCTCTTCCGGAGAGAGATCCCGGCTTTCGCCGGGATGACGCGCGCCGTCGGGCGGAGCGCGCCGGCCGCCCTGATCGCATCGCAAATCTAGTGCGCAGAGGCGGTTGCAATCCGCCCGAAGCCCCTCTAGATGCGCGCTCTGCCCGACAGGCATGGACGCATAGCTCAGTTGGTAGAGCAGCTGACTCTTAATCAGCGGGTCCTAGGTTCGAGCCCTAGTGCGTCCACCACCTTCTCCAAAAGAAAACAACTAGGTAGGACAGGCCGCTTAGCGATTTAGATGCTGCGGACGCTCTCGTGCTAGCGACATGCTAGACGCTTGCCATTGGTCTCGACGAAGCTCTGATGATATGGCGGAATAGTAGGAGCGAAGCATGGCAAGACCCGAAATTCCGAATATGCGGACATGGCCCCGGAACCTTAGCACCTTGCGGGGGGGCGGGCTTTCGACCCTACGGGGGGGTGGGGTGTCCACGTTGCAACACGGAGGCGCCTCCACGTTGCAGTACGGTGGCCTGTCCACGCTGCAGTACGGCGGTATGTCAACTTTACAGTACGGGGGCCTCTCAACCTTGCAATATGGCGGGCTGTCGACATTGCAGTATGGCGGCCTGTCGACCCTACAATATGGGGGTTTGTCGACTCTCCAATTCGGCGGTCTTTCGACGTTACAAGGTGGTGGGATGTCGACGTCATCGACGAATATTTATCGCAGCAACATCCCGCCTTGGCCGCATTTTCTTCGTGAGCTCGATGCGAGGGGCTTTCAGCAAGCAAGCGATTTGATCAGACGGTACCTGCCTGATCATCTATGGCCTGAGAACCACTTCCATTAATTCTCCGGACAGCCATTGGTAGCTGTATGGCCCACCCGTTGCCGCATCCCATAAACTTGCGTGTAACTGCGATGGCCCATCAAAGCGCTGCTGACAATCGGCGGGTCGTCACTGCTACCGATGCGAGTGCCGTCAACCGCGGGCCAAGAACCCGGGCCTCGAAGGCCTCATTCGAATCGCTGACGCCCTCCGCGCGGAGGCCTCAGACCTGCTCAAGCGCGGCTGAGTCGCTGAATCAAACCAGCGGCCTGCCCGCAAGGACCTGCGCGTACCCGCGAGCGTTGCTCACTCGAACGGCGCGGCTCCCGCCGGCCGAAGCCGTGTAGGGATCAGCGCCGCTCCGCGAGCCAGGCCGATACCCACACCAGGGGCGCGTTCCAGTTGATGGCGACTTCGTTGACGGTGAAGGCGCGGGCGTCGTCGGCCCAGCAGGTTTGCGGGGCGCAGCGGCCCTTCAGGTGGGAGGCGACGGGGTCGCCCATCGCGGTGGAATTGGGGCCGCCTGAGATGATTCCGGGCGGCGGGCCGGGCTGGCGGGGGTCGAGCTGGTGGGTCCAGAAGCGGTGGTGCGGGTTCTCCATCGGGCGGGCGCCAGTGCCGGTGACGAAGGAGCGGTCGAGCGGGTTGCGGCCGAGGACGAAGTCCATCGCGTCGACCACGCCGGCGCGGTAGCGCGGATCGCGGCTGAAATCGGCGGCAAGGGCGAGGAAGATGGCCCGGTTGAGGATCGACGAGGTCGAGCCCCACGGCCAGCCGGCGGGGGCATAGGGGATGCGGTAGCCGGTGCGGTCCTCGTCGGCGAGGAAGGCGTCGGCGGCGGCGACCAGGCTGCGGCGGAGGCGCGCCTTGTCCTCCGCTGGGAGCGCGTTGGGGACGAGCGCGAGCGAGATGGTGCCGGGCGTCGCCATCTTCGGCCAGCCGAATTCCGGCGCGACGGCGGTGTGGAACCAGGCTGAGGCTTCGAGGGCGGCGCCATATTCGGGCTTGCCGGTGGTGACGAACAACTCGGCGGCGGCCCAGTAAAATTCGTCGCTCAGATCGGGATCGCCATAGCCGCCGCTGCCGGTGAAGGCGGCGATCGCATAGACTTCCGGATTGCGTCTGGCGGCGGCGAAGGCGCGCTCGGCGGCGGCGAGGCAGCGGGCGGCGAAGGCGGGGTCGATGGTCCGCCAGATGCGGGCGCATTGCGCCGTGGCGGCGGCGAGGTTCAGCGTGGCGCCGGTCGACGGCGGGAACAGGATGCGGCGCTCGCGGTCGAGGTGCGGCGGGGTCGGCAGCGCCGTCCAATGCTCGTCGCCGACCTTGTGCCAGGCCATGCCGCCCGCGTCGATCTCGGTAAAGGCGAGGCCGGGGCGGCTGCGCTTGACGCCCACGGGGACGCGGACGCGGGTACCGTCCGGCACCTGCATCCTGAGGAAGAATTCGAGCTCCCACCGCGCCTCGTCGAGGATGTCGTCGACGCCGTTGCCGGTCTCCGGGAGGCGGCCGGTGCGGTCTCCGAAGGCGGCGGGGCGGTGGAGTGCTTGCTGGCGCTCGTAGAGGTTGAGCAGGGTCCAGACCGAAATGCCGCCGTTGACGACATATTTGCCCTGGTCCCCGGCGTCGTACCAGCCGCCGGTGACGTCGCGGACGATGTCGCAGGCGGGCCAGGCATTGCCCTGCGCGTCGGTGCCGGAGAGGCAGGCGGCGCGCTCGGCGGGGTGCCCCGCCGGCCGCGCCCATTGCGGGCCGCCGGCGAAGCGCGCCTCGATCGGGATGCCGGCGCGGGTCTGGTAGAAATAGTTGAGCGAGTCGCCGCGGAGGCGGTCGTAGAGGCTCGGCGAGACGGCGAACGGTCGGCCGCTCCGGCCGCCGACTTCGAGCCGGTAGCCGGCGCCGGCGGGGGCCGAAATGTCGATGCGGTGGACGTGCTCGCCGGATTGCGCATCGTCGCCGAAGACGACGGTCTGGCCTGTTTCGAGCACCTTTCCGGAGGCATCGAGGAGGCGCCACGGAATGGGCGCCGCGGACGGGTCGGCGACAATCGCCCGCTGCGGAGCGCCCGGCAGGAAGCCGAGCTGGTTCATGTGCACCGGATTGGCCGGCGGCGGGGCGGCCGGGGCCGCGGCGGCGAGCAGGAGGGCGGCGGCGGCGGCGAAGCTGCGCATCGGCTAGCGCTTCAGCACGTCCTGGAAGGCGGCCACTGCCGCAGCAGGGCCGTCCCGGTGCGTCCAGACGCTGCTGGAGACAGCGAGGAAGTCGGCGCCCGCTTCGACGAGAGCGCTGCCATTGTCCGGCGTGATGCCGCCGATGGCGACGCACGGCATCTCGAACAGCCGCGACCACCAGCCGAGGATCGACGGGTCCGGACGGTGCTGCGTTTCCTTCGTGGTGGTCGGGAAGAAGGCGCCGAACGCGACATAGTCGGCGCCCGCTTCGCCGGCCTCCATGGCGAGATGGCGGCTGTCGTGGCAGGTGACGCCGATCTGCGCATTGGGGCCGAGCAGGGCGCGGGCATCGCGCGGGTCGCCGTCGCCCTGACCGAGATGGACGCCGTCGGCGCCGAGGCGCCTGGCGAGGCCGATGTCGTCGTTGACGAGAAAGGCGACGTCGCGGGCGCGGCAGATGTCGAGGAGGGGCCCGGCCAGAGCCGCCGCCTCATGCTGGTCGAGCCCCTTCACCCGGAACTGGAAGGCGGCGACGGGGCCGCCGGCCAGCGCCGCCTCGAGGCGGGCGGGGAAGTCGCGGCCCGTGTCGAGCGGGGAGATGAGGTAAAGCTCCGCCGCCGGTCGCCGGACGGGATCGAACCGGGCCGCGAAGCCCGGATCGAGTTCAACGCCCGTATCCTGCGGCTCCTCGGCCTCCAAGTTACTCCTCGCCCTTGTAGATGCGGACCAGGCGGTCGAGCATGGCGAGGGCGTCTTCGCGGCTGCGCTGGAAGGCGTTGCGGCCGATGATCGAGCCGTTGCCGCCGCCGTCGCGAATGTCGCGTGCGTCCTGGAACACCGCGTCGGTGCCCTTGGTGGCGCCGCCCGAGAAGACGACCATCCGGCGGCCGGCGAAGCAGGACTGGACGACGTGGCGGACGCGGTCGGCCTGTTGGGACCAGTCCGCGCCTTCATAGGCCTTCTGCGCGTCCTTCTGCTCGATATGGGCGGAGGGCAGCTTCACCTTGATGATGTGGGCGCCGAGGAGGGCGGCCATGTGGGCGCCGTAGGCGGTGATGTCGAGGCCGAGCTCGCCCTCCTTCGAGACGTCGCCGCCGCGCGGATAGGCCCAGATCACGGTGGCGAGGCCGACCGCCTTGGCCTCGGCGGAAAGCTCGCGGATCTCCTCGATCAGCTCGAAATTGTCCTCCGAGCCAGGATAGGTGGTGAAGCCGATCGCCGAGCAGCCGAGGCGCAGCGCATCGTCGACGCCGCCGGTCACCGCCTGGTCCTTGCGCGTCGCCCAGCTGTTCGAGCTGTTGATCTTGAGGATGGTCGGGATTTGCCCGGCGAAGGTCCCCGCCCCCGCCTCGAGCGCACCGAGGGGCGCCGCATAGGCGTTGAGGCCGGCGTCGATGGCGAGCTGGTAATGGTAATGCGGGTCGTAGGCCGCCGGATTGACCGAAAAGCTGCGGCCGGGACCGTGCTCGAAGCCCTGGTCGACGGGCAGGATGATCATCTTGCCGGTGCCTGCGAGGCGCCCCTGCATCAGGATGCGGGCGAGGTTCGCCTTGGTGCCGGGATTGTCGCTCTCATATTTGTTGAGGATCGCCTTGACGGCGGGGGTGATGCTCATGGTCGCTCCCTTTGGCTTTACCGGGCGGATAGCCTCCGCCGTGCCGCGGGGCAACAGGAGCGGTCAGGTCCCCGGCTCCCCGTCCCCTCCCCCCGTCGGCGCTTCGTAGGGCGCGTCGAAGTAGGGCGAGGCGATGAGGAAGTCGGCGGCGGCGCGGTTGGTGGCGCAGGCGACGTTGTAGAGGGTGGCGAGGCGGGTCAGCGCCTTGACGTCGACGTCGTGCGGCATCGGCGACAGGGGGTCGGTGAAGAAGACGAGGATGTCGATCCCGCCCTCGGCGATGCGGGCGCCGAGCTGCTGGTCGCCGCCCAAGGGGCCCGAGCGAAGCGCGGTGAGGGTGAGGCCGGGGCAGGCCTCGCGGATGCGGGCGCCGGTGGTGCCGGTCGACCAGAGGAGATGCTTTGCCAGCACCGCCTCGTTGGCCTCAACCCAGCCGACCAGCTCCGCCTTCTTGCGGTCGTGGGCGACGAGGGCGATCTGCTTTTGCGCCTTCATGGCGGGCTCCTCAGGACGGCGTCGGGAGCGCCGATATGGCGCGCGCGGCGCGGCTCTGATACCCCTTGCGGAGACGTCGCCGGGAGGGGAAGCCGATGAGCACGCACGACCATGTCGACCTTGACGGGTTCATCGACGGCGTGAAGCGGCGCAACCCCGGGCAGAGCGAATTCATCCAGGCCGTCACCGAGGTGGCGCAGGACGTCTTTCCCTTCATAGAGGGGAAGGAGGAGTATCACCGCTGGCAGATCCTGCGCCGCATCGCCGAGCCCGACCGGGTGGTGAGCTTCCGCGTCGTCTGGCAGGACGACAACAACCACATCCGGGTCCAGCGCGGCTGGCGGGTGCAGAACAACAACGCCATCGGCCCGTACAAGGGCGGGCTGCGCTTCCACCCGTCGGTGACCGAGAGCGTGCTCAAGTTCCTCGCCTTCGAACAGACCTTCAAGAACGCGCTGACCGGCCTGCCCATGGGCGGCGGCAAGGGCGGGTCGAACTTCAACCCCAAGGGCAAGTCCGACCATGAGGTGATGCGCTTCTGCCAGAGCTTCATGACCGAGCTCTACCGCCATATCGGCGCCGACGTGGACGTGCCGGCCGGCGACATCGGGGTCGGCGGGCGCGAAATCGGCTACATGTTCGGCCAGTACAAACGCATCACCAACCAGTTCACGGGCGTCCTGACCGGCAAGGCGCTCGAATATGGCGGCAGCCTCATCCGCACGGAGGCGACCGGCTACGGCGCCGTCTATTTCCTCCAGAACATGCTGAAGCGGGCCGGGAGCGGCCTGGAGGGCAAGACGGCGGTCGTCTCCGGCTCGGGCAACGTTGCGACGCATGCGGCGGAGAAGCTGGTGCAGCTCGGCGCCAAGGTGCTGACGCTGTCGGATTCGGAAGGCTTCGTCCACGATCCGGACGGCTTCGACCAGGCGAAGATCGACTGGGTCAAGGCGCACAAGACGCGGCGACGCGGGCGCATCTCCGACTATGTGCAGGAGTATAAGCAGGCGACCTTCCACGCCGGCAAGACGCCCTGGGGCGTGCCCTGCGACGTCGCCCTCCCCTGCGCGACGCAGAACGAGCTGCTCGGGGCGGACGCGCGGACCCTGGTCGCCAACGGCTGCACTGCGGTCGCGGAAGGCGCCAACATGCCGACGGATCTCGAAGGCGTGCACGTCTTCAAGGACGCCCGCATCCTCTACGCGCCGGGCAAGGCGGCCAATGCCGGCGGCGTCGCCGTGTCGGGGCTGGAGATGAGCCAGAACAGCGCGCGGATGAGCTGGAAGGAAGCCGAGCTCCAGACGATGCTGGAAACGATCATGGCCGACATCCACGACCGCTGCGTCGCCTACGGCCAGAGCGCCGGCGAGGCCTATGTCGACTATGTGAAGGGCGCGAACATCGCCGGCTTCAAGAAAGTCGCAGACGCGATGCTGGCGTTTGGGGTGGTGTGATCACTTTTCCTTGAGTTGGGCGACGCCGTCCCAGCCGGGGGGCGGGGGATCGGCGCGGTAGCGTTCGATGAGGGCGCGGTAGCGGGCGTAGAGCGTGGCGAGGCCGTAGCCGCGGGCGGCGGTCTCATTCGCCGACGCGCGGCGCTCGGCTTCGTCCCAGTCCTGCGCGCGATAGGCGGCGAGCATGGTGGCATGGCCATCGAGGAAGGTTCGAAATTCGTGTCGGCCCGCGACCGTCTCGTCGCCGACCAGCGCATAGACGGTTTCCGGGCGCTCGCGGCCGACGACGCGGACGCGGTCGAGTTCTATGAGCGCAAACTCCGGAAGCTGCGCCGCCAGCACGGCGCCGATGGCGATGCGGACGCCATATTGCTTGGTGAGGCCTTCGAGGCGCGAGGCGAGGTTCACGGTGTCGCCGATCAGCGAATAAGAGAGGCGCCGGGCCGAGCCCATGTTGCCGACGCAGCACGGGCCGGCGTTGAGGCCGATGCCGATCTCTACCGTGCCGGGCCAGTCCTCGCGGCCGGCCATGTCTGCGTTCAGAGCGTCGAGACGGGCGGCCATGTCCAACGCGCCGCGGGCGGCATTGCGATACTGGTCGGGATCGTCGAGCGGCGCATTCCAGAAGGCGAGGATGGCGTCGCCGATATATTTGTCGATGGTGGCGCGGCGGGCGATGAGGATGTCGGTCATCGGCGTCAGAAAGGCGATGAGGAAGCCGATGATCTGCTGCGGGCCGAGCCCTTCCGAAATGTGCGAGAAGCCCCGAATGTCGCAGAAGAGCACGCTCATCTCGCGCACTTCGCCGCCAAGCTCGAGCTGCGAGGGATCGTCGGTAATGCGCTTGACGAGGTCGGGCGAAAGGTAGCGGTCGAAGGCGCCGTGGATGTAGCGGCGCTGTCTCTCCTCACGCACGTAGGTGAAGAGGGTGGCGACGAGATAGCAGGCGAGAAGCGCGAGGAGCGGCGCCGTCGGATCGACGAGCAGATGCTTTTCCTCGAATGCGTACCAGCTGCCGCCGCCTGCGCCGCCCGCAAGCAGCCCCGCGAACAGGGCACCCCGCAAAGCCCCGAGCCAGGGCAAGGCGAGCGCAAGGGCGATGCCAGCGCCGAGCAAGGCCGCCATTTCGAGCCCCGCCGCCCAATCGGGGCGCGAGAGGAAATCCTGCAGCACCATCTGCTCGACGGCCTCGGCGTGAAGGGTGACGCCGAGCTCGCGATCCGCCACTGGAGTCGAGACGAGGTCGCGCAGGCCGACGGCGCCGGTGCCGATGAAGACGATGCGGCCGGAGAACAGCCGCTGCATCTCGGCCGGCGGGAGCTTGCCCTCCAGCACCTTCCAGGCCGGAACGACGCGTTCGGGAACGGGGGCGGTATAGTGCATCCACAGTTCGCCGCGCTCCGTGACGGGGACTTCGGCGGCGCCGATCTTCACCGCCACCGCTTCGGGTCTTCCCGAATTGACTTCGCCGCTCGCGTCGCTGCTCTTGAGGACGAAGCCGCCGGCCTCCTGCGCCACCCGCAATGCTTCGGCCGAGAGCGAGGGCAGCAACGTATCGCCGACCTTGGCGACGAGCGGCACGCGGCGGACGATGCCGTCCGCATCGCCGCGGAGCGACACGAAACCGAGGCCGCGGGCGGACGCCTGTAGCGCCGGCAGCGGGACGATGGCGCCGCGATAGGCGTTGAGGCTGGCCCCGGGATCGCTGCCGGCGACGGCGAAGCCAGCCTTCGGTTGGACGGGAGCGCCGCTGGCGTCGGCGGTGAGGAAGAGGCCGAGGACGGCCGGCGCGGCGGCGAGGGTCTCGGCGAAGCGGCCGTCCTGGTCCGGGAGGCCCCTGATCGCCGCGATCTGCGCGGCCGGCGCGCCCTGCCGCTCGGCGAGCGCCGCCAGGCGCCCCGGCGACGTGCGGTCCGGCTCCGAGAAGACGATGTCGAAGGCGATCGACGCCGCGCCGGCGTCTGCGATCGCCTTGGTGAGGGCGCCGACATCGCCGCGTGGCCAGGGCCATTGGCCCATGCGGCGGATCGTCTCCTCGTCAATGTCGACGATGCGCACGCCCGCGTCCCTGAAGGGCCGCGGCGACAGGCGCTGGTAGGTGTCGAACAGCAGCCCGCGGGCTTCAGTGAAGATCGTCGGCTGCAAAAAGGCGAGGAGCGCGACGAGCAGGACCGGGACCAGGCCCGCGGCGGCGATGGTCGAGCGGCGCGTCGAGGCCGGCGGGCGCTTCGTGCGTCTGGCCAGCATCGTCCCCCGCCGCCCCCCTTCGGCCCGGACCGGACCGGGGCTGAAATGACGTTGCGGCAACGGTGCGCGAATGATAGCCCTTAGTCAATCGACGGCGCCGCATGCGGCGGTGCCGCCCACGTCGACCATCGGCCGCCGAAAGGGGTCCCGACGATGCGGAGATTTGAGGTGCGGTGCTGGCTTGGCGCGATCGGTCTCGCGGCCGCGGCAACGCTCGCGACACCCGCCTGCGCCCAGCGCGCGCCGACCGACGCCGAGACGCTGATCGGCGCATCGCTGTCGCCGGACACGGGTATGACCCTCGCCCGCAGCGAGATCGCCGAAAGCGACCTGCTCGGCGCGCTCGGCACGCTGGAGCGGGTGCTGTTCGCGCATCCCGAAGCGGTGCCGCCGCGGCTGCTCTACACGGCCTTGCTCTGCCGGCTCGACGACCGGGAAGGCGCCGAGGTCGAGCTTGGGCAGTTCGACGGCCACGCCTTCGCCGAGGCCGACTGGGCGGAGGTCGCGGCCGCCTGTCCGGGCATCACCCGGCCACCGCCGCCCAAGGGCCGCCGGCGGTGATCCGCGCCATCGTCTCCGTCGGGCGGCCGATCGCCCTCGCCGCCGCATTGAGCATGGCCGTGAGCCCGGTGCTGGCCCAGACCCAGGCGGGAATCGCCGCGGCGGTGCGCAACAAGGTCGAGATCCGCAGCGCCGCCACCCGCAAGGCGCATCCCGCCGCGCTGCGTGAGCGGTTGTACATGGCGGACCAGGTGCAGACCGCCGCGGCGAGCCAGCTGCAGATGCTGCTGATGGACCGGACCACCTTCACCGTCGGCGCCAATGCGCGGGTGACGATCGACCGCTTCGTCTACGATCCGGCGGCGAACAGCCGGCAGGTCGGCATCTCCGTCGCCCACGGCGCCTTCCGCTTCATGTCGGGGCGCGCGCTGGGGCGGCCTTCGGGGGCCGTCAGCGTGCGGACGCCGGTGGCGGCGATCGGCATCCGCGGCACGATCTTCGAAGGGGTGGTCGGAGAGGATGCGATTCGCATCGCAGAGGACGAGCCGGCGGTCGGCAAGCGCGTCAAGGCGGACAAGGGCGAAGCATCGCTCATCGTGCTGCGAGGGCCCGGGCCGCGGGCGCAGGGGGACGTCGTGCCCGGAATCATCGACGTCACGGTCGGCGATCGGACGGTCACGCTCGACGGGCCCGATCTTGCCCTCTACGCGCCGCGCGACGGAGCGCCGCCGATCGGCCCGTTCCGCATCTCGCCGGCGGGGCTTGAAGCGCTGCAGGACCTGCTCCGGACGAGTCCGGGCTCCGCACCGGGCAGCGGCGGCGGCAACCACACGGCGCGCAACATCGCCATCGGCGCGGGAGTGGTGGCGGCGGGGATCATCGGCAGCAAGCTGCTCGGCGGCGGAGGCAAGAAGCCGAAGCCGGGGGCGCCGAAGAACCCGAACGCCCAGGCGCCGCCGCCGCGCAAGCCGAACGGCGGCTGATCCCGGTGCGCGGCAAGCGCCGCTTCACGGCTTGCCTCAACAATGCGGTCTAAGTCATAGTCGGGACGTTCCGCGCCGCACCGCCGCGCGGGCAACAAGGGGGGCGAATGGGCCGCAGCCGCGGAACTGCCTGGAGCGTTGCGGCCGCCTTTGCCGGTGCTTTGCTGCTCCTCGTCCTGTTTCTGGCTGAGGGCGCCGGCGCGGCCGAGCCGTCGGCCCAGGCTTTCGTCGGCGTGGCGAGCTGCGCGGGCACGACCTGCCACGGCCGCTTGGAGGGAGACGGCAAGGTCGTCCGCCAAGACGAGCTGATGCGCTGGCAGGATCCGGCGAGCCCCGCCGGCATCCACAGCCGCGCCTTCCGTGCCCTTGCCGAGCCGCGCGCAAAGGCGATCGCGGCGCGGCTGGGGATCGGCGAGGCGACGAGCGCGCCGCTCTGCCTCGGCTGCCATGCGACGCCGACCGCGGGGGCGGCGACAGGCCCTCGTTTCCTGCGCTCCGACGGCGTCGGCTGCGAGGCGTGCCACGGCGCGGCCTCGGAATGGCTGGCGAGCCATTATTCGGTCGGCGCGAGCCACACCGGCAATGTCGCGCGGGGGATGGTGCCGCTCGACACGCCGCGGGCCAGGGCGTCGAAATGCCTCGACTGCCATTACGGCAGCGGCGCCACGGGGCAGTTCGTCGACCACAGGATCATGGCGGCAGGCCATCCGCGGTTGTCGTTCGAGCTCGACCTGTTCACGACGCTGCAGCAGCATCATGTCGAGGATGCCGATTACGTCCAGCGCAAGGGACGGCGCTCCAACGTGCAGGTGTGGGCGGTCGGCCAGGCGCTGGCGCTGGAGCGGTCGCTGGCTTTGTATGCGACGCCGAAGGGGACGAACGGCGTCTTTCCCGAATTCTACTTCTTCGACTGCCACACCTGCCACCGCGCCATCTCCGACGACCGCCGCTTCCAGCCGAGCGCGGCGGCCAATCCGGGACGGCCGATCCCGAGCGGGATGCCCGCTTACAACGACGAGAACATGATCATGCTGTCGGCAGCGCTGCGGGCGACATCCCCTG
This sequence comes from Allosphingosinicella sp., assembly GCF_036403745.1. GTDB lineage: Bacteria > Pseudomonadota > Alphaproteobacteria > Sphingomonadales > Sphingomonadaceae > Allosphingosinicella. The sequence goes on from NZ_DASWQI010000085.1 coordinate 49,373, forward strand.
CCCTCGCCGCCCGTTTCGAGCGCGACAGCCGCGCCTTCCACGCCGCGCTGGCCGAGGACCGCGGCAGCGCGCTGGCGGCCGCGGCGCGGCTGAGGGGGACCGCACTCGCCGTCGCCGATCAGTTCGACCGCGGCGGCGTCAGCCGGCCACAGACCTTCGCGATCATCGACAGCATCGCGGGCAATGCGGTCTCGGCGCGGTTCACCGATTACGAGGGCAGCGTGCAGGCGGTGATGGCTGTCGACACCTTGCTCTCGGCGCTCGTCAATGCGGGGCAGGTCGATGGCGCCGCGGCCAAGACGATCCGCGGCGACATCGAGATCGCGTACAGGGCAGTGCGCGAGCCCAATGCCTACGATCCGCGCGAATTTCGCGCCGGCCTGGGGCGCGCCGCCGCGGCGATCCGGAGACTGCAATGAGGCGGGTGCCCGGCGCCGTCGCCATCGCCGCCCTGGTCCTCGGAAGCTGTGGCGACGGCGGCGGTGGGACCAGCGGCGGCGGGGGCCCGGTCGCCGTCACGCCGGCGCCGACGCCCCCTCCCCCGCCGACGTCCAATTACGCGGTGCCGGCTCAGGAGGCGCTCACCCAGGCGGATGTCGAGGCGGTGCTGGCGCGGGGCATCAACGAGGCGCAGGGGCGCTCGACGCCCGCCACCTTCGCGGTGGTGGACCGGGTCGGCAACGTCCTCGCCGTCTTCGCGATGGCGGGCGCCAATCCGCGGCTGTCGATCCCGGTGGCGCCGGACGGCAGCGCGCATGACCTGCAGGGCGTCGACGTGCCCGGCGGCGCGGCGGGAGCGATCGCGAAGGCGATTACCGGCGCCTATCTTTCGTCGGGCGGCAACGCCTTTTCGACGCGAACGGCGAGCATGATCGTGCAGGCGAACTTCCCGCCCTCCAAGGCGACGGTCGAACTGGAGAGCGGGCCTCTGTTCGGGGTGCAGTTCAGCCAATTGCCCTGCTCGGACGTCGCCGCGCGCTTCAAGGGCAATGTCGGCGCGGCGGGCTTCATCGGGCCGAAACGCTCGCCGCTCGGCCTCGCCGCCGATCCAGGGGGCTTCCCGCTCTACAAGAACGGCGTGCTGGTCGGCGGCGTCGGGGTGATGGCGGACGGCGTCTACGGCTTCGACCCGGAAGTGCAGGACGTGGACCGCGACACGGACGAAGCGATCGCCTTCGCCGCCGCTTCCGGCTTCGCGCCGGGCGACGACATCCGAGCGGACCGGATTACCGTCGACGGCACTCTGCTCCGCTATTCGGACGCCGCGCCCGGCGACCTGGTGCGCAACCCGGCGAGCGCACCGCCCTTCTCCGGCGCCGCGGGAGCGCTGGTCACCGTCCGCGGCTATTACGACGCCACGGCGGGCATCCTCGCGGGCCGCGCTTATGGCTCCGAAGCTTCGGGCGTTCGCGCTTCCGCCGGCGCCGAATTCTCCAACCCCGACGCCTTCGTTCTCACCAACGGCGCGGGCGGCAACCGCTTCCCGATCCGGGCGGGCACCGATGGCCTGCTGGCCGCCGGCGAGGTGACGGCGCTGCTCGAGGAAGCGTTCAAGATCATGACCGCGGCGCGCGGGCAGATCCGTCACCCGCTCGACAGCCGCGCGCAGGTCTCGATGGCCGTGGTCGACACCAATGGCGCGGTGCTCGGTCTCGTCCGGGCGCCCGACGCGCCGATCTTCGGCATCGACGTCTCGGTGCAGAAGGCACGTACTGCGGCCTTCTTCTCCAATGCGACCACCGCAGCGCAGCTGAGCACCAGTTCGGACCCGGATGTGCGCGCCTTCTACACCGCGGCCCAGCCGCTGTTCACATCGAACTGGGCGTTCAGCGACCGCGCCATCGGCAACATCCACCGGCCGCACTTTCCGGACGGCGAGGCGGCGCAGCCGCAGGGGCCGCTGTCCCGCTCGATCGCCCAGTTCAACCCCTTCTCGACGGGGCTCCAGTCGGCGCTGATCCAGGCGGAAGTGAAGGCCCATGTCGGCTTCGTGCTCGGGGCTGGATCGGATGTGCCGGCGCAATGCGGCGGTGCGGCGGGCGTGTCGCGGCTCGCCAACGGCATGCAGATCTTCCCGGGATCGGTGCCCATCTACCGCGGCGGCACTTTGGTGGGCGCGATCGGCGTGTCTGGCGACGGCATCGACCAGGACGACATGACCGCCTTCCTCGGCACCAACAACGCCGCCGCCCGCCTCGGCACCCTTGGCAATGCCGACCCCGCGCGCCGCTCCGACCAGATCGTCCTGCAGGTCGGCGCCGTCAGCGCGCGCCTCCGCTTCGTCAACTGCCCGTTCGCGCCGTTCCTGGGGACGAGCGACCAGAATGTCTGCCAGGGCAAATGAGCCTGACGATGGCCCTGCTCCTCGCCTCGGCTGGGCAGCCGCCGGCCGAGGCCGAGCCGCCGCCGCCGCCCGCGCCGCTTCCCGGCCGCCGCCGTCCCGGCGTGCCGCAGCAGGTGCTCGACGAACCGGTGTCGCAATCCAATCCGGGCGCGTTGCGGGCGCCGCCGCCGGAGGCGTTTCCGACCGACCAGGTGCCGGTGCCGGACCGGTGGCGGCTGGTCGAGAGCCTCGGGCTGGTGAAGGAGCGCTGGTTCGATCCCTACCACCAGAACACATATAAGGGCGACCGGCCGCTGTGCCTGCCGACCAGGGAGGAGCAGGCCCGGCGGGCGGCGGCTGGGCAGCGCCCGTGCGCCACGCCGCGCTGGCTCGGGCTCAAGGAGCATGACTGGTTCTTCTCGGTGAACGCGGTGTCGGACACGGTGATCGAGCCCCGCACCTTTCCGATTCCTGTCGGGGTGCAGACGACGAACCGGCCGGGCAGCAACGACGTGTTCGGGAAGAACGGCAGCCTGCTCCTGTCGCAGACCTTCATCCTCGGCGCGTCGCTGACCAAGGGGTCGACGGCGTTCATGCCGCCGCATGTCGAATATCGCGTCAGCCTCGCCTTCAACATGAACTATGCCGACGTGTCGGAGCGCCGCATCCTCAACGTCAAGCCGTCGAGCCCGACCTCGCGCCTCGACGGCTGGGTGGGGGTGCAGGAGGCGTTCGTCGACTATCATCTCCGCGACGTCTCGGCGCGCTACGATTTCGACAGCGTCCGGGTCGGCATCCAGCCCTTCCAGCTCGATTTCCGCGGCTTCCTGTTCAACGACCAGCAGCTTGGCGTGCGCCTGTTCGGCAACCGCGGCGGCAACCGCCTGCAGTACAACTTGCTCGCCGTGTGGCGGCTCGAGAAAGACACGAACAGCGGGTTGAACGACGTGACCCAGACCCCGCGCAAGGACTGGGTGCTGCACGCCAATCTCTACCGGCAGGACTTTCCCGTCCCCGGCTTCACCAGCCAGGCGAGCCTCACCTGGAACGCCAATCGCGAGCGCGGCGACATCGAGGTCGACAAGAACGGCTTTCCGGTCCGCCCGGCGCTGATCGGCACTTTGCGGGCGCGCAATTACGACGTCTTCTACCTGGGCTATAATGGCGACGGTCACTTCGGGCGCTTGAACCTCACCGCCTCGGTCTACGGCGCGTTCGGCTGGGACCGGGGCTCGATCTTCACCGGCCGCAGCGCCCAGATCCGCAGCTACTTCCTCGCCGCCGAGCCGAGCTGGGACGTGAACTGGATCCGCCTCCGCGCCTCGATCCTCTATGCGAGCGGCGACGGCAAGCCGTTCGACAACAAGGAGGGCGGCTTCGACGCGATCTTCGAAAACCCGATCTTCGCCGGCGCCGACACCAGCTACTGGATCCGCCAGTCCATCCCCTTCGCCGGCGGCGGCCGCGCCGTGTCGCTGAACGGCCGCAACGGCATCCTCAATTCGCTCCGCTCCTCGAAGGAGCAGGGCCAGTCGAACTTCAACAATCCCGGCACCGTGCTCCTCGGCGCCGGCGCCGACTTCGACATCCTGCCGACGCTGCGGCTCAGCGCGAACTTGAACCATCTCTGGTTCGCCGACACAGCCGTGCTGCAGGCGCTGCGCAACGAGGGCAGCATCCCCCGCGACATCGGCTGGGACCTGTCGGCGGCGGCGATCTGGCGCCCCAAATTCACCCAGAACCTGGTCCTGCGCGCTTCGGCGGCGGTGCTCCAGCCCGGCCCCGGCTTCCGCGACCTCTTCGCCAACTCCGACCGCGACAAGCGGTACGTCTCGGTGCTTCTCAACGCGATCGTCGCCTACTGAGGCTCGGGATGGGGCGGTCACTTGTGACTGTTCCCCGGTGCGCAGCGACCGGCGAGAGCCGCGGAAGGTCACGCTGTGGTCACGCCTAGCGCGCCCTGAGCCGCCCGGCGGACCCCACCCCGGAAGTTTCGAACTTTCGTGGTTTTTAAAAATCCTTTCGATCAAACCCGGCCCCTTCGATCGATTCTCTCTATAAGTCGGGGCCGCGGTGCAGGCGTGCGGAGCGCCCGAATCGCGTGCCGTTGCCCGCGGGCGGGAGAGAAGCTGTGCCGCTGTCATGGTTGGAACATAGCATAAACGGACGAGAATTACCATGGGCCATGAGGGGGGTGCGGGAGGCGGCTGAGCGATGGTGCGGCTGTCGAGTCCCGGCCGTGCGCTTACCGTGTCGGTGCCGGGTGCGTACCGTGCGGGTGCCGGGTGCTTACCGTGCCGTTGCCGGGCCGGTGCTGGGTCAAACCCGCCCCGGTGCCGGCCGGAGCCGCGAAAATTACGGCGAGTTCAGGGTCGCACCCGCACCCCGCTGCGCGATTCGTTCTATGTCATGTGCGGCTTCGACCACAAGACGGGCAATATGTGAACGCCCAAGGCCACGGCGTGAACGCGATGGAGGGCTTCTGGGCTCAGCTAAAGCGCGGCATCAAGCGGACGCATATCCGCGTCAGCGCGAAGTACCTTCCGAAGTATCTGGGCGAGTTTGAGTACCGGTCAACATTCGTCACGTTCCGCAGCTGATGCTTGAGCGCCTGATGTTGTCTTTCCCTCGCTAGGCGCTGTTCCGGAGGCCATTGCTTTCAGGAGCCCGTTAAAGCGGCGATGGTGCTCGTGCTCCTCAACCATTCTTTCCACTCCGTGTCGTGTTTGCCATAAGGCGATCATGGGGAATACGACGACCACGGCGGTAGCGCCAGCCAGCCCACCAGATGTAGCCGTAGGACAGCACGGCACCCAAACCACAAGCGCTCACGAAAGCCAGCCAGAACCCACGATACCGGCGGGTTGGATCGAGCCGATTTCCCTTCTCACCCTGTGGCTTGCCATCGCGACCACCGGCCTTGTGATCTACACCGCTCGCCTGTGGAGGGCCACCACCGACTTGGCCAAAGACGCTAAATCGACCAGCGATTCTCAAGCCGAGAAAATGGAGCGGTCTATTCAGGAGGCCGCTAGAGCCGCCAAGGCGATGGAGGGCGTAGCTGGGTCCATGGCCGTGAACGCCGCTCAGATTGTTCGCAGCGTAGAAATCACGGAACAGATGGCTGAGACCCAGCGAGAGTTTAGCAAGATCCAAATGCGGGCGTATGTTGCTATCTTGATCGGAGGTGGGCTCTATCAGGACCGCGGGCTTAGATTCCAGGCCGACCCGCTTCTTGTGAACAGAGGCAACACTGTAGCTCGCCATGTCCGCTTTAAGATAGCCGCTGACGTTCTGCCGATCCCCTTGCCCGACACTTTCAAATACCCGCTGCCTAAGGAATGGGGGGGTGGGAATATTCTCGATCCGATGCAGGACGGGGCGATAACGGCCATCGCTCCCGGGCGCGTTGATGACGACATGGCGCTTTCCGTCAAGAACGGTATTGGCGACATGGGCCTCTATGTTTGGGGTGTCGTCGAGTACATGGACGTTTTCAAACAACGCCATCGGCGGACATTCGCACAACGCGTATGGTGGATTCCTTCCGCGTTCGACGGCGAAGGAAATCCTACCGGATGGCAAGTCCGCGGCCTGTACCTGCCCGACCATAATCGCGGCAACTAGGGCCGCAGCTTCAACAATCTCCATTCCAAGTTGGAGCCCACCCCGTAAAAAGCACGGTACATGCTTAAAAGGGACAAGCGCCAAACAAGTTTAGGGTTACGAGGAATTGCGGGCGATGGTGCAGTTGTTGCGGAGGCCGGCGCCCGGCCTTGCGGCGCTGGCGGTGAAGATCGAGCTGGTTGTCGCGGAGCAGGTGTGGGAGCTGCGCGCCGGGGAGGCGTGTCTGGCGGCGCTGGTGCGGGATGTACGGGGCTTTGCTGGGGTTTAGCGGGGCGGTCTCGCTGGTTCGCTCCGTTGGTCCCTTGCCTGACGGCCCGCCGTGCGGTCACGGCTATCCTGTCTACTTCAAAGCGCAATAGGCCAGGGTAAGTAGCATCGGAGCAACCGTTACGGCTCGCAGGATGCGGATGATCGGCCGGTCGCGAAAGAGCAGCAATGCGGCCATCAATCCCCCCCAGGCCATGATGAGCGCACCGTTGCGATGATCGGGCGGGCTCGGCGACCCATAGACGAGAAGCCCCCATGTGAATGTGAGCACCGCGAGGCCCCAGATGTACCGACCCATCATGCTCACGTCACGTCTCCGCGATCGCATCTGCGTTGAACGGGCCGGTGTACGACAGCAAAGTTAAGGTCTGCTTCGAGGGACGGAGCGGTGACAGGTACGTACCTGGGACGGAGCGGTGACAGGTACGTACCTGTCACTGAAGAGGGTCGTGCGCCCGGCGCAGCGCCTCCAGCAGCAGGGCGAAGGCCGGGGAATGCTGGCGGCGGCTGGGGTAATAGAGGTGGTAGCCGGGGAAGGGCGGGGTCCAGTCCTCGAGAACGCGGACCAGGCGGCCTTCAGCGAAGTCGGCGGCGACTTGGTCTTCGGGGAGGAAGGCGAGGCCGTAGCCGTCCAGGGCGGCGCGGCGGCACATGCGGGAGGAATTGAACGTCAGGGGGCCTTCGACGCGGACGTTGAGGGCGCGGCCGTCCTTTTCGAACTCCCAGGCGTAGAGGCCGCCCGAGGTTGCGAAGCGCAGGTTGATGCAGGCGTGTGCGGCGAGATCCTGTGGGACGCGCGGCCGAGGTGCGCGTGCGAAATAAGCGGGGGCGCCGACGCAGGCCATGCGCATTTCTGGGCCTATGGGCATCGCGATCATGTCCTTCGCGACCTGCTCGCCGAGGCGGATGCCGGCGTCGAAGCGGCCGGCGACGATGTCGGTGAGGCCGGCATCGACGCTCACCTCGACATGGATATCCGGGTAGCGCGGAAGCAGCTCCCCGAGCACCGGCCACAGGATCGCTTCGGCCGCATGTTCGCCCGCGGTGATGCGGATCGTCCCCGCCGGCTTGTCGCGAAGCGCGGTGAGCGCGGCGATCCCTGCCTCGATCCCGTCGAAATGCGGACCGATCGTCGCCAACAGTCGTTCCCCTGCCTGCGTCGGCGCGACGCTGCGGGTCGTACGGGTAAGCAGGCGCACGCCGAGCCGCTCCTCAAGGCTGCGGAGCGCGTGGCTGAGCGCCGAGGGCGAGACGCCCATGATTGCGGCGGCGCGCGTGAAGCTGCGCTCGCGGGCGACGGCGCGGAACGCGAGCAGGTCGTTGATCGTCTGGCGGGGCATTGTTGAGGGTATCTCACAGGTTCATGCCGATTGTCCCGCCTAATCGCAGGCACCGGCGGCGCCTAGATGGCGGGCAGGTCAAGGAGAAAGACGATGTTATTGAAGCGCGCCGGAACACGGCCCTCCCAGCCAGGGCCTTCGGACTGGTTCACCGGCGAGGTGCGGCTCGAGCCGCTGAGCAGCCCGCCCGAGCCGTCGCGGATCGGCGTCGCCAGCGTCAGCTTCCAGCCCGGCGCGAGGACGGCGTGGCACACCCATCCGCTGGGCCAGACGCTGATCGTCACGGAGGGCATTGGCTGGACCCAGTGCGAGGGCGAGGCGCGGGTGGAGATCCGGGCCGGCGACGTCATCTGGTGCCCGCCCGGCCACAAGCATTGGCACGGCGCGACGGCGACGACCGCAATGACCCACATCGCCATTCAGGAATCGCTGGACGGCTCGCCCGTCACCTGGATGGAGCATGTCACCGACGCGCAATATCTGGGCATTGAGGCGAGCGCGGAGGGCTGAGCGATGGCGCGGGTCTTCATCACCGGAAGCACCGACGGCCTCGGCCGCGCGGCTGCGGAGACGCTCCTCGATGGCGGACATGAGGTCATCCTCCACGCCCGCAATGGCGCGCGCGCTGCAGCCCTGGGCACGTTGGCGGCGCGGGCGGTGGGCATCGCGGTCGGCGACCTTGCCAGCGCCGCCGAAACCCGCGGCGTGGCCGAGCAGGTCAACGCGATCGGAAGCATCGACGCGGTGATCCACAATGCCGGCGTCTATTCGGAGCGCAGCCGCGGTGAGACGGCCGAGGGCCACGCGACGATCTTCGCCGTCAACACTTTGGCGCCCTATCTGCTGACCGCTTTGATCGAGCGGCCGGGCCGGCTCGTCTACCTCAGCAGCGGGCTCCATCGCGGCGGCGAAGGCTCGCTCGACGATCTGGACTGGAGGCGGCGCCGCTGGGACAGCGCGACGGCCTATGCCGAGAGCAAGCTGCACGTCGTCGCCCTCGCCTTCGCGCTGGCCCGGCGGTGGCCGGAGGTGCTCAGCAATGCCGTCGATCCCGGCTGGGTGCGGACGCGGATGGGCGGAGCCTCGGCGCCGGTCGACCTCGACACCGGCCAGCACACCCAGAGCTGGCTTGCAGTAAGCGACGATCCCGGCGCGCAGGTCAGCGGCCGCTACTGGCACCATCTGCGCCAGGAGCAGCCCGCCGCCGAAGCTACGGACGCCGCCTTCCAGGACCGCCTGCTCGACCGTCTCGCCGAAATCACCGGCGCCGCCCTCCCCTGAACCGCAACCGCACAAGGACTCCGTCATGACCATCCATCGACTGCCGACCCGCCAGCTCGGAAACAGCGGCCTCGAAGTCTCGACCGTCGGCCTAGGCTGCATGGGGATCAGCTTCAGCTACGCCACCCAATTGCCGAAGGACGAGGGCGTCGCCCTGATCCGCGCCGCGTTCGAGCGCGGCGTGACCTTCTTCGACACCGCCGAAGTCTACGGCCCGTTCGAGAATGAGGAGGTGGTCGGCGAGGCGCTGCGGCCGGTGCGGGACCAGGTGGTGATCGCCACCAAGTTCGGCTTCGACATCGACCCCGCGACGCGCGAGAATCGCGGCGTCAGCAGCCGGCCGGAGCGGATCCGCCAGGCGGTCGAGGGGTCGCTGCGGCGGCTCGGCGTCGAGACGATCGACCTTCTCTACCAGCACCGGGTCGACCCCGAGGTGCCGATCGAGGACGTCGCCGGCACCGTCCGCGACCTCATCGCCGAGGGCAAGGCGCGGCATTTCGGCATGTCCGAGCCCGGGGTGAACACGCTGCGCCGGGCGCATGCGGTGCAGCCGGTCGCGGCGGTGCAGAACGAATATTCCTTGTGGTGGCGGGCGCCCGAGACGAACGGGATTCTCGCCGCCTGCGACGAGCTCGGCATCGGCTTCGTCCCCTACAGCCCGCTCGGCAAGGGCTTCCTGACAGGCGCGATGGCCAAGGGCAGCCTGCCGGCGAACGACTTCCGCGCCGGGATCCCGCGCTTCCAGCCCGAGGCGATGGAGAAGAACCAGGCGTTCGTCGACCTGCTCGCCCGTGTCGCCGCGGAGAAGGGGGCGACGCCGGCGCAGATCGCGCTCGCCTGGCTCCTCGCCCAGCGGCCGTACATCGCCCCGATCCCGGGCACGACGAAGCTCCACCGGCTCGAGGAGAATATCGCCGCGGCAAGCGTCGAATTGAACGCGGACGACCTGCGCACGATCGAGGAAGGCGCTTCCCACATCCAGCCGGAAGGCGACCGCTACTCGCCCGCGCAGATGGCGATGGTCGGCCGCGAGGCGCCGCCGGCCCGCGCCGACGCCTGATCCGGGACATCACCTTGATCATGATCGGCCACCGCCGCTCAACCCTCGACGGCTGCGAACGCGTCCTGCGCATCGAGAAAGGCCGGGTGACGGGGGAGGAACGGCCACCCCGAGGCCGCTCAGCCTGAGCCAGCCAGCACTATCAGCCCGCCGACCGCCGCCGCCGCGATGCTCGCCACCAGAACCGCGCCCGCGGCGGCATCCTTCGCGGCGCCGATCGCCGGATGCGCCTCCGGGTGAATCCGGTCGAGCGCCGCCTCCAACGCGGCGTTGATCAACTCCAGCGCCAGCACCAGCGCAGCCGCGAGGACGAACAAGGCGACCCAGACCAGAGCCGGCCGCACCGCCGCAACGCCTGCAGCGCCGCCCGCGGCCAGCCCCAGCTGCGTCCGGAAGCTCTTCTCCTGCCGGGCCGTCCGGACGATCCCCGAAACCGCGAAGCTCAGACGGCGGTGAAAGGGCGCGTTCTTCCAACCAGGCATGCGCAACCGCTACGCTTGCGGCGCGCAGCCTTTGTCCTCCGGCCATGGAGAGGCGGTGCAACGATGAATGAGAAAGGGTTGGTAGCGGAGGAGGGACTTGAACCCCCGACACGCGGATTATGATTCCGCTGCTCTAACCAGCTGAGCTACTCCGCCCCATCGGGCCGCCGCGCCCGTGGCGCCGGCGTCGCGGGCCTATAGGCGAGCGCCGCCGCGCGGGTCAACCGGCGCTTGCCGCCGTCGCGGGCCTCTCCTCCCACCCCTTTGGGCGAGGGGGAACCGGCTCGCCCCTCCCCACGTTTGCGGGCCAACGGAGATTAGGAAATGGAACTGCTGACCCCGCTCGATACGCTGTGCCGGATCATCATCCGCGCCCGCGAGAACGAAGCCCAGGTTCCCGCCCAGGACCCGGACGAGGATGCCGACGACGTCGACGATTATAACGATGACGACGATGCCTCGGGCGGCGCCCGCTCGGTCCTCGAGGACGAGCTCAACACCGGCGTAGAGGAGGAGATGCGCGCCGCGCTCGACGACCTCGCCGACGACCAGCTCGCCGAGACCCTCGCTCTGGCCTGGGTCGGCCGCGGCACCTACGACGCCACCGAGTGGGACGACGCCTTCGCGGAAGCGAACGACACCGACCCCGAAAGCTCGATCGACGAGCTGATGGACATGCCCCTCCTCGCCTCGCACCTGGAGGCCGGCCTGGCGGCGTTCGATTTCAGCTGCGAGGGCGTCGGGCAGATCGACTAGGTTCGGCCGCGAACGAGGGCAAAGTCCGTTCGGGTCTGGTGGTAGATGCTGTGCCTGACGGTGCTCGGGGTTACGCCGGGTAGTCCGTCGACACCCGCGTCTTCACCTCGATTTCGATGCTCGTCACCATCCGCCGCACCTTGAGGCGCTTGCCGATCTTCGGGTCGAGATAGTCGCGCAGCAAAGGCGGGCGCGCGGAGAGGAAGTAGAAGGCGGCGTTCGCCACCACCTCCTCGTTCGCCGCCACCGCCAGCTCGTCCTTGCGGGTGACCGTCTGCACCACCGCCGGCGCGTGGGTGAAGCCCGCCGCCAGCAAGGTGTAGGCGCGGTGATAGCCGTTCTGGAGGAGCAGCCGGTTGTCGCTCTTCACCACCGACAGGAAGTTGGAGCCGAAGCCGACCGGAAAAGCGAGCACGTGGCTGGCCGGGCCGAAGGTCGCGAGCTCGACGATCTTCATGGGATCAAGGAGCTGCGTCCTGTGGAGCCGGAAATCGGTGGATTCGGAGGTGAAAAGCCAGCGGTTGGAGCCCACACGCCGCGCCTGCGCCGGCGGCGGCGGCCGCTCCGTCGGCAGGCAGAAGCGGAACAGGTCCTCGTCGGTCGGCTGGCGGCCGAGCTTCGCCTTCAATTCCCCCGAAAAGCCCGGGCTGACGCTCGACTGCGAGGCGATCAGCTTCGACAGCTCGACCATGCGGATTTCGGTCGGAAGCGTGTCGTACGTGTCGCGATAATAAGGGTAGCGCCCCAGTGCCTTCGCCAGCGGGTTCAGCGCCTTGGGCAGCGGCAGGCATTCGGCGCTGTCGGCGATCCCCGCCTCGTCGACCTCGAGCGCATGATAATGATCGTTGGCGGAGCGCCATTCGTCGGCAAGCGCGCGGGGGTCCTGCGCCGATCCGCCGATCACCTTGTCGCGGACGAACTCGAGATAATCGGCGAGGTGCGGCTGGCCGAGCAGCCAGACCAATTCCTCATGCGCCTCGGCGGGCGGCTCGCCGCCCCGCGCCTGCTGCGATGCGCTCTTCTTCATGCCGCGACGTCCCGTCTTCCCAAAGCAAAAGGCCGGACGGGGAATACCCGCCCGGCCTTGCAACGGCGTTAAGACGCGTTGGGGCTTAGCAGCCGCAACGGCCCTTCGAACCCTTGGACTTGGACTTCGAGCCCTTCGACTTGGAGCCGCAGCTCTTCGAGCCGTGGCCCTTCGAGCCGGTGCCCTTGCCCTTCGAGCCGCCGCCGCACGACGGCGGGGGCGAACAGGGCTTGCCGCAGCTGCCGGCGCCGTAGACGAAACCCAGTTCGGTGGTGGTGAGATCACGCATGGAAATTCTCCTGTTGGACGAAGCTTCGAAGCGGCTCTCGACGTGGGTGGGAAAGGCCGCGAAAATCACGCTTACGCAGGCCTTGACCATTGGCCAGAGGGCAAAAACGGCTGTCCCGAATGGAGACGGATGGGGCGAATTCCTTAGGCGCTATCCGCGGGCGAGGCCGGCCGTTATGGAAGCGCAATGAGCTTGCCCCCCCTGTTCGACCGGCTGCGCCTCCCCGTCATCGGCGCGCCCCTGTTCATCGTCTCCAACCCGGACCTCGTCATCGCCCAGTGCAAGGCGGGGATCGTCGGCTCCTTCCCGGCGCTGAACGCGCGGCCGCAGGCCCTGCTCGACGAATGGATCCACCGTATCACCGAGGAGCTGGCGGCGTGGGACCGGGACCATCCCGACACCCCTTCCGCGCCCTATGCGGTGAACCAGATCGTCCACCGCTCCAACGATCGCCTGGAAGCGGACATGGCGACCTGCGCCAAGTGGAAGGTGCCGATCGTCATCACGTCGCTGGGCGCGATCGTCGAGGTGAACCAGGGGGTGCACAGCTGGAGCGGCATCACCCTCCACGACATCATCCACGACCGCTTCGCCCGCAAGGCGGTGGAGAAAGGCGCCGACGGCCTCATTGCCGTCTCGGCGGGCGCGGGCGGCCATGCCGGGACGCTGTCGCCCTTCGCTTTGGTGGAAGAGATACGGCAATGGTTCGACGGGCCGCTCTGCCTGTCGGGCGCCATCGCCACCGGCCGCGCCGTCCTCGCCGCGCAGGCGGCGGGGGCGGATCTCGCCTATATCGGCTCGCCGTTCATCGCCACGGAGGAAGCCAACGCCCAGCCGGAATACAAAAAGGGCATCGTCGACGGCCGCGCCTCGGACATCGTCTATTCGAGCCTGTTCACCGGCGTGAACGGCAATTACCTCCGCCAATCGATCGTCGCCGCCGGCATGGATCCCGACAACCTCCCGGCGGGCGACTTGAAGACGATGAACTTCGCCGGCGCCGAGGGCGCGAAAAAGGCATGGCGCGACATCTGGGGCTCCGGCCAGGGCATCGGCGCCATCGACAAGGTACAGGCCGCGGGTGAGTATGTCGCGCAGCTCGCCCGCGAATATGCCGAGGCGAAGGCGAAGCTGCTCGCGGCGTAGCGCGATCATCGTTAGGACCGATTTTTCATGGACAAGACTAACCGCAAGGCCGCCGCGGCGGCGTGGAAGGAGCGCAAGGCGCCAGCCGGCATCTATGCGCTGCGCTGCACCCCGACCGGCGAATGCTGGGTCGGCCGCTCCAGCGACCTCGAGGCGATCGAGAAACGCCTGCAATTCGCGATCAAGATGGCCAGCACCCCGCACCGCACCCTCCTCGCCGCCGCCAGGGCGCACGGCGAAGCGGCCTTCGCCTTCGAGCGGCTCGAGCTGTTCGAGGACGACGATGCCGGTCCCGAGCTTCGCGACGCGATCCTCAAGAACCGCGCGGAGCATTGGCGCGAGCAATTGGGCGCGGTGGCGATTTAGAGATCCAATCCTCCCTGTGAGGCAAAGCCTCATGGGGAGGGGGACCACCCGAAGGGTGGTGGAGGGGCCTCGGAGTCCGCAAGGCCCCTCCACCATGCTTCGCACGGTCCCCCTCCCCATCGCTTCGCGACAGGGAGGACGGGGTTCCGAAACCTCAGCAGAGGGGGGTCAATTTCTCCCGCCACGCTTCGGGCAGCGGCACCGGCCGACGCGTTTCGCGGTCCACATAGACGTGGACGAAGAAGCCTTCCGCCGCCGCCTCGTTCGCGCCCTTGGCGAACACGCCGAGCCGGTAGCGCACGCTCGACGTGCCGAGCCGCTCCACCGCCAGCCCCACGTCCACTGCCTCCGGAAAGGCGAGCGGGCGGGCGTAGCGGCAGCCGGTCTCGACGACGAGGCCGATCGGATCGCCCGCCGTCACGTCGAGCAGGCCGGCCTCGATCAGCCACGCATTCACCACCGTGTCGAACCAGGTGTAGTAAATGGTGTTGTTGACGTGGCCGTAGGCGTCGTTGTCGGCCCAGCGCGTTGGTACGTCGCGCCAGGCGCGATAGGCGTCCCGCCCCTGCAGGGCCTCCCGGCTCACAGGGCCGCCGCGTAGAGGCGCCGCGCGTCGGCCTCGCCGATCGGGCAGGGATTGTTCACCAGCAGCCGCTCCTGCTTCATCGCCTCGGCGGCGAGCAGGTCGAGGTCCGCCTCGCCGACCCCCACCTCGGACAGCCGCAGCGGCACGCCCGCCGCGATGCACAGGCTCCGCATCCGCTCGACGAAGCCTTGGGCCTGCGCCTGCGCGCCCTCCCCCTCCAGCGCCGGATCGAGCAAAGCGCCGAGCTCGGCATAAAGCGGCATCGCGGCGTGGAGGTTGTGGCCGAGGACGTGGGTCAGCATCAGGGCGTTCGAGACGCCATGCGGCACGTGGAAATGCCCGCCGAGCGGGTAGGCCAGCGCGTGCACCCCGGCGACGGGCGCGTTGGCGAAGGCAACGCCCGCGAGGTGGGCGCCGAGCAGCATCGCCGAGCGGGCGTCGCTGTCCTCCGGCACCTCGCACGCCCGCTGGAGGTTCGCCGCGAGCAGCCGCAGCGACTCGCGGGCGAGCGCGTCCGACACCGGGTTCTTGAGGCGCGCCGAGGTGTAAGCTTCGATCGCGTGGACCATCGCGTCGAGGCCGGTGGCGGCGGTGACGGCGCGGGGCAGGCCGAGCGTCAGGTCGGCGTCGAGCAAGGCCCAGTCCGCCGTCAGCGGCGCGCTGTTCACCGCGAGCTTGAGGCTGCCGCCAACGGTGATGACGCTGATCGGCGTCGCTTCGGAACCGGTCCCCGCCGTCGTCGGCACCAGCACCAGCGGCAGCCGCGTCCCCACCGCCTTGCCGACGCCCCAGATCTCCTCCAGTTCGTCGCCGCTGCCGAGCAGATAGGCGGCGAGCTTGGCCACATCCATAGGACTGCCCCCGCCGAAGCCCACCACGGACGCGCACCCCCGCCCGGCCTCGACGGCCGCCAGCAAGGTCTCGCGCGAGGGATCGGCCTCGACCGCATCGAACAACCGCACCTCGATCCCCGCCTCCGCCAGCGCCCCCAGCGCCGCATCGGGAAGCCCGATCCGCCGTAAATCCGCATCGGTGACGAACAGGCACGGCCCCGGGGGCAGCAACTCGGCGAGCCGCGCGGCGCTTCCCGGTCCGGACAGGAGCTTCGGCCCGTAGGAGAATTGGAAGGACATCATGGCCGCTTCCTAGCGCCACCTTCGCGCCGGAGTCGAACCGTTAGAACGACCGTTCGAGCCGGCTCAGCAGGCTGCGCGCCGGGCTCGGCTGCGGCGGCGCGGTGTCGGCGCCATGCGCGTCGAGCCGGCGGACGCGGGCGTAGAGGTCGCGGCTGGCGGCGATGAGGGCGACCGCTTCGGCGGGCAGCCGGGCGAGCAGCGCCTCATCCGAATCGGGCGCCTCGCCAAGCCGGCGGCCCGGAGTCCTCGCCTGGAGCGGGCTGAGCTCGCCCGCCTCCACGGCGCGCTGGGTGAGCAGCCAGGCGATGACGTGCATCAGCCGCGTCGTCACCTTGAGCGACTCGCACGAAAAGGAGACGCGCACGATCGGATCGAGCGCGTCGCGATCGTCGCGGCCCTGCCGCTCGAAATAGGAGCGGGCCTCGTCGGCCAGCACCATCGCCTCCGTGTAGAGCGAGGCGACGAGCTTCGGCGTCAGGGTCGTGCGGGCGTCTTCGCTGGCCATGACGCAGAGGACTGCCACAGCCGCGCCGCCGCGGGAATGGCGAAAGAAGGTGAACGCCGCACTGTCCGTCCCGGGGACGGACGCGGAACGATTGCTCTCCCCGTGTGTAGGTGCGCCGGCGGCCCCGACCGACGCGCCGCCCTGCAGGAGTCACAAGCCATGCGTGCATCCGCGTTCCGCGCCACCGCCCTCCTCCTCATCGCCAGCTTCGGCCTCAGCCTCACGGCTTGCGCCGACCAGCGCTGCCGGCCCGGCCGCGGCGGCTGGGACCGCGGCGACCGCCACGACCATCGCTACGATTGCGACCGCCACCGCCGCGACCACCGCTACTGACTGCGCCCCCGTCCAAGCGGCGGGAGCAGCTAGGCGATAATGTCCGGGATCATCGCGTCCTCGATCGCGGCGATCTCGTCCCGGAGGCGCAGCTTGCGCTTCTTCAAGCGGGCGAGCTGGAGCTGGTCCGTCGCGGCGGCCCCGCGCAATGCATCGATCGCCGCGTCGAGGTCGCGATGCTCGGTGCGCAGCCGCACCAGCCGTGCCGCATTACCGATTTCCGCCCCCTCGAAGCTCCCCATGCGCCTTTCGCTTACCCTCTACTCAAGCCCGTCCGACAGGCGTACAGATTAGCCGATCAACGGGCTGTCGTACATATCGCGGCAGCCGTCCCAATCGGGGAGACAGCACGAGCGAACGCATGGTTTAACCTTCCGGCAAGCGCAGCAACAAGGAGATGGGAATGCAACAGCCGCATATCTCGGCACTGCAGGCGAAACACGCCGACATCGAGGCCCGGATCGCCGACGAAACCCAGCGACCCCTGCCCGACATGGCAGCGATATCCCGGCTCAAGAAGGAAAAACTCCGCGTCAAGGAAGAGATTGTCGGCCTCCATTAGGCCTCAAGCCACTCGCGGACGGAAACGGGCCCCGGCGCACCAGCGCCCGGGCCCTTTCTTATGCCCGAAAGCCCGAAGGGCTGAAAAAGGTAAGATGGGTTCGCGCAGAGACGCAGAGGCGCAGAGAGTCCGCTGCTGTCAAAGCCGCCGCGGTTAGCTCCACAGTGTTCATCTGGCAGGGCGTCTCTGCGCCTCTGCGTCTCTGCGCGAGTAAAAGCGGCTTCGCCGCGACGCGAACGTCCGCGGCTTGATCGAAGCTCGAAACGAAAAGGCCCCGGAAAAACCGGGGCCTATCCGTCTCAGTCGTCGCGGCTGACGCGTTCGTTGCGTTCGTGGCGCTCCTGCGCCTCGACCGTCATCGTCGCGATCGGCCGGGCTTCGAGACGGGCGAGCGAGATCGGCTCGCCGCTCACTTCGCAAAAGCCGTATTCGCCGGTCTCGATGCGGCGCAGCGCCGATTCGATCTTGGCGATGAGCTTGCGCTGCCGGTCGCGGGTCCGAAGCTCGATCGACCAGTCGGTCTCCGACGAAGCGCGGTCGGTGACGTCCGCCTCGCGGATCGGGCCGCTCTTCAGCTGCGCCATCGTCCCCGCCGATTCGCGGAGCAGCTCGTCCTTCCAGTTGAGCAGCTTCTGCCTGAAATAGGCGAGCTGCATCGGATTCATGAACTCCTCGTTCGCGCTCGGACGATAGGCATCCACCATCGCGCCGAAGGCGACCGCACCTTGACTGAAGATATCACTGACTGCCGTAGCCATAACCCCTCCGCTACACCCGCAGGCCCCTTCCGCCTGCAAATCCCAACAGCCGCCCCCGAGTCGTCCGGGAATAGGTCGGCCTGAGCCCCAGCGCGCCTATACGCGCGGCAAAGGGGCATAACAAGTCACTCAAATAGGGCGAAAAAATCACCGTCCTTTTGACGAGACGGCGTGACATATTTGCCGCGCGCCAGGACGGGCCGGGCGTGCGGCAGGCCGCGAATCACGTGCGACTCGCAAGCCCCAAGTCGCCGCCGCCGCATCCGCGCGCCGGCACCGGCGTAAATGCTCGCAAGCGGCCTGTCCTCGAATGGGACGGAAGTCCCCGAAAGGCCCATTAAACGGGCATTTCCAAGCCACATCTTGGTTAACGCGCTTGCGCCTTTCGCGTTCTTCGCCATTCGTCCAATCAGCCGGATGAGACCGTCGTCTGTCCCCCCGGGGACTTCGAAGGCCGCATCCAGCGCCACTTAACAGGGTGCGTCGCTATGTCGGTAAAAATGGCTCTCGCTAAATTGTGCGCCTGCGCAGCCGGCGGCGCCGTGATCGGCGGAAGCGCCGTCCACGTCGCCGAGAACCCGCGGCCCCGCCCGGCGATCGTCCACCACAGCAAGGGGCAGAAATACGCCCACGCCGCCGTCAAGGCGAAGACCGTCTACCGGACCCGCCGCGTCGCCCACGCGACCTGCGTCGTCGCCCGGCCGGCGCGTACGATCACCACCCGCACCTATGCGATGCAGGCGCCCGCGCCGATGCCGATGCCGGTTCCGGAAGTCTCCGGCGGCGGCGGCGTCCCGGCGATCGTCGTCGGCGGCAGCGGCGGCGGCGGCTTCGGCGGCGGCTTCTTCTCGGGCGGCTTCTTCGGCGGCTCGAGCGGCAACGCCTTCTTCACCGCGTCGACCTCCAGCGGCGGCTCGACCAGCACGTCGTCGGGCGGAAGCTCGACCTCCAGCGCCAGCGGCGGCAGCTCGACCTCGAGCTCCACGTCGAGCGGCGTCTCGTCCACCTCGTCCACTTCGTCGAGCACCAGCGCCTCGACCTCGTCGAGCACCAGCTCCTCGACCTCGTCCAGCACCAGCGGCAGCTCGAGCACGAGCGGCAGCTCCTCGACCAGCTCCGGCACGACCGGCACGTCGAGCGGCCCGCCGACCGAAGTGCCCGCCCCGCCGATGGCCCTGCTGTTCGGCGCCGGCGCGATCGGCCTCGTCGCCCGCCGCCGCGCGAGCCGCAAGGCGGACTGAGCCACCGACCGCGACACACGAAAAAGGCCGCGCCCCACTCTCCCGGGGGCGCGGCCTTTCCTTTGCCTGACGAGCGCCTCGTTACTTCGCCGGAGCGGCGCCCTTGGCAGACGCTTCGAGCTGCGCGGCCGTCGCGCCGACGACGACGCCGTTGCCGCTCGGGGCGACGCCCGTCTTCGGCACCCGCACCAGCGCGCCGGACGTGAGCTTGATCGTCACCGTATCGGCATCGACCGCGGTGATCGTGCCGACGGTGGCGCCGCCCGTGCCGGTGACGACCGCGCCAGGCGCGATCTTCGCGGCGGCTGCGGCGAGGCTTTTCTCGACCTCGGCGTTGAGCTGGCCCTGGGTCATGCCGAACAGCAGCACGCCGTTATTGGGAGTGAAGGCGTTCGACGGCAGCCGCACCTCGTGCTTGTCCGTCTTGACGATGAGGAACTGCCCATCGACGCGGGTGACGGTGCCGACGTCGCCGCCGTTCGTGTCCTTGACGACGGCGCCCGCGGCGATCGCCGCCGGTGCTGCGGCAGCGGGGGCAGGCGCGGGAGTCTGGGCGGAGGCGGCACCGGCCACGCCCACAGTGGTAAGCGAAATGGCAATCAGGATGGGGAATCTACGCACAGTCTTTCGAGCTCCTTGGGTTATGACCAGGATGTGGCTCGGACCCGCCCCCGCGGCCGAGAGCGGCGAACCTATTCCGCCTGCAGGATTTTCTCAATCTCCGCGACGGGATGGCCAGTCAGATCCTTCGCCACTTCGCCGGCGAGGCGCTTCTCGACCTCCTTGTGATAATGTTTGCGCAGCTCGCCGAGCGTCCGCGGCGGCGCGACGATGATCAGCGATTCGAACTCGTTCCTGAGCGCCCGCATCCGCAGCATCTCGGCGGTCTCGGCGGCGAACCGGTCTTCCGCCAGCTGGTGGAAATCCACTTCCTCATAGGCACTGCGCCCGGCGCCGCCCGACGCGTCGAAGGTATGGCCGGGCCCGTCCGTCTTCTGGTCGCGATCCGCCGGATTGTCCTGCACCTGCTTGCGCTCGACCTCGAGCTTGAGGAACTCCGCGTCGCCTTCGTTGCGGAAGAAGAGCATCTTGCGGCCGTCGGCCACGACCACGAAGCTGTTGTGCGGAACCTGCATTCTTGTCTCCTTTTGCCGTCCTCCAAGCGAACGCCCGACCCGTCGCGATGGTTGCCGCCCCTGTCCGCCGCCGCTAGCGCATGGCGATGCGGATCCTCCTCACCAACGACGACGGCGTCAACGCGAGCGGCCTGAAGCTCCTCGAGCGCATCGCCGCGCGCCTCTCCGAAGACGTCTGGATCGTCGCCCCGACGGAGGAGCAATCGGGCACCGGCCATTCCCTGACGCTCACCAGGCCGGTGCGCCTGCGCAAGCTCGGCGAGCGCCGCTTCTGCGTCGCCGGCACGCCGACCGATTCGGTGATGATGGGCCTCGCCCACATCCTGAAGAACGCCGCCCCGGACCTCATCCTCTCCGGCATCAACCGCGGCGCCAACCTCGCCGAGGACGTGACCTATTCGGGCACCTGCTCGGCCGCCATGGAAGGCGCCCTCGCCGGCATCCCGTCGATCGCGCTGAGCCAGGCCTACGCCAAGGAAGGCATGGGCGACACCGTGCCTTTCGCCGCCGCCGAAGCCTGGGCCGAGCGCGTCCTCGCCCCGCTCATCGCGACGCCGATGGCGCCGCGCACCCTCGTCAACGTCAACTTCCCCGCCCTCGCGCCCGAGGCGGTGAAGGGCATCCGCGTCTGCCGGCAGGGCCTGCGCGGCTATGGCCGCCTCAGGATCGAGCAGCGCACCGATCCGAGGGGCTATGACTATTTCTGGTTCGGCCTCGGCTCGCTCGTCCACACGCCGGGCCACGCGACCGACCTCGAAGCCATCGCTGACGGCTACGTCTCCGTCACCCCGCTCCACCTCGACATGACCCATGAGCCCGGCCTCGAGCGGATGCGGCGGCTTTATTAGCGGTCACTCCGCGTCGGCAAAGACGGCGCCGAAGCGGCCGCGCAGCGCCCAGCGCACATGTGCGCGGCGGGCACGGCCGCTCCGTTCGAGGGCGACATGGCTGCCGATGCGCACGAATCCGCGGCATTCCGCGCCGAAGCCTGCCTCCGACACGTTGCGAAGCTGGACGGTCGCGACGGCCCCGTCCTCGAGCACCAGAGCCGCCGGCTCGTCGACCGGCTCGCGCGGCGGGCGCCGCGGGTAGATTTTCGGCAGTCGGCCCATTGCAGCAGAAGGCTCCAGATCCGGCGCGGGTCGCGGCGCCAACGCAAAGCTGCCGGCGCACCCCCGACACGCCGGCCTTGATCTGGGTTAGGCACCGCGCCCTTATCGAAGAGTGAGCGAAGCCGGTTAACCGCGCCTTTTCTGGTCCCGCCCGGATCCCTTGCGCTTCCCGGCCGACCCGCCGAAGATCAGGGGGTGAAGACGCTCCCCCTTCTCGTCGTCGGTTCCGCCCTCGCCGCCGCGGCGCCGGCCAAAGCCCCGTTCGATGGCGAGTGGGTGGCGGACCTCGACACCCAGACGGGCCTCGTCAGCGACCACTATCTCGTAGCCGAGGGCCGCTATCGCTGCGACAGCTGCTCGCCGCCGCGCGCCTATCGCGCCGACGGGCGGCCGCACCCCGTCCCCGGCGACGACCAGGTGACATGGGAGTCGGTCAGGATTGCCGGTCCCCGCACCATGGTCACCCACATCGAGAGCCCGACCCTCAGCCGGACTACGACCATGACCGTGTCGCCGGACGGTCTCACCGCGACCTACACGTCCAACGACCGCCGCCCCGGCGTGAAGGGGCCTCTGCGGACGGTCTACATCGCCCGCCGCACCGCGCCCGCCCCGGCCGGCGCGCACGCCGTTTCCGGCGCCTGGCAGGGGGTCCGCTATGTGACGGTGCCGGAGCAGCAGCGCACCATAATGCTGCGCGTCGAGGGCGACCGCTTCGTCTACCGCCACGCCCTCGGCTATTCCTTCACCGCGCATTTCGGCGGCGGCTTCGTGCCAGTCGGCGGTCCGTACAAGATTCCGGTGTTCGCCGCAGTTCGCCGCCTCGACGCGCGAACCATCGAGGAAACCCGCAAAAGCAACGGCCGGACGACGATGGTGCGGACCTACACCCTCTCCCCCGACGGCCGTTCGCTCGACGTCGCCGTCACCGATCCCGCCACCGGCCACACCTTCCGCGCCACGTCCCGCCACAGCCCGTAAAAGCGAACGTAGACGGAACAATTCACTTTCCTACACCCCTGCCCCTGAGGCTCAAGCTGGGGATGGCCGACTCGGACGCGCTTCTCGCTTTCACGCCGGTGCCGCTTCGCGGCCGCGGCGACGGCTGGACGCCGGATCGCCAGCGCGCCTTCATCGCCGCCATCGCGGGCGGAATGGCTTCCAACCACGCTGCCCGCGCCGTCGGCATGAGCAAGCAGACCGCCGACGCGCTGCGCCCAAGCCGGGGGCGGAAAGCTTTTCGGCGGCATGCGACGAGGCGGCGCGGCGCGCCGGCATGGCGCGGCGGAAATGCGCCTCCGAGCGAACCTCTGGCGCGATCGACGGCATCCGGCGCCCAGTCCTTTATCGCGGCCGCGTGGTCGGCTTTCGAACCCGCTACGACAACCGCCAGCTCATCCGTCTTCTCGGCCAGGCTTTCGCCAAGGGTTGGATCGCTCCGTGAGAGCGCCGTTTTTCTGCTTATGGAGACCTGACTTTAGTCAGCTTCCGCGCCGCGCGGCCTAGGAAAACGGGGCGGAACCTCCTATGTCGCGCGCTCCCATGGCATTAGAACTCCCCTCCCCGCCCAAGGTCGGCATGGTTTCGCTCGGCTGCCCGAAGGCGCTGGTCGATTCCGAGCGCATCCTGACCAAGCTGCGCTCCGACGGCTATCAGCTGTCGCCGGACTACGACCAGGCCGACGTCGTGCTGGTCAACACCTGCGGCTTCCTCGATTCCGCCAAGGAGGAGAGCCTGGCCGCGATCGGAGAGGCGATCGCCGAGAACGGCCGCGTCATCGTTACCGGCTGCATGGGCAAGGAAGCGGATGTGATCCGCGCCAAATTCCCCGGCGTCCTCGCCGTCACCGGGCCGCATCAATATGAAGAGGTGGTCGGCGCGGTCCACGTCGCCGCGCCGATGCCGCCGTCCGCCTATTTGAACTTGGTGCCGGAGGGCGGGCTCAAGCTCACGCCGCGCCATTACAGCTACCTGAAGATTTCCGAGGGCTGCAACCACCGCTGCAGCTTCTGCATCATCCCGTCGCTGCGCGGCGACCTCGTCAGCCGCCGTCCGGACGCGATCCTCAGGGAAGCCGAGAAGCTGGTCGCCGCCGGCACGAAGGAGCTGCTGGTCATCAGCCAGGATACGTCGGCCTACGGCGTCGACCTGCGCCACGCCGAATGGAACTGGAAGGGCGCGCCGGTCCGCGCGCATATGACCGACCTCGCGCGCGAGCTCGGCAAATTGGGCGCCTGGGTCCGCCTCCACTACGTCTACCCTTATCCGCACGTCGACCGGGTGATCCCGCTAATGGCGGAAGGGCTCGTCCTCCCCTATCTCGACATTCCGTTCCAGCACGCGGCGCCGTCGGTGCTGAAGGCGATGAAGCGGCCGGCGAACGAAGCCAAGGTGCTCGAGCGGATCCGCAGCTGGCGCGAAATCTGCCCCGACATCGCCATCCGCTCCTCCTTCGTCGTCGGCTTTCCCGGCGAAACCGACGCCGATTTCGACTATCTGATGCAGTGGCTCCAGGAAGCGCAGCTCGACCGCGTCGGCGCCTTCCGGTTCGAGCCCGTGCAGGGCGCGGCGGCGAACAGCCTGCCCGGCGCGGTGCCCGAAGAGGTCAAGGAGGAGCGCTATGCCCGCCTCATGGACCTCACCGCCCGCATCTCCGCCGCGAAGCTCGAGGCCAAGGTCGGCCGCGAGATCGACGTGATCGTCGACCTGGTCGACGAGGAAGGCGGCGCCACCGGCCGCTCCAAGGCCGACGCGCCCGAGATAGACGGCGAAGTGCACCTCCGCGACGCCGGAGCGCTGCGCCAGGGCGACATCGTCCGCGTTCAGGTCGAAGACGCCGACGAGCACGACCTGTTCGGAGTCCCCATCCCAGCCTAGAAGGAGCCCTCGATGTTTCGGAGCGTCAACCCGGCCACCGGCGAGGAGATCGCCACCTATCCCGAGCTGACGCCCGCCGGACTCGAGGCCAGAGTCGCCAAGGCCGCCGCCGCTTTCCGCCACTGGCGCACCACATCCTACGAGGAGCGCACCGCCCTCCTCTCCCGCGTCGCCGACCGCTTCGAGGCGGAAAAGGCGCGGCTGGCGCGGATGGCGAGCCTGGAGATGGGCAAAACCTATGCGACGTCCATCGCCGAGGTCGAGAAATGCGTCGCCGGCTTCCGCGTCTTCGCCAAGGACGGCCCCGCCATGCTGGAGCCCCAGCAGCAGGCGCTCGCCACCGGCGGCACCGCCGAGCTGCACTGGCTCCCCATCGGCCCGGTCCTCGCCGTTATGCCGTGGAACTTCCCCTACTGGCAGGTGGTGCGCTTCCTCGCGCCGACGATCATGGCCGGCAATGTCGGTCTCTTGAAGCACGCCAGCATCGTCCAGGGCGTCGCAGGGCTCATCGAGGAAATGGTGACCTCCGCCGGTGCGCCGGAGGGCCTGTTCCAGAACCTCGCCATCAAGTCCGGCGCCGTTGCGGAGCTCATCGCCGACGACCGGGTCGCCGCGGTGACGCTGACCGGCTCGGAAGGCGCCGGCCAGTCGGTCGCGCAAGCGGCGGGCAAGGCGCTCAAGAAGGTGGTGCTGGAGCTCGGCGGCTCGGACCCGTTCATCGTCATGCCGTCGGCCGATCTCGACGAGGCGGTGAAGCAGGGCGTGAAGGCGCGGATCCAGAATACCGGCCAGTCCTGCATCTGCGCCAAGCGGATGATCGTCCACGCCGACGTGTACGATGCCTTCCTCGACAGATTCTCCGCCGCCATGAAAGCGGTAAAGGCGGGCGATCCATTCGACCCGAACACCGACATGGGTCCCCTCTCCAGCGCCGAGCAGCGGGACACAGTGCTGAAGCAACTCGACGAGGCGAAGGCGGTCGGCGCCACCCTCGCCTTCGGCGGCGACCGTCTGGACGGGCCCGGCGCCTTCCTGTCGGCCGGCGTGATCACCGACGTGCCGCTCGACAGCGCGCTCATGGCCGAGGAGATATTCGGCCCCATCGCCATGGTCTTCCGCGCCGCCGACCTGGACGACGCCATCCGCATCGCCAACGACATCCCGTTCGGCCTCGGCTCCTCCGTCTGGACCAGCGAGCCGGCCGAGCAGGAGCGCTTCGTGCGAGACATCGAGGCGGGCATGACTGCGGTCAACCAAATGCTCGCCTCCGCCCCCGAAGCCCCGTTCGGCGGCATCAAGCGCTCCGGCTACGGCCGCGAACTCAGCCGCTACGGCCTCCACGAATTCATGAATTTGAAGACCGTGATGCGGGTGAAGGACGCGCCGCTCGGTAGCCGGACGGACGCGCTGGATTGAGTGCGTACTTGCACAGTTGATTGAACGTGCAAGTACGTTGTGGTAGGAGCAAGGAATGAGACCCCGCCGCCAGCAGACGCCGATCACGATCCGGTCCGACAGGGCAGCCCAAAAGCTTGCGCTTCTGACCAAAGCCGGCAGGAGCCAGGCGGACGTTATCGAAGAGGCGCTCGACGCACTGCCGGTTCCGACGAATGACGACGACGACATCGCCGCCCGTATCGCCGAATTCGATGAGCTTGTTCACCGGGCAGCCGCTTCCCCGCGGCGCTGGAAGACCATGGCAGAGTTTGATGAGGCAACCTACGACGAGCGCGGCCTTCCCAAGTGATCGTCGATACGTCGGCGTTGATCGCCATCGCCTCGGAGGAGGAGGGCTGGCAGGCGCTTAGGAGGGCCCTTCTCAGCGAACCTGCGCTGATCCCATCCCCCGTCCTCGTCGAGTTCAACCTCGTCACCTCCCGCGAGGGGAACGCGCCGGACCAGGCAGCGCAGGAGATGTTGAACCACCTCCTTGTTAATTGGGCCACGACGATATCTTTTACAGCCGAGGACGCCGCCCTCTCGATCGAAGCCCACCGCCTCTACGGGCGCGGCAACGGGCGGGGCGGCAAGCTCAACATGCTCGACATCATGGTCTATTGCATGGCGAAGCGGCTCGACCGGCCGATCCTGTGCACCGGTCGCGACTTCGCCTCGACCGACGCACGCATCCATCCCGGCAGCCGCGGCTGGTGACGGGCCCTATTGGGGCGCGAGGCCCCGGTCCGCCAGCATCGGCCCGATGTCCGGGTCCTTGCCGTAGAAGGCGCGGAACATCGTGTCGTAATCCTGGCTGTGGCCGCGCGACAGGACGAGGTCGCGGAAGCGGTCGCCATTGGCCCGGGTGAGCCCGCCATGGCTCTCGAACCAGGCGAAGGCGTCGTTCTCGAGCATCTGGGTCCACAGGTATCCGTAATAGCCCGCCGCATAGCCGCCCGCCCAGATGTGGGAGAAGTAGCTCGACCGGTAGCGCGGCGGCACGTGCTCGGCGTCGAGACCCATCTTCGTCAGCGCCGCCGCCTCGAACGCGTCCGGATCCTGCCGCCCGGCGCTCGCCGGCAGCGCGTGCCAGCGCATGTCGAGCTCGGCCGCGGCGATCAGCTCGCCCAGCGAATAGCCCTGGTTGAACCGCTCGGCCTTGCGGATCTTGTCGACCAACGCCTGCGGCATCGGCGCGCCGGTCTTGTAGTGGACGGCATAGTGGGCGAGCACCTTGGGATCGAGCGCCCAATGCTCGTTGAACTGCGACGGGAACTCCACGAAGTCGCGCGCCGAGGCACCGAGGCCGGGATAGGTCAGGTTCTGGAAGAGGCCGTGCAGGGCATGGCCGAATTCGTGGAACATGGTCGTCACGTCGTCGAAGCTGATCAAAGCCGGCTGGCCCGGCGCCGGCTTCGGGAGGTTGGCGACGTTGTAGACCACCGGCGTGGTGCCGAGCAGCTTCGACTGGCCGACGAAGCTCGACATCCAGGCGCCGCCATTCTTGTTGTCGCGCTTGAAATAGTCGCAGTAGAACAGGCCGAGGTGCTTGCCGTCGCGGTCGAACACCTCGAACACCCGGACGTCCGGATTGTAGACCGGTATGTCGTGCCGCTCCTTGAAGCTCACCCCGTAGAGCTGGTTGGCGGCGTAGAAGACGCCTTTCTCGAGCACCGTGTTGAGTTCGAAATAGGGCTTCACCTCATTCTGGTCGAGGTCGAAGCGCGCCTTGCGAACGCGCTCGGCATAGCGCTCCCAATCCCACGGCTGGACGGTGAAGCTCTCGCCGCCGGCCTTGATGACACGGTCGATATCCACCGCCTCGCGCCGCTCCTGCGCGGCCGTCGCCGGGATGAGCTTGGCCATGAACGCCTCGGCCGTTGCCGGCGTTTTCGCCATCTGGTCGGCGAGGACGTAGGAGGCCCAGTCGGGATAGCCGAGCAGAGCCGCCTTCCGGGCGCGCAGCTCGGCGATTTCGGCCAAGGTGGCGCGGGTGTCGTTGGCATCGCCCCTGGCGGCGCGGGTCCAGCTCTGTTCGAACAGCTTCTGGCGCGTCGCGCGGTCGGAGAGGGATTCGAGCGCCGGCTGCTGCGTCGTGTTCTGGAGCGGCAGCACCCACTTGCCCGCAAGGCCGCGCTCCTTCGCCGCCTGCGCCGCCGCCGCGATGCCAGCGTCTCCGAGGCCCGCCAGCTGCGCCGGGTCGTCCACGACGAGACCGCCCGCCTTGGTGGCGGCGAGGAGCCTCTGCTGGAACTGGGTCTGGAGCCTGGACAGCTGGCCGTTCAGCGCGCGCAGCTTCGTCTGGTCCGCTGGCGAAAGCTGGGCGCCGGCACGTATGAAGCGCTGGTGGACGATCTGGAGGAGCTGGCGCTGCTCGGCATTGAGGCCGAGCGACGCCTGCCGCGCGAACAGTGTGTGCACCCGCGCGAACAGCTTCGGGTTCAAATAAATGGCGTCGTTATGCGCGGCAAGCTTCGGCGCCTCCACCTTCTGCACGGCCTGGCGCGCCGGATTGGTATCGGCCTGGTTCACCGCCCCGAACGCCGCCTGGACGCGCTGCAGCATGCGGCCGGAGCGCTCCATCGCGGCGATCGTGTTGTCGAAGGTCGGCGCCGCCGGGTTGTCGGCGATGCGGGCGATCTCCGCCGCCTGCTCCGCCATCCCCTGCTCGAAGCCGGGCTGATAGTCCTCGTCGCGGATGATGTCGAAGCGCGGCGCCTGGAACGGCAGGGTGCTGGGGACGGCGAACGGGTTGGCCCGCGCCTCCTGCGCCGCCGCCGGCATGGAGGGCATCGAAAGGCAGCTCGCCATCAGGACGAGGTGGAAAAAGGCGCGGGGGTTCATCGTCGACGGGTCTCCGAAAAGAATGGCAGTGGCGGCGTGGTGGCTTACTTGTCGCCCGGCGTGGGTGCGAGGCCGCGGTCCTGGAGCATCGGGCCGATGTCCGGATCCTTGCCGTAGAAGGCGCGGAACATGGGCCCGTAATCCTCGGTATGCCCCTTCGACAGGATCATGTCGCGGTAGCGCTGGCCATTGGCGCGGGTGAGGCCGCCATGCTGCTCGAACCAGGCATAGACGTCGTTCTCGAGCATCTGCGTCCACAGATAGGCGTAATAGCCGGCCGAATAGCCGTTGGCCCAGATGTGGAGGAAGTAGGACGAGCGGTAGCGCGGCGGCACGTCGGTGACGTCGAGGCCGGTCTTGGCGAGCGCCGCCGCCTCGAACGCGTCGGCATTCTGCCGCGGCGCGCTCGCCGGCAGGTCGTGCCAGGCGAGGTCGAGCTGCGCGGCCGCGATCAGCTCGCCCAGCGCATAGCCCTGGCCGAACTTCGATGCGCGCTTGATCTTGTCGACGAGCGCCTGCGGCATCGGCGCGCCGGTGCGATAGTCGCGGGCGTAATGCGCCAGCACCTTCGGATCGAGCGCCCAATGCTCGTTGAACTGCGAGGGAAACTCGACGAAGTCGCGCGCGACGTTGGTGCCCGACAGGGTCGGGTAGGTCTGGCTGGCGAACAGGCCGTGCAGCGCATGGCCGAATTCGTGGAACATGGTGGTCACGTCGTCGAAGCTCAGCAGCGCCGGCTGGCCGGGTGCGGGCTTGGTGAAGTTGGCGACATTGTACACGACCGGCTTGGTGCCGAGCAGCTTCGACTGGCCGACGAAGTTCGACATCCAGGCGCCGCCATTCTTGTTGTCGCGCTTGAAATAATCGAAATACATGAGCCCGAGCTCGGACCCATCCTTGTCGTAGACGGTGAACACCCGGACATCCGGCTGGTAAACCGGGATGTCCTTCCGCTCCTTGAAGCTGATCCCGTAGAGCTGGTTGGCGGCGTAGAAGACGCCGTCCTCGAGGACGCGGTCGAGCTGGAAATAGGGGCGGATCTCCGCCTCATCCAGATCGTATTTCGTCTTGCGGACGCGGTCCGAATAACGCTGCCAGTCCCAGGGCTTGAGCTCGAAATTCTCGCCGCCGGAGCGGATCGCCGCCTGCAGCTCGGCCGCCTCCCGCTTCTCCTCGGCCGTCGTCGCAGGGGCCAGCTGGGCGATGAAGCGCTGCACCGCCGCCGGCGTCTTCGCCATCTGGTCGGAGAGCACGTAGGCCGCCCAGGTCGGATAGCCGAACAAAGCCGCCTTCTGCGCGCGCCGCTGGGCGAGTTGCTCAATGATTGAGCGGGTGTCGTTGGCATCGCCACGCTCGGCGCGGTTCCAGCTGTGGTCGAACAGGGCCTGACGGGCCGCGCGGTCGGCGAGCGAGGAGAGCGCCGGCTGCTGCGTCGTGTTCTGGAGCGGAAGCACCCATTTGCCGGGCAGTCCCCGCTCCTTCGCCGCCTGCGCTGCCGCGTCGATCGCGCCCTTGTCCATGCCGGCGAGCCCCGCCGGCGAATCCACGACGAGCGCGCCGGCCTTGGCGGCCGCGACGAGCTTCTGCTGGAACGACGTTTCGAGAGAAGAGATTTCGGTGTTGAGCGCCTTGAGCCTCTCTTTGTCGGCGGGCGAGACCTTCGCGCCGGCATGGACGAACTGCTGGTAGACCACCTCGACCAGCTGCTTCTGCTCCGCATTGAGACCGAGCCTGGCGCGGCGGTCGTAGACCGACTGGACGCGGGCGAAGAGCTTCGGGTTGAGGTAGATGGCGTCCTGGTGCTGCGAGAGCTTCGGAGTCTCGATCTCCTGCACCTTGTCGAGCGCCGGGTTGGTATTCGCCCCGACCACGCCGGAGAAGGCCTCGTTGACCCGGTCGAGCATCCGCCCCGACCGCTCCATCGCGACGATGGTGTTGTCGAACGTCGGCGGCGCCGGGTTGTCAGCGATGCGCGCGATCTCCGCGGCCTGCTCCGCCATGCCGGCTTCGAAGGCGGGCTGGTAATCGGCGTCCTGGATGACGTCGAAGCGCGGCGCGTGGAACGGCAGGTTGCTCTCCGCCGCGAACGGGTTGGGCCGCTGCGCCGGCGCCTGAACCGCGCCCGCGGGAAGGGCGATGGCGGTCATGCAGCTCGCCATGATCGTCGCCTTGAACCAGGTCTTCATCGTCACATCTCCTCCGGGCCAGCCGCGCGAAGGCATGCGCGAGGCGGCAGCGGGACTCAAGGGGTCGCAAGGGAACGGCTTTCGCCGCGTTCGTGCCGGGTTTAGAGGAGCGGACATGAACGAATTCGGAACCCTCCTCCAGCCCGACAAGGGCCAGGCCGCCATCGCTCTCCACCTCGTCGATACGGGGCGCCGCGAGGCCTGGCTGAACGCCCAGCCGGCCCGCGCCCGCCACGCCGCCTCGGCGCAAGGCTTCGAGGGCAAGCCGAACCAGATCGCCATCCTGCCCGGCGACCGGGACCATTGGTCGGCGGCCCTCGGCGTGGCCGACGCGGGAATGCTCGGCCCCTGGGACCTCGCCAAAGCGGCGGAGAGCCTGCCCGAAGGCAAATACCGCATCGAGGGTGCCGCGCCCGGGGCGGCGGCCCTGGGCTGGCTCCTCGGCCAGTATCGCTACGACCGCTACAAGGCGCCCAAGGACGGCAAGGGGCCGCGCGTCCTGCTCACCCCCGAGCCAGCGCGGATCGACGAGGCCGTGGCGCTTGCCGACGCGACGGCCCTGGTGCGCGATCTGGTCAACACGCCCGCGGGCGATCTCGGGCCGGCCGAGCTCGAGGCGGCGGCGCGGCAGGTCGCGGACGGCACTGGGGCGATCGTGACAGTCACCTCCGGCGCGGGGCTGGAGGAAGGCTATCCGATGATCGCCGCCGTCGGCCGCGCCGCGACGGAAGCGCGGGCGCCGCGGCTGATCGAGCTGGAATGGGGCGACCAGCGGGCGCCGCGCGTCGCCATCGTCGGCAAGGGCGTGTGCTTCGATTCGGGCGGGCTCGACATCAAGCCGTCGTCCGGCATGCGCCTCATGAAAAAGGACATGGGCGGCGCAGCCCATGCCCTGGCGCTGGCGCAGCTCGTGATGCGCTTCAACCTCCCGGTCCGCCTCCACCTCCTCATCCCGGCGGTCGAGAACGCCGTCTCCGGCGCCGCCTTCCGCCCGGGCGACGTGCTGAGGAGCCGCAAGGGCCTCAGCGTCGAGATCGGCAATACCGACGCGGAAGGCCGCCTGATCCTTGGCGATGCCCTCGCCAAGGCTGCCGAAGCCGCGCCGGAGCTGATCCTCAACTTCGCGACCCTGACCGGCGCCGCCCGCGTCGCCCTTGGCCCCGACCTCCCGGCCCTCTTCGCCAATGACGATAAGCTCGCCGCCGCCCTCCTCGACGGCGGCACCGGCACGGGCGATCCCGTGTGGCGGATGCCGCTGTGGGGCGAGTATGACGAGATGTTCGCCTCCGACATCGCCGACTTCGCGAACGCCTCCGACGGCGGCTTCGCGGGCGCCGTCACGGCGGCCCTGTTCCTGCGCAAATTCGTGCCGGAAGGAACGCCCTGGGCCCATTTCGATACATTCGCCTGGCGCGCCTCCTCCCGCCCCGGCCGGCCCAAGGGCGGCGACGCGCTGGGGCTTCGCGCGGCATGGTCGGCACTGTCCGCGCGGTACGTCCGCTAACAGACCGTTCGATTTTTGCGTCGAAATCTCAGACAAATAAGCAACGAAACCTCCTCTCCATGGTTTTACAGCCGAAATAAGCCGCACTTGGATTGGAGATTGGCCAGTGTCAGAGCGCGCTCTCAGGAGCTGGATGCAGACGCTGATCGGCTATGTGCGGTCAGGGCAGCCCGACCTCACCAACCGTCAGATGGCGCTGCTGCTTCTGGTATATCTGACCCCCGGGCCCCATACGGTGCGCGGGCTCGCCCACATCCTCGGCGTCTCGAAGCCGGTGATCACGCGCGCCTTGAATACGCTGGGCACGCTCGGCTATCTGCGCCGGGTCCGCGACGAGGCGGACCGCCGCAACGTCTTCGTCGCCAAGACCAGCATAGGGCAGGATTTCCTTGAGCGTTTCGAACGCAACATCGAGCAGCAGGAAAGCTCCGCCCGGCGCGGGGCGCCCAGGGAGCGCGGCATCCTCCTCCAGCACGGCTAGGGTCTGGACTCATAACGGGCAATGGCCGGGATCGCCCAGAGAAGGGCACCGGCAAGGAGCGGTGCGCGGGGCGGGCTGGTTGCCCGCACAAGCGCCGCGACGTAGCCGCTGCCCTTCTCCGGGCGACCGCGAAGCGGCGAAGCGGCGAGGCGGCCATGGCGTCGTTGCTCGTCGGTCACGATGGATCACCATCGCTCCCTCCTCGCGCCTAGCCCTGACCACCTCTCCGCCTCGTCATGGCCGTTGCCGGTATCGAGTACGGACCCTAGTAGCGGCGGCGCCCGGCGATCAGCCGGTAGACGAACAGGATGATGATCGCGCCGATAATGGCGGCGATGAACCCTGCGCCCTGGCTGTTCTTGTACCAGTGGAACTGGTGGCCGAGCCATCCGGCGAGGACGGCGCCGGCGATGCCGAGGATGATGGTGACGATGCACCCCTGCGGGTCGCGGCCGGGCATGATCGCCTTGGCGATGATTCCGGCGAGGCCGCCGATGATGATCCAGGCGATCCAGCCATGGTCTGCCAGCAGGTTCATGATTTCCCTCCTCTTCCGGCCCCTGTGACGTGTCGTTGGTCGAACAGCGGGTGGCGTTCATCCAACAACAAAGGTACAAACCGGTTCCGCTGCATAACGGGGTTGGGGTGCGGCGAAAACAGGCTTGAGGCTGGTGATATATTCGGCTAACACAGTTAGCCGAAGCGGCGTGCCGCCTAGCGGGTTGGGGAAGATGACGGCAATGAATTACGAATCGCCCAAATGGGGCCGTGGCGCCCTTGATGTGGAGGTGATCGACGACGGGGCCGCCGTGCGCCGCCGCCGGCGCAACCTGATCCTCGGCGTCGCCATCGTCGTGGTGGCGATCATCGTCGCGATGGTCGTGCTCGGCGTCGGCAAGAAGTCGTCGAAGACCGCCCAGGCCGCGGCCGCCGCCGCGCAATCCGGCGGCAAGACCGGGCCCGCGCCGCGCGTCACGGTCATCGTCCCGGGCCGCCAGGCGATCGCCAAGACGATCAGCGCCACCGGCACCATCGCCGCCCGCCGCGACATGCCCGTCGGCATCGCCGGCGAAGGCGGCATGGTCGTCAAGGTCATGGTCGAGCCGGGCCAATGGGTCGGCGCCGGCCAGGAGCTGGCGGTGATCGAGCGTTCGGTCCAGTCCCAGCAGGCGCAGCAGCAGGGCGCCCAGATCGAAGTCGCCCGCGCCGACGCCCGCCTTGCCCAGGCCAATCTCGACCGCGCCCAGGCGCTCGTCTCGCGCGGCTTCATCTCGAAGGCCGATCTCGACACCAAGCGCGCCACCCGCGACGCCGCCAACGCCCGCGTCCGGCTCGCCCAGGCCCAGCTCGGCGAAACTCGCGCCCGCATCGGCCGCCTCAGCGTCCGCGCGCCGGCCGCCGGCCTCGTCCTTGCCCGCAACGTCGAGGCGGGGCAGGTGGTGAGCTCGGGCTCCGGGCCCTTGTTCCGCATCGCCCAGGGCGGCCAGATGGAAGTCCAGGCAAAGCTCAGCGATTCCGATCTGGTCAACGTCCGCCCCGGGCTGCCGGCGACGGTCAACCCGACCGGCACGCCGATCGAGATCGCGGGCGCCGTGTGGCAGGTCTCGCCGCTGGTCGACGCCAACAGCCGCCAGGGCATCGCCCGCGTCTCGGTGCCGTACCAGGCGGCGCTCCGTCCCGGCGGCTTCGCGACGGTGACGCTGACGGCGGGCTCGGCCAACGTGCCGCTGCTGCCGCAATCGGCGGTGCTCAGCGACGACAAGGGCAGCTTCGTCTACATCGTCGGGCCGGACAACCGGGTGCAGCGCCATCCGGTGACGATCGGCCAGGTCGGCGACCGCGGCGTCAGCGTCATCGAAGGCCTTTCGGGCGTCGAGCGGGTGGTGGTCTCGGCAGGCGCGTTCCTGAACGTCAACGACAAGATCATCCCGGTCCGCGACGCCACACCGCGCTGATCCTAGAGACGAAAGACCGGTCATGAACTTCCGCAACATCTCCGCCTGGTCGATCCGGAACCCGGTCCCCGCGCTCGTCCTGTTCGCGGCGCTGACCCTCGCCGGCTTCGTCTCGTTCATGCGGATGAACGTGAACCAGAATCCGGAGATCACCTTCCCGGCGGTGTTCGTGTCGATCTCGCAGCCCGGCGCCGCGCCGACCGAGCTCGAGAACCAGGTCACGCAGAAGGTCGAGGCGGCGGTCCGCAATCTGGAGGGCGTCGACGAGATCAACTCGACGATCAGCGAGGGCAATTCCGGCACCTTCGTCCAATTCTCCATCGAGACGCCGGTCGACCGCGCCACCACGGACGTCCGCGACGCGATCGCCCAGATCCGCGGCAATCTTCCGGAAGGCATCATCGAGCCGCAGGTGATCCGCGCCCAGATCAACGGCGGGTCGATCGCGGCCTACTCGATCGAAGCGACCGACATGACGCTCGAGCAATTGAGCTGGTTCGTGCAGAACACGGTCACCCGCCGCCTGCTCGGCGTGGACGGCATGCAGAAGGTAGAGATCCACGGGGATGTCGGCCGCGAGATCCGCATCATCCTCGATCCCGCCAAGATGCAGGCGCAGGGCGTCACCGCGGCGCAGGTCAACAACCAGCTGCGCGCGACCAACACCAACGCCGCCGGAGGCCGCGCGGAGATCGCCGGCACCGAGCAGTCGGTCCGCATCCTCGGCAACGCCAACGACGCCTTCTCGCTCGGCCAGACCCAGATCAGCGTCGGCAACGGCCGCACGGTGAAGCTCGCCGACATCGCGACTGTGAAGGACAGCTACGGCGAGGTTCGCTCGCTCGCCAAGATGAACGGCCGCCCGGTGGTCAGCTTCGGCATCGTCCGCTCGCGCGGCGCCTCCGACATCGCCGTGTTCGACGGCGCCGAAAAGGAGCTCGCCAAGATCGAGAAGGAGAATCCGGGGGTCCACTTCGTCAAGCGGTCCAACTCGGTCAAATATACCAAGGACAATTACAAGGCGGCGATGCGGGCGATGATCGAGGGCGCCTTGCTCGCCGTCGTCGTCGTGTTCCTGTTCCTGCGTGATCTGCGGGCCACGCTCATCTCCGCACTCGCCATCCCGCTGTCGGCGATCCCGACCTTCTGGATCATGGACCTGATGGGCTTCACCCTTAATTTCATGACCCTGCTGGCGCTGAGCCTGGTGGCCGGCGTGCTGGTCGACGACGCGATCGTCGAGATCGAGAATATCGTCCGGCACATGCGCATGGGCAAATCCGCCTACCAGGCGTCGATCGACGCGGCGGACGAGATCGGCCTCGCCGTCGTCGCCACCACTTTCTCGATCGTCGCCGTGTTCCTGCCGGTCGGCCTGATGCCGGGTATCGCCGGCCAGTTCTTCAAGAATTTCGGCTTCACCGTCGTCGTCGCGGTGCTGATGAGCCTTGGCGTCGCGCGCCTCATCACGCCGATGGTCGCCGCCTATTTCCTCAAGGCGAAGGGCCATGCCAGCCACGGCGAGGGCCGCATCATGGACGGCTACATGGCCGTGCTGCGCTGGACGTTGCGCAACCGCTGGTGGACGGTGCTGATCGGCGTCGTCGCCTTCGGCCTCACCATCCTGGCCTTCGCGACCCTGCCCTTCACGTTCCAGCCGCCGCTCAACGTCGAGACCAGCCGCGTCAGCATCCAGATGGTGCCCGGCACCACGCTGCAGCAGACGGAAAAGGCCGCGGACCAGGTGGTGGCAGTGCTCAAGAAGGAGCCGGAGGTGCTGACGGCGGTCGAATATGTCGACGTCGCCAGTGCCCAGATCGTCATGACGCTGCGGCCCGACCGGACCCGCACCAGCACCGAGTTCGAGCGCGCGACCGCGCCGAAGCTCCAGTCGATCGCCGACGCCCGCGTCTCCTTCCAGTCGCAGAATGGCGGCGGCGGCAGCTCGCGCGATCTGTCGGTCATGCTGGCCGGCAGCGATCCCGCCAAGCTCCAGGAAGCGGCGCGCAAGGTCGTCGAGCAGATGCGCACCCTGCCGGGCATCCGCGATCCGCGCATCGAGGGCGATCTTCCGCGCCCGGAAATCACCATCAAGCCGCGCATGAACCTCGCCGCCGATCTCGGCGTTACGACGGCCGCGCTCAGCCAGACGATCCGCATCGCCACGCTTGGCGACATCGACCAGAATGCGGCGAAATTCTCGCTCTCCGACCGCCAGATTCCGATCCGGGTGGCGCTCGACGAGAACAGCCGCAAGGATCTGTCGACGATCAAGAATTTGCCGGTGCCGACCTCGCGCGGGACGACGGTGCCTTTGGGCGTCATCGCCGACGTCACCTTTGGGGTCGGGCCTTCGCAGATCCAGCGCTACAACCAGGAGCGCCGCGTCGTGCTCAGCGCCGACCTCGCCTCCGGCAAGGAAGTGAGCGGCGAACAGCGCGCGAAGATCATGGCGCTGTCGGCGATGAAGGAGCTGCCCGAGGGCGTCCATTATGCGGCGGCCGGCGAGAGCAAGTGGCAGCAGGAGATGCTGATCAACTTCTTCATCGCGCTGATCGCCGGCGTGCTGCTGGTCTTCGCGGTGCTGGTCCTGCTCTATCGCCGGGCGATGCCGCCGCTGGTCAATCTGAGCTCGCTGCTGCTGGCGCCGCTGGGGGGTGCGATCGCGCTCCACATCGCCGGCATGGCGACCTCGCTGCCGGTGCTGATCGGCATCCTCATGCTGCTCGGCATCGTCGCCAAGAACTCGATCCTGCTCATCGACTTCGCGCTGGAGGAGATGGGCAAGGGCGTGCCGAAGTGGGAGGCGATCATGGACGCCGGCCATAAGCGCGCCCAGCCGATCGTCATGACGACGGTGGCGATGGTCGCGGGCATGACCCCGACCGCGCTCGCCATCGGCGGTGACGGATCGTGGAACCAGCCGATGGCCGTGACGGTGATCGGCGGCCTCATCCTCTCGACGATGCTGACGTTGCTGATCGTGCCGGCGGGCTTCAGCCTTGCCGACAGCTTCGAGAAGTGGATCGCGCCTCTGTTCGGCCGGGTGCTGACCTACAAGCCGGGCGACGAGCGTGGCCATGGCGAGGCCGTGCCGCAGCCGGCGGAGTGAACCAAAGGGCGACCGGGCCATTTGAGCGGAGCATGCGCTCCCGCCAAAGGCCCGGCTCCGCCCGCTCCGTCCCGCTTCCCGGCGGGGTGCGCCGGATGCGCGTCATTGCCACCGGCCTGCTCGTGGCGATGGCGTTGGTCTTCCTGCTCGCCGGCCATTTTCAGCATTACCACCCCGCAATCGGCTACGTCCGCGCCTTTGCCGAGGCGGCGATGGTCGGCGGCCTTGCCGACTGGTTCGCCGTCACCGCCCTCTTCCGTCACCCGCTCGGCCTGCCGATCCCGCACACGGCGATCATCCCGCGCAACAAGGACCGCATCGGCGAGACGCTTGCCGCCTTCCTCCGCGACAACTTCCTGATCCCGTCGGTGATTGCGCGGCGGATGCGCGGTGTCGACGTCGCCGGCGCCGCCGGCCGCTTTCTCGCCAATCCGGCGCCCGAGGGGCGGCTGCGCGAAGGCGCGTCGCGGCTTTTGGCCGACATGCTCGAATCGCTCGATCAGGAGCGGCTGGGCGGGATGGTGAAGAGCGCGATCTCGGCGCGGCTGCAGGCGCTCGAAATCTCGCCTCTGCTGGGCAAGACGCTCGAGGCGGCGATGACCGACGAGCGCCACGTGCCGATCCTCGATGCGATGGTCACCTGGGCGGGGCGCACCCTGGACGCGAACGAGGACGTCATCCGCAAGATGGTCCACACCCGGGCGAACCTGCTCCTCCGCCTCGCTGGGCTGGACGAGAAGCTGGCCGAAGGGATCATCGACGGGCTCAGGAAGCTCACCATCGACATGGCAATCGACGAGAAGCATCCGTTCCGCGCCAAGGCGGAGGAAGCGCTGGCGATCCTCGCCTGGGACATGCAACACGATCCGGCGATGCGCGCCAAGGTGGAGGGCTGGAAGGCTGAGGTCATCGCCAATCCCGCCGTCGGCGAATGGGTCGGCGGGCTCTGGGAGAACAGCCGCGCCGGCCTGCTCAAGGCGGCACGCGATCCGCAGGCGGCGCTGGCGGGCCGCTTCGGCGAGGCGCTGAAGCAATTGGGCGAGACGCTGCAGAGCGACGCGCGGCTCAACGCCGCCTTGAACCAGTTCGCGCGCCGTACCGCCGCCGGGGCCGCGGCGACCTATGGCGGCGGCATCGTCAAACTGGTGTCGGAGACGGTGCGGGGCTGGAACGCCGAGACGGTCACTCTGCGCCTCGAAGGCGCGGTCGGCCGCGACCTCCAATATATCCGCATCAACGGCACCCTGGTCGGCGGCCTCGTCGGCCTCGCCCTCCACGCCATCGACGTCCTCGCCTGAGGCGGGAGGTCAGCGCGGCGGTGAATCCGGCGTCAGCTTCGTCAGTGGCGGCGGTCGCCAGTTACCCGAATGATCGGATCACCCCAGCCCCAACGATGGTTCAGCATTCACCCGACGCACCCGCCCGAACGGTGGTTCAGGATTCAGGTGACGGACCCGCGGGAAGTTGAGCCAGCGTTCAATTCAGGCGGCCGGACGGGTTACGGCGCCCCGTTATACTGCTTCTCGATGAGCAGCTGCTGGTCCTCGCGCTTCGACGCCGCCCATTGCAGCATCGACTGGCACACCCGCTTCGTGTTGAGGCGCGAGCCGGGCTGGTCCAGCGACTTGCAGACGATCCGCTGCGGGTCCCAATGCTTCTTCTGGCCGTCGACCACGATCGTCTGGCCGGGGGGCAGGGCCGGCGCCGGGTTGGCCTGGAATGGCGCCGCCTGCAGCGCATTACCGGCGAGGAGAAGGGCCATCGTCGTCAGCATGGGCTTCGCTCCAGCTTCGTTCGTGGGCGCAGTGTACCACGATTCGCCAGTGTTGGAAAAGCGCCCAATCTCCGCGGGCTAGCTCAGTCCCCGGCCCGCTCGATGTCCGCGCCGACCGCCTGCAATTTCTCCTCGAGCCGCTCGTAGCCGCGATCGAGATGGTAGACGCGGTGCACTTCGGTCTCGCCCTCAGCGGCGAGGCCGGCGAGGACGAGGCTCATCGAGGCGCGAAGGTCAGTCGCCATCACCGGCGCGCCGGTGAGCTTCTGCACTCCTCGCACCACCGCCGAGCGCCCCCGCACCTCGATGTCCGCACCCATCCGGTTTAGTTCCGGTACATGCATGTACCGATTCTCGAAGATCGTCTCCGTCAGCAGGCTGGTCCCCTCAGCCAGCGTCAGCATCGCCATGAACTGCGCCTGCATGTCGGTCGGGAAGGCGGGAAAGGGCGCGGTCGACAGCGAGAGCGGCCTGGTGCCGCCATTGGCGCTGACCCTGATCCCGCCGTTCAGCCGCTCGACGACG